>LFER01000053.1 GCA_001510135.1 Alphaproteobacteria bacterium casp-alpha6
CGGGCGTCGCTATGGCGACCCAACGGTTGAAAAAGACAAAAAGATGGTACCGTTCAAAATTGTTGAAGGTAACAATGGCGATGCGTGGGTCGAAGCTCGTGGTGAGAAATACTCGCCGTCGCAAGTTTCGGCATTCATCCTTGGCAAAATGAAGGAAACCGCGGAATCCTATCTTGGTGAAACCGTCACCGAGGCTGTGATTACGGTTCCGGCGTACTTTAATGACGCCCAACGCCAGGCAACAAAAGACGCTGGTAGAATTGCTGGTCTTGATGTTCTGCGCATTATAAACGAACCAACTGCTGCGGCCCTTGCATATGGTCTGGACAAAGAAGGTGGCAAAACCATCGTGGTTTATGACCTTGGCGGCGGTACGTTTGACGTTTCCATCCTTGAAATCGACGATGGATTGTTTGAAGTTAAATCAACCAATGGCGATACTTTTCTAGGCGGTGAAGATTTCGACATGCGTATTGTCGAGTATCTGGCTTCCGAATTCAAAAAGGAATCCGGTGTCGATCTGTTGAAAGACAAGATGGCATTGCAGCGTTTGAAAGAGGCTGCTGAAAAGGCCAAGATCGAATTATCCTCGGCCAATCAGACTGAAATCAACCAGCCGTTTATCTCGATGGACCCAAAGGGTGGCCAGCCGCTGCACTTGGTTCTGAAACTGACCCGTGCCAAGCTGGAAAGTCTGGTTGCGGATCTGATCAAACGGACAATGAAGCCCTGCGCTGCCGCATTGAAAGATGCCGGTATCTCCAAGGGCGATATTGACGAGGTGGTTTTGGTCGGTGGGATGTCCCGGATGCCAAAGGTTATCGAAGAGGTCACGGCCTTCTTTGGTAAAGAGCCGCACAAAGGTGTGAACCCTGACGAAGTTGTGGCCCTTGGTGCTGCTATTCAGGCTGGCGTTCTGCAGGGCGATGTCAAAGACGTTGTTCTGCTGGATGTCACTCCGCTTTCCTTGGGTATCGAAACCCTTGGTGGTGTGTTCACCCGCTTGATCGATCGCAACACCACAATTCCAACCAAGAAATCGCAGGTCTTTTCGACCGCCGAGGATAACCAGAACGCCGTTACGATTCGGTGCTTCCAGGGCGAACGCGAAATGGCGTCCGACAACAAGATGCTTGGCCAGTTCAATCTTGAACACATCCCACCATCGCCACGCGGTATGCCGCAAATCGAAGTCGCCTTTGACATCGACGCCAACGGCATTGTTTCGGTTTCAGCCAAAGACAAGGGCACCGGCAAAGAGCAAAAGATCACCATCCAGGCCTCCGGCGGGTTGTCTGATGACGACATCGAAAAAATGGTGAAGGACGCTGAAGAAAATGCCGAAGCCGATAAAGAACGCCGGGCATTGGTTGAAGCCAAGAACCACGCTGAAAGCTTGATCCATAGTACCAAAAGATCGCTGGAAGAACATGGCGACAAGGTTGATGCCAGCACGGTTGAAGTGATCGAACTGTCAATCAAGGTTCTGGAAGAAGCGCTTGAAAGCGAAGGCGTTGGCAAGATCAAATCCCTTAGCCAGGACTTGACCGAAGCGGCGATGAAACTGGGCGAGGCGATCTATAAGGCGCAAGCCGACAACGACGATGGTGACGAAGGCGGCCCAAGTGCGGTTGACGAAGACATCGTTGATGCCGACTTTGAAGACCTCGACGATGATCGCCGTCATTAATTACTCGCGGTTACTCTGAAACTCTTATGTCGGCCCCTAGTTGGGCCGACATCCCGTTACAGTAGGTTGAATTCGAATGGCAAAACGCGATTTTTATGATGTTCTGGGTGTGCCCAAAGGCTCATCTGAATCAGATCTGAAAAAGGCCTATCGTAAAAAGGCGATGGAACTGCACCCTGACCGCAACAAAGACAAGCCAGACACAGAAGCGCAGTTCAAAGAAGTCAACGAAGCCTATGACGTTTTGAAAGATGCCGAAAAGAAAGCCGCGTATGATCGTTTCGGACATGCGGCATTTGAAGGCGGCCATGGTGGCCCACAAGGGTTTAACCGTGGAAGTGGCGGTGGTGATTTTTCGTCCGCATTTTCCGATGTTTTTGAAGACCTGTTTGGCGACTTTATGGGCGGCGGCCGCGGTGGCAAACAACGCGCAGCGCGCGGTTCGGACCTGCGTTATAATTTGAAGATTAGCCTCGAAGAGGCCTTTTCCGGCAAACAAAAGGCGATATCTGTTCAAAGTTCCGTTGCCTGCGAAATCTGTCGCGGGACCGGTGCCGAGGGTGGTGCTGAACCTTCCAATTGCCCGACTTGCTCGGGCATGGGTAAAGTGCGTGCGCAACAAGGATTTTTTACTGTCGAGCGGACCTGTCCAACCTGTTCGGGCCGCGGACAGATCATAAATAATCCTTGCAAGTCCTGTGCGGGCGCTGGTCGTAAGCAAAAAGAACGCTCGTTGTCAGTTAATATTCCTGCCGGAGTAGAGACCGGAACAAGGATTCGTCTGGCAGGCGAGGGTGACGCTGGAATGCGTGGCGGCCCAGCGGGTGATTTGTATATTTTCATCGAAGTACGTGACCATCCGATCTTTGAACGGGAAGGCGCGAACCTTTTCTGCCGTATCCCGGTTTCCTTCGCAACAACCGCACTGGGTGGCGAGATCGAAGCCCCAACAATCGATGGTGGGCGCAGCAGAGTGAAGATCCCTGCCGGCAGTCAGAACGGCAAACAAATGCGGTTGCGTAGCAAAGGTATGCCGGCACTACGCGGCGGTGCCGAGGGCGATCTTTACATAGAATTGGCAATCGAAACGCCGGTCAATTTAAGTGCAAAACAAAAGGAATTGCTGCGGGAGTTTGAGGTTCTGGGTAAAAACAACAATCCCGAGGGATCAAATTTTTTCAGCAAAGTCAAAACGTTCTGGGACGGAATGAAGGGCTGACCTTACTCATTCCTCGGCTCGCCTGTCCAAAAAATCTAAGACCTCAACCAAATCGGGAATGGCAGCAGCGGTGCCTTTACGTGTAACTTGAATTGCCGCAGCCGCGGCGGCGAAACGCATCGCCTCTTGAATGCTTTTTCCTAAATCAAGACCAGCGACAAAGAATCCAAGAAATGTATCGCCCGCACCCGTTGTATCGACCGGGTCAACTTTAAAGGCCGGCATTTTGATAGTGCCATTTTGTGCCCTGTATGTTGACCCGCGGCTCCCCCGTGTAATCAGTACCTCTTTCACAGGGAGTTTAGTAATCGAAACGCCCAAGCCTTTTACAAGCTGCTCTGATTCAATTTCGTTCAACACCAAGATGTCGATGAATGGCAGCATCTGCCGAACCGCAGCCAGATTAAAAGGCGCTGCTGAATAAATTACCTTGAGACTTTTCGCTTTTGCAACATTAGCTGCATATTCTACAAGATTGGTTTCATTCTGTAATATACAATAGTCACCTTTTTGTGCACCTGTTAATGCGCCATCAATTGCCTGCTCTGTTTGCGCTGTATTTGCAGAAGAAAATATCACAATTGCATTTTCGCCTGCCGGATCAACATTAATGATTGCATGGCCAGTCGGTATTAATGTCTTGATGATATGTTCTGTGCGCACCAAAGCGGCGCGTAGCATTGCGATCGCCCAATCGCCGTCTGGTCCAACTGCGCCCATATGGATAACTTTAGCGCCAGCTTTTGCGGCCGCTATAGATTGGTTTGCGCCCTTTCCTCCTAGTCCAACGTTGTATGAAGTGGCAGCAAGGGTTTCACCAGGCTTTGGCAGATGCGGAACGGTGTAAAACCGATCTGCGTTAATGGATCCTAGATTGAAAATCGTCATGGCGTTTCCTAACCCGTGATTTCTATTTGTGCCCGATATTGCGACGCGGTTTTTGTGCATTGCTCCAATTGATATCCAGACACGATGATCTCTACAATCGACAGCTCTGATTTTTGCTTTTGTTGTCTAGCCTTGCAATGTAGATATCAACACTGAAACTGGGGGGGCTAAATTGGACATCGCCAACACAACCGCGACGCCAATGATGGTGCAGTATCTCGGCATCAAACGACGCTATCCGGACGCATTGCTGTTTTATCGTATGGGCGACTTTTACGAGATGTTTTTTGACGATGCCGTGGCGGCCGCAGAAGCGTTGGATATCGCGCTGACAAAACGTGGCAAGCATTTAGGCAAAGATATTTCGATGTGCGGTGTTCCGGTTCATTCGGCCGAAGGTTATCTTTTATCATTGATTAAGAAAGGTTTCCGTGTCGCTGTTTGTGAACAACTGGAGGATCCCGCCGAGGCAAAAAAACGCGGCGCTAAGTCAATAGTAAACCGCGATGTCGTAAGACTGGTGACACCCGGAACCCTTACCGAAGAGGCGTTGTTGGACGCCCGAAAGCATAATTTCCTTGGGGCCTACGCATCAATACGCGGCGAAGCGGCTTTTGCCTGGGTCGATGTGTCCACCGGCGAATTTCGCGTTCAAAGCTGCTCGCGTGTGAAACTGTCGCCGCAATTGGCGCGCTTGGCACCCCGAGAGGTGTTGGTCAGCCCGTCAAACGAAGAAGAATTGCGGGAAGTAGTTGAAGAGTCCGGCGCGGCATTAACGGCTCTGTCGCGGGCAAGTTTTGACAGCGCCGGAGGGTTAAACAAGCTTCAAACGTTTTTTGGTGTCTCTTCTCTGGACGGCTTTGGGCAGTTTTCGGCAGTTGAAATCTCTGCATTGGCTGCGATCGTTGATTACCTTGCGCTGACACAGATGGGCAATCTGCCGCTGCTTCGTTCGCCGGTTAAAGAATTGGCTGAGAGGTTCATGCAGATCGATGCAGCGACACGCCGAAACTTGGAGTTAACACATGCGTTGTCGGGTGGCCGTGATGGTTCGTTGCTTTCTGTCGTGGATCGAACGGTCACAGGCGCTGGGGCGCGCCTGTTAGAGCGACGCCTTACAAGCCCCTCGACACATTTGGTTACGATTAACAATCGTTTAGAAGCTATTGCTTTCTATCTGAAAAATCATGTTCTGGCTGGCGAAGTGCGTAGTATGTTGCGCGCGGTTCCTGATATGGATCGGGCGCTTTCCCGTTTGGCGCTGGATCGTGGTGGACCGCGCGACCTTGCTGCAGTTCGCAACGGGCTGATTCAGGCAAGGGCTATTTTTGATCGTCATGATGGGGCTGAATTACCTGTAGTTCTGATATCAGCAATAAAAAATCTGACAGGTTTTGGCGATATCCTGTCATTGTTCATACGGTCACTGGTTGAAGAGCCGCCTATCGCTGTTCGCGATGGCGGTCTGATCGCGCCCGGTTATGACAAAGCGCTGGATGAAATGCGTGGGTTGCGTGATGAGGGTCGCTCTATTATCGCCGCAATGCAACGGGAATTCGTCGACACAACGGGTATTAGTGTGCTAAAAATTAAACATAACAATGTTTTGGGGTACTTTATTGAAACGCCCTCAAGCCACGCTGACAGAATGCTTAGCCCGGAATTTTCAGATATTTTTATCCATCGCCAAACGACAGCCAACGCAGTTCGCTTTACGACCGTCGCTCTTTCAGCGCTTGAGACCAAGATATTGAACGCAGGCGGGTCGGCTCTTGAGATAGAGAAGCGTATTTTTGACGAGCTTCGACAATCCGTTGTTGATTTAGCAGATTTAGTTGGGCATGCCGCGAAAGCGATGGCTGAAATCGATTTGGCGACTGCTTTGGCGGATTTGGCTAGTGCCGAAGGTTGGACACGACCGATTTTGTCCGAAGATCAAACTTTTGAAATTGCGCAAGGCCGCCATCCAGTAGTCGAACGCGCATTAAGGCGCGGAAGTAGAGCGCCGTTTGTTGCAAATGACAGTAATCTTACGCCAGCTTTGGCGGATTCAGCGTGTATTTGGTTACTGACCGGCCCGAACATGGCGGGTAAATCAACGTTTTTACGTCAAAATGCATTGATAGCCTTGCTTGCACAAATGGGGAGCTATGTGCCGGCGGCATCTGCCAAAATCGGTGTGGTAACACAGTTGTTTTCCCGCGTAGGGGCGTCGGATGATTTGGCCCGAGGCCGGTCGACATTCATGGTTGAAATGGTAGAAACAGCGGCCATCCTTAACCAAGCCGACGTTGGATCACTGGTTATTCTGGATGAAATAGGGCGAGGAACTGCGACATATGACGGCCTTTCGATTGCCTGGGCGACTTTGGAGCACTTGCACGGCGTGAATAAGTGTCGAGCGTTGTTTGCAACGCATTATCATGAACTTACGTCACTCTCTTCAAGCCTTGAGGGAGTTTCCAATGCGACAGTTTCGGTACGTGAATGGAAAGGTGACGTAATTTTCCTACACGAAGTGATTAAGGGCGCGGCTGATCGATCGTATGGAATTCAAGTTGCAAAACTAGCCGGCCTGCCAGAGTCAGTGGTCGAGCGGGCAAGAATGGTGCTTAAATCTCTTGAGAAAAATGATCGGGAGGGCGGAGGAAAAGCGCGTACGTTAGTTGACGATTTACCACTTTTTTCTGTTGTTCCGATGAAACAAGTGGAAAATCCGACCGCCTCGCTGCTTGAAGAACGGCTTGAAACCATTGTACCGGATGAACTTTCACCGATTGACGCTTTGAATTTGATTTATGAGTTGCGCGCACTATTGGTGTCTACTTCGCAGAAATAGTCTGCGGAAAAATGTCACCTAGCGACCACGCCGTTATTGTTGCGTCCGCGCCGGCTGCTATCAATCTTATGGAAATCCTGACAGCCGCCATGGAAACGCTGCACGTCACAGGTCTGGCAGAAGCTGGCAAAGCAGCTATTATGCCAACACCAGCTGTTGCTGCCACAGAATAGCCGTACCTTTCGCCCTGTAGGTACGGCTTGCTCCGTCGTGGTCTTATGACTTCGGCGGCGCTGAGGATACGCCAACCTGCGCGGGTCGCAGCAGGCGGTCCCCGATTACAAAACCATCTGTCAGCATCTGAATAACTTTGCCTCCATCGATTCCTGGAACCGGTGCTTCAAACATCGCCTGATGAACTTGCGGATCAAATTTTTCACCAATTTCAGGTGAAACGCGTTCGATTTTGTGCTTGGAAAAAGTGTTAAGCAACTCTCGCAATGTGAGCTCGATGCCCTCAATAAGCGCCTTAGACGCCTCGCGTTGATTGTCGTCCACCGCCTCAAGTGCGCGCTGCATGTTGTCGTATACCGGCAGCATATCGCGGGCGAGCTTCGAGCCGCCATATGTTTCCGCGTCGCGCCTGTCACGCTCCAGCCGCTTACGGGTATTCTCTGCGTCCGCCAGGGACCGCATAAGACGATCTTTTAACTGATCCCGTTCTGCAACTAACTGCTCCCATTCGTCGTCAACGGCATCCAACGATAATGGGTCTTGGTCATCGAAGTTTGCTGGGTCAAACGAGTCATCATTTTGAAATGCTTTGGAATTCACGCCTGTTTCCTTTGGTTCGGACATATTCGCCTCTTAGTTCAATTTCGGTCAGACAACATGCGTCCAACCAATTGCGCGGTGTAATTTACAATTGGAACAATCCGTCCATAATTCAGACGTGTCGGACCAATCACACCCACCGCGCCAATAATTTTCCGGTCAGAGTTCATATAAGGTGAAACCACCAAAGAGCTACCGGAAAGTGAAAAAAGTTTGTTCTCTGAGCCAATAAAAACACGAACACCTTCTCCTTCCTGTGCCAACTCAAGAAACTGGGCCAGATCGCGCTTGCGCTCAAGATCATCAAACAAAGTTCGCACACGGGCCAGATCACTTGCCGCCGCGGTTTCTTCTATCAAATTTGACTGGCCACGCACGATCAACCTCTCGTGCGCCTCGCCCTTATCCTGCCAGATCGCCATGCCATCTGTGACCATTTGTTGTGCCAGTGAATCCAATTCTAACCTATGAGAGGCTATTTCGGTCGCGACAACCTGACCGATCTCTGACAGCGTGTGGCCCTGTACGATCGAATTCAGAAAATTGGCGGCCTCGCGCATGGATGACGGGGTTTGGCCACTGGGTGGTGTGAAAACACGGTTCTCGACCTGACCATCGGCCATCACCAAAACAACCAAGGCGCGGTCTATGGAAAGCGAAACAAACTCAACATGCTTAATCGGCGCTTCTGACTTTGGCGCCAGCACCAAACCTGCACCGTTTGAAAGGGCGGACAATATCGTACTGGCACGATCCAACATGCGGTTCACGTCCGTCTGATCTTCCTCCATCGTGCTTTCGATTTTTCGCTGTTCAACTTTGGACAGATCACCGATTTCTAACATTGAATCGACAAACAATCGCAGCCCAAGTTGGGTCGGAATTCGTCCCGCCGAGATATGCGGACTGCCCAATAAGCCAAGTTGTTCCAGATCCTGCATGACATTCCTGATTGTTGCAGCAGAAATGCTTTCCGAAAATGTTTTTGAAAGTGTTCGCGATCCTATTGGTTCGCCGGAAGATAGGTAACTTTCGACCAGCGTACGAAACACCTCGCGGCTGCGGGCGTTCATTTCGTCAAACGGATCAAGCGATGGGTTGTTCATTTGTCTAACTGCCAAAATCAAATCAGCACACCGTGGTAGAAAGCTTTGTGCGCAAGGTCAATCGGGCATCTCGCCCCTTTACTATCAAGTCCGCGTCAGGCTATTTGCGGATCAGCTTCAATAAAGGATACCTTATGCGCCCTTCGGGAAGAAATACAGACCAACTACGTTCTGTCGCGATTGAGACAAATGTCACAATGCATGCCGAGGGGTCTTGCTTAATAAAGTGCGGCAACACTCATGTCCTGTGCACAGCGACGCTTGAGGAAAAGGTTCCACCTTTTATGCGGAATTCTGGCCTTGGATGGGTTACAGCGGAATATGGAATGCTTCCACGTGCAACTACATCCCGCAACCGTCGGGAAGCGGCCGCTGGTAAGCAATCTGGTAGAACGCAAGAAATTCAACGTCTTATAGGACGTTCCTTGCGCGCTGGCGTTGATCGTGTCGCGCTAGGCGAACGGCAAATCACTATTGACTGCGATGTCATTCAGGCTGACGGGGGGACGCGCTGCGCCTCTATAACCGGCGGTTGGGTTGCCTTGCGATTGGCGGTTAATAAATTGATGGCCACAGGCGCAATCAAGACAGATCCACTAACGGACCACGTTGCAGCCGTAAGTTGCGGCATATATGGGGGCCAAGCCGTCCTCGACCTTGACTATGCAGAAGACAGCGAAGCCGGCACTGATGCAAATTTTGTTATGACCGGCAAAGGTGGGTTAATCGAAATACAAGGATCAGCTGAAGGCGCAACATTTTCGCGGGCGGAGCTTGATAAGCTTTTAGATTACGCTGAGATTGGCGTTGCAGGCCTGATAGCTGCACAAAAAGCAGCAATCGCGGGGTAGTATGAGGCGTTTAACCGAGGGGCAGCTTGTAATCGCATCGCACAACAAGGGAAAACTTATTGAGATGCACAATCTATTGCAACCTTTTGGTGTAAACATTACGTCTGTTGCCGAACATGGATTCGTAGAACCTGTTGAAACAGAAGATAACTTTGCTGGAAATGCCCGCCTAAAGGCGCATTTCGCTGCTCGCGGTACCGGGTTGCCGGCCTTGTCCGATGACAGTGGGATCATTGTCGACGCACTGGATGGTGCGCCCGGCGTCTATACTGCAGATTGGGCAGAAACGCCGAACGGGCGCGACTTTCCGATGGCAATGCAAAAGGTCTGGGAATTGCTGGAAGAAAAATCCGCGCCGGAACCTCGGACCGCTCGATTTGTCTGCACCTTGTGTCTCGCGTGGCCAGATGGTGATGATTTGCTGTTTGAAGGATCGGTTGAAGGGCAGGTCGTCTGGCCAATGCGGGGTGCGAACGGTTTTGGCTTTGATCCAATTTTTCTGCCAACCGGTAAATCGCAGACATTTGGCGAAATGGACCCTGCTGAAAAGCACGCGATGAGTCATCGTGCCGCCGCGTTTGAAAAATTGGTTGCAAGCGTATTTCATGATTGAAGATTGGCGTCAGGGTGGGTTCGGCATCTACATCCACTGGCCGTTTTGCCAGTCTAAATGTCCTTACTGCGATTTTAACTCGCATGTAGTCTCGGACGTAGACTTTCACCAATGGGAACAGGCTTTCATTGCAGAAATCTCGCGTTATGCTTCGCAAGTCCCTGATCGGATTATTAATTCTGTATTTTTTGGCGGCGGAACACCAAGCTTGATGCCGCCAGCTCTTGTAAAGTCAATTTTGACCGCAATTTCTAATGGCTGGAACCTATCAAACAACGCCGAGATTACACTAGAGGCCAACCCGACATCCTTTGAAATCAATAAGTTCAGAGGATTTTTTGATGCTGGTGTAAATCGGGTTTCCATTGGCGTTCAGGCACTAAATGACATAGATTTAATCGCATTAGGTCGGCTGCATTCGGTGAAAGAAGCTTATTATGCCATTGAAAAAGCTCAGGAAATATTCGAGAGAGTTAGTTTTGATCTTATTTACGCCCGGCAACATCAAACCTTTGGCGGCTGGCAAGCCGAGCTGTCTCAGGCTTTGGCATTGGGAACCGATCATCTATCTCTATATCAACTAACTATCGAGGACGGAACTGCATTTGGACGCCGTCATGCGGCAGGACGACTCAAAGGTCTTCCTTCCGACGAGTTGTCCGCCGACCTTTATGCAATGACCCAAGAATTGACGCGAGCGGCTGGCCTACCGAACTACGAGATATCTAATCATGCGCGACCAGGTTCTGAATCACGCCACAATTTGCTCTATTGGAACTGCGGCGATTATGTCGGCGTTGGCCCAGGTGCGCACGGTCGACTGACATTCAGCGATCAGCGATTTGCAACTGAGACAGCGCTAATGCCAGCAGACTGGTTGTCAAATGCGCTATCTGGTGACGGTGAAAGCATCCGAGCGCGCCTCTCCACAACCGAAGAAACAGAGGAACGGTTAATGATGGGCTTGCGTTTATCAGAGGGCGTTGCAATTGACAGACTAGGTACTTTAAGCCAATCCCCCTCTTTCTCGATTAAAATCAATGATTTGGGCAACATGGGTTTGCTTTGGATGAAGGGTGGACGAATTGGCGTTTCTTCCTCAGGGCGGATTATTCTAAATGCTATTCTACGAGAGTTATTAGCGTGACGCGCCTTAATATCGGGTGGCGCCCTTGCGGATAGTTTGGTTTATTTTCGGCTTCACAGCGCTGCTCTTGGGGGTAATCGGAGCGTTCTTGCCGTTATTGCCAACAGTACCGTTTCTGCTATTGGCAGCATTTTGTTTTGCGCGATCATCAGATCGGTGGCACAGCTGGCTAGTTACACATCGCTCCCTTGGGTCATCTATTCAAGCATGGCAAAAAACCGGATCGATCGGTCGCCGCGCAAAAATTTTCGCCTCGGTATCTATACTTGCATCATTTTTAGTTTCCATGGCAATGGATGTGCCGATGGGCATTATGGGAGTTCAGGGCGTTGTACTGTTGGTGGTTTCTTACTTCATCTGGTCTAGGCCCGAGGCATAGAAGACGTTAAAATCCGGCAAATTTCATCAAGTTGATCAAGGTTGTTATACGCCAAAGTTACCGTGCCATTTGAGGCCTTTACATTGTGATCGACGGTTACTTTCATCCCGATGTTTAGGGATAGATCCTGTTCCAGTGCTTTCGTATCAGCGTCTTTTTCAACGTTGATCTTGTTTGTGGATTTTGCTTTGTTAACTGGATTTTTTGCAAGGCTTTCTGCCTGTCGCACAGACAATCCTTTTGAGATTATCTGACGCGCCAAAAGCGCCGGGTCTTCAGCTGGAACCAATGCTCTGGCATGGCCAGCAGACAGTTTTCCGTTGCGCAGGTAACCCAGCACCTCTTCAGGCAAATTTAATAATCGGATTAAGTTGGCGATGTGGCTACGACTTTTGCTGAGTGATTCCGCCAGCTTTTCTTGCGTATGCCCAAATTTATCCATCAACTGTCGATAGGCAAGCGCCTCTTCGACCGGGTTAAGATCTGCGCGTTGAATGTTTTCAATGATTGCGATTTCAATAGCTTCCGTGTCATTCAGTTTGCGCACAAGCACCGGTACTTCATGAAGGTTGGCCAACTGTGCAGCGCGCCAACGACGTTCGCCTGCAACAATTTGAAATTCGTCCGGCAAACTCGGCACCGGCCTGACGATCAACGGTTGAATAATCCCCTTTTCCCGGATGGAGGCAGCAAGAGTCGCTAAATCTTCTTTCGAAAAATCGCGCCTTGGCTGATCTGGATTCGGATGCAACTTTTCTATCGGTACGAGCCGGTCCGCAGCTCTATCCGACGACCGCGCGCCATTTCT
>LFER01000054.1 GCA_001510135.1 Alphaproteobacteria bacterium casp-alpha6
TGGAATGTGACGTCGATGACCTATCCGGAAGCCTATCGTACGGAGATGACCGGAGAATTTCTTCATGTCGTTCTCGAAGATGTTGCAGATAATCTCTTCAACCCTGATCCCTACTATCAGCAGGGTGGCGACATGGTGCGTGTCGGTGGTCTGGGATATCATATCGATATCACAAAACCTCAGGGTGAACGTATCACGAATATGACGATATTAAAAACGGGCGAGAGTATTGATCCCTCTAAATCCTACGTCGTTGCCGGCTGGGCGAGCGTAAACGAAGGCACAGAAGGTCCGCCAATATGGGATGTTTTAGAAAGGCATATTCGCCAGCTTGGTGTTGTGTCTCTGCCTGAAAACAAAAGCGTACAGATTAAAGGCGTCTAGACGCGTATTAAACAAGGGACTTGGTGTGCTATGACAGATGAAAAACGGGAAACGTCTCACTCACGGCGTGCATTTTTGCGGGGTGCAGCTGCCACCGGAGCCGGAGCGCTTGTCGCAGGGCAGGCTTCGGCCGGTGCAGAACCAGATAAGCTGATTACAGAAATTCAACCCTGGGCGCAGGAATTAGGTGACGGTGTGGACGCGGTTCCCTATGGACTTCCGATAAAATATGAAGCAGACGTCATTCGGCGCAATGTACCTTGGCTGACGGCAGATACGATCAGTTCGGTGAACTTCACACCAATCCATGCACTGGACGGCACCATTACACCGCAGGGATGTGCCTTTGAACGTCATCACTCTGGCGCTATCGACCTGAAAAAAGAAGACTATCGTTTGATGATCAACGGATTGGTTGACACGCCAATGGTGTTTACCTACGCAGATCTGGAAAGGTTCCCGCGCGAAAATCAGATCTACTTCTGTGAATGTGCGGCCAATACCGGTATGGAATGGGCAGGCGCGCAATTGAACGGCGCACAATTCACCCACGGTATGATTCACAATATGGAATATTCTGGCGTCTCTCTGCGCAGCCTGTTGAATGAAGCGGGTCTTGATGCTGCGGGTGACTTAGAAGACAAATGGGTCTTTGTCGAAGGCGCTGATGCTTCCTCCAATGGGCGTTCCATACCGATGGAAAAGGCGCTTGACGATGTGATGGTGGCGTTCAAAGCCAATGGTGAAGCGCTGCGCAAAGAACACGGCTACCCTGCGCGCCTTGTCGTTCCCGGGTGGGAAGGTAATATGTGGGTGAAATGGATCCGGCGCATCGAAGTGACGGATCAGCCTGTGGAATCGCGCGAAGAGACCAGCAAATATACCGATACGCTTGAAGATGGGACAAGCCGCAAATGGACTTGGGCGATGGATGCGAAATCTGTGGTCACAACGCCAAGTCCGCAGGCGCCGATCCAACATGGTCCGGGCCCTCTGGTAATAACGGGTCTTGCTTGGTCTGGGCGCGGATCTATCACACGTGTGGACGTGTCAAAGGATGGTGGAAAAACTTGGGAAACTGCACGCCTTGCAAAACCTGGCACCCCAATGGCGCTGACGCGGTTTTATCTTGATACCGTTTGGAATGGCGAAGAAATGTTGCTCCAATCCCGTGCCATGGATGACACAGGGTATGTGCAACCGACAAAATCACAACTCAGAGAAGTCCGCGGTCTCAACTCTATTTATCACAACAACGGGATCCAAACATGGCATGTTGGCTCAAAAGGAGAGGTTGAAAATGTTGAAGTTTCTTAAAGGAATTTTTCTGACCTCGCTTTTGCTCTCGGGCGCAACAACAGGTTTTGCTGAAAAGCTGGGTTTGGGTCGCGCTGCTTTGCCCGAAGAAATCGCGGCATGGGATTGGGACATCAGTCCCGATGGCACGGGGCTTCCTGTTGGGGCAGGCGATGCGATCGAGGGGGAAGAACTTTTTGCCGAACAATGCGCTGTTTGCCACGGTGACTTTGCCGAAGGCATGGGGCGTTGGCCCAAACTTGCAGGCGGGTTTGACACGCTGGATGATGATGACCCCGTGAAAACTGTCGGATCGTACTGGCCACACCTGAGCACCGCGATTGATTATGTAAAACGGTCCATGCCATTTGGCAATGCCGGCTCACTCAGCAATGATGAAGTTTATGCGATTGTTGCATATATCCTTTACTCCAATGATCTCATTGACGACGACTTTGTGCTGTCAAATGAAACCATGTTTGAGGTCGATTTGCCAAATGCTGACGGGTTTATTTTCGATGATCGCCAAGAAACTGAATACGCCGTCTGGTCTGGTGGCGAACCCTGTATGCGAGACTGTAAGGATGACGTGAAAATTACTATGCGCGCTCGGGTTGTGGATGTGACACCTGAAGACGCATCTTCTAAGGCCAGTGAAGCTTCGCAGGTCTCCGTGGCACCGAGCAAACCTGAGGAGACGGGCGAGCAGGAAGAAGCGCCCGTGGTCCTTGCCTCTTTTGATGCTGATCTCGCTGCAAAGGGCAGTAAAGTTTTTAAGAAATGTCAGTCTTGCCATCAGGTTGGAGAGGGCGCAAAAAACCGCACAGGACCAACCCTGAATGGGATCGTCGGGGCACCTGCTGGCGCAATTGAAAAATTTAATTATTCAAAAGCCTTGAAGAAAGCCGCAGAGGGTGGCTTAATTTGGGGTGAAGAGGAATTGGCAGGGTTTTTGGAAAAACCCAAGTCATATATCAAGGGAACCAAGATGTCCTTTTCTGGACTTAAATCGGAAGAAGACATTGCTGCTGTGATCGAATATCTGAAAACATTTGAAAAGTAAGGGGTCTAGGATTGAGGTTTATTTATTTTGCATTTTTGGTTTTCATCACAGATGCTGCAATCTCTGGCACTGAGAGCGACACAACAGATGTCGCTGACTTTGAGGTCTCTAAAGAGATTCTTGCAATAATCGGAGACCCCGAATACGGAGAATACTTAGCTGGCGATTGCACGGGCTGCCATCAGGCAGATGGTAGTTATGACGGCATCCCGTCGATCACGGGGTGGGATATTGAAAGCTTTGTTTGGGCCATGCAAAGCTATAAACAAAAAGTAAGAGAACATCCCGTCATGCAAATGATGGCGGGCCGCCTGTCAGATGAGGAAATTGCGGCTTTGGCTGCATATTTTGAAACGCTTGAATAACTTAAACAAGGAGATGTGTCATGAAACTTAACAGACGGACCTTTATGGGAACGGCGGCAGCGGCAAGTGTGTCAGCGCCATCCGTTTATGCTGGGGGACATGGTAAGCCCCGCGTCGTTGTCGTCGGCGGTGGCGCCGGTGGTGCGACTGCTGCACGTTATATCGCCAAAGACAGTAAAGGGGCGATAGATGTGACTTTGGTCGAACCTACGCGCACGTATTATACCTGTTTCTTCTCAAACCTGTACTTGGGTGGGTTTAAAGAGATTGACGATATTGGGCACTCATATGGCAAACTTGCCGCGCTCGGCGTGAACGTAGTCCATGACTGGGCTATCGGTGTTGATCGCTCTGATAAAACCGTTTCTTTGGCGGGTGGGGCGACACTTTCTTATGATAAATTAATACTTTCACCGGGGATCGATTTTGTTGATGGGGCGGTGGAAGGCTGGGATCTGTCCACACAAAACGCAATGCCTCATGCCTATAAAGCGGGTTCTCAGACAGAATTGCTGAAGGCTCAAATCGCTGCGATGCCGCAGGGTGGTGTCTTCGCAATGGTGGCGCCGCCAAACCCCTATCGTTGCCCTCCTGGACCATATGAGCGGATTTCAATGGTGGCGCATTACCTTAAAAACAACAATCCGACAGCGAAAATCATTGTCGCAGATCCAAAGCCGAAATTTTCTAAAATGGCGCTTTTCCAAGAAGGTTGGGCAACCCATTACAGCGGAATGGTGGATTGGATAGGTTCTGAATTTGGCGGAGGGAATGTATCCGTCGACCCAGGTGCGATGACGGTGTCGATTGACGGCGAGGACATCAAAGTCGATGCCTGTAATGTTATCCCAGCAATGAAAGCGGGCCGCATTGCGGATCTTGCCGGAGTGACTGATGGCAATTGGGCACCTGTGAATGCGGCAGACATGAGCACGAAGGCAGATGGTGATGTCTATGTTCTCGGAGATGCGTCACAGCAAGGCGACATGCCCAAGTCAGGATTTTCTGCGAACAGTCAGGCCAAAGTCTGCGCAAACGCAGTGCGGGGTGCTTTGACCGGATCAAAAGTATTTCCTGCGAAATTCTCAAACACCTGTTGGTCTCTAATCAGCACCAATAACGGTGTGAAAGTTGGGGCAACCTACGAAGCAACGGCTGAAAAGATTGCGAAAGTTGACGGATTTATCTCTGCCACGGGCGAAAGTGCGGAGCTGCGTCAGGCAACATATGAAGAGTCCGAAGGATGGTACGCCGGCATTACATCCGATATGTTCGGTTAGTGCGGCGCCTGTTCTCGTAAATTAAAAAAAGCGCGCCATTGGCGCGCTTTTTATTTTAGCTCATCTGCAATCACATATTGGGAAAATAATCTTCGCAAGTGCTTTCGCGATAGACGTCTGCGGTACAACAATGGAGGCCGCCACCAAAGGCGTAAGCATCACGAAGATCAACCTCAACCACTTCCATACCGAGCTTGTCCATTTGTTCCGCTTGATAGACTTCGGATTTTTCCACACAAACTGTTTTTGGGTCCAAAACAAGCACATTCATAGAAAGCCAGACTGAGGAATAGCACAACTCTGGCGGCGTATTATGTGCCGGTTGGGCCGCATCTACAATTTCCCATCCGTTCTTTTCAAACATGACACGCTGATCATCTGGCAGGCGGCGCTGTGGATTGTTGAGAATAAGCCCCGGCCGCAACGGCGTAAAGGTCGCGTCAATGTGAATGGGGTAGGGGTCGCCAGGGAAATTCACCGCATGAACGCGATGATTAGGGAAATGTCGACGCAGCCATTCGATGCCTTTTAGGTTTGTTGTAAAGCCGTGTTGCACCACGAGGTCTTTGCCAAACCGCAACACATCGGCCGCATCAAAAAGTGGTTCGACTTCTGTTGTCACAAAGAATTTTTCAGCAGTCCACTCCAGCCGTTTTTCAACCCCGATTTTTTCACTTAGATAATCTGGGCGGTAATCAGCATCCGTCAAGCGCGGCTTTGGAGCGGTTTCGTGCCGGAAATTGGGGTCTTCGTCAAAATACCGCTCCAGCAGAGGGCGATAATTTAGATATTCAAACCAACGACACCGATAGGACATTGTTGCTTCTAGGATTTCCGAGCCAACGGTCAACAACACATCGCGTGGTGGCATGCAACCGAATTGGCTGTCTGTGTGAAAATCCGGTGTTGTCACAGGCAGCGAATGATCAATGGGTGTAGGGCGATCAACGCGAATACCACGCGCTTCAAGCTGTCCAGCGAAGGTATCGAGCAGTTCATTGGCCCTGTCGATTGTATGCTGGGGACGCATCCCATGCTGGCCGCGCATGTCACTGTCTTCTGGTACTTTTGCATCCAATGCAGGCTCTTCCGGCGGGATATGGCAATTATCTGCGCGCCCCACAATCACATGTTTGAGCGGGTCCCATTCATTCCAGCTATTTACTACGGTTTTGTCCATCAGGCGTCCTCAAAAGGCAGAAGTAAAAAGATGGCATGACATAAAATGCGCCCGTGCCGCACGCAAGCCATATTCTGCAACAACGGGAGATTTATAAGAGATTTGATGTGGCAGCTCTGAACGGTGTGTCAAAATACAGATATACTTAAGAGATTGGATTTGATGAATTGCCTTCGGTGATGACTGGACCTTTTATGTTTAGTGTAGGAAAGTTCACGGCAAGGGAGCGACGCAATATATGGACAGTCTGTAATGAAAGAACACGGTTATAAATCTGGAAGACTGAATTTGCCGTTTGTGGGAATATCCACTTTTGGCAAATCGCCTTATGTCGAAAATTGGGATGCTATCGCGGCGGATGTTGCCGTTCTGGGGGCGCCTTTTGATTTCGGAACGCAGTGGCGGGCAGGTGCACGATTTGGGCCGCGCGCGATCCGCGAAGCATCCACGCTGTTCAGTTTTGGTCATGCGGGTGCTTATGATCACGAAGATGATGCAACCTATCTTGACGCATCTGTCCGCATGGTCGATCTCGGAGATGCGGATATTATCCACACCAAAACCGAGGAAAGTCATCGCAATATTGAATTTGGTGTGAAAAAAATTCTGGACGCTGCGGCCTTGCCGGTGGTTTTGGGGGGCGATCATTCGATTAATATACCCTGCATCAATGCCTTTGAGGAAGACTGCGCAAAAAACGGTCCCATCCATGTCGTGCAAATCGATGCTCATCTGGATTTTGTGGATGAACGGCACGGAGTAATGTATGGACATGGCAATCCTATGCGGAGGGCCATCGAAAAACCCTATGTGTCAGGCATGACACAGCTTGGTATTCGTAACGTATCCTCCACTGCGAGAGAAGGTTATGAGGACGCCCGGGCGCGGGGATCTGATATCTTGTCAGTGCGCCAAGTGCGCGCACTTGGAACCGAGGCTGTCCTTGCGAGAATTCCACAGGGTCAGCGGTATTATGTGACGATTGATATTGATGCTTTCTGTCCGTCTATCGCCGCAGGGACCGGCACGCCAAGTCATGGCGGATTTTTGTATTATGATGTCTTGGAACTCCTTCAAGGATTGTCCTTGAGAGGAAATGTTGCGGGAATTGATTTGGTGGAAGTTGCGCCTGCCTATGACCCCAGCGAAAGTACACAGATCCTTGCAGCTCAGATATTACTAAATTTCATCGGTTTTATTTTTCACAACCGCTAAGGTTTCGCCGCAACGGGCCAAATGTATGTTATGGGAAAATAAAATTACGAATATGGCACTTGATTTCCCAAGTCTTCAAATGGTACCACTCTGTGAACGAAGCAGGCCAGTGGCCTAGAAAAAATACATCAATAAAGGATTGCCTTGACAATCCGAAACGCTCGGAGGGCGATCATTGAAAGGGAACACAACTGATGGGTCATTTGTGCGGTTTGATCGGGTGCAAAAAAGTTATGATGGCGAAACGCTTGTTGTAAAAGATTTGAATCTAGAAATTGCGAAAGGCGAATTTCTGACCATGCTTGGCCCGTCTGGGTCTGGTAAAACGACATGTTTGATGATGCTTGCCGGTTTTGAGACGGCGACGCATGGGGATATTTTGCTCAACGGCGTATCGATAAACAACATACCGCCTCATAAGCGCGGTATTGGAATGGTTTTTCAGAATTATGCGCTGTTTCCACATATGACGGTGGCGGAAAATCTGTCCTTTCCTTTGGAAGTCCGGAAAATTGGAAAGTCGGAGCGAGAACAGAAAGTGGCCCGCGCACTGGATATGGTAGAGATGGGAGAGTTCGGGGGGCGGCGTCCAGCACAGCTTTCGGGCGGTCAGCAACAGCGAATTGCACTCGCAAGAGCACTGGTTTTTGAGCCAGAGCTTGTCTTAATGGATGAACCACTTGGCGCATTGGACAAACAGTTGCGCGAAAAGATGCAATTTGAAATCACCGATCTTGCACATCGCCTTGGCATTACCGTTGTCTATGTGACCCACGATCAGACCGAGGCACTGACAATGTCAGATCAGGTGGCCGTCTTTAACGACGGGCGCATTCAGCAATTGGCAGCCCCCGATGCGCTTTACGAGGCTCCGGAAAACAGCTTTGTTGCGCAGTTCATCGGGGAAAATAACACGATGTACGGCACAGTTCAAAATGTGTCAGGGGAAATGGCTCAGGTCAAATTGGACGGCGGCGAAGTGATCGATTGTAAGCGCGTGAACGTAAATAATGCAGGTGAGCGCACGTGCGTGTCGATCCGTCCCGAGCGTGTGGAGCTGAATATTGGTCGTCTTCCTCAAGGAGCGCATACGTTGACTG
Organism: Alphaproteobacteria bacterium casp-alpha6; assembly: GCA_001510135.1. GTDB lineage: Bacteria > Pseudomonadota > Alphaproteobacteria > Rhodobacterales > Rhodobacteraceae > LFER01. The sequence goes on from LFER01000054.1 coordinate 7,884, forward strand.
CAGAAGTGCTGGAGTTTATTTATATGGGAGACGTATTCAGAACACGTTTGCGTGTAGGCGACAATGATAACTTTATTGTTAAAACACGCAACGCCGTCGATCAGGTTCGACTGAAGCCGGGCACTCAGGTAAAGATTGGCTGGATGCCGGAAGACTGTCGCGCATTGGATGCGTAAAAGAAAAGGTTGGAAAGCCCTTAAAAAAGGTTCAATCTGTCAGATGTTCGCAGAGTTGCCCGTATCGCGGATATCTTGTTTCAAAAACGGGTCACATGGGAGAAAACAGTGAAATTCAATCTCACAGTTGTAACGGCGGCCTCCGTGTCGCTTCTTGCCGGGGCGGCCTTAGCGGGGAGCCATATGGCAAGTGAAATGACCATCGTTTCATGGGGTGGTGCATATTCCAAATCGCAGCTTAAAGCCTATCATGAACCCTATTCGGAAATGACAGGTGTCACGATTCTAAATGATGACAGCTCGTCTACGGCTGTTGCGAAATTGCGCGCGATGAGCGAAGCGGGCAACATCACATGGGATGTTGTGGACGTGGAAGCAGCGCCTGCAATGCAGCTTTGCGATGAAGGGCTCGCGATGGAGATCGATCCTGACACGATGCTCGCAGCGGCACCCGACGGAACCCCCGCAGCCGAAGACTTCGGTGACATGTTGGTATCAAGCTGCTTTATTCCGCAGATCGTTTACTCAACAACCTTTGGGTATCGCACTGACCTCGTCGGCGATAAAGCTCCAGATAGCGTCTGCGCAGTCTTTGACACAGCAACCTATCCCGGTAAAAGATCGCTCTTTGGTGTGCCGATCAACAACATGGAATGGGCCCTTCTTTGCGACGGCGTAGAGAAAGCTGACATCTATGATGTTCTGGAAACAGAGGAAGGTCAGGCGCAAGCCTTTGCCAAGCTCGACACCATCAAAGATGATGTGATCTGGGTTTCTGCAGGTGCAGACACACCACAGCTTCTTGCCGATGGCGAAGTTGTGATGGGTGCCACGTATAACGGACGTCTCTTCTCTGTTATCGAAGAGCAAAAACAGCCTGTTGCGATGATCTGGGACGGTCAGGTGATGGACCTTGACGGTTGGATCATTCCTGCAGGGCTGAGCCCAGAGCGTCAGGCGCGTGCACTGGACTACATCATGTTTGCGACAGATACACAGCGTCTTGCAGATCAAGCAAAATGGATCAGCTATGGTCCTGCGCGCAAGTCTTCTGCACCATTGGTTGGAAAGCATGCTGAGCTGGGTATCGAAATGGGCCCACATATGCCAACAGCGCCGCAAAACCTGTCTCGTGCGTTCTTGATGAACTACGATTTCTGGGCGGATTACCGCGACGATTTTGATGCCAAATTCCAAGCATGGTTGGCGAAATAATCTAAATCATATCAAAAGGAAGGGCCATGATTGGCCCTTCTTTCACTCTGCAGTGCAAGCGGTGTTGCATATCCCCAAATTGAGAGAGCAGAATGAACGCATCAACAGGCAAAACTCCTATTCTCGCGGCGGATGGGACACCCCTTCGCAAAAGCTTGGCTCGCTCGTTGAGGCAGCAAAAATTACGCGCATTAATGTTAATTGCGCCGCTTCTCGTTTTTATTTTTGTCGCATTTATTATGCCTATCGTGTCAATGCTGATGAGATCGGTCGAAAATGATATCGTCTCTGACACTTTGCCTCTCACCGTAAACGCGCTGCAATCCTGGGATGCACAATCCGGTGAACTTCCAGATGAGGTCGTCTATGCCGCGTTTGCCGCTGACATAAAACAAGCGGCCCTCGCAAAAGAACACACGAAAGTGGGCCTGCGCCTGAATTACGAGCAGTCAGGCATTGCGTCACTTTTTAAGAAAACAGCTCGCGCCGCAGTGAAATGGGATATTGAAACCGATGGACCGTTCAAAGAAAAGCTTTTGAAGATCCATAAAAACTGGGGAAATTTAGAAATCTGGCAGGCCTTAAAGGTGCATAGCCCAGAGGTCACCTCCGGATATTTCCTTAATGCGGTGGATATGCGCAAGACCGTCGATGGACCAGACTGGCAGCCAGAAGAAAAGCAAATCCTTTTGGTCTTGTTTAAAAGAACTTTGTTTATGTCATTGGTGATCACCTTTTCATGTATTGCACTTGGCTATCCGGTTGCTTGGCTATTGGCCAATTTGCCTATGCGGCATGCAAATATGCTGATGATTTTGGTGTTATTACCGTTTTGGACATCCCTGCTGGTGCGCACCTCTGCGTGGAAAGTCATGTTACAGCAGCAGGGCGTTATAAACGAAGTGCTGGTCTATATGGGCATGGTCGCTGACGACGGCAGGCTTGTTTTGATAAATAATGAAATCGGTACGATTGTCGCAATGACACATATTCTGCTGCCGTTTATGATTTTGCCTATGTATTCGGTGATGCAAACTATTCCGCCAAGTTATTTGCGGGCCGCAAAATCTTTGGGCGCTACAAATTGGACCGCGTTTTGGAGGGTATATTTTCCTCAATCTGTGCCGGGGATTGGTGCAGGGTCCATCCTCGTCTTTATCCTTGCAATTGGCTATTATATCACGCCTGAAATCGTTGGGGGCACCAAGGGTGTATTTATCTCTAATCGGATTGCATATCATATCATGGAATCTCTCAACTGGGGTCTAGCTGCGGCTCTGGGGACGATTTTGCTCTTAGCTGTCTTGGTGCTTTACTGGACCTACGACAAAATTGTGGGCATCGACAATGTGAAGCTTGGGGGATGAGCGCATGACACTCCAAATTGACAGACATAAACCAACGAAAAGCTTTTCTCTTATCAGTTCAGCCATAGTCGGAGCACTCATAGGATTTCTTTTTGGTGTGCCCAACGGGGTAGGGCTGATTGGACTGGTTGTCGGTGCGGTGGGCTTTTCTGCGCTTGCCTTTGTCGCGATCACTTTTCTGCCGTCTTCGCGCATCGCAAAGCTACTCATGATTGCCCTGTTTTTTGTTGCAGGCTTCATCAATGGAGGACCCTTGGGTGCTCTTTTGGGATTTTTGGTGGCATGGGCTTTTGGCTGGTTTGTCTTCTGGATTTCCAAGGGAACGTACCGCGCAAGGCTTTTGCCCTATCTTACGCCCGCGCAGGTGCTATGGCATTACACATTCCGTGTGATCTGCGGGTTAATCTTCTTTTTCCTGATCACGCCGATTGTGGTCGTGATGCCCCTGTCTTTTAATGCGCAGGATTTTTTCACATTTACCCCAGAAATGTTGCGATTGGATCCGGACGGGTATTCTCTTAAACATTACCGGGATTTCTTTACCAATTATGAATGGCAAAGATCTTTCCAGAATTCTATTATTATTGCGCCGATCGCGACGTTAATATCGGTATCGCTCGGTACTTTGGCCGCCATCGGGCTGAGCCAAAGTCATGTGCCTTTCAAGCGAGCGATCATGGCTATTTTGATCTCTCCGATGATTGTTCCCCTCATCATTTCTGCGACAGGTATGTTTTTCTTTTACGCCACTGTTGGAAATTTCCTCGAAGATACTTTCGGACTGGACAAAACCTTTGTGGGTTATGTGAAAGTCGTTCTCGCACACGCGGCACTTGGCATTCCTTTCGTGATCATAACTGTGACGGCTACTCTTGTTGGCTTTGATCATTCCTTGACCAGAGCTGCGGCCAATATGGGGGCAAATCCTGTGACCACATTTTTCAG
>LFER01000055.1 GCA_001510135.1 Alphaproteobacteria bacterium casp-alpha6
AAAGCCATTGCAAAACAAAAAAGCGAAAGGCCAAGAAATGTTACTCTAAAACCAATAATTTCAACTATATAGCCAATCATGCCCAGCGCTATAAGCAAATGACCCGCATAGCCAATCATCGCCACTGCAGAAAGCCCTACCCCCGCTTTTAGACCAGGTAAATTGCCCGCAGCTGAGAAGATGATTGGTACACAGTTGGCCAGCCCAAGGCCTGCAATGCCAAAACATAAGATAGCAACACTCGCCATTGGTGAAACAGCCGCGAACAACAGCGCAAAGGCCGCCAACATCGCTGAAAACCGCATTATCCGCACGCCGCCAAAGCGATTGCGCAACGCATCGCCACCAAACCGCATTAACGCCATCGCGCCTGAGAAAAAGCCAAATCCAAGCCCCGCAGCCGATACTTGTAAGTCAAAATCTTTAACCAAATAAAGCGCGGCCCAATCCAAAATGGCCCCCTCGGGGGTCATAGCGGCCAAACACATAAAGCCTAAATATAGGCCGCCAATCCAAGACTATGAGGTCCTTTGGCAGGGCCCTCGGTGGTGATGGGAGTAGCTGGCACGGCAGCAACCTGCCCTTGGTAAATGCGTGATTTGGCAAAGGTAAAGACCAAAAGAACAAAAAGGCTTACCAGAAGTTCTTGGACCATCGCGCCAAAGGGGGTTAGCAAAAAGCCGCCAAAAGCGCTGCCCAAAAACCCGCCCAAGCTCCAAAATCCATGGCTGGACGACATGATGGCGCGTTTGAGGCCGCGCTCAACCTCAACCGCATTCGCATTCATTGCTACATCCATGCCGCCTATCGACGCCCCCAAAAAGACCAAAACGGGGACCAGAGCGCAGAGGCTGCCCAAAAGCACAATCAACCCAAAACCAAACGCCATGGCGGTGGTAAAGACCAAAAGACTGATAGGCGTGCCAAAATGACCGATGATGCGCCCTGTCAGGGCCATCGCAGCCACAGCGCCAAGGCCAAGCGCTAAGATCAACAAACCCAAAGTAGACTCAGATATTTGAAATCGCGGCAAAGGCCTGGAATTTGTACTGCCCAAGAGCCCATCAAAAAAACCATTGGCAAAAAACAGTGTGGCCACAGCGCAGCGCCCCTGTTGAGCGCCCGAAAGCGGGGTGGGCTTGCCCATGATCGGCCTTTGCTTTAGGTGCCGCGCGGTTTTGCGCGGGTGGTTGGAGTAGCGGCCAAAGGATCTTCGGGCCAGGGGTGGCGGGGGTAGCGTCCGCGCATGTCACGGCGCACATCTGCGTAAGAGCTGGCCCAAAACTGCGGCAAGTCGCGGGTGACTTGCAAGGGGGCACCTGCTGGCGACAAAAGCGTAATACGGATCGGTGCTTTGTTAGGGCCTGTGCAAGGATGAGTAGCCAGGCCGAACATTTCTTGCAGTTTAACCTCAATCGCGGGCAGATCATCGTTATAATCAATAGGGACCCGCCGCCCTAACGGGGTTTCAAAATGGGGCGGGGCTAGTCGGTCGATCAGAGCCATAGCCTCGTATCCCAAAAGCGCCTTAAGTGCTGGCGTTAAATCAAGCGCGCGCAGATCAGATTCGGTTCGCACCTTGTCCAAAAAGGGTAAAATCCATCCCCCATCGACCAACAAAGCCACCTCGGACAGGTTAGGCAGTAGTACGCCTTCGGCGCAGTGGCGCACGCGGGCTGCCAGCCGCTGAGCCGGGGCGCTCCACGTCAAACCGATAAGTTGCAGCCCCTCAAAGGCGGCTTTGGCAAGGTCTTGGGGGGTGGCCTGCGTCCAAGGGCGATCACCTAAGACCAGGGCGCCAAACCGTTCTTGGCTGCGGGCCAAGATCCGTCCCTCGCGGCGCGACCAAATACACATGTCCTGCCATACGATTTGGGAGGCGTAAAGGGCGCGCAGCTCTGCCTCTGAAATTTGGACGGCTTGGCGGATTTTCGCTTCGCGACGATCGCCATCAAGATCGGTGGCGACCAAAAGGCGCGCCCCAGACAAGGGTTGGCCAACCAAAGCAAGCGCCCCCTTGCCCCCCGATAAGATCCAGCGCGGCGCATCGCCCGCACGACGCAGGCCAACTCGGTCTGGATAGGCAAGCGCTACAAGTTGCGCCGCGGTCAGGTCTGAAAATTCCGCCTTGCGCATGGATTTCGCGAAGATTTTTCGCAAACGCCCCGCCTCGTCTTGTATACGGGCCAATAGGGGACGGGCAATGTCATAGGAATGGTCACGCTGAAAGCTTTGAGGGCTTTGCACGGCTTTAATGCGCAACAAGAGATCAGGCGGAGCGGTGGGCAGGGGGTCGCGCTCGGCCAACAGAGTGGCGATAAGACAGGCAAGATCGCTGCCACCAGCCATGATTACCATGTGGGCCAAACGCGGATGCAGCGGCAGCCCAGCAAGGTCGCGCCCGTGGGGTGTTAAGCGAAAGCCCGTTGGGCTTTTTTCCAGGGCCCCAAGATCGCATAAAAGACTACGCGCCATAGCCAAGGCTCCACTTGGGGGTGGGGTTAAGAAGGCCATCTCATCCGAGCCACCCCAGAGCGCCAGCTCAAGCGCTAATCCAGTCAAGTCAGCGGCTTCAATTTCTGCAGGGGGAAAGGCGGCCAATGCCCCTTCTTCTCCGCGCGTCCAAAGGGGAAAATAAAGCCCCGCCGACACGCGGCCCGCGCGGCCTTTGCGTTGGGTTGCCTCGGCGCGGGTAACTTTTTCGGTTACAAGGCGGGCCATGCCAGAATTGGGATCAAAACGCGCGCGTCTTGCGCGTCCGCCATCGACCACCACCCGCACATCGGGAATGGTGAGTGAGGTTTCCGCAATCGATGTGGCTAAAATGATCTTACGCCCCTGCGCTATTGGGGCAATGGCTTGGCGTTGCGCACCAAAGGTCATCGCGCCAAACAGCGGCGCGATGGTGACATCTGTTAGATTAAAGGCGGCAAGTTGTGCCGCGGCGCGGTGGATCTCGCCCTCACCCGGCAAGAAAACCAAAATCGTGCCCCCCAAATGCGCCGAGACCCAGTAAGCCTCGACGATAAGTGCACTTAGGGCGGCTTCAAAACGGCAGGTTGGAGGCAAAGGTTTGGACAGGTAGTGGGTTTCCACCTCATAAGCGCGGCCGGTTGAGGTCACCATAGGCGCGCCCCCCATCAGGCGGGACACAGGTTCAGCGTCAAGCGTGGCCGACATCACGACCACCAAAAGTTCATCTCTTAGGGCGGCGCGCAGCTCGAGTGTAAGGGCCAGACCCAAATCAGCATTCAGCGATCTTTCGTGAAATTCATCAAAAATCACCGCCCCAACCCCCGAAAGCTGCGGGTCTGATTGGATCATGCGGGTTAAGATCCCTTCGGTAACAACCTCAATCACCGTATTGGGGCCGACATTAGTTTCGCCGCGCATACGGTAACCGATCCGAGCGCCAACCCCCTCGCCCAAGGTTTGGGCCATACGCTCGGCGGCAGCGCGGGCGGCGAGGCGGCGAGGCTCAAGCATCAAAATGCGCCCTGTGACCAGACCCGATTGCATCAAAGCCAAGGGCACGCGCGTGGTTTTACCTGCCCCAGGCGGAGCTTGTACCACGACCATGCCGCTTTCACGCAGGGCCTTGATCACCTCTGACAAAACCGCGTCTATCGGCAGGGTTTGTCCCGGATCATCGGGGGGAAGGGTTGGTAGGGTCACGGGGCCTATCGCCGTTGGAGCTTTGCCACACCATAAATGGTATCGATGGTAACTTCCACCACCTGCAACTGCCCATTTTCAACATGCCCATAGGTCAGCACAAAGGGGAAGGCCTGCTTTTCGGCCATTTGTTTGGGAGAATAGCCTGCAATGCGGCGATATTCGCCTTGGCATCTAATTTGATTGCCAACTGTGTGTCTTTGGTCCAAAGAAATCCTGGCGCGTGTGCTTCCATCAAACACATAGACAGATGCTTTGCAGGCCTGTTTTGGAGCCACATCGCGCAAAATGGCATAAAGGGCGGTCACAGTGTCAACGGCACCTTTTTGTGTTGCTGGATCAAGCGCATATTTGTCTTTCGGTTCGGGAGGTACTATTTTACGAGGTAGGGGCACGCCAGCACGATAACTCATCCAAGTTTCATAGCGTTTCTTGCCCGAGCGGGCGCGTTCTTCATAACTTTTAGGTTGAAAAACATTTCCGGAAAAACGGCCGCGCGCTACGGCCTCATATAAAAAGGGTCTCAGCAGGTTTACCAGCCCCGTTGATTTTAATTCGGCCATAATTGTATAATTACGCGCGTCATAGACCGTATCAAACTGAAAATATCCGGCCCCTATCCCCATAATACTAAAAGAGAAATGGGCATTCTCAGCGTATGCACCAGACACTTGGAGCACCATCGCAGCCCAAAGGCTAAATGCAAAAAACTGTGCCCGCATGATACGAAAAAGTCGGTTTGCGGCTTCGTTCAAATCAATTCCTAACTGAATCCGTCCACTAAAACTTCCAAAAAAAACTATCGCAAATTGCATATAATATTAGAAGTTTAGCCTGTAAGGTCAAGTACCAGATCAGTAGCCCACTTTATGATTTACTGCACCAAATTAAAGGCTTTTTCGGCACACGCACCTTTATTATCAGTGGGCAAAGGTCGGTTCTTGAAAAGAAGCGGCGGAAAATTAGCAAATTTAGATGTGAATCGCTTGACGCGACCCAGAATTGGTCCTATGTCCCCCAGATGGAATTTGGCCGCTGCCCCATTTGGGCCGGCTTTGTATTTAAAACAAGGATCACGACAATGTCGCGCGTCTGCGAACTCAGCGGTAAAGGCCCAATGTCTGGCAACACTGTCAGCCACGCCAATAACAGATCACGTCGGCGTTTTTTGCCGAATTTAAATGACGTCACGTTGATCTCAGATCAATTAGGACAATCATTTAAGCTTCGTATTTCAGCCCATGCTTTGCGCACAGTGGACCATCGCGGTGGACTTGATGCGTTTTTGGCAAAAGCGAAAGACGTTGAGTTATCAGATAAAGCTCTGAAAATAAAAAAAGAATTGGCCAAAACTCAAGCTGAATAAGCTGTGAGATTTGTTTGAAATAAGGCCCCGCTTTAGTGGGGCTTTTTAACTGGCATTATCTTAACAATTTTCTATAAGAGCACATGCGCGCAATTCGCTCTTATTATTTTTGTCTTATGTTCGCACTCGCTCTGCTAGTAAGCGCCGTCGAGACCAGTTTCGCTCGAGCGCAATTTTTCACTGACCAATTTACGGTTGTTTGTCTCAATGGCCATCAAACATTGGTCAAAGCACCAAATTACCTGCCGCGCCACCATAAATTTTTGTTCCCTTGCGCCGACTGTTTGGGGGCCTTTGTCGGAATAGCGATAGCTTCAGCCCCATATCTTATGCGACCCACCACCGCCGCACGGCAAATTAGCTTTGAGTCAAGCAGTCAAGCCATCTCGCACAGCCTTTCTTGGGCCAACACACGAGGGCCCCCTTTGACAATTTTCTGAACCCTATCAATTCATTTTCAAAGGAAAAACCATGCCTTTCAAAACATCTTTAACCGCAGTTGTTGCTGTGGCGCTTATGGCGCTCTCAATAGGGGTTTTCCTCGTAACCTCCTTGGCACATGAGGGGATAAAAATTACCAATGCCTATGCCATCACATCCGGGTCAAACGCCAAATCAGTTGCTATCTTCATGGACATCGAAAATCACGCCGCCGTCGACGATCGGCTGATCGACGTCGCCTCGGATACAGCGATGCGTGTTGGGTTGCACGAGCATAAATCCTTGGGCGACGGGGTTATGAAAATGCAAGAAGTCGTGGGCGGCATTGGGATTTTGGCAAATGGCAGTATCGCTATGGCGCGCGGTGGCTATCATGTAATGCTGATGGGTCTAAAAAACCCATTGGTTGAAGGCAAAACCTTTGAACTAACGCTGACCTTTGAAAAAGCTGGGACCCTAACCCTGACAGTGCCCGTGGGCCAAAATAATGCTAGCAACACCACGCATCAGATGGCCGGCGAAGACCATATGAAAATGAACGATTAGCCCCAAATGGGCCCGCACGGGTTGTGGGGGCCCAAACATCCGATGCCACCTGCGTAGAATTTAATTTACCCCCTTTCCGACCCCTTAAGGACAGGCTATATGCGCCCAATGACACAGCTTGATCAGATCAGAAATTTCTCCATAGTGGCGCATATTGACCACGGGAAATCCACACTTGCCGACCGTCTCATTCAATTGACGGGCACGGTCGCTGCGCGCGATATGAAAGCGCAAATGCTTGACAGTATGGATATTGAACGTGAACGGGGCATCACGATCAAGGCCAACACGGTGCGGATCGAATATCCTGCCAAGGATGGCAAGACCTATGTGTTGAACCTGATCGACACCCCAGGACACGTTGATTTCGCTTATGAAGTGTCGCGCTCGATGCGCGCAGTTGAAGGCTCACTGTTGGTGGTTGATGCCAGCCAAGGGGTTGAGGCGCAAACCTTGGCTAATGTCTATCACGCCCTTGATGCGGGCCATGAGATTGTGCCCGTACTTAACAAAGTTGACCTACCCGCCGCCGAACCCGAACGTGTGCGCCAGCAGATCGAAGACGTGATAGGGCTTGATGCGTCGGAAGCACTGCTGATTTCAGCAAAATCAGGTCTTGGCATCTCTGAGGTGTTAGAGGCAATCGTCACGCGGTTACCAGCCCCTAAGGGGGACGCCAACGCTCCACTCAAGGCTATGCTGGTTGACAGCTGGTATGACAGTTATCTGGGCGTTGTGGTCATGGTACGGATCATGGATGGCACCATAAAAAAAGGCGACCGCATTCGTATGATGCAAACCAATGCGGTTTATGGCATCGACCGCTTGGCGGTTTTGACCCCGCAAATGACCGAAATTTCCACATTGGGACCTGGTGAAATTGGGGTGCTTACCGCCTCAATCAAACAAGTCCGTGACACCCGTGTAGGCGACACAATCACGCATGAGCGCAAAGGCTGCGAAACGCCGCTGCCAGGGTTTAAGCCCGCGCAGCCTGTGGTTTTTTGTGGCCTATTCCCAGTTGATGCTAATGAGTTTGAACCGTTGCGCGATGCGATTGAAAAGCTGGCCCTAAACGACGCAAGTTTTTCGACCGAGATGGAAACCTCGGCGGCGTTAGGCTTTGGCTTTCGGTGCGGCTTTTTGGGCCTTCTGCATCTTGAGGTCATTCGCGACCGCCTGGAACGCGAATATGATATTGATCTTATCACAACAGCCCCGTCGGTTGTCTATCATCTCTTCATGAAAGACGGCACAGTTGTTGATTTGCACAACCCCGCCGATATGCCAGATCTGACGCTGGTGGATCACATTGAAGAGCCGCGCATCAAGGCCACGATCATGGTACCCGATGAGTATTTAGGTGATGTACTCAAACTTTGCCAAGACCGCCGCGGTATTCAGCTAGACCTCTCTTATGCGGGCTCGCGAGCGATGGTGGTTTACGACCTGCCGTTGAATGAGGTGGTGTTTGACTTTTATGATCGTTTGAAATCGGTCACCAAAGGCTATGCCAGTTTTGATTATGTTATTGCTGAATATCGCGAAGATTTTTTAGTGAAAATGTCGATATTGGTGAATGAAGAGCCTGTAGACGCTTTGTCGATGATGGTGCACCGAGATCGCGCCGATTTACGAGGCCGCGCGATGGTTGAAAAGCTAAAAGACCTGATACCGCGCCATATGTTTAAAATCCCAATCCAAGCCGCTATTGGCAGCCGTGTGATTGCGCGCGAAACACTGTCAGCCATGCGAAAAGATGTAACTGCTAAATGCTATGGCGGTGATGCGTCGCGCAAGCGCAAGCTGCTTGATAAGCAAAAAGCCGGTAAGAAAAAGATGCGTCAATTCGGTAAGGTTGAAATACCCCAACAGGCGTTTATCTCTGCGCTTAAGATGGACAGCTAGTCTGACGTCAAAAGCCGTTTGACGTAGGTCAACCAACAAGTTGCCTAAGATAGGCTACGGGACCTGCCGACTTAGCACAAAGGCAGATAAGCTCATCTAAGCATAGAAATTTTCTATAAAATTATAGTTGATAAACCTGTTTTATTGCTAAGTCTCTGGTCAAGGCCCGCTGCTTGGATCTTTCCAATTCCAAATCAAAACCCAAAAAGCGTATGAGGCCATAGCTGCCATCAAAAAGGCCCATCCCAGTTCGTCATAGGCCAGTTCAATGAAAATCCAAACAAAGGGTACCAAAAAGCTTGCCCAACGCGCCCAAGTCTTTTGAAAAAACGGATGTTTAGGATCAATAAAAGGTTTCATAGTTGCTTTCTAACGATGATTGGTGCGTTTGCCGCCGCGCATTCCTGCGCGCCCACCTGTTGATCGGCCAGCCGATTTGACGGCCTGCTCGGCGGCCTCGGCCACCGCAGATTGACGCGCCAGTGGGTCGTCTGAAATCGCCAGCTCAACCGCTTCAAGGCGTTTCACTTCATCACGCAGGCGTGCGGCCTCTTCAAATTCTAGATTTTCAGCGGCTTTGCGCATGGTTTGACGCAAGGCATCCAAGTGTGCCGCCAGATTAGCTCCAAATAGGGGTTTTTCAACCTTTGCAGTGATGCGCGATTGGTCTGTATCTCCCTGCCACAATCCTGCCATCACATCTTCGATGTTTTTCTTAATGGTGGTCGGGGTAATATTATGTTTTATATTATAAGCTAGTTGCTTGTCACGCCGCCGCGTGGTCTCACCGATCGCACGCTCCATACTGCCCGTGATCCTATCGGCATACATAATCGCGCGGCCATCGACATTGCGTGCTGCACGGCCGATAGTTTGGATTAAACTGGTTTCTGAACGCAAGAACCCTTCTTTATCGGCATCCAGAATGGCGACCAATCCGCACTCAGGAATATCCAGCCCTTCGCGTAATAGGTTGATACCTACCAAAACATCAAAAGCGCCCAGGCGCAGGTCGCGCAGAATTTCTATACGCTCAATTGTGTCGATGTCAGAGTGCATATAGCGAATGCGAATGCCCTGCTCATGAAAGTATTCTGTCAGATCTTCTGCCATACGTTTGGTCAAAGTGGTGACTAGTACCCGCAGACCCTTTTGCGCAACGATCCGAATTTCAGACAGAAGATCGTCAACTTGTGTTTCGACTGGGCGAATTTCGATTGTCGGGTCTACCAGCCCAGTGGGGCGAATGACCTGCTCGGTGAAAACGCCACCTGTCTGTTCTAACTCCCAACCCGCAGGCGTGGCCGAGACGAAAACCGTTTGTGGGCGCATCGCGTCCCATTCTTCGAATTTTAGGGGGCGGTTATCCATGCAAGACGGCAAACGAAATCCATGCTCGGCCAAAGTGGCCTTGCGCCGGAAGTCGCCCTTATACATTCCTCTTATTTGTGGCACTGACACGTGCGATTCATCTGCAAAGACAATTGCATTGTCGGGGATGAACTCAAACAAAGTGGGCGGCGGCTCGCCCGGGGCACGGCCCGTCAGATAGCGCGAGTAGTTTTCAATACCGGCACAAACGCCCGTAGCCTCAAGCATTTCAAGATCGAATGAGGTGCGTTGTTCTAGGCGCTGCGCCTCAAGCAATTTGCCATCTGCCACCAACACATCCAACCTTTGGCGAAGCTCTTTCTTAATGCCAATGATGGCTTGTTTAATGGTGGGGCGTGGGGTCACATAGTGGCTGTTGGCATAGATGCGGATCTGTTCAAAACTGTCGGTTTTGGCACCCGTGAGGGGATCAAACTCAATGATCGTTTCTAAAAGATCACCAAAAAAAGAAAAGCGCCAAGCGCGATCGTCTAGGTGAGCGGGCCACACCTCAAGACTGTCACCGCGCACTCGAAAGGTGCCACGCTGAAACCCCTGATCGTTGCGTTTATAAGCTTGAGCTACCAATTCACTAATGATGGCCCGCAGGTCATACTCGGCTCCTGCTAGCAAATCTTGGGTCATAGCGGAATATGTTTCAACGGAACCTATTCCATAGATACAAGAGACTGAGGCCACAATGATCACATCGTCACGCTCTAGCAAAGCGCGGGTTGCCGAATGGCGCATACGGTCGATTTGTTCGTTGATTTGACTTTCTTTTTCAATGAACGTGTCCGAGCGCGCGACATAGGCTTCGGGCTGGTAATAATCGTAATAGGATACAAAATATTCTACGGCATTATAAGGAAAAAAAGATTTAAACTCACCATATAGCTGAGCGGCTAAGGTCTTATTAGGAGCCAGGATGATGGCGGGGCGTTGAGTGCCTTCTATCAGTTTGGCCATCGTAAAGGTCTTACCCGTACCCGTTGCGCCCAACAAAACTTGATCGCGTTCGCCCGCGTCAATGCCGCGTGTTAATTCGGCGATCGCGCGTGGTTGATCCCCCGCAGGTTGAAACGGCGTAGCCAGAACAAAGCGCCTCCCCCCCTCTAACTTGGGACGCGACAGCACATCAGGGCGCGGATCAGGAGCATTTAGATTATTATGTGGCATGGTGATTCCTTTGTCCCCTATATAAGGGGGCGATGCGTGCAGCGTTCAAGAGCGCGCGGAGGCGTAGGCCTATTTTGGATGAAAAATAACAGATGCTTACCTAATTAAATACATTTAAAAAAACAATTTCCAAAATCAAAACATCAGTGGCTTATGACTAAATTTGGGACGAAGAGTGGGTAATGGGTAATCAATATCGCTTCGGGTGTATGTGTCGCTGCCCCCGCCAACACTCAGCACGCAATCGACAACATCCTTTTAAAGCTCCCTACCCAAAAACCAGAAGTTCAAGGCTTTGGCATTGCCCACAAGGGCGCCTTGCAGTAAGAATGGCGTAATAAACTGGCAACCTAATAGGGAACTACATGCGCGCGCGTATTTACCAACCTGCAAAAACCGCCATGCAATCGGGCACAGCTAAAGCCAAAGGCTGGGTTTTAGAATTCGCTCAAGCCTCGGCGCGCGATATCGACCCGCTGATGGGCTGGACCTCGTCTAACGATACGCAAACACAGGTAAAGCTGCGTTTTGACACGAAAGAAGCGGCCTTAGATTATGCCGAGCAGAACGGCATTATAGCCGAAGTTCAAGAGGCTAAGGCCCGCAAACATAATATCCGACCAGGCGGATATGGCGAAAATTTTGCCACTCATCGGCGTGGTGTTTGGACGCATTGATGCGCCAGATTAACCGCGAGAGCCCTACTGGGACCGACCTTGCACTACTGATGGCGCGTCACACCCAAGCCATGCATGCCGACACACCGCCTGAAAGCATTCACATGATGGATGCCACAGCGCTTGATAGCCCCAATATCCACTTTTTTGTGTTGCGCGATCAGGGCCAACCTGTTGGTATGGGTGCATTTAAGATTATGAATGCGCATGAGGGTGAGATTAAGTCGATGCATATTTTGCACGAAGTCCGTGGACAAGGTATGGCCAAACAGATGCTTATGCATTTAATCGAGCATGCGAAAGCGGCAGGTCTTACCCGGCTAAGTTTGGAAACGGGGGCGCAGTCTTCATTTGAAGCCGCGCGCCTGCT
>LFER01000056.1 GCA_001510135.1 Alphaproteobacteria bacterium casp-alpha6
TTGGCAACTCAACAGGACTAGGAATGGCCCCTTTTTTGGTGCGACATCCTATGTTGATCAATAACTGGCTTTTAGCACGAGAAGAGGCCCTCGTGCGCGTCCGAAATCGTCCAAATTTGACGTTGCAAGATCATTCAAACTTAAAGGATGAGCTTAAACGTGCGCAAAGAAATGCCCGAAATTGGATTTCAGAACATCCAATTCAACTTCAAAAAATAGCCGATTTACAAACAGATCTTGGAAAAGTTGAAGCCTTGCTTTGCCAGGACCTTATCCAAAATGCACAGCCCTGGAATCATGTGTGGATTTGGGCTGAAACCAACCTTACCCTTGAGGGGCAGGAAGCTTTCTTGGCGATTTTGCTGGAATGTAATGGGCCATTGGTAGACGGGCTTGCGGACTGTATGGACGCAAATGAGCATTTAGGCACCGTGATTGATGGTTCGATCCCGCTTTTCAAAATAATCCATATGATCGAACATCAATACGCCTGGGCCTTGAACGTCGACTATAACCTCAATGCTGCAAGCGCCAGGTTTTGGTATGTATCTGAGGAAAAACTTGAGCCTCGCTTAGGCGAAAGGTTCGAAGAGCCGGGTCAAGAGCTTGAGCTACCTCTTGATATAGGTCGAATGGTCGCGCTTTTTTACAGCGCCCTTTGTGAATTTGACCCAGCGGCCGTGCTAGCGGATTTTCTAAGGTCACAGCCCACGCATCGCTATATAGCGCGACGCGTATTAATGATGAATAATCACCCCTATGGCGAGGTGCAAGATAATCTGATCGATCAGTCTATGATGCCGATTGACCTTTTAAGGTGTAAACTAAGCTTTTTTGGGGCTACACATTTTGATCCGCGCTCAGACCGTTGGGTGCGAATTTCCCTTTTTAAAGGGCAAGACTATCCAAATTTTGATCACCAGGTCACTGTGTCTGGATCTCACAATGCCTAGCAAACGTCTATCTTTGGGCGAGGTGGAAAGCCTTAGTTCACGCGCAGCTCGGGGTTTTGGATTCGATTGGGGTACGGCAGAAGAGGTTGGATATTCAGCACGTATTTTAGCGCAACATGGTTTTGATAGCGCAGGCTTGCTGACTAAGTATTTAATGTCCGACGTTGCAATGCAAACAATCCTGAACCGGACAAGCCAGCCCGCGGCACAGCTGGGCCAGTGTCCCTTTATATGCGGTATTGGCATCTCGGATTTCTATTTGACACAAAGCGGGCTTGCAAATCAGCCTGTGTGTGTGAATTCGGTTAGGTTTAGCGCGTTTTTACTACCTTTTCTATCACGGTTAAGTACAAAATATGATGTTTGTATCAAAATAGATATTGGCACCCATTTGTTTTACTGCGACCAAGGTTTGATTGGGACATTGAGTGAAACAGAGGCACGCTTTTCAAATGATCCAAATTTAGCACCGAATATTGTTCTTACTAAAGAAAACGCTCGGGTCGCAAGAATAACTGCCCGGAAAATCGCCTCCCTAAACGTATCAGAAAAAACAATCACGATGCTCGAAGGGTGGATGCATCGCACCTTGGTGCCCGCATCTGATGCTTCGCGCCAAGGCGCAGGAGCTGCAGGGTCAGATAACTTATAAAAACAAAGAACAGCCGCGCCTTTTTACATATTCTCTAGCCTTCGGTACTATAGACAGCGCCCTAAACCGGTTACGTCTATTGTTCGTTAGACCTATGGCGAGATTTTCTTCGTGCAGATGGACCACACAAATAGGCCCCCTGGAAAACGCGGGAAAAATGACTGCGGTCAGAAAAGCCTGTAGCTTGTGCAATTGCCTCAATCGTCATGTTTGAATGGCTCAATAAGTCGTCTGCCTTTTTCAGCCGTATCGTACGATAATATCGCATAAGGCTCATACCAAGCCGATCTTTCGCGACACGTTCGAGTTGTCGCTCACTGATTTTACTCAAAAAGGCAAGGTCTGCCAGGGTCAAAGGGTCGCCAATATGATTTTGGATCAACTCTAAGGCAACATCTAACGCCGGATGACCAAAGACAGGCATACTAACTTGATGTTCTTGTTGGGGTTCCTCTGCTTTTCGAATAGCCGTATGAATAAACCAATTGCTCACAGCGCGCGCAAGATCTGCGCCGTGATGTTTGGTGATGATCGCGCACATCATGTCTAATGGTGCAGTCCCCCCTGCGCAGGTAAAGCGATCACGATCGATTACGTAAAGCCGCCGCTCAACATTGGCGTCTGGATAGATGGCACGGAGCTCATCTAAATGCATCCAATGAATTGTGTGCCGCCGATCCTGCATTAAGTTTGCAGCCGATAAGATCGCAGAGCCGCCAGAAATACCTCCCAAAGGTACACCGCTGCGGGCCAGCCGGCCAAGTGCGGCTAGGACCGCCTTATCAGCGAAATCAAACGGGTTGCCCCCCGCTACAACAAATAAAAGATCAAGGTGCACGCTCAAATCACTGAGCGCTATAGTTTCAAAGCTTGCGCAAGAAGAGCTTTCAACCAAACCGCCACGCGCTGACACAAAGATAGGGTCGTAGATTGTTTCGCGGCTAAGTAAATTCGCAGCCCTTAAGGGTTCCACCGCCGATGCAGCAGACATTAGCGCAAAGCCAGGGTGAAAGAAAAATCCAAACTTTCTTGGTTTTAAGACCGTCAAAAGTGGGCTCCTATTTCATAAACCGTGTCAAATATGGCGAAATTAGTAACAAAAATGTCTAATATAGCAACATAAATCTTTGAAAAATATGCGAAATTCAGTCCATCAAGGAGACTTTACATGCGATATTCTGGTTTTCGTGTCATCAAAGAAGCTCTCATGGGCCATTCAGGCTGGAAGCCCATTTGGCGGACACCCGATCCGCAAGCACATTATGATTATATCATAATTGGTGGTGGGGGCCATGGTCTTGCAACCGCATATTATCTGGCAAAAGAATTCAAACAAAAGCGGATTGCTGTGCTTGAAAAAGGTTGGATAGGCGGCGGAAATGTAGGCCGCAATACGACGATTATCCGATCGAATTACCTTCTTGATGGTAACGAACCTTTTTACGAGTTCTCGTTAAAGCTTTGGGAAGGTCTTGAACAAGACTTTAACTATAATGCAATGGTTTCACAGCGTGGTATCTTAAATCTTATCCACACGGACGCACAAAGAGACGCCTTTATAAGGCGCGGCAATGCTATGATTTTAAATGGTTCTGATGCTGAAATGCTAACCACCGCGCAGATAAAAAAGCGCTATCCCTTCCTCAACACACATGACGCGCGCTTTCCCATCAAGGGTGGGCTTGCTCAACGGCGCGGCGGCACAGTGCGTCACGATGCTGTCGCTTGGGGCTATGCACGCGGCGCGGATAGCCGAGGCGTTGATATAATTCAAAACTGTGAGGTAACTGGCTTTAGAATTGAGAATGGTAAATGTCTTGGCGTTGAAACATCACTCGGCTTTATTGGGGCAACTAAAGTTGGCTGTGCTGTCGCAGGATCATCTGGCCGACTGATGTCAAAAGCAAATATGCGCCTTCCAATTGAAAGTCATGTATTGCAAGCCTTCGTTTCCGAAGGACTTAAGCCAATCATGCCGGGCGTAGTAACCTTTGGTGCAGGACATTTCTATTGCAGCCAGTCCGACAAAGGGGGGCTTGTTTTTGGTGGTGATATTGACGGGTATAATTCCTATGCACAGCGCGGAAATCTACCCGTCGTTGAAGATGTTTGCGAAGGCGGCATGGCAATTTTTCCAGCGCTTGGTCGTGCACGTATTTTGCGAATGTGGGGTGGGATTATGGATATGTCGATGGATGGCTCACCAATCATCGATAAAACCCATATCGATGGCCTCTATTTCAACGGCGGTTGGTGTTACGGAGGGTTTAAGGCCACACCAGCCTCTGGTTTTTGCTTTGCCCATTTGTTAACCAATGACGCCCCACACCCCAAAGCAGCAGCATACCGTTTTAATAGGTTCGAAAAGGGGTTGATGATTGATGAAAAAGGAATGGGCAATCAGCCCAATTTACATTGATTACAATGGGACAGGATAAACAAAATGATCATTAACCATCCCCTACTTGGCCCACGTGATAGCGCTGAATTTATCTATTTGGGCGACGCAAACCTGATTGATCGCCCAAACTGGCAAGCACCAACCGCTGCAAAAGACTTCTATGAGTACGCTTACCTTCGCGATAACCCAGCCGGTTGGCACGATGAGCTGTGGTTCCACGAAGCTGGTGACAGGTCTTGGCTCGTGGTTACGCGCAACACACTCACCCATGAGATTTCCAATGTCGCGCTGGCCCGCGATGTTGCCCGCTTGAGAGGTCGTAGCAAATGAACCAGGTTAATCGTTTAAAAGGTGGCCAGATTGATAGGTCTGTAACCCACAGGTTTAAGTTCGATGGCAAAACATTTGAGGGACATCAGGGCGACACCTTGGCCTCAGCCTTACTTGCTAATGGTGTGCGACTTATGGGCCGCTCATTCAAATATCATCGCCCACGTGGCGTTCTAACTGCCGGATCAGAAGAACCCAACGCTTTGGTCGAACTGCGCAATGGCGCTCGTCAAGAGCCGAATAGCCGGGCAACCACGATTGAGCTTTTTGATGGTCTTTTGGCAAAAAGTCAAAATCGTCTTGGGCCACTAAAATACGATCTTTTGGCAATAAATGATCGGTTTTCAAATTTCCTAACTGCTGGCTTTTACTACAAGACCTTTATGTGGCCTGCTGCCTTTTGGGAGAAGGTATACGAACCAATAATACGTCGCGCTGCAGGCCTAGGATCACTATCTCAACTCGATGATCCAGATGTCTATGATAAGGGCTTTTTGCACTGCGACCTGCTTGTGATCGGCGCAGGCCCTGCAGGTTTGGCGGCCGCTTTGACGGCAGGACGATCGGGCGCTGAGGTTATTCTTGCGGACGAAGATTTTCGCATGGGCGGCCGATTGAATTGCGAGAGCTTGACGCTTGACGATCAGTCAGCCCCAGCATGGGCAGACGATGTTGTTGCAGAACTAAAAAGTTTACCGAATGTCCGCGTGATGCATCGCACGACGATCATCGGCGCATTTGACCATGGCATTTATGGCGCTGTAGAACGGATAAGCGATCACCTAATTGTCCCTGATTTAGGGAAACCACGACAAATTCTTTGGCGAATTTACACCAAGCGAACAATTCTAGCCACTGGGGCAATCGAACGCCCCATTGCATTTGAAAACAATGACCGTCCGGGCATCATGCTTGCTTCGGCGATCCGCACTTATGCCAACCGTTTTGCCGTTGCCGCGAATAAGAAAATTGTGATTTTTACGAACAACGATGACGGCCACCGAACAGCAAAAGATCTGCATGCAATGGGGGTGGAAGTTTGTGGCGTTATTGACGTACGGGCCGATGCTCCACGAAGTCTAGACTATGAAGTGCTGCACGGACAGGTCGTCGACACCAAAGGGCGCCTTGGCCTGAACCAAGTAAAAATACGCTTAGAAAATGGCAATATACGCAGTCTAGATTGCGGTGCTCTAGGCGTGTCAGGTGGTTGGAATCCTAACGTACATCTTACCTGCCACCAACGAGGACGCCCAACATGGAGAGACGATATTGCGGCCTTTGTACCTGGAGTTGATCTACCTTTGGGAATGTCCGTTGCAGGTGCTGCCAGCGGCATAATGTCAACCACCGGCGCTTTGCAAAGCGGAACAGATGCGGCCTGCGCGGCATTAAGTGCCATAGGCATTAAGTCGCGCGCCATCACAATCCCCCAAACAGAAGATGCCCCCGTCAGCATACAACCTTTTTGGTATGTCAAAGGTTGCCGCCGCGCTTGGATCGACCTGCAAAATGATGTCACAGTCAAGGATATCCAGCTTAGCCATCAGGAAGGCTTTCGCGCTGTTGAACATCTTAAGCGCTATACCACGCTTGGAATGGCGACGGATCAGGGCAAAACTTCAAATATGGGTGGGCTTGCCATAATGGCCGAACTTGCTGGAACCTCGATCCCCAAAGCAGGCACAACAATTTTTCGGCCTCCCTACACACCAACAGCTATAGGTGTTTTTGCGGGTCGTCATCGCGGGCAAGACTTCCACCCAAAGCGTCTAACCCCCTCTCATAAGTGGGCCAAAGAACAGGGCGCGGCTTTTGTAGAGGTTGGCAATTGGATGCGTGCGCAGTGGTTTCCATTAGCAGGCGAGACAAAATGGCGTGAGAGTGTTGACCGTGAGGTTTTGGCGGTACGCACGTCTGTTGGCGTTTGCGATGTCACAACTCTGGGAAAAATTGATGTCCAAGGGGCAGAGGCGGCCGAATTCTTAAACAAGATTTATTGTAATGGCTTTGCAAAGCTGGCCGTTGGCAAATGCCGCTATGGGCTGATGCTGCGTGAAGATGGGATTGCAAAAGATGACGGAACGGCCGCACGATTGGCTAACGATCATTTTGTTGTGACAACAACGACCGCCAACGCATTACCTGTTTATCGCCATATGGAGTTTGTCCGCCAATGCTTATTTCCAGATATGGACGTGCAACTGATTTCAACAACAGAAAGCTGGGCACAATATGCCGTTGCGGGGCCCAACTCACGAGCTCTTTTGCAAAAGATTATAGACCCTTTCACTGACCTATCGAATGATGCTTTCCCATTCATGTCCTGTGCAAACGTTACCGTTTGCGGCGGTCTGCGCGCGCGCCTGTTCCGCATCTCCTTTAGTGGCGAATTGGCTTATGAGCTCGCAGTTCCAACCGCTTACGGCGATGCGCTGATCCGCAAAATCATCGCGGTAGGTGCCGAATTTAACGTCACCCCTTATGGAACTGAAGCTTTGGGGGTTTTGCGAATTGAAAAAGGGCACGCGGCTGGGAATGAGTTGAACGGCACCACAACCGCACAAAATCTTGGTATGGGAAAACTCGTCAGTAAGACGAAAGATAGTATCGGATCTATCCTGTCAGAGCGCGCGGCCCTAACCGCACCTGGCACGCTGTGCCAAGTTGGGATCAAGCCCTTAAACCCAGCTGATCCTGTTATTGCGGGAGCCCATTTGATGAATGAAAAGGGTCCGATTGATGCAGCGCACGATCAAGGCTATGTCACTTCGGCTTGTTTCTCGCCAAATCTTGGACATGCGATTGCAATTGGTTTTTTAAAAGACGGCGATCTCCGTTTTGGTGAAAAAATGCGTCTCGTAAGCCCCCTAACCGGCATTGAAACAAAGATTGAAATTGTCAGCGCTCACTTCATTGACCCACAAGGGGAACGCCTTCGTGCATAGTCTTAAACCAGTCACCGCTCTGGGGGGCATAGAACCCCGCACTGATGTCTTTCACCATTTGTCTATCATAGAAAATGATGGGCTCGCACTTGCAAGCTTTGCGGCCCGCAGGGGCTTTGAACTAGAATGCCAAACTGTGCTGAAAGGCCTGTTGGGGGTCGTTCCAAGTGTGGGGAAAGCCATTTTCAACGATCCAATATCAGGCTTTTGGCTTGGGCCAGATCAATGGATGTTAACGGCGCCGCACGATAGCCACGAATTGCTGGCCGATATTGTGAAAAATGAATGTGGCGCTGCGGCTTCTATGTCCGAGCAAACGGGTGCTTGGGTCTGCTTTGACGTGATCGGCGATGCGTTGCTTGCCTTTTGCGAACGTATCTGCTCGGCACCCATTCGACAGATGCAAGGAGGGGATACAAGACGGACATCTATCCATCATCTCAATTGCATTCTAATAAAGCAAAGTGCAGGTGATCAAATCCGCATCTTTGGGCCTCGCGCATCGGCCGACAGCCTACATCATGCATTGTTCACAACAGCAACAGCTTTAGCTTAAGTTCGAGAAAATAACCACGTCTTAATGCTAAAGGATAAAGATGCTAAAGTTACCGCGCGGTCCTTTGGAGCAGGTTTTTTAGCAAAAAATGCAAATCAGGTGCATGCAAAAACTGATGTTTGTCGCAAGGATGCGGTTCAAAACCACATACCCGCTGACACCAAGGCTTGGGACGGTAACATTGTGTGGCAAAGCCGCATCTTAGGAGGTGTAAGCCGCTTTTCACTCTACGCCACAATGGCTTTTTATTCATTTCTTAATCTTCGGCCAAAGTCTAAATCCGCACATAACGCCAAAAAAATCATGCCTTTTTTGCACTTTTCTTATGGAGAGCTTTTGTCGTTTTTGTTATTTATGGCAGTGTTTTGTCGCTTTTGAACCGATGCTTACTTCGAAATCATGCCAGCCTTTAGGGAAAAATAGGAGCTCCCATGTCATCTGATCCGCTTTTACAGCCCTATCAGCTTAAACACCTGACCCTTAAAAATCGGATCATGACCACCAGCCACGAACCCGCCTATCCCGAAGATGGTATGCCCAAAGACCGCTATCGGCTTTATCATCTTGAGCGCGCAAAAGGTGGCGTTGCGTTGACCATGACCGCTGGATCCGCTGCCGTATCGCGCGACAGCCCGCCTGTATTTAACAATATCTTGGCCTATAAAGACGAGGTCGTGGGCTGGATGAAAAACCTAACTGATGATTGCCACGAACAGGGCTGCGCGGTGATGATCCAGCTGACCCACTTGGGGCGGCGCACGCGGTGGGACAAAGGAGATTGGATGCCTGTTGTTGCTGCGGGCCCAGCGCGCGAACCCAGCCACCGAGCCTTTCCAAAGGTGATCGAGGATTGGGACATTGCACGCATCATAGAAGATTACGCAGATGCCGCCGAACGCATGAAGGCCGCAGGCCTCGATGGAGTTGAGTTCGAATGCTATGGGCACTTGATGGATCAATTCATGTCCCCGCTGACAAATGCGCTTGATGCGCCTTACGGCGGTTCGCTTGAAAACCGCGCCCGCTTTGCCTTTGAGGTTTTGGCTGCCTGCCGAAAGCGCGTAGGCAATGATTTTCTAATGGGTATGCGCTACGCTGCAGATGAAGGTGAAACAGGCGGCATCACTGCTGACGAAGGCATTGAGATTGGTAAGATGTTTAAAAGCTCCGGTCTGGTGGATTTCGTCAATATCATTCGGGGCCGAATTCACACAGATGCCGCGCTGACAGATGTTATTCCCATTCACGGCATGAAGTCCGCGCCGCATTTAGATTTTGCGGGCCGCGTGCGCGCTGAGGTAGGTTTACCCACTTTTCACGCCGCCCGCATTCCTGACGTGGCAACTGCGCGTCATGCGGTTGCCACGGGTCTGCTTGATATGGTGGGCATGACGCGGGCCCATATGGCTGATCCGCATATTGTACAAAAAATTATCCAAGGGCGCGAAGACGATATCCGCCCCTGCGTTGGAGCCACCTATTGTCTTGACCGCATCTATCAAGGCGGCATGGCGCTTTGCATCCATAATGCAGCCACTGGCCGCGAAGAAACAATGCCCCAAACCCTAAGCAAAGCTGCCAAACAAAAGTCTGTAGTCATCGTGGGCGCCGGGCCCGCTGGACTGGAGGCTGCGCGCGTAGCAAGTGCGCGCGGCCACAGCGTGACCGTGTTTGAAGCCGCACCCGATCCGGGCGGTCAGGTGCGCCTTACTGCGCAAACCCCCAGGCGCAAAGAGCTGATCGGCATTATTAATTGGCGTATGGCCCAATGTGCAGCACAAGACGTGCGGTTTCACTTTAACAACTATGCCGAAGCCCGAACTGTTTTAGCCCTAAATCCTGATGTCGTGATTATTGCGACCGGCGGCTTACCGACGACGGCTGTTTTAGACCACGGTAATAACTTGGTTGTCTCAGCTTGGGATGTTTTGTCAGGCGATGTCAAACCTGGCAGCAATGTTTTACTTTATGATGATGCGGGCGATCACACCGCAATGCAGGCCGCGCAACTGATCGCCGAAAGTGGCGCAAAGCTTGAGGTGATGACTCCAGATCGGACCTTCGCCCCAGAGGTGATGGCGATGAATCTTGTTCCCTATATGCGCGCCATGCAAGATAAGAACGTGACATTTACCGTCACATACCGGCTTAAATCGGTCAAAGAAGATGGGAACCAACTTTGTGCCACTATTGGATCTGATTATAGCGATATGTTAAAGGAGGTTCATTTCGATCAAGTGATTATCAACCACGGCACCCAACCGCTTGATGAGCTTTACTTTGAACTCAAGCCACTGTCGCTCAATAAAGGCGCGGTTGATTATGACGCGCTTTTGGCGGGTAAAGGCCAAATAGATCAGGATAAAAGTGGCTTTGTGCTTTATCGCATTGGCGATGCCGTCGCCTCGCGCAATACGCATGCTGCTATTTATGATGGCTTGCGCTTGATGAAAGACATATAATCACTATATATAGAGAATATGTTTTCATTTACCCCACAATTTGACGAGCTCTGGCGCAAATGCCTGATCATCGCCCATTAGGAGAGAACAAATGGCTACCCTTCCCGTTACCGACGCCACTTTTGACGCTGAAGTTCGCAAATCTTCTGTTCCCGTGATTGTTGATTTTTGGGCCGAATGGTGTGGCCCTTGTCGTCAGATCGGCCCCGCTTTGGAAGAATTGTCCGAAACCTATGCTGGCAAAGTTAAAATCGTTAAAATCAATGTTGATGACAACCCAATCAGCCCGTCTGAGCTAGGTGTTCGCGGTATTCCTGCGCTATTTTTGTTTAAAGACGGCGAAGTGGTTTCAAACAAAGTTGGCGCAGCGCCTAAAGCTGCACTCGAAACCTGGATCAAAACAGCTTTGTAATCTAACCTCAATCACAAGATTCAAAAGCACCCTTAAGGGTGCTTTTTATTTGTAAATAAAGCCTATCTGCGGCGCAAATAAATATAATAGGCTCCTTCCCCACCATGGCGGACATGGGCCTGGGCTGTTTGTAAAACAACAGGCGCAAGGGGCACAATCCGCAACCATTGTGGCACTTGGTGTCGCAAAATTCCGTATTTTTGCGGTGTGGGTCCAATGTCCAAGCTCTGTTTTCCCTTGCCCGTTACCACCAAAACCAAGCGCATGCCCGCATCATGACATCGCAAAACAAACCGCTGCAAAGCAGGGTGGGCTTGGGCCACCGTCATGCCATGCAAATCAAGTTTGGCTTCAGGGGCCAATTTGCCTTTTGACATACGTGCGTAGCTTTTTTTGTCCATTTGCACGGGGGCCTGACGTAAGCTGTCTTGCAAGCTGTTGCTCAAAGTTACGCCCGACGTAACTTTGACATTTTGCCCCAAACGAAAAGGCAGCACCATCGGCACAATTTTTAACCCACCAGTTTGGGGTATAGGGCGCAATTTTGGCGGCATATTTTGAATGGGATTTTCCAACAGCTTTGGCGCTGTATTATGCATAGGCGTAGCCGTTCGAGCCACGGCCTGCCACAAGGCAGCCTCATCTGGTTTTAAAATGCGCCGTCGTG
>LFER01000057.1 GCA_001510135.1 Alphaproteobacteria bacterium casp-alpha6
GATCCTGGTGGTGTTTTTGGGCGAATGGGTTAAGCAAATCCCAATGGCGGCCTTGGTTGCCGTCATGATCATGGTTTCCATTGGCACCTTCAACTGGAGCAGTTGGCGCAACTTGCGCGATCACCCCAAAAGCTCCAGTGTGGTCATGGTGGCCACTGTTGTGGTGACCGTGGCCACCCACGATTTGGCCAAGGGTGTTCTGACTGGCGTACTCTTATCGGGGTTTTTCTTTGCCCACAAAGTGGGCCGTATCCTGCGGGTAAGCTCACAAGCTGAAAATCAGGGCCGTAGCCGCCACTACCGGGTGACCGGACAGGTGTTCTTTGCCAGTGCTGACCGCTTCTGCGAGGCCTTTGATTACAAAGAGGTAATCGACGAAGTGCATATTGATGTCAGCCGCGCACACTTTTGGGACATCACCGCTGTCAGCGCATTGGATAAAGTGGTGCTTAAGTTTCGCCGCGAGGGAACCGAGGTGGAAGTGATCGGCCTTAACGAAGCCAGCGCGACCATGGTTGATCGATTTGGAGTGCACGACAAAGACGGCGCCGACGACATGCTAATGAACCATTGACGCGACGTAAAAGCCACAACATGAACCACGCTGAAGACAAAATACTGGCCTGTGTTGACTTGTCAGGATACGCTGAACATGTCGCAGACTGTGCCGCATGGGCCGCCAAGCGCTTGCAAGCGCCGCTGGAATTCCTGCATGTCATTGAACGCCATCCGGCACTGGACGGCACCCAAGATCACAGCGGCACCCTGGGCGCCAACGCCAATGAAACACTGCTTAAAAATCTTAGCGAAGAAGACGCTGCCCGAACCCGAGCCGAGCGAGAATACGCGCGTGAATTCCTCAATACGCTGAGGGTACGGGCTGAAGAGGCGGGAGCACACTCGGTGGATACCCGCCAACGTCACGGCGATCTAGAAGAAACCCTGAGCGAACAACAACACGGTGCCAGCCTTTTTGTGCTCGGACGGCGCGGCGCTTCCGCGCAAAATGAAAAACGTGCCTTAGGCCTGCATGTGGAGTGGACCGTGCGTTCGCTGCAACGCCCCATTTTGGCAGTTACCGAACAGTTCAAAACACCTGAACGTGTACTCATTGCATTTGATGGCAGCGCCGTGACACGCAAAGGTATTGAAATGGTAGCGGTCAGCCCATTATTTAAGGGCCTACCGGTGCATGTGGTGATGGCGGGCCAAACCGGCCGGGATCAACGCAAACCACTGGCGTGGGCATGCCAAACGCTTGAGCAAGCGGGCTTTGACGTGGCGGCCGATAGCCTCCCAGGCAACCCTGCGGATGTCATTAACCAAATCATCAACCAAAAGGGTATTGATTTGTTGGTGATGGGGGCGTACTCCCACTCCCCGCTTCGTAACCTGTTTAAACGAAGCAAAACAACCGAGTTGCTGCGCCGTGCATCGGTTCCCACCCTGCTGCTGCGCTAAGGGTTGGCCGCAAGACCCGGCTTTGGGCTTCGAGGCGGCTTAAGCCGACAACTCCGGAAACAGTACCTCTATGTATCCAAAACGTGAGAAATCGCGTATGCGCATGGGATACAGCTTGCCCCATAAATGATCGCACTCATGCTGCACCACCCGCGCGTGAAAGCCCTTGGCCTCTCTATCGATAGCATTGCCGTGCGCATCGAAGCCACGGTATCGTACATGCGCCGGCCTTGGCACCACGCCGCGCATCCCAGGAACCGAAAGACACCCCTCCCAATCCTCGTCCTCTTCATCGCCCAGCGCGGTGATGACAGGGTTAACAAGAACCGTTGGGGGTATCAATTCACGGTCGGGGTAGCGCGGATTGACCTTATCGCCACCAAACAGCACCACCTGAAGGTCAACACCAATTTGTGGCGCAGCCAACCCGGCACCGTTGGCCGCCTGCATGGTTTCGCGTAGATCCTCAACCAATGTCAGCAGTTCGGGCGTGCCAAAGGCGCTGACCGGTTTGGCCGTTCGGAGCAGTCGCGGATCGCCCATCTTAAGAATCTGGTGAACAGTCAAAGTTGTCTCCTAGCCATGGCGCTGCGCTCGCACATCCTTGTCCAAATGAACAACCTATTCTCCCCCCCATCGCAGTACTTTACCGGTTAGCTCACTCTTGGCCGCTATAGCCTCGCCGGGCGGCGGAAGTTGCTTACCATTGACGTACACCGAATGAATACCCGATGGATGTGAAATCAAACGATCGGCGCCAGCAGGCAAATCGTTAACCCGGATAAGCGGCGACGCCCCAACCGTCTGAGGATCAAAAATCACCAAGTCAGCAAAGTACTCCGTTTCAATTTTTCCACGATTTTTAATCTGAAATATCGAAGCAGGATGACTGGTGAGCATTTGTACCCCCCGCTCCAGCGTCATAGCCCCCTTCTCTCTGACCCAATGGCCCAGTAAATGCGTGGCATAACATGCATCGCACAGTTGGGAAAGGTGGGCACCGCCATCGCCCAAGCCGAGAACCGTGATCGGATCGTTAATGATCTCCTCAACCTCATCTTCTTGAAAATTCACCAGCGGCGTTCTAAATCGTGCCTCCAAATCGGATGCAAGCGCCAGGTCGAGAAGGCAGTCAACAAAGGTAAGCCCGCGCTCGGCTGCCAAATCGCAAACTTTTTTATTGGTTAGGCTTTCGTCGCCCGGCATAAACGAGACTTCAGTTAACTGGAGACTTGCACGACGCATTTCGCCCTCTCCAGCACCTCCAGAAAAAAAGTCATCATTACCTGCATGCCCGGTCAACTCCTGCCGAAATATTTCTCTGAAGTCCTCATCCCCATAGATCGCCTTGAGCGCTTCACGGCCCTTGGCTGCGCGAACCGGTGCGAAAATCTTCCACGTATCGAAAATAACTGGGCTATCAAAGCGAAACTCGCTCACAATTGGTCGGCATGCCACCTGCGGGTAAATTGGATAGCCTTGGTCAATCAAAGCCCGGTTCCGCGCCAATACCTCACGATGTTTACCCCGCCCCAATTGCCCCGCCAACAAGGCAGTCCAACAAACTGTGGTTCCGCTGGCCTCTTGAACCGCCACATAGTCATCAAACTCAGCGTTGCGCGCCACGTTGTAATGAATGATGCCAGTTCCAGCCTCCTTAACTGCACGCGCCAACCGCAGCATTTCTGACTTGCTGGCCAGTCGACTGGGCACTGGATAACCGTCAAAGCCATAATGAACCGTAGAGACCGATGTGGCAAAAGCGAGCGCGCCGGCTTCCAGACCTTCGCGCACCAAACGGGCCATTTGCTCGATCTCGGTGTCGGTGGCTTCGCGCTCAACAGCCTCTTTTCCCATGACATACAAACGAACCGGGGTATGACCAATCATGGCCCCCACGTTAATTGCTGTGCCACGCGATTCAATCAAGTTCAGATATTCTGCAAACGACTCAAAGCCCCATTCATCACCCAACCCGGCGTGCAACGCACTCAGGCTCATGGCTTCAACGCGCTCGAGGGTGCGCAATATGTTGTTGCGCCCTTCAGGCTTGGTTGGCGCAACGCCAAACCCACACGAACCCATTACCGCGGTGGTCACGCCATGCCAGGGAGATATGGTTAGCATTGGGTCCCACAAAACTTGGGCATCGTAGTGGGTGTGGATATCCACAAAACCTGGCGCAATCACCCGTCCCTGCACATCAATGACTTTATTAGCATCCGGCGGATCAGAGCCAACATAAACAATCTTTTCCCCATCAACGCCTACAGCCCCACGAAATCCCGGGCGTCCGGTTCCGTCCACAATCAAGCCGTTTGTTAAAACCAAATCGATCATCGGTGTCACCTACTTCCAACGAAGCAATCGCTTCTCAACTCGTTTAAGCATTGAATTAATAAAGGCGCCGACAACCCCCAACACCAACAGCCCCGCGAACACGCCAGCGGTATCAAACAATGCAGAAGACTCTGCAATCAGGTAACCCATGCCACGGTTGGAAGACATGAATTCGCCCACCACCGTCCCGATAAGTGCGTAGGGGACAGAAACTTTTAGGCCAGTTAAAACCCAAGTGGTCGCAGACGGCCACACCACATGACGAAGAATTTGTAGCTCAGTTGCGCCGACCACCTTGAACGTGTCGACATAAATCTTATTGACATCCCTCACACCCGAATAGGTATTCAAAAACACCAAGAAAAAAACAATCACTGCAGCCATGGCTATCTTGGATTCAATCCCAATTCCAAACCACATAATGAACAGAGGCGCCAAGGCAATTTTTGGAAGGCTATAAATGGCTGTGATGTAGGGATCAAACACATCGGCAACGAGCTGAAATCTGCCAAAGAGAAATCCGGTACCAAATCCGACCGATGATCCAATCAAAAAACCTACAACGGTCGCGTACAGCGTAATGCTTAAGTGATTGAGTAACGCACCGCTGCCTGCGAGCTGGAGCAGCCTTGCCCAGATAGCTGACGGCTCACTGATAAAGAATGGATCAACCCACGGCCCCGCGACCCACTCCCAAAACAACAAAAAGGTCACCCCAACCATAATTTGAAAACCGAAAACACCCTGGCGACGGCGCGCAGCACGCACTGCTTCCCACCGCACCAAGTCATCGGCCACCGAGGCTTCCACCTGCTGATTGACTGCACTCATTGAATAATTCTTTTATGTTTCTGCATTGGCACTCGCAGGGTCGAGCGCATCCCACAACACCTGATAACAGTCTTGAAATTGCGGCGTAAACCGATCTTTAAAAACATTTCGTGGCCGGCTCAAAGGAACATTAAGCACCAGCTTAATCTTGCCGGGCCGGCCAGTGAATACGATCACCCGATCGGCCAAGGTCAGGGCCTCGGATAGGTCATGGGTTACAAAAAGAACCGTTTTTTTATCAGCGTCCCAAACTTTAAGCAACTCGTCTTGCATGACAAGCTTTAATTGAGCGTCGAGTGCGCCAAACGGTTCATCCAGAAGCAATACATCAGGCTGGTGCGCCAACAGCTGCGCCAATGCAACACGTTTTCGCATGCCGCCTGAGAGCTCGGAGGGGTAATGGGATTGAAAACCATTCAACCCCATTTTTTCTAACCAAGATTTTGCTGCGGCCTCTGCCGATGCGGCCCCGATGCCCTTCACCTTTGATAATAACGCAACATTTTGCAATGCCGTCTTCCAGGGCAACAAACTGTCTTGCTGGGTCATGTACCCAAGTTTCGGAGTAACCTCATCGCCGCCCGAATCAAAGAACGTAATGCGCCCTTCTGTAGGCGATTCAATACCCGCAATCAGGTTAAGAACAGTCGACTTGCCGCTACCCGATGGACCCAGCAACGCAACAAACTCGCCTTGGGCGATGTCTAAGTCGACACCGTCCAAGGCAAGTACGTGCTTCCCGCGACTAACAAAACTTTTGCGTAGGCCAGAAACCTTTATTGTCATTAGGCTAACGCTTGCTTGACGAAGGTCAAATTAAAAGCCTTTTCATAGCTGTAATCCTTAGGTGCGGGGTCGCGCCCAGAATCCACAAGTGACTGATTCATAAATTTCAGATTCACGTCGAAATGGTGCTGACTGGGAACGGGCGTACTCATGTAAATCGCACTGTTATTGCGATAGGCCGTCTCAAACAGTGCGTCATCCATGGTTGCAAACCATGAACGCGCCCATAGCTTAAACAGTGCAGGGTCTTCTTTTTGCGCCTTAAGCGCCAAGGCAAGGCCCTTGCAGTAAGCGCTTAGCGCTTCAGGTTTCGACTTGGCCGTCTCCTCCTTTACGCTGGCCGTAATATATAAATAGTCCTCGAATTCTTTGGGAGGATTCACTGCCATGTTGAATAGGTAGGTCGCGCCGGCTTTCTCTACCGCCAAATCAGAGGTTGGTGATGACAGGCAAAAGCCGTCGATCTGGTCTTGCTGCATGCCGGCAATCATGGCCGCGCCGCCTCGAATAGGAACCAGTCGCGCATCTTTGTTGGGGTCAAGCCCAGCCTCCCGTAGAAAATGCCGCAGCAATTGGTCGGGTGCGCCACCGGGCCCAGTGGTACCCATTCGAAGACCCTTGAGCGCAGCGCGCTTTTTCTCGATAGGGGAAGACTCCGATACCCCGAGTTTGTCAGCAATCGACTTTTTTATTACCACGTTGCTGGCAAATTTATTCACCATACCGGCAATGATGACAACCGGTTTACCAAGAATCTGCACCCGCATATTCTGTTGCGGGGCGCCGAGCAGAACATCCGAGGCACCACCGAGCAGCGCATCGTGATTGGTACCGCGCTCTGTTGCCGCTTTTGAAACAGTTAGCCCAGCTTTATTGAAAAACTCTTTACCTCCAGCAAAATCCTCAATCGCCCATAGCCAGGACTTTGATGTTGAACGCAGGGTACTCAAACTCATGTTGGCGGCATGCGTGCTGCCCGTGAACATCAAGGCACTTACCGCACCAATTCCCTGCAACGCACCCAGGCCGCCCACGGCCCCCGCTGCGGTCAGTAATTCTCGACGAGAGGAATGCATGACATTTTTCATTCTCAGATCCTTTGTTCGTTGTGGACAGTCCGCCCAGACTATTTGTGTTGTGCCGCCATATCGCAACCGGGTTTACCCTGCTTTCAAAATAATTAATCAGCCAACGAATACCCTAATTGATAATAAAACGGATTAAATAAACGCTGGCCACCAGTTGGCCAAAGGGCCAACGAAAAGAACGTGCTCAATGTTATAAAAAGTTCATTTGACAGTAATTACGCAGTGGAATAGCCTTCATTATGGATAGCAGCGGGGAAAAAGCCCCCCAATCTTATGCACAAGGAGCACCACATGACAGTAATTTCACGACGAACCCTAGCGCCTTTCGTTGGCAAAGAGGCACTTGCCTTGGAGCGGTTTCAAAAAATGGCGGCTTTGCTAAACAAAAATGGCGGCAATTCTCGGGTGACCAAAGTGTTGTACGGACATAACGCCGGCGAATACCACATGTTCAGCGCCTGGCCAACATTTGAAAAAGGCACCAAAACAACAGCCAAGATGATGACAGACAAGGCCGTGGCCAAGCTATTTGCCGAGCGTGGAGCTAACCCAGCCGGTGACTTAGCGGGGCCAGAGGTTTGGCGAACCGTTTTCGGTGAACCAGTGAAAAAGGCCGTGATTCTTCAGCGTGAATACGATATCGACCGCGCTCACCTGTCGAATGCCATCGCGCTGCTACCAGAAATTCAAGCATTGGCACCCAAGATGCCTATGATGGCTGCCATCCCAGTGTTTGCGGATGACATGAGCCGTTTGGTTGTTGCCTATTACTATGATTCCATCGAAGCTTTTGGCAAACAAGTGGATGCAATTGGCGTATCAAAAGAGTTTCAAGATATCGTCGCGCGGGCCCACTTGTACGCCAAGCTAATACGCGCACGCGTACTGCACCTGGTTGAGTAATGATCGTCATCTGAATGCAGGGTTTGCATCATCCCTAGAAATTGCCAGAGGTCGCCTCGGCCGCCCGCCTCAACCCGAAAGGCGCTGCGTAATCTTGACGATAGACCGTTGCCGCAACACCTTGTTTTGCCACACGCGATCGAACTCGACAATCAAAGCCTTTAATGCCTCACCACCGAGCACTTCTTGGGCCTGCTCGATGGAATGGAACATGTAAAACGCATGATGCTTGGTTGGATCAACGGTATCCCAACCCCGAAAAGCAGTTTCCACCTTAAACGCCTCCTTGGCGTCCGGCAAATGCTCGGTTTCGTACCAGTGGTCAAAGTCCTTCTTGAGTTCATTCGATACGGTTGCGGTGACTTGAAGCATGGCAGCCATGGATTGGTCCTATTCAATCTGTGCAGGTGTATCTCACCCATCGTCGGTCACATAAATTTTCGATACTGCAGAAACCCACTTTTATCTGCTATTCGATCGTACAGCTGCATCGCGTCGGCGTTTGACTCATGCGTCAGCCACCAAACCCGGGAAGCACCTGATCGGTTTGCGGCGGCATAAACATGTTCAATCAACGCTCGGCCAATACCTTTTCCGCGGCTGTCTGCATGAACATACAAATCCTGCAAGTACACATAGTTCCCGCGGGTCCAACAGCTCCGATGATCGATGTAGTGAACCATGCCTGTTAGCTGCCCCTGGTCTTCGGCTACCGCACAATGCATGGGCTCAGCTTGATCAAGAAAACGCTCCCAAGTGATCGCGCTGACATCATCTGCTATATCTGTTTTATAGAAAGCCTGGTATCCCTTCCAAAGCGTTATCCACTGTGCAAAATCCACTTCATCTGCCATTCGAATCATCATGCGCCACCTTCTGATACTTGTTCCATCCGTTGCCACCACCGCACAGTTAACCAGAGGCGTGTTCAGCGTGCTGGCTTAACACAAAGCCTCGGTACCTAAACACCGCCTTTGGGGTGGGTTGGATCTATCCACAACACGTGCTCGGGTTTTTCAACCGGCTCAATATCCAGGTTAACAGCAATCGCTTGCCCGTCGCTTCGGCAGAGTACGCATTCGAGCATCTCGGTTGGACTGGCGTTGATCTCTTGATGCGGAACGTACGGGGGTACGTAAATGAAATCGCCCGGTCCAGCCTCTGCCGTGAATTCCAAATGCTCCCCCCAACGCATGCGCGCACGCCCTTTAACAACATAGATCACGCTCTCTAAAGGGCCATGATGATGCGCACCTGTTTTGGCATTGGCATGAATAGTGACCGTTCCAGCCCAAAGTTTTTGCGCGCCCACTCGCGCGAAGTTGATGGCCGCCTTTCTGTCCATGCCTGGAGTGCTGGGCACATTACCATCCAATTGATTTCCCGCGATCACACGCACGCCATCGTGTTTCCATGGTGGCACCGATGACTCATCATGGTGTTCATGGCTGTGGTTGTTATCTTGGCTCATGGGCTTTCCTTTGCTGCAGGCGCGGGTTAATAACCGTGTAAATCATTGCATAGAACCTCGGCTCTCGGTCTATTTGGCGGTCGTGGCTGCAAAAAAATTAAGCGCCTCTCGCAACAACGCCGCACGCCCGGCCTCTGTTCCCCCTTGGCTCCAGCCCACCTGCTCCATAAAAGGTTTAGGGGTCACGCCCCGTGACCGCATGAAATCAGCCCAGGTCGATCGCTCCAAAGGCCCAAGAAACCCTCCGTGGGCGACCCCGTCCAGATACACGGTATCCAACCGCCCGGCGTCAACCAACGTTACTTTTTTTGACCATTCCACAGTGGTCATCATCCGACCGTTGGGCGCGTCTTTGCTGCAATCGGTCGCGGTTCCGCTCGGCGCTTGGTGAACCTTAACGTTGATACGACAAGGCATGGAGATCTCCCAGCGCTTCTTACCAAGCGGCGCACCTAGGTCATCCTCTTGACCAAAAACCATCAACGTGGGCACTCGAATCGTGTCCGGCAAACCCATCCCCACCGGCGTTGGCGCCTCACTGAATACCGATCGAATCTCATAAGGTGGCCCCAGCGCTGCCAAGTTCAGAACAACCGATGCCCCGTTGGAAATGCCGTACACATGAATGTTACGCGTATCAATTTCTGTTCGACCTTTCAGCCAAATTAACGCCTCGCTGGCCACCTTAAACAACATCAATTGCCTGGCGGCATTACCCAGCCGGGGCGTGCGCGTAAAGCCGTTCATTGCGTACGCGTCAAAAATCAATGTTGCGTAACCATGCTGATAAAACCGATCGGTAATGGCTTGCGCGTCGCGCCGCCCCCCGCCGCCATGAACGGCTAAAACAACTGCAGAGTTATCTGCATTCTCTGGCACCCGCCATTGAACAGACGGGTGACATGGATCAAAGCCCGATGTCTCCCCTACCACCCACAACCCCTGTTGTGTTGGTTTGCTAAGTACATCAGGTCGACAACCCATATCTTGAGCGGCTAACAAGCCATGCTGCAGCCCCAGCAAGAACACCACCGCAATATAAACAACCAACTTGTACGAACGCACGATTCAGGCCTCTCTTGGTTTTTCTGTATTTTGGCCGCATGACCGCACCAGCCAAAGAACAACCTAAACCAAATAAGAAAAACTGATTAATTACTTTACGGCTCTGGTTACGCACCCTCCAGCCTGGGGCATCGCCTGACCCGCTAAACTCGCCGTATGTCCACTTGGCGCCAACAAGTTCATGGCATTGCCCGTTGGGTATTGCTGTGGTTCGCCCTTTTTCTTGGTGTTTCTGCCGCCGCCCCGGCGTTGGGTTCCAGTCAAGGGGTGTGGGTGTGCACCACCACAGGGGTTAAGTTTGTCGCACCGGATAGCAGTGACAGCAACCCAGCCGCCCTAGACTGCCCACTGTATTGGGGGAATGCTTTATGAAACACATCTATCTTGTTTTGGCTCTGCTGACGTCTTTAAGCACTGCAGTGCAAGCCCACGACGTAACAATTGCGAACGCTTGGATACGCGTAACAGCTCCGGGGCAACAAGCAACGGGCGCCTTTATGAATATTACCGCGCGCCAAACCATGCGCTTGATTGGCGTGAGTAGCGGTATCGCAGGTGTCAATGAAATTCATCAGATGAAGATGGAAAATGATGTCATGAAGATGTCAGCCGTTCCATTCCTCGCGCTGCCAGCAGGGCAAACGGTGCAGCTCAAACCCGGCGGCTATCACTTGATGTTCATGGATTTAAAGCAAACGGTGCCACAAGGCACACAGGTTCCATTAACGCTAACTTTTGAAAACGCAAGTGGCGAGCGCTCGTCTCTGCAAATCAATCTTCCAGCAAAGCTCTCACCCGCAAAAGGCGGCATGCGACACGGCCAACATCACTGACTCAGGGCGTCGCGCCTTGATCTCGCTTGGTATTTCTAACCACTTGGCGAGCATCCGCGCGACCTCCAAGTTCAGCGGTTCAGACCCTTTCGCAGAACACCATTGCGTACCACGAAAACCGCTCCATGGACGCGTCAACGGCTATACCCAAGCCTGTATTACATAGTCAAACGCGGCTTGGGCGTTGGTTAAGTC
>LFER01000058.1 GCA_001510135.1 Alphaproteobacteria bacterium casp-alpha6
TGTGCGCCTATTGCGCCTGAGTTTTCTATAGACTTCATATGCAACTGTATGTCGTCTAGAGTTTATCAAAAGTAGAGACGCAACGGACGCACAGGCGCATTGTTTGTCCATTAGATCGCGAGATCTTTGTCTGGATGTTAGGCCGTAGATGGGCTCGATAAGAACTATCTCGGGTCAGAACTTGAGAAGTTTAGGTCGCTCAAAAGAGTTCTAGCCAAGCAACAAACTAAATTCGAACATCAAGACGTAATACAGATAACCTTTAGGAAGACTGGTTTTGACTTGAAATAAGAACTTATCAATCTCCAAAAACGCGTCGACGAAATGATCAAGTTGTCTGCTTCAGGAAGGGGGGTGCTAAGCAATTAGAAACCACTGAGTTTTCGCAGTCGAAACTTGATATGTTTAGGTTCGAGATAAGCGTCCAAACCTTCTCGTCCAAGTTCACGACCCTGACCACTCATTTTCCAACCACCAAATGGGGCTTGAAGCTCTGAGGTGTCGTTCACGTTGACGCCCACGGCACCAAACTCCAACCGTTCCGCCAGCGTCCAAAGTTGGTCCAGATCCTTGCCGTAAATGTAAGCTGCAAGCCCATACTCAAGGCCGTTTGCGATATTCAGCATTTCAGCTTCTGTCTCATAAGCGGCGATGGCTGCTATGGGACCATAGGTTTCCTCGATCATCGGCAACGCGTTCAGAGGCGTGTCATCAAGCACAGTCGGGCGGAAGTAATGCCCATTGGCAAACTCTAATGCTTGCGGTGCGCTGCCTCCTGCTATCAGGCGCGCGCCCTTTTGGGTGGCGTCCTTAATGTGCCTCAACGCACGATCTGTGACCGAAGCATTCAATGTTGGTCCATACTCCACGCCATCCTCAAGTCCGTTGCCAAGTTCCGTCGCCTCCGCGAGCTCAGCCATTAGAGCTGAAAATTCTTTGTGGACCCGTTGATCCACAAGAATCCGGTTCACGGTGATACAAATCTGACCCATATTGGAAAAGGCGCGCCGATGAGCGGCTCTTGCTGCCTCCGGGATGTCAGCATCGGCAGTGACAATGAAGGGGGCATGACCGCCGAGTTCTAGACAGGTACGCTTCAGGTTTCCAGCGGATGCACGCAAAATGGCCTGACCTGCCGCCACAGACGCGGTCGCTGAGATGATCCGAACGTCTGGATGGGAAGCCAGCGCTTCGCCCGCCACTGGACCAAGCCCTGGCAGGTCTGCGATGGCACCGGAAGGAACACCAGCCTCGTGCAGGCAATCAACAACCATTGCGATGGTCAATGGCGTCTCATGTGGTGATTTCACTACCAAAGGGCACCCGGCAGCCAAAGCCGGGCCAACTTTCCAGCAATATAGATCAACCGGATAATTCCACGGTACGATGGCCGCCGCTACACCCACCGGCTGACGCGTGACGAGGTTGCGAATATCAGGCGCAGAAGCGGGGCGGATCGACCCATAGATACGTGTGCCTTCCTCTGCGTAGTACCGTAGCACTTCGGCCCCGAACGAAATTTCCTTAATATTATCAGAAACAGGTTTGCCTTGTTCTGCTGTGAGTAAACGCGCCATGTCCGGCGTACGCTCATCGATCAAATTGGCCGCGCGCCGCAAGATATCGCCGCGCGCACGTGCGCCCATCGCCTCAAAATCAGCACGAACCGCATGGGCGGCTCCAACAGCGCGATCAACCATCGCAGCGTCCGCTAGAAGCGTAGACCCGACACGATCCCCTGTGGCAGGATTGAAAATGCTGAAGTTCTCGAGGCCGCTGTGCATTTCCCAGTGGCCGTTAATGAAAAATCCACGTTCCCGCATACCACTCACCTTAGTTTCAACCGGCGGGCAAGCTCTGCATAGTTGCGATCATTCTGTTCAGTCGCGGCCATTTTATCTGTGGTGTTGGGGCTTTGCATGATGAATGGCTCTTTTCCCGAGACGACAACACGCTCAGCCGTCGCAGCATTGATCGCGTGACCGATTGCGATAGCAATCGATGTCGAGGTTGCCCCGGTTTTACCCCGCATTCCCTCAATCTCAATCTCCGCATCACCCAAAGGCACGCCAGTGTCGATAACGACATCTGCCAGTTCAAACAGCCGTTTGCCGCAAGAATGACGCGAGGAAGTGACGGAGGAATGCGGGATGGAAGTAACTCCAATCAGTTTCAATCCGCGCGCCTTTGCCCCTGTCGCAATATCAAGTGTTACGGCATTCAGGCCGGAGTGAGAGAATATGAGCATTGCGTCCCCCTCAACAGTATCATGCGCGGCAAGGATTGCATCGCCGTAGCCTTCCTGACTATGGATGAACCGGTACTGCCGCGCGCCACCATCCCCGAGAACACGGTGGAACGAAATCATGGAACTTTCGACAATCGGCCTAAAGCCTGTGACGGTCCCTGTGCGTGGAAACATCTCCATTGCGGCAAATGAGCCGTGGCCTGTACCAAATGTGAACACTAACTTGTCTTGAAGGATCGCTTTGGCACAGATATCTGCAGCGGCGTTGATTGCGTCGCTTTGGTTGTCTTGAATCTTTTGTAACCGTTCAATCAGAGTCGAAAGATAACGGGTTGGCATATCGGTCATGGTGTTCATCCTTTGTCAGCGATTGCATCAAGAGCGATTTGGAACATCCGGGCTTCGCCCGTAGCCAAACGGTCAGAGCCCAGTTTTGCCTGGCTGATTCCATCAACGGTCCCCAAACACAGCGTTGCCGACGCAACACCAAGATCACCGGCCGCAGCAATTAGCGCCGAGGTTTCCATATCTGTGGCAAGCACACCCTTCTCGTGCAGCATCTGACGCATCA
This sequence comes from Alphaproteobacteria bacterium casp-alpha6, assembly GCA_001510135.1. Taxonomy (GTDB): domain Bacteria; phylum Pseudomonadota; class Alphaproteobacteria; order Rhodobacterales; family Rhodobacteraceae; genus LFER01. Next base: position 2,820 of record LFER01000058.1, read on the forward strand.
TAGACACGCGGCCCTGGCTGGCGTCGTCAATCGCAAACATATCGCGGTAGAAAGCATCAAAGGACGCAAAAAGCCCGGTATGCGCAGTGACACCATGTCTGATGGCTGCGGTATTTAAGCGTGCGACCAGCTCTTCATTTGCTGTCAGTTTGCCGCCATCGCGGTTATACGCCCCGGCAGTCCCTTCAAAGCTCAACGCATCTTGGCTGATCAGAAATTCGCCGGGGCGTGCTGGAGGGAAGTGCATCGCAGTGCCTATTCGAACGAACCGTTTCAGTCCGAGATAGGCCAATTCATGCAGGACAATTGTTGCAATAGGCGATCCCATTCCAAAGGCGGCAATACTGACACGGACGCCGTTGTAGTGACCAGTGACCGTCTTGAGGCCGCGTTTGACGGGCAGGAAGACAGGATGAGACAATCGTGTCGCAATACGGTCGACACGGTTAGGGTCACCCACAAGGATTGCACATTCTCCCACATCATTAGGACTATGCCCTAGATACCAAGCGTGCTTTGTCATAGGCTGCTCCTTTCTCTTTTAGCAAGCAGACGGTTCGCTGCCGTAATCCCCGCCTGTGCTGCCTCAATAGGTGTCGCGCCAGACATCTCTGCTGCGATGAAGCCGCCTGCAAAACTGTCTCCCAAACCGCTCATATCCCGGCATTTAGACGGTGAGACCGTCAGCAGGGTTTCGTTGCCGTCAATTGAAATACTGACGCCTCCGGCGCCCCGCGTTTCAACCACGATAGCAGAGGTCGAGGGCACCCTCGCACGTTCTGCCCTATTGCAGAAAATCACATCTGTAGAAGCGCTGAGTGCCGCGCAGATCTCTGGCGTAAAACTCTGCACATCATCCTTCATGGCCCAATATAGACGGGCATTGGGTGCACGGGCTGATAGTATATCTTCTGTGACCTGCGGCGGCCCAACGGAAATACACAGATGCGAAGCTTGACCGATAAGATGCTTTTGCGAGTCTGTCAAAAACTCCTTACCAGGGGCACCGGGATCGTAAAGACATGTGCACGCACCGTCCGGGTCATAGGTCAGCACGGCAACCGGAGACCGGGCACCAGATATCTGAGTAACGCCCTCTGTTAATAGACCATATCTTTGCAATTCACTTCTGAGCCAATCACCCAACAGGTCATCCCCGACCCACATCAGAGGCGCAGCTTTCAAATCTGCCTGCGAGGCGGCCCTGGCTATATATGATGGACACCCGCCCACACGCGGCCATGCGGTCCGTACGGCCCGCGTGGTTCGCTCAGTACCACTTGGTCCCTCCAGGTACATCACATAATCCAGACTAGCATATCCGGTGACGACCAACATCAAGCGAACATCTCCTTGGCTTCAGCCACGGTGACAACCTGTCCGAGATATCGCGAGATATCTTCAAGGCTGGCGTCACCTAGATTTGCGCGGTTTGTATTGACCGCATCGCTCACAACAACCACGTCAAACCCATGTCCAAAGGCGTCCTGTGCAGTGGCGCGCACACAAACATTGGTTTTAACGCCACAGATAACGACTCTACTTACACCCTGTTCGCGCAAGAAAAGGGACAATTCTGTTGCAAAAAACGCGCTATAGCGCCGTTTCTTGAGGGTAATTTCCCGTTTGCGGTCCTGAGGGCCAAAACCCGTAAAGAACGCGGCATCGAAGCCGCCTTCGATCCCATGAGATGGCAGTTTCAGTTGTTCGAAATCGGTGAACCCGTCGCGGTGGACATCGGCGATATGAACTATAATGGCTTCGGTTGCGGCAGCAACGCTAATCAAATCCAAACAAGGCTGAACAACGTCAGGTGCTGCTGGATAATAGTTTTCGCCATCCGGATGCAGAAAAGCATTCTGCATATCGATCACCAAAAGTGCTATGCTCATGTGCTTGACTTTCTCTGTGCCTGAATGCTCACTACAACCAAAGCGATGAGGACCATCACGTAAGGCAGAGTGCCAATCAGCTTGGGTGGCAAACCCTCAAGCTGAAGTCTGATTTGCGCAGCTTCGAGCGCCCCAAATAGCATGCAAGCAAAAGCTGTCGTGATGGGTCGGTCGCGGCCAAAATAAAATGCGGCCAAAGCGATAAAGCCGCGGCCGGACGTAAGCCCTTCGTTGAATAGCCCAAGCGAGACCAGCGCCAGGTGCGCACCGGCAAGGCCAGAAAAGAACCCGGCACAGGCCGTGGTGAAATCCTGAATGGTCAAATGCTGCAAACCAACAGATCGCGCCATCTCTGAGGCGTTTCCGGTTGCGCGAATCCAAAGCCCTATACGCGTGCTGGCCAGCACAAATGGCAATGCTCCAGTGGTCATCCAAGCCAAAAGTGTCAAGGGGTCAAGCATCGCAAGAGCTGGGCCGACCAGTGGCACGAACTCAAGCCCAGAGGGCAGGATCTTTGGCAAAAGCGCGACATCAGGGAGCCGCAGAGTGCCTGATGAGCGATACACCCAACTCAGAATGAAGCCGAGTACACCGGCCACCAAAATGTTCAGACCCAAACCGGCAACAATCATATTCGCTCCGGCCCGCGTAATACTGAGCGAGAACAGCCAACCAATCGCGGCGCCAGCCAAAGCCGCGGCCAAAGAGGCGATGATCCAACTACCCGTGGCTGAGGATACTATAACAGCAACAAAAGCCCCAGCCAACATCTTAGCCTCAAGCCCGATGTTCACGATGCCGGCGCGCCGATTGATCAGCCCGCCCATCGCCGCCAGAAGAATTGGCGTTGTTAGCATAATTGCGGATGCGATTAGATGCTCAAACTGCATGGGTCTGCCTCCGCCGGTTTTTCATAAGGCGCGCGGCTTCGATGACGGCAAAGATCATCACTGTCCCTTGAATGATATTTACCAAGTCCAACGGGATATTTGAAAAGAGTTGAATCGTTGTCCCGGCAGAGGCCAGAGCTCCGAAGAGCACTGCACCAAACAAAATACCGATCGGATGGTTCCGTGCCAACAAGGCCACGGCCATGCCTGTAAAGCCATATCCCGGTGAAAACCCGTCTGAAAAGCGATGCATCTGCCCCAACCCATGTGATGCTCCCCCAAAGCCCGCAATCACGCCGGAAAAGACCATGACCAAAATGATGATAGCAGGAACCGAGATCCCGACCGCACGCGCGAAGCGGGGATTTTGACCCACGACAGCTCCTTCGAAACCCGAGGGTGTGTTGCGGCACCAAATCCAGTAGGCGATGATGCAAAGTAGCCCGATGATGAAGCCTGCGTGTAGTGTTGAGGGTGGCATTAAACGCTCAAGTTCCGCAGTTTCATGGATGAGCGGAGTGACGTTGTTTCCGGATTGGGGTGACAGAAGAGGACCATTGACCAAGTACCCGCTGATACCGGCTGCAATGAAGTTCAGCATAAGGGTTGAGACAACCTCATCCGCCTCATACTTGGCCAAAAGCACACCGGGCAGCCATAACCAAAATCCGCCTGTCACTGCCGCAGCGATAAAAGCCAATGGGATAAGTCCCGCTCCAAGAGACGCAGGGAGCTTGAATGCGATAAAAATTGCAGCCAAACCACCTAAGACAAACGCGCCATCCACTCCGACGTTGAAAACGCCTGATCGAAAGCAAATGGCCGTGGCGACAGCGGTGAACAGCAGCGGCGTGGACGCGGATAGGGTAGCCGCAAACCGCCGGACATTTCCGAAGGCTTCGGTTGCCATCAGAGTCAGAATTTCGACTGGGTTTTCGCCAATTGTCAACAGAACAATTGCGGCAATGGAGAAAGCGACCAACAAGGGCAATACAATGTCAAGACTGCGTACCAGTACATTAACCATTACGCTGCCGCCCCCTGTAACATCATCCGGCCGATCAGGGGCAGGTTGCTAGCGGGTGCTTTGACAGTGCCAACTATTGTTCCATCTGCAATGACGGCCACCCGCGTGGATAGTGCAATCAGTTCGTCCAACTCCTCTGAGATCAACAGAACGGCTCCACCGCCATCTCTGAAATCACGGATTAATTGGTGAATGGCAGCAATACCGTTTAGATCGACCCCGCGAGTGGGCTGTGATGCGATTAAAACCTGTGGACTAGTGGCGATTTCACGCGCAAAAACAAGCTTTTGCTGATTTCCCCCGGACAGGGTACTGACCGGATCGGATGGTCTGTCGTATTTGACATCAAGCGCTTGCAGCCGATCCTTTGCAATCTTGCGCATCGCTGCTCGGTTCAGCCATCCACCATGACTAATAGGGGAGGTTCTGTGGCTGCCTGCCACCACATTGGTTTCGATGCTTGCCTGCATGCTCAAACCTTCATGACGGCGATCTGCGCTGATATATGCAATGCCATGACGGCGTCGTTGAGATGGATTTAGGGCCGACAAAGCTATACCATTCAACGTCACGAGACCAGAAGATGGTCGCAACCCGACCAAACATTCGACCAACTCGTTTTGACCATTGCCTGCCACGCCCGCGATGCCCAGAATTTCACCGCTGCCAATGGTTAAAGAGATGTTATGCAGTGTATGGCTTCGGTTCACACTGCGTGCGTTCAAAGACGCAATACTCAGCAGTTCGGATTGCGGCTGAGGCGCCTCGTCGTTTGCGACGTGATGCAATTCACCGTTGACAATATGACGTGAAATCTCATCTGCAGTGCACTCCGCGACAGAACTATGGAACACAGTCTCCCCTTGCCGGATGACAGTGACTTCATCTGCAAGTGCCATAACCTCGCCAATCTTGTGGCTGATGAACAATAATGCCGTACCTTGGGTCCGCAGATTGCGGAGAAGGGCGAAGAGTTCGTCAACCTGTACAGGTGCCAGCACCGCCGTTGGCTCATCAAGGATCAAGGTCCGACATCCCCGGCGCAAAAGGCGTATGATCTCGACAAATTGCAGAATATGGACGGGTGCGTTTGCTGCACGCTGATCCCAGTCAATCAACGCGCCGATTTGGTCTGCCAAGGCTTGCCCCTGGGTTCGCGCGGTAGGCCAATCAATCCATGACAAGGGCCCCCACGACCGTTTGACTGGCTCTTCCCCAAGAACGAGATTCTCTAACAACGAAAGATCGGGCGCGATCATAAATTCCTGATGCACCATTCCGATACCGTGGCGCAGTGCGTCGCCAGGGTTAGTAAAGTCTACGCGCACACCATCGACGAAAATCTCACCCCCATCGGGGCGCTCAACTCCTTGCAATAGACGCATCAGCGTGGATTTTCCTGCTCCGTTTTCGCCCACAACAGCGTGAATCGATCCAGCCTGTGTTGCAATTGACATGTTGCGATTTGCAACCACAGAGCCATAGATTTTTCGAAGCCCTACCGCTTGAAGCCCAGCAGGGGATGGTAGTGCGCGCAATGGCCCAACCGCCCGATTTACTTAAAGAAGTCAGGGTAGCCCTCGTTTGAAACATCCCAGACATCAATGTCGCCTGCGATGATTTGGGCTTTCATAGCTTCGACCTTCTCCACATAGCTGGCGGGGATGATATCTCTGGTATGCGTCATGGGCGATAGGGCAACACCGTTTTCCGCCAATCCGAAATTCATCACTTCGCCGCCGGGGAACGTATCAGCCGCATAGTTGGTCACGATCTGATCAACAGCAACGTCCACACGTTTAACCATGGATGTCAGTACATTCCCCGGAGCCAGGCCGTCCTGGTCATTGTCCACACCAATTGCATAGTGACCACGCGCTTTGGCAGCCTCAATAATCCCAATCCCGGTGCCACCAGCCACCTGATACACGATGTCTGCACCATCATCGAACATAGCATTCGCCATCTGTGCACCTTTAGCGGGATCACCAAAACTGTCCGCATAGGCGACTATGACTTCGATATCTGGATTGATGGCTTCTGCGCCTTGGATAAAGCCAACAATGAACTTGTCGATGCCAGGCGCTTTAAAGCCTCCGATCACACCAACGACAGCTTCCTCATTGATCCCCCGGATCGATGTGTCCGTTGTGACCTGCGCGGCCAAAGCCCCTGCAAGATAGGATCCTTCATGTTCACCAAACACAACCGATGCAACGTTATCCCCTTCGCGTGTTTGGTTCATTATCACCCAGCTTGTATCCGAATAGTCCTTGGCCAGCGCCTCCATTGGCTCTCCGTGGATCCACTCAAGTGAAATCACAAGCCCAAAACCACCATCAGCGGCGCGGCGCATGATCTCCTCGCCTTGTGCTACGACATCGGGTGATTCAATTGGACGCCCCGTAATGCCCGTTTTCTCCAAACCCGATTGGAAACCTGCGTACGCGGTATCGTTCCAGGACGCGTCACCCAGACCCCCTTGGGCAATAATCAGTGCTGCGGGTCGTTCGTCCGCTAAGACGGCTGTCGCCGCACAAAGCGCTATGGTTGATTTTGAAAGAAGCTTCATTGCCTTCATGGTTTATCTCCCGTTTGTAAGTTCATTTTGGTATCTGCGAATGCGGAGCGGCACGGGATGAGTCGTATGGCGTGCCAAAGTTGTTTCGTAGGTGTATTGCTCAGCGGGATAGATGGCTTCGGTAACTTCCAGAAGCCTGTCATCAATAGAATAAGTCTGCCGCGTCACCACGGTAACTGCCGACGGGTCGTTCAGCGATAGCACTTGTTGTTCGTGAAATGTTGCCAAACGGGCTGTCACGATTTCAGATGCTGAGGCGATCTCATAACCTGCAGTTTTTAACGCAGAATACAAGGAAAACTTAGACTCATCGCCTGCAACCAGCGACTGTGCATCATATTCTGAAAACTGTGCCAAAATCGCTTTAGGCACGAAACTCAAATGCAATGCTGCGGCCAACCCATCAACCAATCGAACTCGCTCAAGACGCATCGCCGGTTCAAAACACTTAAGTGAGGTGCAGATTTTTGTGTCGGCGGTAGAAAATGACAAAACGCGTTGCCCGGCGACATATCCTTGACCTGAAACAGTTTCTGTAAAACTCAGCAGACGCCCCAAATCTCTTCGCAGGTTTACTCCCGCAACAAATGTACCAGAACCCTGTTTACGGACGGCCAACCCCTCTGCGACCAAAAGTTCTACGGCCTTGACAACTGTCCCACGGCTGACTCCGTGGGTCCGGCTGAGTTCCAGTTCAGATGGCATGCGGCTGCCCAATTGAAATCCACCACTGGTTATTTTCTGACGTAAAATATCGGCGAGGAACTGATATCTAGGCTGTCGTTTCATGGTTTGCATTCGTCGCAGCATATATTCAACTAGTTAACTAGTCAACTATGCGATTGGGCTCTACTCAGCAGGTATCAGTGATGCGCAGAAGAGAGCAATTGTGGATGATATCATATTGCCAACAGAGGCTTTATCTCTATGTAAGGCATTTCTGCATTTAGATGAACTTCATCCGTGGTTAGACCAAGGGCTTCTGAGAAACGAAGACCAGTATCGCTTAGTAAAGCAATTATCCACCTGGGCTCATCATCCATTTGACGGCAGAGCCTTTGTAATCTCTGTATGTCCTCCAAAGCTACAGGATTACGCTTGATCGTCTCGCTGTGCTCGCCAAGATACACCCCACTAAACGCAAGTATTGGCTCAAGGCCCAGTTCTTTTGAGACGAAGTTGATGATCGCACGCAGGTTAGACAAGTTCCGCTTGATACTTTCAGAAGATAAACCACGGTCTTGAAGGTAATCCCTTAAGGCATTTGCATCTGTCCGCACAAAGGCATCAATTGGTTTATCACCTGCTACCTCTGTCAGGTAGCGAACCGAGCGCCAAACCCCCGCGGCGAAGGTCTTAGATCTATTCGCACCCTTCATGGTTACGTATGTCTTGGAAGCTTCAGACAACAGCGGGGATGACGAAGCACATGCCGCCTTGGGCCTAAGAGACTCAACTGGATTTGCCTGAGGCATATTATCAAAGTACTTCCAAAGGCTTGCGCTGAGGTCTCTTTTTCTCAAGACAGCCCACTGATCCTCTAGCTGAGAGCTTAGGAGTATCGACTGTCTTTCCGCTTGATATCTTGAAGATGTGTGCAGGCAGACCTCAATTCGGTCACTCAAGCAGTGCTTCTGAAGGCGCTTTGGTACTCGACGGGAGAAGTAATATGTGTTCCCTTTGAGTTTCAAATAGTGTGCATTTTGGTGGCCCACGCGGTG
>LFER01000059.1 GCA_001510135.1 Alphaproteobacteria bacterium casp-alpha6
GGACAGTTAGAGGCAGCATTAGACACAATTAATCAGGCGGTAAGGGATTATAAATCAAGTTCCTTAAGTTATTTCATTAAAGGCCGAATTCATGACGAATTACTTGAATATGAGGCAAGTGTGGCGTCTTATAAAAAATGTTTGTCGTGCGATAAGAATAATAAAAAAGCGAAATTTTACCTAGGTTTGGCGCTACTCACGTTAGAACAGTTTGACGAAGGATGTAGGTATTACGAGGCCCGTCATGACATTGAAACACTAAAAAAGTTCGGTGTTATTAAAAAATGGTTCCCCAAAAGCAGCAGAGGAAAAGTTCTTATTTGGGCGGAACAGGGGATTGGCGATGAAATCATGTTTCTGCAGTTGATCAGGCACCTCGAAGAATTTCATCATGAATTTTATCTGGAATGCGACAAGAGACTTCATGGAGTCTTAGAAACGAATTATCCTTGGTTAAATGTGATCAGCCGAGGGACAAATATAATTCCAACGGAGTTCGAGTATCAATTTCCAATGGGTGATTTGTTACGGCACTTCCACAAGAAAATTCCCGAAATTTCCCCACTGACCCTCAAGGCGAACGACCTTTCTGAGGTAAATCTGTCACTGGAAAAATATATAAAGCGGGGGGTTTCCTTGGTAGGAATGAGTTGGTTGAGCATGAATGCCGAGTACGGACTGCGCCGATCACGACCGGTTGACTCTTTATGCAAACATTTAAATCCCGAAAGTACCGCAATCGTAAACTTACAATATCTTGTACCGAATGAGGATATAGAAAAACTACGCTCCCTTGGCTTTGATGTAATTGACCAATTCGACTGCTATAGCGATATAAACTCTGTTTTTGCACTAATTTCAAAATGCGATAAAATTATTACCATTGATAATTCTGTGGCCCATTTCGCAGGGGCGCTCGGGATTGAAACAGAGCTATGGTTGCCCGCCCTTCAAAACTGGCGCTGGGGTCTGGAATCTGACAAGTCTTATTGGTATCCGAATTTATCAATAAAGCATTTTTGATTGAAAAGGCTTCGTTTCTGCTCGCACGACTTGATTGATCCTGATGTCATAGTAAAGTCTGAATGATTTGTGGGCTAGGATGGGGACAGCGGCATGACGCAATCAGGTGGGCACAGCATATTGTTCGAAGACCTGCGGTTTTCTCCGCGTTTTGAATATGGAGAAGCAGCACAGATTGCTGAGGTTTCAGGAACCTCGCTAAACACAGATCTGGGAACGGGTTTTGCCAAATTCACGGACGCGCGCATTCCTTGGACCATCCAATATGATGAAATCATTTTATGCCTCAAGGGACGGTTTGAAGTGATCACTGACACCCAACATCACATTTTAGAAGCCTTGGACACCGTTTGGTTGCCCAAGGGCACAAAACTGACCTATGTTTCCCAAGACGCTTTAGTCTTTTATGCCATATCCCCCGCGAGCTGGGCCACAGGCCACGAGGATGCCGTTTGAAAATCAATATTCTTCCCAAGGATGACAAAACCAATGGCTGGTCTGCTCTTTTGGCGGAGCGTAAACCAAAGGCGCACTTGAAAGGTGATGTTTACGCAGATTGGGTTGTACTTGGGGCAGGATATGCTGGGTTGGCGGCTGCAAGACGATTGGGTGAACTGCATCCTGATCAGAAAGTGATTGTTCTGGACGCTGGTGCGGCAGGGGAAAATGCCTCTGGGCGTAATTCCGGATTTGCGATCGATCTTCCCCATAATGTGGGATCTTCTCTGGAAGAGCTGGATGGATCGCATCGCTTTATGCGCCTTGCGCGGTTTGCAATCGACCGTCTGGACGATTTGGTCCAAACCCATGGAATTGCCTGTGATTGGTCAAGGGACGGAAAGTACCATGCTGCTGTGTCTCCCAAAGGTGTGATCCAGGTGCTTCAACCATTTGCGCATGAATTGACCGCACTTGGTGAACCTTTTGAATGGGTCGAAGGTGCGGCCCTGGCCCAAAGGCTCGGATCTTCGCATTTCAGCGCGGCAATTTTCACCCCCGGGGGTCGCCTTATGAACCCAGCTGGTCTGACCCGCGGACTTGCTGATACGTTGCCGCAAAATGTCACTCTTTACGAACACTCTCCCGTCGTGGGATTTGACAATATCAATGGTGTGGAATTGCGCTGCCCAGAAGGATCAATCAGGGCGCCGAAAATGATAATGGCCGCCAATGGATTTTCGGATCAATTCGGGTTTTTCAAGAACAAACTCTTGCATCTTGTCGCCCATGGCAGTCTGACCCGCCCCCTGACACAACAGGAGCGCATGGCTTACGGTGTAGAAAAACCTTGGGGAATGACCCCTGCCAATGCCTTTGCAGGTATTACAATGCGCTACACAAACGACCATCGAATTTTAATACGCTATGGATTGGAATATTGTCCAAAGCGTCGCTTTGATTCAAAACAGCTTGCCAGTGTACGCCAAAAACATCAGGATCTTTTTGACGCCCGTTTCCCGACGCTAAAGGGGGTTACGATCGAACACACATGGTCCGGCTTTGTGTGCCTGTCGCAAAACGCCGCCCCCGGATTTGGTCAGCTGGAAAGCAATATATGGTCAGCGGTATGTCAAAATGCTGTGGGCGTGACCAAAGGAACATTCGGGGGTACGCTGGCGGCAGAGATGGCATCGGGGCAGGATCATGAGCTGATTTCTGATATGTTATCCTTGGGCCAACCCAGCGCCATGCCACCCCGCCCGTTTCTGGACCTTGGCGTGCGCAGCCGGTTCGCTTGGGAATTATTTTCTAACCGACACGAAGCCTGAAGCGCAGGTGCTTTATGGCCCTATGGATCAGCCATGGACATGACTCTGGCAGGCGTTCCTAAGCCTCTGGAACTGCTGCACGCATCCAGCCTTGAAGCGCTTGAATTGAATGTTCGGAGCTTACCCCGCATTTAGGATCAATCACCAGAGGCCCCGGGACATAGCCCCTTGATCGCAACCCGCGCTGTACAGATTCAACGAGGCGAATATCTTCTTCTACAGTGGTTTGACGATCTTGAATCGCTATTTTTCGAACGGTTTCGTTTTCTGCGCCGTCTCTGGAAAACCATCCGCGGTAGACCACTACCTGATCATGGCCCATTGCGCGCCAATGATAGGTGTTCAACAAATTGCCCGGATAGACCTGAAAGCTGAACATGGGCCATAAAAACCAGCTTGAATATTTGTCGTTATTGGCAAAGCCGGAGTTGATGTCATAGCTCATCTGATCAAGGCTATTGCATTCCGTAGTGTGGCGCAGACAATATCCTTGGGGTTGGATATCATAGGTTTCTGGGCGGATAACACCCGTTGAGAATGTCGGATGGTTCAAAGAGCAATGGTAACATTCCGAATAATTCTCAACTGAGACTTTCCAATTGCAGTTTTCGGGAATCTCTACCCATTCAAGTGGCGCAAGGTGTTCCCAATGCGGGATGAAACCCTGCAATTCACTGCGGACATTTGGGAACCATTGATCCATTGGATCGGCCTCTGGGTCGAGATTGACAAAGATAAGTCCCAAAAACACCTCTGTGCTCACTTCGCTGAGGCAGATTTTGGATTTATCAAAGCTCTGGACAGCGTTTATATTGGGGCCAGACCGCAAATGACCGGTAAGCTCATAGGTCCAAGCATGATAGGGACAGACCACAACCCGCGTTTGCCCCTCTCCTTTAAGAAGCTGATGAGCGCGGTGCTGGCACACATTATAGAAGGTGCGCACAATGCCATCGCGCCCCTTGATGCAAAACAGACTTTCTCCGGCAATCTCAAAGGTGAAATAAGACCCGATGTCTTTCAGCTGACTGATATGACCAGCGTATTGCCAGGTTTTTGCAAAAAGACCCTCTTTTTCTTTTTTGTAAATCTCAGGGTCCGTGTAATATCGTGCCTCCAGCGAATGGATGAGCGGTCTAGTCATCTGTTGTCCTCCATATATAGTCCAAGGGCATGACGCCTGCTGTGAAATTTTTCCACCCGCTGCACGATTTTTTCGGACGAAACGGACACAACAAAACTCAGTAATGTTTCCAAAAATGCAAGCGTCGAGACAGATGAAGGAAAGAATTGCGGCGTATCCACGGCGACGACAAAACGATGATCTGCTTTGCGCAAGATGGGGCTTGCCGCGCTGTCGGAAATTGCAATTACCCGCATACCTTGGTCACGCGCAATATTGACGGCATCATAGACTTCGCGGCGATAGGGTTTCATGGTCATGGCAATCAAAACATCTCGTTGATCGCCCAGAGCCAAATCATCAACTGGTGTGGAGCCTTGGCGGGGAATTGCATGAAAATCTACCATGCCGGTAGAGGCAAGGTATGTGAAATTCTGCGCGTTGGACATGTTGACGCCCACGCCAAGTGTATAAGTATTACGCGATACCCAAATGGTTTCAGCGGCCTTTGTCAGAGCCTCAAGGCTAATCCCTGCAAATGTTTCTTCTATATTGCGAAGCGCACCGCCAATCATATCCGCATAAAGCCCACCCATATCGCCAGATTTAGCAATATCCTGAAGCCATCTTGCCCGATCCTCAAACGGAACCCCGCCTTGCCTGATCGCTTCTCTGAAGGGTGCACGAAAATCCTCATACCCCTCAAAGCCCGCTTGGCGGGCCATGCGCACCACTGTGTTGGGTTTAACCTTCGCAGCATCTGCAATTTCGCGCACGGTGGATACGCCCACGTCTTGCGGGTTCTCCAGTATATAGCGTGCCGCTTTCTGTGTTTCTGGAGTGAGCGCTGCCCATTCTTCACTGAGCCGGTCCAATACCTCAGCGGGGGCATGTGCGGCAAGGCCCATATTTGGTATATTTGTATCATTCATAGTTGACTATGGTATAAATGTTTGAATATCCTGTCTATCGAAATTTTGTACTTTCGGAGCCCACAATGTCGCAGAATGAACGTCCCTCTCACGCGCGTGTTGTCATCATTGGTGGGGGCGTGATGGGTGTTGGACTTGCCTATCATCTTGGCAAAGAAGGCTGGGGGGATGAGACCATCCTGCTTGAAAAGGGCGAATTGACATCCGGGTCCACATGGCATGCCGCCGGTCAAATTACCCATTCAACATCAAGCTATTCTCTCGGAAAATGTGTGGACTATAACATCGGTCTTTATTCTGGCGGCTTGGAAAAGGAAACAGGCCAAGCCGTCACTTGGCATGGGTGCGGATCATTTCGTTTGGCCTATAGCGAAGATGAAATGGACTGGCTGCGCCACACGCTTTCGATCGGTCGGTCATTAGGGTTTAATATTGATCTCGTCGGGCCAGACCGTGTGGCAGCACTTCATCCATTTTACAATCTTGATGGCGTCTTGGGCGCGCTTCATACGCCCGATGACGGACATGTGGATCCCACAAATGTAACCATGGCGCTTGCTGCGGGGGCGCGGGCAAATGGCGTGCGCATTTTCAGACAAACCAGAGCCACCAACATCACCCAGCTTGGCACAGAAGAATGGCAGGTCGATACCGCAAAAGGCAGTATCATTTGTGAGCATGTGGTAAATGCAGGGGGCACCTATGCGCGCCAGATGGGGGAATGGTCTGAATTACAGCTGCCAATGACATCCATGACGCATCATTATTTTGTCACCGAACCCGTACCAGAATTTGCGGAGCTGGAAAAAGAGCTTCCTGTTATTCGCGATGATCAGAAAGTATCCGGTTATATCCGCATGGAACAAAAACGTGGGTTGATCGGCATTTACGAAAAGGAAAATCCGAATTCGGTCTGGCATGATGCCTGTCCGTGGGAATACGAAAACTGGCTCTTTGATGCGGATTATGACCGCGTCATGCCTTGGCTTGAAGAATCTCTCAACCGGATGCCGGTCTTTGCCAAGCTTGGCATTCAACGCGAAGTGCACGGGGCCATAAGCCACCCACCCGATGGTAATCCTTTGATCGGGCCTGCACCGGGGGTCAAAAACTATTGGTGTTGTTGTGGTACCCAGATCGGCATCGGCTGGGGACCGGGGCTTAGCCGCGAATTGGCCCGCTGGATGGTTTATGGGGCCTCAGATATTTCGATGCGGGACTATGATCCCCGTCGCTTTGGCAGTTATGCAACAAAAGATTGGCAAGTCATCAAAGCGCGGGAAGATTACTGTTTGCGCCACGAAATTCCCTTTCCCCATTTCAACCGCCTTGCGGGGCGACCGGTAAAACACTCTCCCCTTTATGACCGGCTCAAGGAAAAAGGCGCGGTGTTCGAAGAGGTTTATGGCCATGAACGTCCGCGCTGGTTTGCAACCGGTGGCATTGAACAGCGGGATTATTATGGTTTTGGGCGCACGCCAGTGCACGATATCGTTAAAAACGAATGCGCCGCAGTGCGTGGGACCGCTGGGATTATGGATATTTCAGCTTTTGCCAAAGTAGAGGTCAGCGGGTCAGGGGCCGCATCTTTCCTCAGCCGCTTGATCGCGAACCGTCTGCCCAGGAAACCTGGGGGAATTGCCCTTACACATTTCCTCAACCATGCAGGACGCATAGAGCTTGAAGCGACCGTCGTGACCCTGTCGGATACACAGTTTTACATTGTCTGCGCAGCATTTTTCGAACAACGGCTTCTAGATCATCTCAGCCGTCATCAAAATGAAGTAGATGTCACAGTGACATGCTTATCGGACCAATGGGCGGCCCTTGCACTGAACGGACCCAAGGCGCGTGATATTTTAGGGAAATGTACAGATGCAGTTCTGTCAAATCAGAACTTCCCATGGCTCAGCGCACAGAAAATAGAGGTTGCGGGTGTGGCGCTTTGGGCGCTTCGCATGTCATACGCGGGGGAGCTCGGATGGGAACTGCATGTCCCGAATGATGGTGCCTTGCAGGTCTATGACGCGCTTTGGGAAGCTGGCGTTTCCTATGGGATGAAAGATTATGGCAGTTTTGCCATGAACAGTCTGCGCATGGAAAAAGCCTTCAAAGGGGCAAGTGAACTGACCAACGAAGTTACCCTTGCCGAAGCGGACGTTCTGCGCTTTGTAAAAAATCCGTTTCATTTTATTGGCAAAGAACTCTCCATTGATCCGACCAAGAACCGGTGGGTGTGTGCCTATCTGGAAATTGATGCAGACGGAACGCATGACGGGCACGGTGCGGAACCTGTGTTATTGAACGGCACAGTCATTGGTTCCACGTCTTCGGTTGCCTATGGCCATAGTGTCGGAAAGATCCTCGCTTTTGCTTACATCCGCCCCGAGGCCCATGTTGGAGGCCAAGCTGTCAGTGTTGTGATTGCAGGCACAGAAAGAAAAGGGCTCGTTCTGGACGCTGCGGCCTATGACCCGCTGAACCTTCGCCCAAGGTCAGACGACTTAGGAGAGACAGAAAAATGAGACTTCCAGAAAACATGCAGGCCATGGTCACAATGGGACACGGAGACATTGATCAATTGGTCTTTCAGCCAGATTGGCCTGTGCCCATGCCTAAGGGTGATGAGGTCTTGATTAAGGTGGGGGCGTGCGGACTGAATAACACGGACGTGAATACGCGCACTGGATGGTATTCCAAAGCCGTGAGCGCCGCCACGACAGGGGCAAGCTACGCTCGGGTGGCTGAAGAAGACCCCACATGGGGGGGCGTCCCGATCAGCTTTCCCCGTATTCAGGGTGCCGATGTCTGTGGCGAAATTGTTGTCGTGGGCGACGGGGTGGATCCAGCGAGAATCGGAGAGCGCGTCATCACAGATAATTGGCTGCGTGATCCAAAGGATCCGACGAATATCGATAAAATTGGATATTTTGGATCTGAGCGGGATGGAGGATTTGCGCAATATACCACAATCCCCACGACCAACGCCTTGGCGATCAATTCACCCCTTAGCGATGCGGAATTGGCGACCTTTTCCTGTTCCTATTCCACCGCAGAAGGCATGTTGACCCGCGCGTCAGTCACAGAGACCGATTGCGTTTTGATCCCTGGCGCCTCTGGCGGTGTGGGAAGCGCGCTTGTCCAACTGGCAAAACTGCGCGGCGCGCGGGTCATCGCGCTTGCTTCTGACGCCAAACATGCCGCGGTCGCGAATCTTGGTGCGGATCTTGTGCTACCCCGCCATCCAGATAACCTGAAACAGATACTCAAAGGTGAAAGTATCACTGTTGTTGCAGATATCGTGGGTGGGGAAAACTGGCCCAATCTGATTGAGGTTCTGGAGCGTGGGGGGCGCTATGTCTGTTCAGGGGCAATCGCCGGCCCCATGGTAAATTTTGACCTGAGGACGTTTTATCTCCGCGATCTGACATTCTTTGGCTCTACTGTCATTGATCCAAAGGTTATGGGTAATTTGGTTTGCCACATCGAAGCGGGTCACATTAAGCCCCTGCTAGCGGCAACCTATCCGATGCGGGAACTGCGCGACGCTCAAACAGCCTTTATCCAAAAGACACACATAGGGAACATTGTTGTAACGCCATGAAAATTACCACCATCACCGTTTATCATGTCGATTTGCCGCTGGAGCATCCCTATTGGCTGTCTGGCGGACGTTTGAAATTCGAATGCCTTGATGCCACACTTGTTAAGCTTGAAACCGATGCAGGGATCACCGGCTGGGGCGAAGGCACCCCTTGGGGACATACTTATGTACCTGCCCATGGGCCGGGTATAAGAGCCGGAATTGAAACGATGGCACCCTTTGTCATGGGGCTTGATCCGCGCAAAGTTCTGGATGTGGAACGCACGATGGACTTGACACTGCCCGGACATCTTTATGCAAAATCGCCAATTGATATGGCCTGTTGGGACATCGCAGGTCAGGCTGCAGGATTACCAATTGCTGATCTTATGGGAGGGGGAAGCCGTACGCCAAGACCGATCGCCTCCTCTGTCGGGGCAAAAACCGTGGAAGAGACCCGCATGGTGATGGAACGGTACCGCAGAAGAGGATACATCGCCCATTCTGTGAAAATTGGCGGCGGCGTTGCGCGCGATATCGCGCGCATTCGTGATGTGGAAAGCATGCGCAGAGACGGTGAAATCATTCTTTACGATGTAAACCGCGGATGGAGCCGGCAACAAGCACTTCGCGTTATGCAAGCCACCGAAGACCTTCAGGTGATGTTTGAGCAACCCTGCGAAACGCTTGATGATATTGCGGCAATTTCAGGCAAACATGCCGCTCCGGTGTCTGTTGACGAAAGCCTCGTCACCCTGCAGGACGCGGCACGTATTGCACGGGACGGAATTGCGGAAATATTTGGCATAAAACTCAACCGTGTGGGCGGGCTGACAAAGGCTGCACGCATGCGTGACGTTGCGCTCGCCCATGGCATTGACATGTTTGTGATGGCGACTGGCGGCTCTGTTCTTGCCGATTGCGAAGCTTTACAGCTTGCAGCCACAATTCCCGATCACGCCTGTCACGCAGTTTGGGCCTGTCAGGACATGCTGACAGTTGATATTGCGGCGGGACGGGGACCGCGCAATCAAAATGGTCATTTGCATTTGCCAGAGGCTCCGGGACTTGGTGTTCATCCGGATGAAGACGTGCTTGGCGATCCAGTGGCGGTATATCGATGAAAATTACAAAGCTCTCTCTCTGGCATCTGCCACTGACAAGCCATGAACCCTACTACATGGCTGACGGGAAAACCTGTGACACCGTGGAAAGCGTGATCATTTCTGTGACAACCGACGCAGGGATCACTGGTTGGGGAGAGGTTTGTCCCATCCCCCATTACCTTCCCGCCTATGCCAGAGGCGTCGCGCCCGCACTTAACGAACTTGCCCCGATCATTTTGGGTGCAGATCCCATTGGACCAGAGGCAGTTATGGCCCGCGCTCAGGATTGGCTGCAAGGACATGTCTATGCAAAATCTGCACTCGATATCGCGCTTTGGGATATTACCGGACAGGCGGCAGACCTGCCGCTTTATGCATTACTGGGGGGGCGGCGTAGCAAAGACATGCCGCTTTATCATTCCATCACTTGCATTGCCCCCGAAGATATGGCGCGGATCGCAGCCGATGCGCAGGGCGAAGGGATCACTCAGTTCCAAGTAAAACTGGGGGCTGATGCAAATTGGGAAGCTGACGCAGCACGCCTGCGCCTTGTGCGCGAAGCGGTGGGAGACGGTCCTTTGGTGTATGGGGATTGGAATTGCGGGGCCACATCGCTTGACGCCATTCGAATAGGCCGCGCAGTCAGGGATTTGGACATCATGCTCGAACAACCCTGCAAAACAATTGAGGATTGCGCACGGGTCAAAGCATCAACGCAGCTGCCCATGAAGCTTGACGAAGCGGCAAAGGATACAGCCAGCCTTCTAAAAGGACATGCGCTTGGTGCGATGGACGCGGTTGCGCTGAAACTGTCAAAATTCGGGGGGCTCTCTGAAACCCGCAAGGCACGGGATTTATGCCTCTATCTTGGGGCAAAAATGTGTATTGAGGACACATGGGGTTCAGATATCACCACCGCCGCCCTTTCCCATCTTGGGGCAGCAACAGACCCCAGACAGGTTTTGAACGTCTGCGATTTGTCAGGATATGTGGTCCCCCATGTGGCACCGGATGGACCATTGCGCAAAAATGGACGCCTTGCCCCGCCCGACGCCCCCGGGCTTGGGATTTCGCCAGATCCTGATATCCTAGGGGCGCCAGATCTTGTTTTGGAGTAAATCATATGAAACGCATCACCTC
>LFER01000060.1 GCA_001510135.1 Alphaproteobacteria bacterium casp-alpha6
ATAGCCGTTGGGGTGTTGTATCGAAAGATATTGTTTTACCAAATCGCGGTGCGCAAGATCATCTGCGTCAAAGGTCATCACATACCCAGAAGGGCGGGCCAGTTTGGGAAAATACTCTACAAGCTTTGCAAGTTTTGCCCATTTGTCATTGCCGGTGATCGGTTGATCAAAGGGCAAAAACTGTATCCGTTCGTCATTTGGCAGGCTCGGGCGATCCTGTCCACAAATGATTGCAATCCAGTTGGGATCGCTTTGATTGACAAAGGACATCAGTGTTTTCAGAAGGTTGTCTTCTACCAGCGACCAATCACTCACATGTTCGCGCCGCACCAGCGGCAAAAGAAATACCACCTGAGACGCAGTAGACTGACGGGCACGTTTTTCCCCACGCACCATCAGAGCCAATCTTTCTGAGGGTTGAAGTGACGCGTTTTGATCTGCCTTCAATATACCAAGCCGCGCCAGCCCTAAATTGCGCCACCGTTTGATTTTGGGCGTTGCTGGCGCCTGCTGCATGCCTGCCTCATCACATACTCATCTGTACGGTTTAGTCTTTATAGAGTGCCAGCGCGGTGCGCAATTCGTTGTAAAGCGATTTTCGCTCATCTTCGCTTAGAAATGCTCCGATTTCCACTTCTCGCCCGTTTCCGTTTAACGTCACATAGTTGGGAACAGGACCTTCTGTGTGATAAAGTTGCACCCTGCTCCAATATCCTTCACATTCCCAGCTTTGCACATCCCCCGAAGAATTTGTGCGCGTCAGTTCCAGGCGTGTGGTTCCTATTTGTAATCGTTCGAAAATCTGATTGTTCCTGTAGCTCTTCTGCAAGGCTACCCAAACCCCCCAAAGGGCCATCATCATAAATGGCAGAAGCCCCCAGAATATTATTGTGCCAGTGAGTGCCAAGAGCGGGATAAGGATCAGTGCAAATGTGATCAGGATGAACCCCGCAAATCCTTGCTTTGGCAATGAGTTATGTGGCCAAAGCTCCAAAATTCGCGTTGCACTTTGGCTGTCCTGTTGCACGTTCCAGCGATATGGCATTTTTCTTCCTTCCGCATCTTACATGTAAAATGTTTTCAGGTTTGTGCATGAGAAATCATGTCGCAGTTTGCCGGTAAAGAAAAAACCCGCCAAGGGGCGGGTTTTTGCTGTTTCATTCACCATTTTAATGGGCGTTGGATTTATCCCATTCTTCCTGCTTTGGAAGAATTTCAAAGGTATGCTCTGGAGGTGGTGATGGCAATGTCCACTCCAGTGTGTCTGCATACTCATTCCAATAGTTGTTCTGAGTAATCCGTGCACCGCGCAACAAAGAATATGCGATAATGCCAAAGAACAACACGAAGGATGCAAATGAAAGGAACGCTCCAAGGCTTGACCACCAGTTCCAGTAAGCGAAAGCTTCTGGATAGTCGATGTACCGGCGCGGCATGCCTTGACGCCCCAAGAAATGCTGCGGGAAAAACGTCAGGTTTGACCCGATAAACATCATCCAGAAATGCAACTTCCCAGCCCATTCAGGATAGGCGCGTCCCGTCATTTTCCCAAAGTAGAAGTAAATACCGGCAAAGATGGTAAAGACCGCGCCAAGCGACATCACATAATGGAAGTGCGCAACGACATAGTAAGTGTCATGATACGCACGATCCAGCGGTGCTTGCGCCAGTACGATTCCGGTTACGCCCCCGACGGTGAACAGGAAAAGAAATCCGAATGCCCAAAGCATAGGCGTTTTGAACTCAATGGATCCTCCCCAGAGGGTGGCAATCCAGCTGAACACTTTGATCCCTGTGGGTACCGCGATGACCATTGTCGCCAGCATAAAATATGATTGCTGTGTTAGGGACATCCCAACTGTGTACATATGGTGCGCCCATACCACAAAGCCCAGTACGCCAATAGCGATCAGCGCCCAAACCATGGGAAGGTATCCAAAGACCGGCTTGCGGGCAAAGGTTGCGATCACGTGACTGATCAATCCAAAACCGGGCAGGATAATGATGTAAACTTCGGGGTGTCCAAAGAACCACAGGATGTGTTGGTAAAGGATCGGGTCACCACCACCTGCAGGATCAAAGAAGGTTGTTCCGAAATTTCGGTCGGTCAACAACATGGTGATCGCGCCTGCCAGTACCGGTAGAGACAAAAGGATCAGCCATGCGGTGACAAAGATCGACCATGAAAACAGGGGAACTTTGAACAGCGTCATGCCAGGGGCACGCATGTTCAGGAAGGTTGTGATCATATTGATCGCCCCAAGAATTGACGAAGCACCGGAAACGTGGACCGCGAAGATCGCAAGGTCCATAGACATGCCCGCTTCGTTCACAGAAAGAGGTGGGTAAAGCACCCAACCAACACCGGATCCGGCCTGACCGTTGCCTCCTGGTGACAATACAGAACACACCGCCAGTGTTGTTCCTGCAACATATAGCCAGAGTGAAAGGTTGTTCATCCGCGGAAATGCCATATCCGGCGCCCCGATTTGCAACGGCATGAAATAGTTTCCAAAACCACCAAAAAGTGCGGGGATAACAACGAAGAACATCATCAAAATGCCGTGTCCGGTCACCAGAACGTTCCACAAATGCCCGTTTGGCGCGTAACAATCCGTGCCACCTGACACCAATCTTGCCGCTGGTTCTCCAAATTCGTTCAAACACATGTATTGAACGCCGGGATCCATGAGCTCAAGGCGCATGTACACCGTAAAGGCAACTGAAATAAGACCAACAAAGGCTGAAATGATCAGGTATAAAATACCGATGTCTTTGTGGTTGGTGGACATGAACCACCGCGTGAAAAAACTGCGTTCGTCGCTATGGTCGTGGCCATGAATGGCTGCGTCTGCCATATCTTGCTCCTGCTTATGTTAGCTTTTGTACTAGCTGTGCCAAAAACGACTCAAACGCCGCTTCTGATCTCTCCGGCGTGACCATACGCTCGCTGTCCCAGACAGGCAATGCACGTCTTTGCCGCAGGGGGGGATATATTGACGCGGTCAAAGTGTAAACTGACAAACAGCTTTACATCTTGGGGCGGCATAAAAATTAGGTAAAATGTCTCTCAAAAGTCTTTTTCAATTCTACATCCAGATCATGGAGCGTTACGGGTAATCCCAGATCTACGAGGCTCGTCACCCCATGCTCTGAAATGCCACAGGGAACGATTCCCGTGAAATGATCAAGTTCGGGCTCCACATTTATCGAGATGCCATGAAAGGATACCCATTTTCTAAGTCGAATTCCTATGGCGGCAATTTTATCTTCTGACACGTGACCGTCTGGCCTTTTGGGTATTTCGGGGCGTTCGACCCAGACACCTACTCGACCCTCTCGAATTTCGCCTTTGACGTTGAACTGATCCAACGTGGCAATCACCCAATCTTCGAGTGCTTTGACAAAAGCCCGTATGTCTTTTCCCCGACGATTGAGGTCGAGCATCACATAAATAACACGTTGGCCCGGCCCATGATACGTGTATTGCCCCCCACGCTTTGAGGTATAGACAGGAAAACGATTGACGGACAGGAGGTCCTGTTCACGGGCGCTGGTGCCAGCGGTATAAAGCGGGGGGTGCTCTAGAAGCCAAATCGCCTCCGAGGCTTTTCCCTCTATGATCTGCTGAACGCGGGTTTCCATAAAAGTTACGGCGTCTTCATACTCAGTCAAGCCCTCGCTGATAATCCATTCCACAGTGTGGTTCATGAAATTCGACCTTTCTGTCGGTGGTCGCGCTGTGTCATATACAGCGCAAATGCCCCGGTTCGGATGGGCCTGCGGATTTGCTTTTGTCCGCCACTTTGGGTGCTTTTGTTTGTCATACTCGTTTCACGTAAGTTACGTGTTAAAAGATCATGTCGCACCTCTGGTGTGCAAATTCAACTAACTCTTCGCAATGAAAACCCATTGCACGGAAGAATATCTGGATGTAGCAAAGTTGCATGTTGAAATTAGACCACGTTGTATTGGCAGCTGAAACCCTAGAAGAGGGCGTTGATTACGTTCAAGACCGTCTTGGCGTTTCCCTTGATGCGGGGGGGCAACATGATCTGTTTGGGACGCATAATCGGTTGCTTGGACTGGGTGATTGTTACTTTGAGGTGATCGCGCGCAATCCGCTGGCAAAACCGGCACAGCGGCCCCTTTGGTTTGATCTGGAGCATTTTGCAGGTCCTCCCCGGGTGATAACGTGGCTGTGTCAAACACGCGAAATGGGTCAAACTTTATCGGCCCTGCCATACGATCCCGGTCAGGTGATTACAGTTACACGCGACGATCTGATATGGGATCTTACGGTTGCAGAGGATGGTCGCTTGGCGATGGGTGGTGCAGCCCCGTCGATCATAGACTGGAAAACAACCATACCCCCGACATATAGATTGCTGGAAGCGGGATGCAGATTGAAACAATTGACGGTGTCTCACCCGCAGGCAGGTCAGCTTCGTGCTTGGGCAGACCATATGCTGAAGGATCCACGCATAGGTTTTGAGACGTCAGAAATGCCCATGATGAGCCTTACAATCAGCACGCCGCAAGGGGACGCGGATTTATGATCCACATCCGTTCAGCGTCTGAGACAGATGCGGATGCCATTGCCGATATCTGGAATTATTATATCAGCGAAACGACAGTTACATTTAATTCTGTCGAAAAAACGCACGACACCGTGAAAGAGGCGATTGTGGCCTGTGACCGAGACAATCGTGCCTTTTTGGTGGCTGAGGATGGCGGGAATTTGTTGGGATTTTGCACTTATTTTCAATTCAGGGGCGGTATCGGCTATGTCAAAACCATGGAACATACGATCTTAACCCACCGCGAGGCAAAAGGCGCGGGTATCGGGCGCGCTTTGATGGAGCGTTTATGTGCGCATGCCAAAGCGGGCGGAGTGAAATCTCTTTGGGCTGGGGTCAGCGCGGATAATCCTGCAGGTGTTGCATTTCATGAACGGATTGGATTTTCCACTATCGCGCGGCTGCCACAGGTTGGCTTCAAGTTTGACCGTTGGATCGATTTGATCTTGCTGCAGAAAATCCTTTAATGAAGAGCGATTAATTTACCTGCAAGGCATGCGATATGAAAAACGCTGCTTTGTTTGGTCATTTACACAGTTATTTTACTGGTGAAAATGCGCACAGACGGTTAAAGAGCCTGCCATGTCACTCTGGGCACGCATATCCAAAGCTCTCTCTGGCCTTTCAATAGGAGAAGGGCTGTCAGCGATCTTTGATCGTTTGCGCAAACCACCTGAGCGCTCTATCGGGTTTACCATAGCCGTTATTGCACTATCGGCAAAAATGGCAAAGGCAGATGGCCAGGTAACCCGCGATGAGGTCAGCGCCTTTCGCGAAGTGTTCCATATCCCAGAAAACGCTTTGGAACAGGCCGCGCGTGTTTTCAATCTTGCTCGTCAGGACGTATCGGGCTTTGAACTTTATGCCAGAAATATCGCCCGCATGTTCGGGGCTGGTGATCGGGTCCTTCACGATTTGCTCGAAGGGTTATTTCATATCGCTGCGGCCGATGGGAAATACCATCCCAACGAAAATGCCTTCTTGGAAGAGGTTGCTCATGAATTTGGCCTAAATGCCCGCGAATTTCGCGCCATTCGCGCACGCTACGTTGTCGATCAGCCTCCCGATCCATATGAGGTCTTGGGCGTGACACCAGACCAAAGTCTGGATGAGATCAAACGTGTTTGGCGCAAATTGGTGCGTGAAAGCCATCCCGATCAGATGATCGCGCGGGGGGTTCCGGCAGAGGCAGTGAAACTGGCCGAAAAACGTCTTATTTGGCTAAACGAAGCTTTTGACTCCATCGAAGCGGAAAAAGCCGGCAAAGCGTGACCAGAAGACATGAGTCAATTATTCGGGCAGCACCTGACCCTCAGCAGATGCCGCCCTCATTTTCCCCCGCATCAGTGGTCTTGGGCAGGGGAGTAACGCATTTCGTTTAGAACAATTTATTGGGATCAGTTCAGAAATGCGGTATTCCAAATGGCCGGCACGTGGGATTCAGACATTAGGTGCTGGCCTGCAGGGATTTAATTTTGCAAATAGACCTCCTTGCTGTCGTCCAGTGCATCGACCCATGGAGTATGGTGGACTGGCGCCATGGTGCCAGTGATTACCGATTTATACGCGTTGTCGCGGAATTCCATGATGGCTTCGGTTTTGTGTTTCTTCCATTGGTAGAAAGCTTCACAGGCCCCATCCACGTCAAAACTTGGATAATCGGTTTCCGCAATCAATTCTTCGACGTAATCACCCTGATACCTGATGCAGTATTTACCATCTGCGCTGACCTCTTCGCGGGTAATGCGTTCCTCAACATCGGCCAACATTTCTGCCTTATCGCCTGGAAGGGCGATTTTATCCATGATCACATCACGTGCCCACCATGCCTGAGCGTCAAACATGTTGAAGGTAAACCACTGGTCCTGCATCCCAAGATAAAAGACTTTGGGATTATCGATCCAAGCCACGCCTTTGTAGAGGTTTGCTGTCGCCAGCCGGTTCGCGGTTTTTAGGCGTAGATCATCGGGCAAGAAGGGGAAATGATGTTTGTAGCCTGTACAAAGGATGATCGCGTCCACCTCTTTACTGGTTCCATCCTTGAAGTGCGCTGTTTTTCCCTCCACCCGCTGCAAGGCGGGAACCTCTTTCCAATTGTCAGGCCAGTTGAACCCCATGGGTGCGGTACGATGTGCAACGGTTACGGATTTGCAGCCGTATTTCCAACATTGCGATCCAATGTCTTCGGCAGAATAGCTGGTGCCAAGGATCAGGATGTCTTTATCGGTGAATTCTCGGGCATCGCGGAAATCATGAGCATGTAAAAGACGCCCGTTATACGTTTCAAATCCTTCATAGTGCGGCACATTTGGCGTTGAAAAATGACCCGAGGCCACAACCAGATGAGAAAACTCTTCGCTATAAGAGGTGTCATTGGCATAATCATGAGCCGTCACTGTAAAAAGCGATGTGGCAGGGTCATAATTGACCCATCTGACCGCAGTATTGAAGCGAATCCATTTGCGGATATCGGCCTTCAGAACCCGTCCCTCTATATAGTCAAACAGCACTGCACGAGGAGGATATGACGCGATTTGTTTGCCAAAATGCTCTTCGAAAGAGTAATCAGCAAATTCCAGACCTTCCTTGGGCCCGTTGGACCAAAGGTAGCGATACATTGATGAATGGCAGGGTTCCCCGTTTTCATCGACACCTGTGCGCCAGTCGTAATTCCACAACCCTCCCCAATTGGATTGTTTTTCAAAGCAGACGACCTCAGGGATTGGTTCTCCATTTTTTGCAGCTGTCTGAAAGGCACGCAATTGTGCGAGGCCAGACGGTCCGGCGCCTATGACTGCGACTCTTTTTTTTGACATTGGTTCCTCTTATCCTGTTGTTTACACGTATGATTATAGCAGTTTTTTTGACTTTGGTTATATTTTGGTACCTTTTGTTGATCCAATCATACCGATTTAGCGCCAAACTGTCAATTGTTTTGAAACCGGTTCTTTGGTAAAGGCAGGATCACAAGTTTGGGTGTTTCCGTAAAATGACAGAAAGCAGTTTTGCCCATCGATTGGCTGTATCCGCAATTCTTCCCCGTCTGCAGACGGGCATGGGGGAAGCGGTACGCATCGGTTTCCTTGCACCCTTAAGCGGGCCAGTGGAAAGTTGGGGTTTGCCGGGTCTCCATGGATGCCGACTGTGGGCGAGCTGGATCAATCGTGCGGGTGGGCTTTTGTTGCGGGGGCGTCGTTATCCAGTAGAAATCCATTCTTTTGATTGCGGATATGATCCACTAAAGGCAGTTGAGGGCGCCAAGGACCTTGTTTTGAACAAAAATGTCCGATTATTATTGATGCTGGGTGGAGATACGTTTTCCCCGATCCGTGATTTTGTGACCCGCCACAGGGTGTTGACCACAACTCTTTTGCCAAGTGATTTGTCTCCTGACACGCCCTATCTGATTGCACCCAGCGAATTGCATCCACTTTACAATGTGACCGGCGTGAATTGGCTTGCCCGTCGCGATCCAAGTGCAAAAAAAATTGCGCTTTGCAGTCAACGAGATGCGCTTGGAGATCCCTCTTTGGCGACCTATCGTGCAGCTTTAGCAGCCGAAAAAATGGATGTGGCCAAAGAAATTCGCTATGATCCGACGACTTTTGAGGCAAATGCCATTGTCGATGCCATGCTGGCTGAAAATCCAGACGTGCTTTGTTGGTGCACAAGCTATACCCCCATGGTGCATGCGATGAGTGAACGGGCTTATTCCAAAGGATTTAAGGGACGTATTCTGTCTTGTACTATGGATGATTATCCAGCGCTGATTGCAAAAACCTCTCCTGAATTCATGGAAGGAAGCATTTTCCAGTTTCCCGATTTTGATGATCCCATGTTGGCAGATACGGCATTTTTCTTTCACAATCCGCATCAGTTTTACGAAGATTACACACGCCAGTTCCCCAATAGTTGGTCTGCAGTCAGCTGGGAATATGTTGCTGCCTTAGATATTTGGCTCTCTGGGGTGGAAAAAGCCGATACGCTTTCAGCTGTATCTGTTCTGGCTGCTATGAAGCAGATGAAAGATGTGAAACATGTCTTTGGTCTTGCCCAATGGTGGGGAGAGGAACTTTTTGGAATTTCAAACGCGCTCGTCGGAGATTGGCCGGTTGTGGAAATTCGGGATCAAAAAGCACGTATCGTCGAATTTGGATCGATTCCGCAATGGTTAAAGCGACACAAAAACCGCCTCAGAGAAG
Organism: Alphaproteobacteria bacterium casp-alpha6; assembly: GCA_001510135.1. Lineage (GTDB taxonomy): Bacteria > Pseudomonadota > Alphaproteobacteria > Rhodobacterales > Rhodobacteraceae > LFER01. The sequence goes on from LFER01000060.1 coordinate 8,783, forward strand.
AAATGCACCGCCTTGATCAATTATGGGAACAGCGCATCGTTCAAAAAGATGATTTGCGTTCCGTATTTGGAATGGACATTCATGATCTTTAACAAGAAATAAATCACGCTTGCGCTGACTATAAGTCCTTTATCAAAAGCTTTTGTTCTTCAACGAGTTGCAATTTCACGAATTCAACTGCCGTTTCGATGTCGCGCGAAATAAATGCATTGCAAAGCTTGTTGTAGCGTTGCTGGTAATCCAATATCCGTTCTGGTGTTAAATGGCGCCTGAGGTGGGCTTTACGAAACCCTTCTCGGCTGACTTCAACGACCATTTGGTAACTTGCCGCCAAAAGAGGATTACGCGTGCTCTTGGCAATACATAGATAAATTTGTTCTTCCAATTGCATAAAGGCAGACACATCAGAGCGAATTTTTTCCAACTCCGTGACCAGTCCGGACAATGTGTCAAGTTCGATTTGGGTCATGTTCATAACGGCCAAACGTACGATTTCAGGTTCTAAAATGCCGCGCATGACCAGATGGTCCAATGGCCCTGTTTGTTCGGCAAGTTTGCCACCAGTGGAGGTCTGTTCAGGCTGTGATCGATAGGTAACAAAGCTGCCGCTTCCGGGGCGGCGTGTTATGAAATTTTTTCCGGTCAGATAGTCGAGCGCCTCTCGCACTGTATTGCGCGAAACCCCAAGTTCATTGGCCAGCGCTCTTTCAGACGGCAGGCGTGTGTCGACCTGATATCCCCCTGACTTGATCCGTGCGCTCAGCGTATCAATTACAATTTGGACGGTCAAACCAATGGGCTGGTTCGGAGGCGTTTCCTCTGGTTGGGTTGGCACTTTGTTCGAAAGAGTTATCATGATACCGGTTTATTGAATTAATTGGCTCAATCATACAAAAACCCCGTTTGAATTGCAAATTTCTAACCTTTGATCAGTTTTGCCGATTCTTGTGTTTTCACCTTTGGGTATCTTGAACCGTTCCTGCGGTGCTGTGCGATCTAGCAGGACGTCATGGATTAAACGAAATTGGTGCAAAATGCGCACAAAATTCGGTATTTGTTCAGAAAGACAATACAATAGTGTCGTAATTATTGTGATATATAGTCTTTAAGGATATTAATTATAAACTTTAGTTTATTGGACTGTTTCATGTTTGCGCTTTTGTTGCTTGCACCAATTGTATTGGGTTGGACTGTGTTAGAAATTTCAGGTGCTTTGGACGGGAGTTCAAGCATGGGCTCTGGGGGCGAGTCCGGCGGTTCGGGGTCAAAGGAACCGGGGATTGAGCTGTTTGGAAACAACACCGGCGATATTTTGACTGGGAACGATGGTTCTGACCGGATTGTCGGCGGAGCCGGTGCTGACCAGCTGTTTGGCAATGCAGGCAACGACACTCTTGAAGGGGGGGCAGGGGACGACTCTCTTGATGGCGCCGCTGGTCGCGATTCGATTTCTGGTCAGGATGGAAACGATTTTATCTCTGCAGGCAGTTTGAATGACACTGTCTCCGGCGGAGATGGTGATGACCTTATTTACGCCGACGGCGGCAACGATTGGGCCAATGGAGATAATGGAAACGATAAAATCTTTGGTCGATATGGTGCAGACACACTGATCGGTGGTGAAGGCTAAGATCTTCGTGGCGGCGGCAATGGAAACGATCTACTTATCGGGGGCAACGGAGGGTCATTCAGTTCTGCTATCGCTGAAGATGGAGGGGATATTCTGATCGGCGGGAAAGGCGATGATACGCTCATCGGCGGTGGAAACGACGTCGTAAATGGAGGAGAAGGAAAAGACGTCTACCAGATTCTGGACGATGGCAGCAAAGGAAAATTAACCATTAAATCCTTTAACGCCAGCGAAGATAAGCTGCAAATTCTCTATGATCCTGATCAGCTTACGGGTGAGGACAAAAGCAAACCAACGGTTAATGTTGTTGTCATCAATAACGATGATACAAGTCCAGGCGATGTCAGGATTTCTTTTGACGGAAATGTTGTTGCCGTGATTGAGGGAGCCGGAGCCAATCTGGCGGTCATCAGAGATAATCTTGAACTTATAAATGCGTCAAAACAAACGTTTGGTGCAGGCTAGGTTACGACATTATAGTTTTTCGCGTTTAGCGCTTGCGAAAGTGACTGAAGTCGCGTTTCAGCGACTTCTCCGTATAAAGCTGACGTGTCACCCGGCAAGAGGAGTGTGAGCTCTTCGTTTTTGGGGTCCCATTTTAATTCCGCGCGCTGACCTCCGTCGGACACCCACAACATAGCGCCAAGGCGCATTGCTTTGCCCAAAATTTCTGCAGTTTTTACCTCGGTCGCATCAATAACGCGGAACATCCATGAAAATATCTCATCATCTCTTTTATTGGTATATCGGTGCATCAGCGCAAGCGCCAGAAACATGCGTTCGGAATGTTTCAGACCACCCAGATTCGCGCGCGTTGCATTGTCAAAACACACCTCTGCCCTGTAATCCGGATGGGCCCGCCAACTGACGTCATGCAAAAGGCAGGCGGCACGAACAATGCGAAGCAGCTCGGCACTCGCATCATAAAAAAGCGGACGCACAAAATTAAAGATCGTTTTTCCCATACCCGGAACGCGGGCATCCTTCATCTCTGAAACTTTGCAAGCTTCGATCAAAGGATCTCTGGCACGAATATCGTCTGACATTTGTTGATACAATAATCCCTCACGTAAACCATAGCTGGAAATCGCGATGTCCTTGGGTTCAAACACATCCAACAACTCTGTAAGAACTTCGCCCGCATAGGGTAAAAGGGACATCCGTGACTGAGAAATGCTGCATTGATCCTGCAAAGTATCAAGCCCGACTTCGTCCAAATAGGCCAAAGTCTTTGAAACTGAACTGCGCCCCATTCGGTATTCATGAAGCACGTGCAATGGGTAGTTTGTCCGTTGCATATCTATGCGGGCAAGTGCCCGCCACGAACCCCCGACCAGAAATAATCGATTGTGCTGGGGGCCCATTTCTTCGGCAAGTCGCGTCATGGTCTCCCGAATATATTTCCGTCTTGCGTCGCTGCCACCTGATAGTTCCTGAAGTTTTAATGGTCCAAGATCTGATGTTACACGTCGCCCGACCGTGCCATTATAGATCTCCGCCAGTTCCATTGAGGAGCCACCAACATCACAGACAAGCCCAAAAGACCCCGGCCAGCCCAAAAGAACCCCTTGGGCGGAGAGTTTTGCCTCTTCGGTTCCATCAATGATCCAAATCTTCTGGCCCGTTTTTTCAAAAACTTCCTCGCAAAAATCGAGCCCATCCGTGGCGTTTCGAACGGCCGCGGTGGCAACTGCGGTTACGTCAGTTATTCCCATCGAGACGGTAAGATATTTAAATCGACGGATCGCAGCGATTGCGCGTTGCTTACCCTCAGGATTAAGATGGCCGGTCGTCGCAAGACCCGCGCCAAGGCTGCACATCAGTTTTTCATTGTAAAAATATGATGGGGATCGAGCAGCCCCGTCAAATACCACCAGCCGAACAGAGTTCGATCCGACATCAAGCACAGCAATTTTCGACAGGCGACGTTCATCAAGTTGTGGCAAGACCGGTTTTTGATAGGGGTCCGGCGCGCTCTTACCTGAGACAGAGTGTTGAAGCATAAGGACATTCACCTTGGCTACTGTTATTTTAACCTATGCAGATTGAGCGCTCTGTGGTCAATCAGAGTCTGTGTCAAATTCTTCCAAAATACTTTTGGCCAGCCCTCGGCTGATGGCCCGCTTTTCGCTGAGCGCGACCTGATCCGCACGCTCCACAAAACGACGCGCTGACTCATGAGAGCGTTCAAGCCGTGTCACCAGATATTGCAAAACTTCGGGGGCGGGGAACAATTGGCGATCAGAAAACTGTTTTGCCAGAAGTGCCGCAAAGAGGCGATCGTCAGGTGGATCCAATGCGACATGGCGCGCACCTTGAATGCGTGACGCAAGATCCGGCAAGGTGATCCCCCAATGAAGTGGGCTGCCCAGACCCGTCATCAATAGATAAAAGCCCTTTTGCTGTAAAAGGTTGTGAGCGTGAAACAATGTCGTTTCCAGTGTTCTTAGCCCAGAAATTTTATGAACATCCTCGACCAATAGATGCGTTTGAGACAGGGCTTGGGGATCGGATATGTCTTTTGCGCTTGTGACAAATGCCTCACTCATCTTTGCCCAGATATGGGCGAGATGGGTTTTGCCGGAGGATTTGGGGCCGCTAAGCACATGTTTCTTCAGGGGCCAGTTTGGCCAGTCTTCTATAAATTTAACTGCCATCTCATTGCTGCGCGAAACAAAGAAGTCCCCCCGATCATGGGAGGGCAAACAAGGCAAATCAAATGTAAGCTGTGTGGTCATCAACATGTGTCGTCTTTGCCCGTTTTGGTCTTTTTGCCAATCGCGCCTTTATAAAGCGGACCGGCCATATATTGGCCCGCACCAAAACGCACCAAAACGCCGATGCTTGCTGCGACAGGCACCGCGATCAACATGCCAACAAAACCAAACAATGCGCCAAATACCGAAAGTGCCAGCAAGAGCCACACAGGATGTAACCCCACAGATCCCCCGACAAGTTTAGGGGTGAGGTAATTGCCTTCAATCACTTGTCCTAAGAAAAAAATTCCAGCGACAAGCGCCAATTTGTCCCACTCGCCCCAAAATTCGAAAATTCCCAGCCCGATCGCCAGAGCGCCTCCCATAAGAGAGCCGAGATAGGGAATAAAGGTAACCAAGCCGGCGAAAAATCCAACTGCAAAGCCAAAGCTCAACCCCACCATCCAAAGTGTAAAGGCATAATAGGTGCCAAGGATCAAACATACAGATCCCATGCCGCGCACAAATGCCGACAAAGTTTTATCAATCTCTTTGGCAAGACCGCGGATGGTCTGTGCGTGATCACGCGGCAACAGCCCATCAATACGTTCAATCATGTGGTCCCAATCCAACAGCATGTAGACCGCAACCACCGGCACCACCACGATCAGCACGATAATATTGACCAACGACATGGCGGAACTCATCAAGGCGCCAAGAAGGCTTTTGCCGACGCTTTGGAAAAGCGACTCCGCCCTTGGTCGAATAAAGGCTGCGATGTCTTCAAAGGTTTTTTGCAGATTGATGTTTTCACCTATTGCCGCAGGCAGGATACTCACCAAACGTTCCTGAATTTCCATGATTTTTTCCGGTGAAAAGGAAATAGATGTCAGCGCGCTCACCTGAGATACGATGACATTCAAAACGAAAAGCGCGAGCGGCAACAAAAGGATCAATGCTGTCAGAGAGATAAGTAAAACTGCTCTCGTTCTGCTTAATCCCATAGCCTCCAGTCGATCCGCGACGGGATCCAGCAAATAGGCAATTGCGGCCCCCATGACGAAGGGCAAAAGCACATTTCCCAGCGCCCAGAATACGAGCAGGAAGATAACTGTGGCAATGCCCCAGTAAAAAGCTTGTTGTCTGGCAGGTAGAGCCATGAATGTCCCATAAATACTTTTTCTTTAATGTGTCGCATCTGGAGCGGGTATGCAAGCAGATGCGCGGGGTGTTCGAAGTAACTCTGTGTCTGCCATATTGCCAATTAAACGGCTTCGGGCTAAGGGAATGGTCACTTTACCCGATAAGGATGCATCATGCGACTGTCCCGTTATTTTTTGCCAGTTCTGAAAGAAAATCCTGCTGAAGCGCAGATCGTGAGCCATCGATTGATGCTGCGGGCGGGAATGATCAAACAATCAAGTGCAGGGATTTATTCTTGGTTGCCCTTGGGGTTCAAAGTTTTGCGCAAACTTGAAGATATCGTGCACGAAGAACAAATTCGCGCGGGTCACATTCCAATGCTGATGCCTACGCTTCAATCGGCGGATTTATGGCGCGAAAGTGGACGTTATGAGGCCTATGGACAGGAAATGTTGCGCATTAAGGACCGCCACGAGCGGGACATGCTATATGGACCCACGAACGAAGAGTTGATCACGGATATCTTCCGGACACATGTCGGAAGCTACAAAGATCTCCCCATGACGCTCTATCATATTCAGTGGAAATTCCGCGATGAAATCCGCCCCCGGTTTGGTGTGATGCGGGGACGCGAGTTTTTTATGAAGGATGGTTATAATTTCGACATCGACCGCGACAGCGCGCTTCATGCTTATAACCGCCATTTGGTAAGCTACCTGAAAACCTATGAACGCATGGGGCTTCAGGCTATTCCCATGCGCGCTGACAGCGGACCGATCGGGGGCGATGATACCCACGAATTCCTTGTGTTGGCAGAGACTGGAGAATCTGAAGTTTTCTATGACAGTGCTATTACGGATCTTAAGATTGGCGATCGGGTTGTCGATTATGACAGCCGCGAAGACTGTGCTTCGATCCTTAAGGAATGGACGACGCCCTATGCGCGAACGGATGAAACGCATGATGAGGCGCTTTTTGCGCAAATCCCTCAGGAGCGCCAAAGAAAAAGCCGTGGTATTGAAGTCGGACAGATCTTTTACTTTGGCACCAAATATTCAGATGCGATGGGCGCGACGGTTGCTACGGAAAGCGGGGAGCGCGTCCCCGTGCACATGGGCAGCCACGGCATTGGGGTCTCCCGTCTCATTGGGGCCATCATAGAGGCTTCGCACGATGACAATGGCATCATCTGGCCTGAAGGCGTGACGCCGTTTCATTGTGGAATTGTGAACCTGAAACAGGGCGACAGTGAAACAGATGCGGCCTGTGATGCGCTTTATGGTGGGCTTCGGGCGCTCGGCCTTGATCCGCTTTATGACGACCGGCAGGAACGGGCAGGGGGCAAATTTGCGACTATGGACCTCATCGGTCTTCCCTGGCGGATAACGGTTGGACCCCGCGGGCTGAAGAACGGGGTTGTGGAGCTCACGTCCCGTCGCACAGGGCAGAGCGAAGAAATGCCTGTGGAAACTGCACTGGAACGGGTCGCAGCGATCTATCGCTCAAATTGAGCATTCTGCTAAAAGGAGGCCGCCCGCGTGCACTTTGCGGACCTCCTTTAAAGACAGCTTTGACGAAATCGAAAAGTCAGCGATGACGCCGTCGGGTTAAATATAATCCCGCCAACTGTGTTCAGGCATAAACCCCAAAAGGCGTTTTGCCTTTTCGTTCGAATAGAAACTCTCGGGCATGTGATCGGATCTTAAAGGAACATCGCTGTAGTAACGGTTCATTATTTCAGCGGAACTCAATCCTACGGAATGGTCGTCATTGGATACATTGAAAATTTGATACCCAAGCCCGTCTGTTTCAAGACACTTTTGAACCATCTGGCCCAGATCGCGGGCGTCAATATAGGAAAAGATATTTCGGCGCCTTAGGTCCGGATCCTGTAGATAGGCTGGAAAGTTTTCTTTGTATTCGTGTGGTTCAATGACGTTGTTGATCCGCAAACCGTAAATATCAAACCCTGTTCGTTTTTGAAAACTCTTGGCAGTTGCTTCGTTGACCACCTTTGACATAGCGTAGCTGTCATCTGGAACAGTTGGGTGGTCTTCGTCTATGGGGAGATACTCAGGTTTGACCTCCCCATCGGCAAAGCAGACGCCATAAGTCGTTTCTGAAGAGGCGAAGATCACTTTTCGCACGCCCATTTTTACTGCGGCATCGATGACATTGTAGGTCCCAAGCGTGTTTACACGATAACATTCATTGTCACTCGTTTGTAGCAATCTGGGCACTGCCGCAAAATGCACAACGGCGTCAAATTTTGGAACGCCGGTGCCGGGGGTAAGTTCACCATAATGCGCATAGCTGCTCATCACATCATAGACCTGTCCCGCATCCGTGATGTCAGCAAGACGGGTCATAACATTTGGATGATCAAAGATCACCTGATCCAAGTTTAAGATTGTGTGACCTTGCTCTAGCAAGTATCTGATACTGTATTGTCCCGCCTTACCGGATCCTCCCGTAAAGAGTATTCTCATCTCTGACCTCTACACATGGTGCGGTTTCGTTTGCAATTTATCTATGAAGCCAGAGTATCAACATTTTTCCCCTAATTTCAAAGCTATAAGATTTTACCATAAAAAAACGCTCTAGCTGGCACTTTTAAGGTTTTGGACGAATAAAAGGAGAGTAGGATTTTGCATTCTCCTTTAGTTGCCCTTCCTCGTTAAAATCCGCATCAGAATTGAATTTCAAAACCTCTTTGTTTTGGAAATTTTGGATGAGGGATTTTTGTTTTTTGATTTCCCTACTCAGATATTTTTCAAGACCTTTTTTATGTTCGTCCGAATGGTAGCTGTGAACAGAATTCAAGATTTTATATGGCAGAATATCCATTCCAATATATCGTAAGGTGTAGGCCATGGGCCAGAGCAACATGTTAATGTCGCCTTCCTTTCCATTGTGAGAACTTTCTTGGCCAGAGGCCCCCATGGTCACACAAAACTGCGCGCGCTTTCCTTTGAAAAGTCCCTTGTCAAACCGGTTGTGCGTGTCATGCATGCGGCCATTCACAAGAACTCTTTCCATCCATCCCCTCAAGGCGGCGGGTGGTGCAAACCACCAAATTGGAAAGTGAAAAATAGCAAGCTCGCATTCTCGGAATTTAAAAATTTCTTCTTCGATATCTGCGGGCAGAGTGTTCTGGCGTGAATGAAATTCTTGCGTTTTAAGAATATCAAACTGGTTTTCAGGGTATGTCTTGTTGTAATGGACCGCCTTCTCTATCGGATCAAAGCCCATTTGGTAAATGTCGGAGATCAAAACTTGATGACCGAGCATTTTTGCGGCTTTGATACTCTCGTTTGCCCAGCTATGGGTAAATGAAGTCTTTTCCGGATGCGCGATAACCACCAAAACTGCCATAGATTGCCTCATCGAATTTACAGGTTTTTATTCATAGCGAATGAAGGACAACTTTTCCATTCATTTGCCCTGTGTACTGTGATGTCATTTTTTGCATCAAATTGCTTCCCTACATTAAAATTAAGAGTACTGTGACCTACACTCGGTTCAGAAGGGTTAAGCAGAGTTTCAAGTGGATAACAGCGACATAAAGCAATGGTTCATCTTGATTGGCCTCCTTCTTGGGGTGACCGTTACAAATGGTTTTGCGCGATTTGCCTATGGGTTACTCTTGCCTGCGATGCAGGCTGAAATGGGATGGAATTACGGCGAAGCGGGCTGGTTAAGTACGATAAATGCGTTTGGTTATATTCTAGGTGCCATTCTCACAATGGTCATGGTGAGAAATATTTCCTCTCAAAAACTATTTGCCTTCGGGTTGGTCACCACATCCGCTGTCTTAACCTTGACGGGCTTATTTGCCGATATTGTGATGCAGTATCTCCTGCGGTTTTTGGCTGGGATCTTCGGTGCAATTTCATTTTCAACTGCTGGTGCGCTTGCGTCTGGTTTATTTAAAGATAATCCCAAGCGTAACGCCCTCTCTATTGCCATTCTTTTTGGAACAGGAGGTGGATTGGGCATTGTGTTGGCGGCGTTGGTTATTCCTCTTTTACTGGATTTTCGCGGGAATTCAGCATGGCCGCTTTGCTGGTTGGTTATCGGTCTTGTGAGTATTTTATTTTCCCCGTTCGGTCTTTGGGCAGCACGCAATTTGCATGTGACAACCACTGTCGTATCCACAAAGCAATGTTTGCCTTTTTCTAAAATGTTGCCGGAATTTATCGGTTATGCCTCTTTTGGTGTGGGATATATTGTCTACTTGACGTTTCTCTCCGCGTGGATGGTGTCGCAGTCTATGAGTGCTCTGTCTATGGCATTGATCTGGGTTCTTCTTGGGGTTTGCATATGCCTATCCCCCTTTGTTTGGAAACCTGTCTTTGCGAAGTTTGATAATGGTGTACCGCTTTCTGTCATTTTGACCTGCATAGCGATCGGGTCAAGTATCCCGATGGTGTCATCTGGGTTAGGGGGGCTGATCGTTTCCGCGACAATATTTGGCATTTCGGTATTTATGGCGCCCGGGGCCATCACGAATTTCACACGAAAAAACCTGCCAGAGCGTCTGTGGGCTTTTTCTATAAGCTTATTTACAGTGGTTTTTGCGATTGCACAGACAGTTGGCCCATACCTCGCAGGAGCTGTCGGCGATATATTTGACAACATCGGCGTTGGCTTACTTATGGCCTCTTTTATCTTACTGTTTGGCGCAGTAATCTCATTGCGTCAAAAGCGGCTAGATGAATGAATGAAGGGCCCCAAGCCTCCAAAACAGCGCTTAAAATAAGCATGGTCCACGCCCTTTCACAACGTGGGCCACAACGTTAATTCATCCTTTGTCAGCCGACAGCTTCGCTCTCATCAGGTGCGCGTTTTGCGTAAAACGCGAAGGCGATGATTAGGAATACCACACTTTGAAAGAAAAACGGATTTTGCATCAGTGCAACACCCGATGTGAGTGTCAAATACAACCCGCCAACGGCAAAGATTCCCCATCCTCCGGTGTGGGTCACCATGAATTCAGAGCAGTTATCGGGCGTAATATGAGGGGCTGTTCGGTAAATCCACCAAACAATCGCAAAAAGCGCCAAGCCAAGTTGCTGTGTCTGACCTATGCCAAGCTCATTGACCATTTCTTCTGGGACAAGCATTAAAGAAAAATATGAGCTAGGCGCTAAGAAAAACCAAAGTCCATAAATTATTCCAGCTGCTCTGGTGAACATCATCATATTACTTTGTAGTGTCATTTATAACTCCTGCGTTGGCTACACATTCGCCACATATCTAGCGTGCCGATGTCAGGCGATTACCATATTTTGTGCTAAAAGGCCAATTTTCTTTCAAAAAAAATACTCAATACGATAAAGATATATCCATGGTTCAGCGGATAGCGGAAATTGGTGTCCTGCGACATCGGATAACATAATGTGTTATTTGCTTCGTGGGTTAAGAGATCTTTATCCCGTATAAAGTTACATAACATTTTGAAGTTAATAAGAATAAATGAAGTTATTTGTTTCGAACTTGCCTTCGGTTGAAGAATTATTGGATTAACTGTCCTTAAATTATTTTGTCCCGACAGATGTATCGTTTTTTAATAACTTCTCAAATTCTTTTTCAATTTCTTTCAATTCAATAATTGCTGCATTGATGTCGGATGTATCAAAGATATCAATAGAAACGCGATTGCCAAATTTCTTATAATTTGACTGTTGCCTAAGCAAACTGGATGTGGCGTCTTTTGAAACGGTATAGGTGTTGATCGGTCTGGAAAAACCCTTGGGGGTGACGGTTTTAAAGGGCGTGCACTCTATGTCACTTGAAATAAGCTCAAAGCATTGTTCTGAAACGACGATCTCGCCTGGTGAGGCTAAAGACTCAAGGCGTGCCGCCAGATTTACCGGACTCCCAAAGGCGGTGTAATCAAGACGTTGCTGTGAACCAAAATCTCCGACCGTACAATAACCCGTGGATATTCCCATCCGTACCTGTATCTCTTCTCCTATTCCTAGGTTTTTCCAATAATCCTGAAGTTCGCCCACACGTTGTTGCATACGAATAGCCATTTTTGCGCAGTTCAGCGCATCTTGTCGATCTCCTTCAGATTTTGGATCTCCAAAAAATACCATCACCGCATCCCCAATAAACTTATCGATGGTTCCACCAAATTCTATTGCGATATTTGTCATTTCGGAGAGGTAATTGTTGACAAGCTTTGCCAAGAGTTCTGGTTCAAGCGTGTCGCTCATATCGGTGAAGCGCACGATGTCAGAAAAGAAAACAGTAAGGTTTTTGCGCTTATGTTTTTTGCTGCCCTCATCGGCGTCTTCGAAAATACTACTGTAAACCTGCGGTGAGAGATAGCTTGCAAGCCTCTTTGAGATTGCCTCCAGACGTTCGCTTTTCTGCTTTATCAATTCTTGATTTCGAAGCTGTTCCTCAATTAACTTTTCTTTTTCTTTCCTAAGGGTATCTTCGTTTGTTCGATCAACAAATTGCCCTTGAATGCCATGTAGAAAAGAAAAATCAGAACTTTGCGTGATCGTGGATAAAAGTGAGTAGACTTTTATTTCACCGTTTTGCTCAATCTCAAGCCTTGGCAATAAGACTTGACCATTTTCCTTAATGGTTTTCGTGAATTCTTGCTGAACTTCGTCAGGCAATCCCAATGCTTTCAATATGTCTGGAAAATATACGCCCTGTAAATTACCCAATGCAGGGAAGAAGTTTCGAAAATTCTTATTCACTCGTACGACGTTAAAGTCTTTATCAGCAAAATATGCTGCGGTAATGGCATTTTCAAAGTTGAAAAAGCTCAGGTCGATAACCTTTTTTGAATTAAAAAATTCTTCTAATACCATTGGATTTCCTCCGAAGGTTTTTTTTAAGAACGCCACATTGGCGACCGTGCCTGGTGCCAAACCATCCTCTGAGTGAGGCCTATCATATTATTCGCATAATAAATATCATTCTGCAATTTTTTGATCTGTTTCACGCATCATGGATATCACCCTGCGCCTTAAAAAAATATGGAATATTTGCAGTGAATGACGTTGTAAGTTTGGAAGTTTATGTTCTGGATAACTTTCCCAAAACCGATCCCCAAGTCGTCACGACATAAGGCACGCAATATGTGAGAATGACCTTTGTTATGGGCGGGTATTTTCCGATTAAAAGGGTCTCCCAGTGATTTATTGCCGTCAAAATCGTGCCAACCACACATGCTGTCAAAAACGCCTTCCGTGGCGTTCCATCAGTAATTGAAAGTTCAATGTACTCTTTCGCAGTGCGGAACTTCATATCGTTTTGCCCTGTTTTAATGAAACATGCAGAGTATACCGGTCTACCCCCATTGAGTCGAGCCGCCTTTCGTCGTCAAATTTTATGTTAAAGATCATTTGTGAAAAGTAACTTACAGAAATATTTATCATTTTTCTGCGCAGTGCAGCTTGGAGTATATTTTGAATAACAGGGGATACCCCAGCTCCGAATTTTGCGCAGGCATATTTAAACACATCCTGTTGGTGCCTACCTAGACGGGTAAACCGATCTCATTCTTTGGTGCCTCGTATCAGGTATCTGCCACTAAAGAGACCCAGTGATCAAAGCAGCCTGTCTGATCACTGGGGATTTTAGGTTCGCTCGAAATGACCCGCTAGAACCAACCGAAAATTTCGCCCAATTGTGTTAATGCGGTTGCACCAAAAATAAGCGTAACGACACTTTTGAACATACTCCAGGGCGCACTTAGGAATTTGCTACCAAAATTTGTCACAGCTTCTTCTTCGTCCATGTCATCGGCGTTCGCCTTTAGATCGTCCATGCAGTCGAATGAGTTAATCATAACAAACACAAACGTTCCAACGACGATCGCCGCGACAGCCAAGCCTGGGTAATGGCCCCCTTGGGATAAAATGTATAAGGTGGCTAAATTGCTGAATATAGCCAAGGTAAAACCCCAATATAGATCGCGTCCACGCATCGCTCCAAATTGTTGTCTGCGATCTCTGTCAGCGGGTGTATTCATTTTATTTGACATTTTTTCTCTCCGTTTTTCGGTCTTTATGCTCGACTATCAAATATTAATTCCGGCAATGGCGGGGGTGGGGCGTGAACATCCAATCCGTGAACATCCAATGCAAACTCAGCAAAATCTGGCGGCATTGAAGAGGTGATCTTTGCCCAACTCTCTGCCGGATTGTCCCCTTCAAGCGTGATAATCAAAAAGTCCCCTGCTGGCGTGTTTTGAACAAAGGTCCTTTCGTGCACTCCTGCCAACTCTCTTGACTGGGCAAAATCCGGAGTGGACTTAACTTGATTTATCATTGCCTGCCATTTTTCCATCTTCCCTGGCAAAATAGGCATACAGAGCGCGAGAATCGCCATGTGGTTTCTCCTAAATTAATTGTGTGAGGTCTGTCTTCGCGTGAGCGGAAAAGACTGACCTCACGATTATGATTGACGTGATTTAGGTTTAGCCTTCGCCACGTGTCCAAGCGGCAAATTCTTTGCCAGACGTGGAAAACTCTACGCCAATGACTGGTTCATTCCCGACAACCCAGGCATCATGCCCCGGGGCAAAACGATAGGCGTCACCAGCGCTCACCGTGATTTCGGATCCGTCGTCAGAGACAACATGAAGTGTTCCCTGAAGAACCATGCCAATATGTCCAGCTTGACAGCTATGCGTTTCAACATGCGGTTTGATGCACTCTGACCATTTCCAGCCGGGTTGAAGGTTAACTTTTGTCAGGCTCACGGCGCCAAAATTTATCGTCGCGCCGTGCGTTTTGTCTGGCGTTTGCGATCCATCCGGACTGGACCATGATTTTTTCTCTAAAGTAGACATTTAACTTCTCCCTGTTGTTTTGTTTTGCCTGAACACGCAGAAATTAAATAAAGCTATATCAGGGAAAAACGTGTGCCCAAGACATTTGGGCCAGAGCGTGTTTAAGACATCAAAGCGGGTATCGAATCACATTGATACCGATTCACCGGACCGGTCGCTTTCGGCCCTTCCTCATATAGCGAATTGTAATCTTCCCATGTTGGCTTCGTGGACGATAACACAGTCTCGTAAAATTACCAAATTGATATAAAATAAGGGGTGTGCCGTGGGGTGATTGCCGCAAAAATTGATATACCCACGGTGACATTTATCCGCGTCTGGTTTTTGTAAAGGCAGTGCGCTAGGCTTTGAAAGAGTTAGTTCGCTTTTTCCAATGGGAGAAAAACATGTTCATCGAAAAAGAGTTTTTTTCTGAAGGTGCAACGCTGAAAGGCCGGTGGTACGGTGCAGAAAATGGCCCTAAAGGCCATGCATTGCGATGTGCCACGGACCTCTGCCACAATCACGATGTGTTTGTCTGACTATGCATCAGAATTTCAAAAAAACGGCTTTAACGTCTTCTTATTTGATCACGCTGGATTTGGCGCAAGTGGTGGAGCAGTGCGCCAAAGGATCAATCCTTGGGTTCAAGCCAAAGGTATTTTGGATGCCGTAGATTTTGTGCGCACTTTAGATCAGCATCACAATGGAAGAATTGTCCTTTGGGGCGACAGTTTTGCGGGGATGCTTGTCCTGACGGTTGGCGCGGTTGTGAAAGATCTGGCTGGCATCGTGTCCTTCACGGCGTCGTGTGGTTTAACGATATTAGACGTTGACGATCCGGAAAAAGATTTTGAAACATTCAAAACGATATTTGAGGCGGGGGAGTTTGAAAGGTTCAAGGATTTTTCCCGAGAAGGTCCAATGCCTGTTGTGTCTGCGGATCAAATGAACATACCCTCGCTGCTGACCCCGATCCAAGCATTCAGGTGGTTCATCGACCAAGGTGGTAAATTCAACACCGGTTGGGAAAATCATGTAACACGGGTGATCCCACAAACGGATGTCCCGTTGACACCTTTGCTCACGGTCCCGTTCATAAAGGCGCCTGTTTTGATGATGTTAGGCAAGGATGACGAAATGCCTTTGATCAGTCGGGATGTGCAATTGGAGGTTTTTGAACGCATCGGCGGCAAAAAGGAGTTTTATGAAATAGACGGTGGGCATTTTGGGGCAATTTATCCGCATACACCGCTCTTTTACGAAGCGATTGCGCGCCAAAGCGTATTCATAAGGTCATTGCCGTGACGGCTTTTTTCCAGAAATATAGCCCGAATGGTTCCGCCGGTTCTTAAAATTCATCCAGTTTGGAAAACAGGACTTGCGCACGCTACGATATATTCCACAGGCGCCACGCCTGCTTGGTGCGCCATGCTCAAAACCATAAAATCATTTTGGAATGTACAAGTGGCAGCCCGTAGGGGAATCGAACCCCTCTTTCCAGGTTGAAAACCTGGCGTCCTAACCGATAGACGAACGGGCCATGGTCATGCCATGCGCGGTCTTTAGGCAAACGACCGAGCGCTTGCAAGAGGAAATTGGTGATTTCAGATAAGTTTTTTGGAAGAAACCCGAATAGCGGGCGCTTCTCGCTTAATTCGTTGTGGCTGGTGCGGCGTCTTCTAGGCGCATCTGTACCGAACGTCGCCCCTGCCATTCATTCAATTCAAGCCGACCCACCAGATGAAATCGCCGCCCGTCATGATTTGAAATGGCCTGACCGAGGGGGCTGTCGAATGTGTCAAAGGCAATAGCGTCGATTTGTGTGCCCAGCCCATCGCCAAATCTGACTTTTAGATGATTTTGACCGACTTGTTTTGCAAAGGTTATCATCACATCCGCAAAGGCAAAGCGCGGAGCAGGAGAGCCGGCGCCAAACGGGCCGGCTTTATCCAATATTTCCACAAACTCCACAGTTGCGGCAGAGGGCATCAGTACTGTGTCGATGCGCAGGCTGGTGCGGCTTTTCTCGTCAAGTCCTTGCCGTTTTATCAGGGCTGCCAGCTTTTCCATAGCCGTTTCGATGCTGCCTTCGGCCACGCTAAGGCCTGCAGCCATTTTATGTCCCCCTCCTTTAATCAGCACACCCTGCGCGGCGAGGTTTTGTATCGCTGCACCAAGGTCGATGCCGCTCACTGATCTGCCTGATCCTTTTCCTTCCCCGTCTTCTATACCGATGACCACGGCTGGCCGCCCTGCGGCTTCTTTAAGACGGGATGCCACAATGCCCACAACGCCCGGATGCCATCCTTCCCCTGCAGCCCAGACCAGAGGCGCGTCAAAACCGCGTGCTTCGGCTTGAGCCAAAGCTTGGGCGCGCACCTCTTCTTCGATCTGGCGGCGCTCTGCGTTCAATGAGTCGAGCCTTGCAGCAAGAATGTCAGCCTCTTGGGGGTCATCGCTGCTCAAGAGGCGCGCTCCAAGATCGGCCTGTCCAACGCGACCACCTGCATTGATCCTCGGTCCTAAAAGAAAGCCAAGATGGTATGGCTTTGGCGCACTGTCCATCTTTGCAATATCGCATAATGCAACCAATCCGGGGCGGGCACGTCGTGCCATAACTTTTAACCCTTGATTGACAAAGGCTCTGTTCACCCCAATCAAAGGGGCCACATCTGCTACTGTTGCCAAAGCGACAAGATCCAGAGCGTTCATCAAATCGGGCGATTGTGCCCCTTTTTCCCTAAGCAATCTGCCACATTCCACGAGGCATAGAAACACCACTGCTGCGGCGCATAAATGAGACAGAGCGCCAGTTTCATCCTGCCGGTTTGGGTTCACGACTGCAACACAATCGGGAAGCGTTTCCGCAGCAAGATGGTGATCAAGCACGATCACATCTGCCGGGCGCGCCGCTGCGATTGGCGCATGGCTCAAGGTGCCGCAATCAACGCAAATAATGAGCTCATGGTTTTCAGCAAGTTGGCGCATGGCCGGCTCATTTGGCCCATAGCCTTCGTCGATGCGGTCTGGAACATAAAGCGTTGCGGGCCTACCCATCGCCTTCAGCCATGTTAAAAGCAATGCTGCAGAGCTCGCCCCATCCACATCGTAATCGGCAAACACTGCGATGCGATCATTGTTGGCAACAGCACGCAAGATCCGCTCCGCCGCCTTGCTCATATCAAGAACTCCGCGTGGATCTGGTAGAAGGCTTTTGATGAGCGGATCAAGATATGTTTCCACGTCATCAGATGGAATGCCAAGGCGTGCCAAAACGAAACACATCGCAAGCGGGAGCTCGGTGTTTTGCATCAAAGCCTGTGCTGCCAGATCCATGGCGTTTTCTGGTCCAATCCAGCGTTTTTCGCTCAGCGACTGTGAAACACCCAGATAATCCAATGGATCTCCTGCACTTAATCTGCGGCCCGATTTTTAGGGGTGCGGTAACTCATTCGGCGCACGGAGCCTGTTTTGGAACGCATCAAAACGGTTTCGGTTGTGAAATAGCCCACTTCCCGTTTGATTCCCGGCAAGAGCGATCCGCTCGTCACGCCAGTGGCAGCAAAA
The DNA here is from genome assembly GCA_001510135.1 of Alphaproteobacteria bacterium casp-alpha6. Lineage (GTDB taxonomy): Bacteria > Pseudomonadota > Alphaproteobacteria > Rhodobacterales > Rhodobacteraceae > LFER01. The sequence continues at coordinate 26,625 of LFER01000060.1, forward strand.
ATAACATCGCCCCTCACCATATCGTCGCGAGTGTAAATCCGGTTTAGGTCTGTGATCCCCGCCGAGGCCGCACGGGCCCGTTCGTCGTCATTGCGAAACAAAAGCCGTCCGTAAATTTGCCCACCCATACATTTCAGCGCGCTTGCGGCCAAAACGCCTTCAGGGGCGCCACCTGATCCCATGTAGATGTCAATGCCTGTGATGTCAGGTTCTGCACAATGCATCACGCCCGCCACATCGCCGTCTGTGATCAAGCGAATGGAGGCACCAGTTTCTCGCAGTTCGTCCACCATCTTTTCGTGGCGCGGACGGTCGAGAACACATACCGTAATTTCTCTTTGAGAACATCCTTTTGCTTTTGCCAAAGCTTCAATGCGCTCTGACGGAGACATATCCAGCGTGACTGTGTCAAGTGCAAAGCCCGGGCCGATGGCAAGCTTGTCCATATAGACATCTGGCGCATGTAACATCGATCCCCGCGGCCCGATGGAAATTACAGTTAGCGCGTTGGGCATGTCCTTAGCGGTCAGCGTTGTGCCTTCGAGCGGATCAAGCGCGATATCAACGGCTGGACCATGCCCTGTTCCGACTTCTTCGCCAATATACAGCATCGGGGCTTCGTCGCGCTCGCCCTCACCAATAACGACCACACCGGCAATATCCAATTTGTTCAACTGGCTGCGCATCGCATTCACAGCGGCCTGATCGGCGGCCTTTTCATCTCCCCGACCAATAAGGTCAACCGTAGCAATGGCAGCGGCTTCTGACACGCGGGCCAATCCAAGGGCCAGCATTCTGTCGTTGAAATCGGGCTTATCTATGGGCATGAAAAATCCTGCTTGTTCCGTCTTATTTGTAAAATCGGTTATATGTTTTCTATACGGATCGCCACGGGCGTGCCGTCTAAAACACCCGTTTTATGCATGTTTTGCAAAGCGGTGTCCAATGCCTCTCGTCCAGTTTTATGGGTGACGATCAAAACGGGTGCTGTTTCCTCACTATGTCCATACTGGCGCATGCGATCTATGGATACGCCCTCTTGGCCCAGAACTGTTGCAATTTTGGCAAGCGCGCCCGGCTTGTCCTGAAGCCTGAGGCGGATGTAGTAGGGCGCCGGTGTTACCGTGCTGGACGGTTCTGATTTGACAAGTGTTTTGGCAGACTGACCAAAGGTTGAAATACGAATTCCCCGTGCGATTTCGATGATATCTGACATGACTGCGCTTGCCGTAGGACCTGCGCCGGCACCAGGTCCGCCAAGCACAATGCGGCCCACTTCGTCGCCTTCGATCACGACCATATTGGTGCCCCCTTCCAATTGACCAATCGGGGAAGCTTTGGGAACAAGGCAGGGTGACATCCTCTGCTCAAGTCCGGTATCGCTCATCTGTGCAACGCCCAATAGCTTTATGCGATAGCCCATGTCATCGGCCTGTTCGATATCTTCTAGCGCGATATGTTGAATACCCTCTAGGGCGACAGAGGTAAAATCGACACGGGTTCCAAATGCGATGGCGCTTAACAGTGAAAGTTTATGGCCCGCATCAATCCCTCCGACATCCAACATGGGATCCGCTTCAAGATAACCAAGTTCTGCACATTCTTCAAACAGCGCATCATACCCCCGCCCCGTCGCCTGCATTTGGGTCAGGATATAGTTGCAGGTTCCGTTCATTACACCCATGACACGCGATATCCGATTACCCGCAAGACCTTCGGTCAGTGATTTGATCACAGGGATGCCCCCCGCAACAGCCGCCTCAAAGCGGATCAGGGCATTCTTTTCCTCAGCCATCGTTGCAAGTTCATGTCCAAAATGTGCAAGCATCGCCTTGTTTGCGGTCACCACATCTTTACCAGCCGCCAATGCCGCTTTTGTCGCCTCAAGCGCGGGACCGTCGTGACCTCCCATAAGTTCAACAAAGACATCCACATCATCGCGTTGCGCCAGATCAACGGGATCATTTTCCCAGGCATAATCCGTGAATGCTACGCCTCTGTCTTTCTGTCTATCTCGGGCAGACACGGCAGTAATGAACAATTCACGACCTGTGCGTTGCTGGAGTAACCCCGCCTTGTTGCGCAGAATTTTTACAACACCGATCCCAACGGTTCCCAGCCCGGCAATCCCGAGGCGTAAAGGCTGCGTCATAGAATGATCCTCTTTTAATCCTTTTATACTGCCTCTATCGCGTTCATTTGAGAGGTGCAACGCTTCGCGCAGGTCTAATAGCGGCATTGGACGGGAATTTCAGACCTTTCACCACCTCTCGCCTTTCGTTAGAGTGAAGCTATGGCAAGAACTTATGGCTCATTTTCGCAAATTACCGCGCCGAAAGTTTACAAAACGGCACTGAGGCTTTTTGCACAATATGGATATGCGGCTGTGTCCATGCGCCAGATCGCCAGAGACGTAGGTGTTCAGGCGGGGGCGCTTTATCACTATACGCCGGACAAACAGACGCTTTTGTTCACCATAATGCGCGATCATATGGAAAGTCTATTATGTGCTTGGGATGCCTGCCCCAAAAGCGATGAGCCCGTTTTCCAATTAAAGGAATTCATTCAATTTCATCTGACGTTTCACCTGCATAAAACTGATGAGGTCTTTGTTGCTTACATGGAGCTCAGAAATCTGACTGACGAGAATTTTTCAGTGATCGAAGAATTGAGACGGCGTTATGAATTGGTTTTGGAACAAATCCTCGTGCGCGGTGCCAAAGCCGGTGTGTTTCATATCACAGATGCGCGCGTCGCCACGCTTGCGCTGATCGGGATGCTCAAGGAGGTGGGCACGTGGTACCGACCCGATGGCCGCCTCAGTCGTTCTGAAATTACAAATATCTACCAAGATATGGCCGCACGTTTTCTGCGGGTGGACACCTCAGTGGCACCTTAAGTTCACGGTTTGCTCTGTGAAGTTTTTGGGTGAGCAGCAAAAGACACTTTTGGCTCTGGCATGTCGTAAATAGAACGGTCTTTTCTCAAAACAAAGTGTCATTTTCCCGTAAATGCTGAATAGGAGGACTGGCATGAAAGTCGGATTTATTGGTTTGGGAAATGTTGGGGGCAAGCTTGCCGGAAGCTTGTTGCGCAACGGAACAGATATTACGGTTTGTGATCTGAACGCTGATCTTGTCGACTCTTTCACAGCCCAAGGGGCAAAAGGAACCATGACCCCCGCAGATCTCATGCAGAGATGCGACATTGTCATTACGTGCTTGCCAAGCCCTGCGGCTTCTGATGCTGTGATGGGCGATATGCTCCCCCATGTGACCGGCGGAAAAATCTGGATGGAAATGTCCACCACAGACGAAGCCGAGGTCAAACGGCTGGGCGCAAAAGTTATTGAAGCCGGAGGATTGGCGGCGGATTGTCCGGTCTCGGGGGGATGTCACAGGGCGGCCACTGGAAATATCAGTATTTTTGCAGGATGTGATCGCCGTACATTTGAAACCATTTTGCCTTTATTGACGAAAATGGGGCGCAGGGTCCTTCACACAGGTGAGCTTGGTTCCGCAAGCGTGCTAAAGGTTATCACAAATTATCTTGCCACCGCAAATCTTGTTTCCTGCACGGAGGCGCTCACAGTGGCCAAAGCAAGTGGCATGGACCTTGCCACCGCTTATGAGGCGATAAAAATATCTTCGGGAACGTCTTTCGTGCATGAAACCGAAAGTCAGGTCATTCTTAATGGGAGCAGGGATATTTCCTTCACCATGGATCTTGTCGCCAAAGACATCGGCTTGTTTCAGGAAGTTGCAGATCGCGCTGATGTAGCCTTGGAGCTCAGCCCGCTTTTGATTTCCATTTTCAAGGATGGAATTGAAAAATATGGCCCGCGCGAGCTGTCGCCAAATATTATCAAACGCTTGGAAGAACGCACCGGTTTGTCGATCCTTGCGCCTGGGTTTCCTGCAGAAATGGAAGATGATGAGCCAGAAGAGCCGGGTTATGAGATAAAAGTCGCCTCTGCGTAGACAAAAGTCGCCTCAGAATAGAAAATTGCAAGCCTTTTGGGATAAACCACTGGGAAATATAATTTCGGTTTATTCGCTGTCGAATTCCAAATACCTTTCAGGCTGAGAAACCTTAAGGAGCCAAGGAAGATTTTAATCTCGCGCGGTCGCGCAAAAAAAGCATGATAGAACAATCAGCCTTTCCAAGGAGGACTAAATGTTAAACTCACAAGAGCCCAGTTTTCGCGAAAGCGTCGACATCATGTTTAACCGTGCAGTGGAAACGATTGACCTGCCGCCAGGGATGAAAGAGAAAATCCGCGTCTGTAACGCCGTCTATACTGTGCGCTTTGGCGTGCGGCTGCGTGGAGAGGTCAAGACCTTTACCGGCCATCGCGCTGTCCATTCAGAACATATGGAACCTGTCAAAGGCGGCATCAGATATGCAGACACGGTGAATCGCGATGAGGTAGAGGCGCTCGCCGCGCTGATGACCTATAAATGTGCCTTGGTGGATACACCCTTTGGCGGATCAAAAGGAGGGCTTTGCATAAACCCGCGCGAGTATGACGAAAATGAATTGGAACTGATCACGCGCCGCTTTGCCTACGAACTGATAAAACGCGACCTTATTCACCCAAGCCAGAATGTCCCGGCCCCGGATATGGGGACAGGGGAACGTGAAATGGCATGGATTGCGGACCAATACGCGCGCATGAACACCACCGACATAAATGCACGGGCCTGTGTGACGGGAAAACCGATCAATTTAGGCGGAATTCAGGGGCGGGTCGAAGCAACGGGTCGGGGGGTGCAATATGCGATTCGCGAATTTTTCCGTGAACCTTTGGATATCGCCAAAGCGGGGCTTAAGGGGGGAATCGACGGAAAACGTATTATAATACAGGGGCTTGGAAATGTGGGCTACCATGCGGCGAAGTTTCTAAGCCAAGAAGACGGCGCAATCATTAAAGCGGTTATAGAGCGTGATGGCGCTCTTTCGTCTGATCAGGGATTGAACATTGATGAGCTGCGTGACTGGATCGCACAAAATGGCGGCGTCAAAGGGTTCCCGGGCGTGACCTACCATGAAAACGGCAGTGCCCTTCTTGAAGCGGAGTGTGATATCCTCATTCCCGCAGCCCTTGAGGGGGTGATCCACAAGGACAACGCGGCCAATATCAAAGCCTCTCTTATCGTGGAGGCCGCTAATGGCCCTGTCACATCAGGCGCGGATGAAATCCTGCGTAAAAAGGGATGTGTGATTATTCCTGACATGTACGCCAATGCTGGCGGAGTGACCGTGTCTTATTTCGAATGGGTGAAAAACCTCAGCCACATCCGTTTTGGGCGGATGCAACGGCGCGAACAGGAGGCACGCAATGAAATGGTCATTCACGAACTTGAAAGACTCTCTGATGCGATGGGCGATAAGTGGGACCTCTCCCATGATTTTCGCACCAAATACCTGAAAGGGGCAGGGGAACTGGAACTGGTCCGTTCGGGTCTGGACGACACCATGCGCGCAGCACTGCAATCCATGCGCGCCCTCTGGCATGAAAGAGAGGCGGTGACGGACCTGCGCATGGCGGCCTACCTCGTTTCTATCGAAAAAATCGCGGCAAGCTATAAAGCCAAAGGGTTGTAAGCCGACCAAAGGGGCAACCGCCCCGCAGCACCCCCCAAAAGGGTTCCAGATGGGCAAACGAGGTCATCGCAAAGCTTCGCCAATACCCGGTAATTTTCCCTTGACTGCAGCCTGATGAATTTGACACAAAGTTGCTACTTAGAGTTGGTGCCTTCTTTGATAACTGGAAAACATTTTGAAATCAGGGCACTACAGTCAGAGTGTTCCCCAGCCGCGTGGGGATGGACCGTATTATTTATTTTTATGAAAATTGCGATTTGCGCGCCTGAGCGACAAATACGATCAAACTTTTGGCTTGTTTGGAGCGCTACCTTGTTTGCGATGAAGAATAAGACGTTAAATCCTTTTGTCCTTTAGAGGCAACGAACCCTCGTTTGCAGATCTCTTTGCACATTTCAAAGGCATCTGCCGATCCTGTGTTTTGTAGTGCAGGGGTGCAATATAGTCCTGCCATATGTTTTTAAGAAAGCCTGCGTGCCCCAGGAAATCGCAGCTTCAGCGAATAACAGTCGATTTTCTATTGATTTCCTTTGCAACTCAAGGCTCATTGGGGGGGGCGGTTTTTGAGGGCGTTTATGAAATTTTCTGGATTTGAGCTTTTAAAGCAGGGTCTGACGGGCAATACAGGTTGGGCCCCCCATTGGCGCAGGCCAAAGCCCAAAGGCGCTTATGACATCGTCATCATTGGCGGGGGCGGGCATGGGCTTGCCACGGCCTATTACCTTGCCAAAAATCACGGTCTGCAAAATATTGCGGTGCTGGAAAAAGGCTACCTTGGCGGGGGCAATATCGGGCGCAATACGACGATTGTGCGCTCCAACTATATGATGCCCGGCAATTCCGAATTTTACAGCCATTCGCTCAAGCTTTGGGAAGGCATGGAGCAGGATTTGAATTTCAATACCATGATGTCCCAGAGGGGCCAGATTGTGTTGTTTCATTCTGACGGGCAGCGCGATGCCGCCGTAAGACGTGCCAATGCGATGATCAATCGTGGTGATGATGCAGAGATTCTGACAACTGCCGAAGTGCGCAAACATGCCCCATACCTCAATTTCGATAGCGCCCGTTTCCCAATTTATGGCGGGATATTACAGCGTCGTGCCGGAACTGCACGCCATGACGCGGTGGCCTGGGGGTACGCGCGCGGCGCCGATCTGCGCGGTGTGGATCTTATCCAGAACTGCGAAGTTACCGGTATGGATATTGAAAACGGGCGTGTGCAGGGGGTGCAAACCACCCAAGGACCGATCAAGGCCAAAAAAGTTGCTATGGTTACAGCGGGGCGGTCCAGTCAGGTCGCGGCCCTTGCGGGCATGCGGCTTCCTATTGAAAGCCATATTTTACAGGCTTTTGTCAGCGAGGGTTTAAAACCCGTCATTCACCATGTGATCAGCTTTGGCATGGGGCATTTTTATATCAGCCAATCCGATAAGGGCGGTTTGGTTTTTGGGGGCAATCTTGATTATTACGCCTCTTATGCGGCACGGGGCAATCTTGCGATGAAGGAACATGTTATGGAGGCCGCGATGGCGTTGATGCCGATTATCGGGCAGGCCAAAGTCCTACGCTCTTGGGGGGGCATCATGGACATGTCGCCGGACGGAAGCCCGATCATTGATAAGACGCATATTGAAGGTCTCTATCTGAATTGTGGATGGTGTTATGGCGGGTTTAAGGCGGTTCCGGCCTCTGGCTATGGATTTGCCCATTTGATTGCCACGGACAACCATCATCCAACGGCCTCGGGATTTCGTTTGGACCGGTTTCGCACCGGCTATGGTCTCATGGATGAAGAAGGGACCGGATCGCAGCACAATCTGCATTAACGGTTAGGGTAGAAGCATGAAAATAAAGCATATTGGAAGGCTGGGATGAGGGTGATCTGTCCAAAATGTGGCGAGCGGGATTTGAAAGAATTCTACTATCAGGGGGACGTTCTGGCGCTGGGCCGCCCGGATCCAGATGCGGATGAAACGCTGTGGAACGACTATCTTCATAACCGTGACAATCCCTCTGGGGTGCGAGAGGATCTCTGGTATCATGAGGCGGGCTGCAGCGCATGGATCGTCGTAACGCGCAACACTGCCACCCATGAGATTTTGAAAACTGAACTTGCCACATCGCGCAAGACCGCAGAGGAGGGCAACGCGTGAGGCTTGATCGTGGACGATTAATCAATCGCGCCCGTCCGCTGCGCTTCACCTTTGATGGGGTCAGCATGACAGGGTATGCGGGGGATACTCTCGCCTCCGCACTTTTGGCCAATGACATTCGCCTTTTAGGGCGTTCCTTTAAATATCACCGCCCCCGAGGCGTCATGACTGCAGGCAGCGAAGAGCCAAACGCGCTGGTCACTGTGTCTCCGGGTCAGGGGCAAGAGCCAAATGTGCGCGCCACACTGCTTGAGCTTTATGACGGACTGAAGGCCGAAAGCCAAAACCGTTGGCCCAGCCTTAATTGGGATCTTTTGGCCATCAATGATTTTGCCTCTCCTTTTCTGGGCGCTGGATTTTATTATAAAACCTTCATGTGGCCCAAAGCCTTTTGGGAAAAACTGTATGAACCGCTGATCCGGCGCGCCGCCGGGCTGGGTGCGTTACATGGCACGTCCAAAGATAAATCCTATGAAAAGGCCAATGCTTTTTGCGATTTGCTTGTCATCGGAGGCGGACCTTCTGGGGTCATGGCAGCTCTGGAGGCGGGCAGGGCAGGATTAGATGTGATCCTTGCCGATGAAGATGTCACGCTTGGCGGGCGGCTTTTGTCCGATGAGGGCGAGATTGACAGTTCTCCCGCAATGCAATGGCTTGAAACGGTCAAAGCTGAACTGAACGCCATGGAAAATGTGCGCATTTTCAACAGGACAACAGTGACAGGCGCCTATGACAATGGAACCTATGGGGCCTTGGAACGGGTGGGGAACCACTTGGCCGATGGACCAAAGGGATTGGTGCGGGAATGTTTTTGGCGGATTGTCTCAAAACGCACGATCCTTGCAAGTGGCGCTTTGGAGCGTATCATCGCGTTTGCAAATAATGACCGCCCCGGCATCATGACGGCGGGAGCCCTGCGAAGTTATATTAATCGCTACGGAGCGGCACCGGGCCGCTCTTATGCAATCTTTGGCAATAACGACAGTGCCTTTGAAACTGCGCGATGCCTGCAATCTGCGGGGCTTCATATTGCCGCTTACGTGGATAGCCGGTCAGATTCGACGCTACAAGGCGACTTCCCTATCTTTCGGGGTGCGGTGGTGTCAAATACGGCCGGTCGAGGGGATTTGCAGTCCATCACGCTGCGCCATATTGGGGGGGAGGACAAAATTTCGTCCGATGTATTGGCGGTATCTGGGGGGTGGAACCCCACTGTGCATCTGAGTTGTCACATGAACGGACGTCCACAGTGGGATGAGACAACACAGAGCTTTCTGCCTCAATCTGGCGCAATCCCAGGCATGGTTTATGCCGGCGCTGCTGCAGGTCATATGTCGACGGCAGCCTGTCTGCGCTCCGGCTCTGAAATTGCCAGAAAAGTGATTTCAGATTTAGGCGCCAAAGCAGCATCCCTGACCCTGCCCCAAGCAGAGGACACACCTTACGCCATCAAGCCGCTTTGGTCTGTGAACACGCGCAAGGGCATGCGGGCTTGGGTAGATTTTCAAAATGACGTGACGGTCAAAGATATTGAACAGTCTGTGCTCGAAAATTACCGCTCCGTTGAGCATATGAAACGCTATACCACCCAAGGCATGGCCACGGATCAGGGAAAAAATTCCAATGTGACCGCATTGGCGGTTCTTGCCGATGTAACAGGTCGGGGTATTCCTGAGACGGGAACGACGACCTATCGTCCGCCCTTTTCGCCTGTCTCGATTGCGGCAATGGGCTCAGAGGGGCAGGGCAAAGGATTTGCACCAGAACGCTTTGGATCGACGCATCAGATCATGCTCGAACGCGGCGCACCCTTGATTGAAGCAGGGCTGTGGTATCGCCCAAGTTATTTTCCTCAGGCTGGCGAAAAAACATGGCGGCAATCCTGTGACCGAGAAGTCCTTGCCGTGCGTCACCATGTGGGTGTTTGTGATGTATCGACCTTGGGCAAGATTGATATAAAAGGTCCAGATGCGGCAAAGCTTTTGGATTTTGTCTATACCAATACTTTTAGCACTTTGCCGATTGGACGCGTAAAATACGGGTTGATGCTGCGCGAAGACGGATATGTCATGGATGACGGAACCACAGCGCGCCTGTCTGAAACCCATTATCTGATGACAACGACCACCGCGGCGGCCAGTCAGGTCATGGGTCATCTTGAATTCGTGCATCAATGTCTCCATCCCGAATGGGACGTCAGTTTCAATTCCGTGACCGAACATTGGACCCAATTTGCGATTGCCGGGCCGAAGGCACGGCAGCTTTTGAGCGCTGTTTTGGACCATCCCCTAAAAGATGCGGACTGGGCCTTCATGAGCTGCGGGGCGGTAAGTATTCTCGGTGTGAAGGGGCGCTTGTTCCGCATCTCTTTCAGCGGAGAATTGGGCTTTGAACTGGCTGTGCCGTCTCGCTTTGGGGACAGCCTGTTCCGGATCCTGATAACCAAAGCCGAAGAGCTCGGGGGATGTGTCTACGGGTTGGAGGCGCTCAATGTGTTGCGTGTGGAAAAAGGATTTATCACCCATGCAGAAATTGATGGCCGCGTCACGGTGATGGATCTCGGTCTTCAGCGGATGGTGAGCCAGAAAAAAGACTGCATCGGTAAAACGGCCTCAGAACGGCCGGGCTTGATGGATTGCGAACGTCCCCGTCTGATCGGGCTGAAAACGGTTGGAGCTGTCAAACAATTGACAGCAGGGGCGCATCTTTTCAATGAAAAGGATCCAGTGCAAAGCGCATACGATCAGGGGTTTATTACATCTGTTGCTTACTCCCCTGTGCTAGAGCGATACCATGGCTTGGCCTTCCTCAAAAATGCTGAGGAGCGAATGGGAGAAAAAATCCGTATGGTGGATCATCTGCGCGATATCGAAGCCTTGTGTGAGATAATCCCCCCCGTGGCTGTCGATCCAAAAGGAGAACGCATCCGTGCTTAAGCTCTCTGCAAAAATGCCGTTTGATGATCTTCTGCCGCTGAGCGTAGGAACGGTCACATTATCAGATGACACACCTGAAAACATGAGCATTATTGATTGTCCTGTGGGAACAGAGGCCAAGGTGTCTGAGGTTCTCAAATCCGCGCATGGTATGGGGCTTCCCGCGGCGAACCGAACTACGGGGAGTGCGAAAAACCGCTGTATCTGGTTCGGAAAAAACCATCTCCTGTTGGGGCCAAAACCGGATGATGCGCTGACGAAGATCGCGCGCCTCAGCGATGTTTCGGATGGCTATGCGGTTTTACGTGCTGAGGGCAAAGACATCGAAGCTGTTCTGGCCCGCCTTGTGCCCTTAAATCTTGCTCAGAAGCATTTCAAGCGCGGCCATACGGCAAGAAGTTTGATCCAACATATGCATGGCTCGCTCACGCGCGTCTCTGACAGTGCCTTTCAGGTCATCGTCTTTCGCTCCATGGCGCAAACGCTGGTGCATGATCTTGAACGGGCAATGATCTCCGTTGAGGCAAGAGCCTCCCTTTTGAAGTAGAGCAGAGCCAAAGGTTAATGCTTTCACGCCAAGCGGGGTCTGGACTTTGGCCTTCAGAGTCCCGATATTTGAAAAATGAGTCTGCCGTCTGGATTTCTTGATGAATTACGCGCCCGCGTGAGCCTGACCTCTGTGGTAGGGCGTAAAGTGCAATGGGATCAGCGAAAATCCAATCAAGGCAAAGGGGATATGTGGGCCCCCTGTCCATTTCATCAGGAAAAGACCGCCTCTTTTCACGTCTTGGATCGCGAAGGATATTATTACTGCTTTGGCTGTCATGCCAAAGGGGATGCAATCACTTTTTTGAAGGACGCCGAAAACCTGAGCTTTATGGAGGCCGTCCAGGAACTGGCCCGTCAAGCGGGCATGACGCTGCCGGAACGGGATCCGGGGCTTCAGAAGCAAATCGATGCTCGCAGCGTTTTGGCCGACGTCATGGAAAAAGCGGTGCGCTATTTCCGCATGATGATCAAAACACAAGCAGGACGGGAGGCATCCCTTTACCTTGATGGCCGTGGCCTGAGCGAGGGCACACAAAACCGGTTTGATGTTGGCTATGCTTCTGACAACCGGCAGGGCTTGTTAAAGGCCCTGACAGAGCAAGGTGTTCGAGAGGAGCAATTGATCGAATGCGGGCTTTGTATTGCGCCGGACAATGGTGGTGCGCCTTATGACCGATTTCGCAACAGGATCATGTTCCCAATCCGCGATGCGCGGGGACACTGTATTGCCTTTGGCGGGCGGGCGATGGATCAAAATGCACGCGCCAAATATCTCAATTCTCCGGAAACTCTTCTATTTGATAAGGGACGGTCGCTTTATAACATAGGGTCGGCACGTTCCGCGCTGGGTAAGAACCACCCTTTGATTGTGAGCGAAGGCTATATGGACGTTATTGCGCTGTCGCAAGCGGGATTTGAAACGGCTGTCGCGCCACTTGGCACGGCAATCACTGAAAACCAGTTACAAATGATGTGGCGCCTGCATCCTGAGCCTGTGGTGGCATTGGATGGGGATGCCGCTGGTCTGCGCGCGGCGTATCGTTTGATTGATATCGCGCTGCCCCATATTGATGCCAGCCGCGCATTGCGCTTTGCCCTGATGCCAGAGGGGCAAGATCCCGATGATGTAATCCAAAAAGGTGGCCCTGAGGCCTTTCAAACACTTCTTGAAAACGCGATTCCAATGGTCGATCTAATGTGGCGTCAGGCAACTGAGGGGCAGAGTTTTGACAGTCCTGAACGAAAATCCGCTTTGGAACATGCGCTTCAAAATCAAACGCGCTTGATTAAGGATGCCGGATTGCGACGCAATTACGAAACAGCACTTCGAGACAAGCGATGGGATTTTTTCCGTGCCCAGACCTCTCCAAGATATCTGACCTCCCAAAAGGGAGGCGGGCGAAGAAACTCAGCACCGGTCACTCAGGTCACCAAAGCGTCCCGTCTTGCGGCGCGGGATGGATTTTCCGCAGATCATTTAAAGGAATCTGTAATTATCGCGGCCCTCATTAATTGCCCCAAGGCAATTGAGGGGATGCTTGATGAATTGCAGGGATTTGAGTTTTTAACCTCCGAATATGGAGAGATTCTCAGAGTGCTTTGCCAATATTTGCCACAAAGCAGAGAGGACGCAGAAGCATGCGCTTCTGATGCGGTGGGCAAAAAAGTCCTTGAAATGCTTTGGTCTGAGAACCATGTCCATGTGGCGCCCTGTATGAAACAACCCCAAAATGTAGAAATGACCATTATGACGGTTCAAGCCGAGGTTCAAAAACTTGCCATCCAACGGGGCCTTGCCGCGGAATTAGAAGAGGTGTCGCGCGGCTCTGAACAGGACATCGATGACACTAGCGTCTGGCGTATCACCCGCGCTGTTGAGGCTAAAAATACGACTTTGGCGCCGGCATCTGAAGATAAGGCGGCCTATGATATGGCCGATAACGGTGCCCGCATAAATCGTTCTGAAAAGGACGGATGGGAAAAATTACTCTCTGAAATCTCATTTTCCAAAGAAAAAAAGTGAAACTTGCTGAGGAAATACTAATTAAATGAGTCTAAAGAGGTCCACGAATCACTTTTTTGCTTTATTGATTCGAAATCACGAATCACCCCTTCACGTACAGGAGCGCTGAATGGCTGCCAAAGATACCGAAGATCGCAAGTCTGAAGACCAGGACGCGGAAATGTCCTTGGACATGAGCCAAGCCGCCGTCAAAAAGATGATCGCAGAAGCACGCGAGCGCGGTTACATAACCTATGATCAGCTTAATCAGGTGCTTCCGCCCGATCAGGTATCTTCTGAGCAAATCGAAGACGTGATGTCTATGCTTTCCGAAATGGGCATAAACATCATCGAAGACGAAGATGTGGAAGACGAAGACAAGGGCACAACCGACCTTGTTGCGGCCACAGGTCCGAAAGAAGTTGCGCTCGCTAGCAATGAAAATGAAAAGCTTGATCGTACCGATGATCCGGTCCGGATGTATTTGCGCGAAATGGGTTCTGTGGAGTTGCTGTCGCGCGAAGGCGAGATTGCAATCGCAAAGCGTATTGAAGCGGGCCGCAATACGATGATTTTGGGTCTTTGTGAAAGCCCTTTGACATTTCAGGCAATCACCATTTGGCGCGACGAACTTTTGAACGAAGATATTTTGCTCCGTGACGTGATTGATCTTGAAGCAACATTTGGCAATCAGATGGGTGACGAGGACGGTCGGGAACCCGTGATTGACACCAATGTGGTCTCTGTGGGCCAGCCCAAAGCGCAAGATGAGCCAGAATTGGATGCAGATGGTAATCCAATCCTTCTTGACGATGATGACGATGATGATGAACATTCCAATATGTCCCTTGCTGCGATGGAGGCAACGCTTAAGCCGCAGGTTTTGGAAACTTTGGAACGGATTGCATTCGATTATTCAAAACTTTCTGAGATGCAGGATTTGCGTATTTCTGCCACTTTGAACGAAGACGGAAGTTTCAACGATGAGGATGAGAGCACCTATCAGGCGCTTCGCTCAGAAATAGTGGAACTTGTGAATGAGCTTCATCTGCATAATAACCGCATCGAAGCCTTGATCGATCAGCTTTACGGGATCAACCGCCGCATCATGCAGATTGACAGTTCAATGGTTAAACTGGCGGATCAGGCGCGTATCAACCGGCGCGAATTTATCGATGAATACCGCGGCAACGAATTGGATCCCAATTGGCTTGACCGGATGGCTGAAAAATCAGGGCGCGGATGGCAGATGTTCATCGAACGCTCTTTTGATAAAGCGCATGAATTGCGTTCTGACATGGCACAGGTAGGTCAATATGTTGGGTTGGATATCAGTGAATTCCGCCGCATTGTATCACAGGTTCAAAAGGGCGAAAAAGAAGCGCGCCAAGCAAAAAAAGAAATGGTCGAAGCCAACCTGCGCCTCGTCATTTCCATTGCAAAGAAATACACAAACCGCGGGCTTCAGTTTCTTGATCTGATCCAAGAGGGCAATATCGGCCTCATGAAGGCGGTGGATAAATTTGAATATCGCCGCGGATACAAATTTTCGACCTATGCGACTTGGTGGATCCGTCAGGCAATTACGCGCTCTATTGCGGATCAGGCCCGCACGATCCGTATACCGGTTCATATGATCGAAACGATCAATAAACTGGTGCGCACGGGGCGTCAGATGCTGCATGAAATCGGGCGGGAACCAACGCCAGAAGAATTGGCTGAAAAGCTTCAGATGCCGCTGGAAAAAGTGCGTAAAGTGATGAAAATTGCCAAAGAGCCGATTTCTTTGGAAACACCGATCGGGGACGAAGAGGACAGCCAACTGGGTGATTTCATCCCCGATGGCAATGCAGTTCTTCCTTTGGACAGTGCTATTCAGGAAAACCTGAAGGAAACGACGACACGTGTTTTGTCTTCTTTGACGCCGCGCGAGGAACGTGTGCTGCGGATGCGGTTTGGTATCGGTATGAACACAGATCATACGCTCGAAGAGGTGGGTCAACAGTTCAGCGTGACGCGCGAACGTATCCGTCAGATCGAAGCGAAAGCCCTGCGCAAACTGAAGCATCCTTCGCGGTCGCGCAAGCTTCGCAGCTTTTTAGACCAGTAAGATCGCAACGTTGACAGAATTCTTGCCTCTATGGTTGATTGCCATAGATTAATCGCTCCCGTGGCTGGGTACGGCATGGCAAGGTAACAGTATTTCGCAATGATTGCGGTTACCTTGCGCTCATAAACCGAAGGCTCCGGTGTTTCCAAATAAAGGCGATGTTTGGACCGTTTCTTTTGTGTTGGGATGGTGGAGATTTTCTGATCACACTGGACGGTCTGACATAGCCAGTCTGCCCAACCCCATTTAACACTTTGCAGTCAGTTCGGATTTGTAGTGTTTTACGCGCAAGGCTGACATAAGAAAGTGTCTGAAATCGACCATGAAAACTATATTTAGGTTCCAAACAAACGGCCCTGGCCTTTATGAATTCACGGGTGAAGTTGCGTCTTGGGTGTGTCAAGAATCCGATGGCTTGTTGACACTTTTCATCCGGCATACCTCAGCGAGCCTGCTCATTCAGGAAAATGCTGATCCAGATATGAAATGGGATTTAAACGCGTTTTTTGAACGTCTGGTGCCACAAGCCGATGATCCACAAATGTCCTATCTTCGTCATACCTATGAGGGACCAGATGACATGCCCGCACATATAAAGGCGGCATTATTGCCGACCTCTTTATCGATCCCTGTTTCAGGTGGAAAAATGAGCCTTGGTCAATGGCAAGGTATTTATCTTTTTGAACATTGAAACATCCCGCAATATAGAGAAGTGTCTGCATATTTTTTGAGATAAAACAGACAGTTAAGCTGTATTCTCCCAGCGACACTTCGAAACATTTCAGAGATTAAGAAAATTCTAATTTGGATTAGAAAAATTCAAGGAGCGGATGGCTTGATTAAATTTATTTAAAAGTTATGTGTTTCCGAAAGGAAACTTGTGACACGATACGCTACGGTTGGGGTTTTAAATGAGCTTTAATACAAATTTCAAAATGGGTCTGCGGGATTTGGATATCATCGAGGTATCGCTTCGCCAGCGCTTAAATGAACTATCTAAATCGTCAGGCAAAGACCATCACAGAGAAATTTCGGAGATCCGTGATGTGTTGGGCAACCTGCACAATCAAAAAGTTTGGTACCGTCCGAAGTCATCAGTTTACGTGGGCGGATGAAATAAACCAAAACAGATCTATATACAGGAACGCGCTGAAGTTTCGGTGCGTTTTTTTGTTTTTTTAAAACCCTTTTCCCATCTGCAAAGAGGATGCTATAGGCTGAATTAAACATCTGGGCATATGATATGTGCTGGAATTGAGAGGGGCTGAATTGCAATGAAATTTTTAAGTTTTCTAAGAAAAGGTCAACCAACCTTCGGAGCAGTCATAGGGCAAGGGATTGTTCAAATCGGGGGTCGCTTTGATAGCTCTGTCAATACTTTGCGCGAGGCGATTGAACAGTCTCGACTTGAGGAGGCCACAGAATATGCAAATGCGCGCAGTCCAGAATTTGGATGGTCTGATGTGACGCTTCTGCCGGTGATACCAGATCCATCAAAGATCCTTTGTATTGGGTTGAACTATCAAAAGCACAAAATTGAAACGGGTCGTCCTGATGCTGATCATCCTACGATTTTCACGCGCTTTTCGGACTCTCAGGTCGCCCATGGCCAACCAATGGTCAAACCAACATCGTCAGAGAGATTTGATTACGAAGGCGAAATGGCAGTCATTATCGGGCGTGGCGGGCGCAACATCGCATCCGAAGACGCCCTTGATCACATTGCAGGTTATGCCTGTTACAACGATGGCAGCGTACGCAACTGGCAGAGGCATACCTCGCAGTTTACCCCTGGTAAAAATTTCCCAGCCACCGGTGGCTTTGGACCCTATATGGTGACACCTGATGAAGTGGGTGATTATAAAACGCTTCCAATCCAGACCCGATTGAACGGTGAAGTGATGCAGGAGGCCTCTTTGGCCGACCTTATTTTTCCACTCGAAGATCTGATCAGTTATTGCTCCGCCTTTACGCCGCTTTCTCCCGGCGATGTTATCGTAACAGGTACACCCGGAGGCGTGGGTGACAGACGAGATCCACCGCTTTATATGTTTGCAGGCGATGTTGTTGAGGTCGAAATTGGACGGTTAGGAACTTTGATGAATCCTATCGTTGATGAGCCAACGACATAACCCTGCACATCCTGTATGATCATTCTCTGACGGGCATCTCTAGAGCCCGTGGAGTTCCTTTTTCTCATAAAGTTCAGCAACCGAAAGATGTAACATCTGCGCGGCAAGATTATAATCCTGATGCGCTGCCGTAATGGCGGCGGCGATAACTTCTTTTTCGACAGATTTAAGATGGTCAGCGATGATCAATTTTCCGTTGGAGACGAAGAAAGAGCGATAATCGGTTACTGATTCAACTGGTGACAGAGATGTCGAGTATGTTGACGCTGCGCTGGTGTCTTTGTGCAATCTCTGCCGGCTTTGTTCACGCAAAACCTTTTGGACTTGTTGAGCTGTTACCGTGACTCCATTTGAGCGGATAATCAGACATTCTACGACATTGCGAAGTTGGCGTACATTTCCGGGCCATGGAAAGGTTTTCAAAAGCCAGATCGCATCTTTTTCTATTGCAAATTCAGATCTATTTCCCAGCCCCATGGACAGCTGCTGCGCCAAATGCATGATCAGCTTTTCGATATCTTCAGGGCGATCACGAAGCGCAGGAATGCGAATAGGAAACGCACTGATGCGGAAAAACAAGTCAGATCGGAAGGTTTTTGTGACTACCTGTTTATAGAGGTTCTTATGTGTCGCACACACCAGTCTAAAATCTACCGCCACCTCGCGTGAAGAGCCTACGGGTGTAAAGGTCTTTGTTTCCAACGCGCGCAAGAGTTTTGATTGCAAATCCGGTGGCATATCCCCAATTTCATCGAGAAATAAAGTGCCATTGTGGGCTTGTTCAAATTTTCCTTTGTGAGATTTGCTGGCCCCTGTGAAGGCGCCCTTTTCATACCCAAACAATTCGGCTTCTAACAAACTGTGCGGGATAGAGGCACAATTTACAGACACAAGCCGGCCGGAACGGCCTGATAATTCTGCCAAACCCTGTGCCACGAGCTCCTTGCCCGATCCGCTTGGCCCCAAAATTAAAACGGGAATATTGTGTTCTGCGACGTCGATAACCGATTTGCGCAGTGCCATCATCGCATCCGATGAGCCAACAATGAGGCGCGATAAATTATTCACAAAAGACATCGTGGACCTCTTTATAAAACCTACCGTCAATTGCCTCGAAGCTCCCATTCTAACGACAGGATGCTATGTCTTCTTCGGTTGAAACTAACTGATTTTTGTCTAAAGAGAATTAGCCAGTCGGGATATAATGGAGTCCCATTTGTATTTTAAATAGACGTCCGTCTAGGCGTCGCCATCCGTGCAAATCGAAAGTTTTTTTGAAATTCTGTTCAATTACTCGCGCGTTAGGCGCGCAATTTTGCTTCTAAGGCGGCTTCTTCGCGCAAAACCTGTAGGACGGCTTTGGAATAAATGGGGCGTCGCACCTCACGTTGTGTTTCGACCGATTGGTCAAGCGCAGAGGCTATGAAATTAGGCTCTGCACCAAAAAACTGTTTCCAAGCAGTGCCGCATGAGTTGCACATCACCATGCGCGATGTTTTTGGGACGCGCATGCATGGGATGCGATACCCTTCGCGGCAAGTCGGGCAAAAAATCTCCATCGGGATGGCTCCATCAACTTTGAGGTCTTGGCCTCTCTTTTTCATTAACGGCTGGACTATGCAGAACGAAAGGGGCGCAAAAAGTGCAAAGCGAAGTTTTTTAAGTCTGATCACCGCTCTTAAAGTTCTAATTTATATTCTTAAGTATAGGTTTTTCGGGGGAATGAGAAAATGTAAATTGTGCAACGCTCAATTGCCTTCAGCCTGTTAGACCTTACTCTATGCTGCACCAAAGTGCTTTATGGTGGGGTTGTAAAAGGATGGAATTTTGAAATTTGCTCTCAAGTTTCCGGTGCAATATCCAATGGTCAAACTGCATCTTCTCCTATAGGTTTTGGCCAGTGGGAACGTCATTGAAAGGGACTGTTTGGCATGAGTTTTGGCAAGGGACATCATCTTCACCTGATCGACGGGTCTGCGTTTATTTTTCGCGCCTATCA
>LFER01000061.1 GCA_001510135.1 Alphaproteobacteria bacterium casp-alpha6
ATGTGGTAATCCCCCAAAATTGCGACACCGCCAATGTTACCTTTGAAGTTGTAATCTATACCGTCTTCGGTCTGATTCATGCTTCTGCTCAAACCTGTAAAAACAATGCCTCGGATGGCAATATTTTCTGAAAAAACATAACGACCATGCAATGCTGGACCAAGTGATGAAAAGCCAAGCCCTACATCCATATCGCCTGGTTCCTGCGCATTCGCAATAGTGCACAGACCTGCCAAAACGGCAGAGATAATAAATTTGAATTTCATGGGTATCCCTCTTTTGTAATAGACCGCACCTGTTAGGGCGGTCTATCACACAATCAAAAGATGATCAAGAAATTCAGGCGTCTTCTTTGGCTTCTGGGGGAAGTTCTTCGCCAGTTTCCTGATTGACCATTTTCATAGCCAGACGGACTTTGCCGCGATCATCAAAGCCCAGCAATTTGACCTTTACGTCCTGACCTTCCTTCAAAACATCGGAAGGATGGTTAAGACGGCGGTTTTCTATTTGGCTTACATGGACAAGACCATCGCGTTTTCCAAAGAAATTCACGAAAGCCCCAAAGTCCACAATTTTAACCACTTTGCCATCGTAGATTTGGCCAACTTCGGGTTCTGCCACGATCGAATAGATCATGTCGTAGGCCTTCTTGATGGACTCCGCATTTGGTGAAGCGATTTTGATCACACCATCGTCGTTGATGTCCACCTTAGCACCAGAGGTTTCCACGATTTCGCGGATGACTTTACCACCAGAACCGATAACTTCACGGATTTTATCCGTCGGGACTGTCATCGTCTCGATGCGGGGCGCATGTATGCTGAACTCGCTCGCTTCCGTCAGGGCTTTGGCCATTTCGCCAAGAATATGCATCCGCCCGTCCTTGGCCTGAGCCAAGGCTTGCTTCATGATCTCAGGCGTGATTCCAGCGACTTTGATGTCCATCTGAAGTGATGTGATCCCGTTTTCGGTCCCCGCCACTTTGAAATCCATATCACCAAGGTGATCTTCGTCCCCAAGGATGTCGGTCAGAACCGCAAATTCACCGCTCTCCTCAAGGATCAGACCCATAGCAACACCTGCCACCGGCGATTTTAGAGGTACGCCAGCATCCATCATAGATAGGGATCCACCACACACCGACGCCATCGAGGAGGATCCGTTAGACTCTGTGATTTCAGAAACGACTCGGATGGTATAGGGAAAATCGGTTGCCGCAGGCAAAACTGCCTGCAAAGCACGCCATGCCAATTTACCATGGCCTACCTCGCGACGACCGGGAGGGCCGACGCGGCCAGCCTCACCAACCGAATAGGGTGGGAAGTTGTAGTGAAGAAGGAAGTTGCTGCGTGAATTGCCATGCAGCGCGTCGATGATTTGTTCATCATCTCCGGTTCCAAGCGTTGTAATGACAAGCGCCTGAGTTTCCCCACGGGTGAAAAGAGAAGATCCATGGGTCCGCGGCAAAAGCCCCGTTTCCGCAACGATAGGCCTGACTTGGGTGGTCGAACGTCCATCAATCCGTTTGCCGCCATGCACCACATCACCGCGCAAAATGCTGGCTTCAAGTTTCTTCATGGCAGAACCAAGATTGCTGTCGGCAAGTTGGTCTTCGCTCAATGTCTCGTGGATATGTGTGCGTGCTGCAGCAACGGCAGCGGTACGTTCCTGTTTGTCCGTGATGGCAAATGCGGCCCGCATTTCTTTTTCGCCAGCCGCTTTTACTGCAGCGTAAAGCTCAGAGTAATCAGGCGCAGAGAACACAAAGGGGTCTTTTGCAGCATCTTCCGCAAGATCAATGATCATGTCGATGACCGGCTGGATCTGTTCATGGGCAAAAGTCACGGCACCGAGCATTTCATCTTCGCTTAGCTCATAGGCCTCTGATTCCACCATCATGACGGCGTCTTTGGTACCAGCCACCACTAGATCAAGGCGCTGCTCTGGGTCGGTGCGCAGGTTGTCCATGTCATCAACCGTCGGGTTGAGAACATATTCCCCGTCAACAAAGCCCACACGGCATCCTGCGACCGGACCCATGAAGGGAACACCAGAAATCGTAAGAGCCGCAGAGGCCGCAATCATAGCCACAATGTCAGGGTCATTTACCAAGTCGTGGCTGAGAACCGTACACATCACCAAAACTTCATGTTTGAAGCCAGGTACAAAAAGTGGACGAATGGGCCGGTCAATCAACCGCGCTGTCAGCGTTTCTTTTTCAGATGGACGCGCTTCCCTTTTGAAAAAGCCACCGGGGATTTTACCTGCGGCATAGTATTTTTCTTGATAGTGTACTGTCAGGGGGAAAAAATCCTGATCAGGTTTTTGTTCTTTCGCGAATGTGACATTCGCCATGACCGAGGTTTCCCCCAGCGTTGCTATGACCGATCCGTCGGCCTGGCGGGCCACTTTGCCCGTTTCCAAAGTCAGGGTATCCTCACCCCATTGCATCGATTTCGTCGTTACATCAAACATCTACGTTTCCTATCGGCCTATTGGCCATTTCTCAGGGGGCGAATTCCCCCTTATCCCACCATCGCGTTCCTCGGGCGCCGGGATCACTGCGCCAGATTTCAGATAGGAGGCGTGTATAAGAGAAATCACCAAATGAAAATGGCAAATCGCTACCCCATAAGTGGTAATAATTGCTCCAAAGATCACAGATATCCAGTGACGAGAATCACTACAGTCCGGCCCAAACCCGCAACAACATCGAAAAAATATCGTTTTCTGTCCGTATTTATCAAAAATAACCGCGACACTTAGGCGCTAAACGCGTTTCCCGCTAACTGTTTGCTGGACGTTGTCGCAAAGCGGAGCTAAGACACCGCGCAGTATCGGGGCAAACAAGCCCTGTCAAAGTCCTATGGCGGAAACGCCAGTTACGAACATGGAGTAACCTCGTGTCAGATATAGCAGACCACGAAGGCACACGCCGAGATTTTCTTTACTACGCAGCAGGTGGCACAGGTGCCGTTGCTGCAGCCGGGGCGGTGTGGCCGCTCGTCAATCAGATGAACCCTTCTGCGGATGTCAAAGCCCTGTCCTCTATCCGCGTCGATATAAGCGGTATTGAGCCGGGAACCCAGCTGACAGTCAAATGGCTGGGAAAACCTGTCTTTATCCGTCGTCGCACGGATGAAGAAATTGAATTGGCACGTTCCGTAGAGCTGACCGCGCTTCCAGATCAGTCTGCGCGCAACAATAACGCACCCGATCTAGACGCCGCTGATGAAAACCGCGCCTTGGATGAGACAGGTGAATGGTTGGTGATGATGGGTGTATGTACACACCTTGGCTGTGTGCCTTTGGGCGATGGCGCGGGCGACTTCCAAGGATGGTTCTGCCCATGCCACGGATCGCACTATGATACGTCGGGCCGGATCCGCAAAGGTCCGGCACCAACAAACCTTCCTGTGCCAGTCGCCGAATTTGTCGACGAAGACACAATCAAGCTTGGGTAAGGAGATTTAAAAATGGCTGGAATTCCACACGATCATTACGAACCCAAATCAAGCGGCGAAAAATGGCTTCATTCACGTTTGCCCATTGTTGGCTTGCTTTATGACACATTGATGATCCCAACTCCTAAAAACCTCAACTGGATGTGGATTTGGGGTATTATTCTAACCTTCTGTCTAGCACTTCAAATCATCACCGGTATCGTGCTTGTAATGCATTACACGCCACATGTTGATTTGGCATTTGCCTCTATTGAACACATTATGCGCAACGTAAACGGCGGACATTTTATCCGTTATTTGCATATGAATGGAGCATCATTGTTCTTTATCGCGGTTTATGCGCATATTTTCCGCGGTTTGTATTACGGATCTTATAAGGCGCCACGTGAAATCACCTGGGTCATTGGCATGTTGATCTATCTTCTGATGATGGGAACTGCCTTTATGGGTTACGTTCTTCCATGGGGACAGATGTCATTCTGGGGCGCGACAGTGATTACAGGTCTTTTTGGCGCCATACCGTTTATCGGGGAACCGATCCAAACATGGCTTCTTGGCGGACCTGCTGTAGATAACGCAACGCTCAACCGCTTTTTCAGCTTGCATTACCTTTTGCCTTTCCTGATCGCGGGATTGGTGATAGTGCACATCTGGGCCTTCCATACCACCGGGAACAACAACCCGACGGGTGTTGAAGTGCGCCGCACATCCAAAGCCGAAGCAGAAAAAGACACGCTACCGTTCTGGCCTTACTTTGTGATCAAGGATCTTTTCGCTCTTGCTGTGATCCTTTGTGTGTTCTTTGCAATTGTCGGATTTATGCCAAACTATCTTGGCCATCCTGACAACTACATCGAAGCCAACCCATTGGCGACACCGGCCCACATCGTTCCTGAATGGTACTTCCTGCCATTCTACGCAATTTTGCGCGCGTTCACAGCCGACGTTTGGGCTGTTCAATTGGCAAGCTTTGTCACCGGTGGCATCGTGGACGCAAAATTCTTTGGTGTTCTTGCAATGTTTGGTGCCATCGCGGTTATGGCTCTGGCGCCATGGCTTGACACTTCGAGCGTGCGCTCTGGCCGGTATCGCCCAATGTTCAAGTGGTGGTTCTTGCTGTTGGTGATCGATTTCTTTGCCCTGATGTGGCTGGGTGCGATGCCTGCAGAAGAACCCTATGCGTCCTTCTCACTGATCGCTTCAACCTACTGGTTCTTGTATTTCCTCGTCATCCTGCCTCTCTTGGGCGTGATCGAGAAACCATTGAAGCAACCCGAGACCATCGAAGAAGATTTCGATGCGCATTACGGTAAATCCGACACGACACCTGCGGAATAAGACAGAGGAACGAAAAATCATGTTCAAAAATATCACTCTGGGAACAGTCGCCGCCTTGGCTTTGACAACAAGCACTGTTCTGGCCGCAGGCGGAGGCGATCAACAGATAGAAGATTTCGCCTTTTCCTTCGAAGGCCCCTTCGGGACCTTTGATCAAAACCAGCTTCAACGCGGTCTGAAAATTTATACAGAAGTTTGTGCATCTTGCCACGGATTGAAGTATGTCCCCCTTAGAACGCTGGCTGATGAAGGCGGCCCTCACTATTCAGATGCACAGGTTCGCGCCTATGCAGCTGAAAACTTTGAGGTGTTCGATGCGGAACTGGACGACTACCGCCCAGCAAAGCCGACAGACCATTTTCCAGAAAATAATGACGCAGGCGCGCCTGATCTTTCCTTGATGGCAAAGGCGCGGGCAGGCTTCCACGGACCCTACGGCACGGGCATCAGCCAGTTTGTCAATGGAATGGGTGGACCAGAATATATCGCGTCTTTGCTTACGGGCTATACTGGTGAAGAAAAAGAAGAGGCGGGTGTGACACTTTATGAAAACACTGCTTTTCCCGGTGGATGGATTTCCATGGCACCACCTCTTTACGGTGAGGACGTAGAGTTCGACGATGGTCATTCAAACGAGTTGCACCACGAAGCACAAGACATCGCTGCCTTTCTCATGTGGACTGCGGAGCCCAAAATGATGGACCGCAAATATACTGGATTTGTAGGGGTGTTTCTGCTGGGTCTTTTGGGTTTCCTCTTGTATCTGACCAACAAGAAGCTCTGGGCGCCGGTTAAACACCGTAAGACAGTGTAATCTGGTGAAAAACTGCTGACAAAAACCCGCCTTCTGGCGGGTTTTTTGTTAGTTTTAATCGTTGTCGCTCAGCCCTGCTCCCGCCCCTGCGAGCCTGCTTTCTTCAGTTGCTGGAGCGTAGGTTTTATGGGCCAGAGCACTCAAGCTGTCGAAAATGTCCTGAGGAACATCTATCCGGCTTTGTAAACGAGGCTCAGTGGCTTGCGCAGCAGACATTGTTGAAACTTTCAAATCGACCGGTCCGGTTTCAGACAGCCCGTCGCGCAGGATGCAGTCAATCCCATCTGCTGATATTAAAGCCTTGAATCGATCCCATGTGACGCTCAGGCATATTTCGTGATCAAGGACCATCATATGTAAAAAAGGCAGCATAAGTGTTGGCATTTCGACATTTTCAACTGTCGACACCCCTTCGAAAATCTGCCCTTCATCACAAAGCGCCGGCCCCAGCCATAGCGCATTTTGCGGTCCAAATCGTTCGATCGCGTTCAGCACCAAGCGCCCGTCGTCCAAACCGTAGGTTCCAAGGCTTCGCGCGGCCTTACCCACTTCTTCGGCTTGGCCCCAGTGCATCCCACTGCCACGGGCAGCATTTTTACACAGAGCCTCATATTCGTTCAAAGAATAGCTCATCCTGCGTCTGTCAGGATAGGGTAGGGCCAATCATCACGATATTCGCTTTGCAGTTCGTGGGGAAATGCTGCGCCTTTGAACATATTGATCCGGACCCAGCGATCCGATCTGGGATCAAAATTTCCTGCGCCAAAGAACGAAAGTTTTGCCCGCAGAAGGTCAATCGGCATCATCGACGCGCAAATCGTGTTGTCCCTGACCTCTGCATAGGGATACCGTTGTGCAAGCTGACAACGCCGTGCGGTATGACGATGTTCAGGATGCGCCAAAAGAAAGGCCGCAACCGTTGTCCCGGAGTTCACGTTTGATAGATCTGCATACATCCGCGCAGCGTCGCGCCCCGGTTGTAAGGGTTGTTCGTAATCAGAAATATCTTCTTCAAATCTTTCCCCCAGTCGCGGCTCCAGTTTTTCTTCTGATACATACCACGCCCGCGCATTCGCAGATGTTTCGGACCAGTCAATCTGGAGAGCCCAAGCATAAATTTCTTCGCATAGTTGCTTTAGATTTTCCACGCTCATGCGGCCATCGATGCGAAATCCCTTAGCTTCATCTGCATCCATGCAATCGGTTAGCCCATCGATAAGATCAGGATAAGGCTCCATCATAAGTGAAATAAGCTGTTCTTGCCCCTCAAGGGACAAATGCGCCTCGCTCCACTCCAACAGCCGTTGCCAAGGGTACGGTTTGGTAAAATCAAAACTTTGCAAAAAGATCTCTAAATGGGAAAGGTCCTTTTTCAGGCCAGAAAGTTTTTCCAACTGAATGGAATGTTGTGACCGCCATTCTTCAACATTTTGGTGGACCCGTGGAAGAAGGTTGAGAAAGGTTTCAACAACTGTTTCCGATGCATCTTTGACGGATCGCACGCGCAAAAGCGCCTCTTCTTTAGCCAATATCCAATTATTGATTAACATCGGGTGATTGACAACAAAGGGCGCCATACCCAGGCCCGTCGAATTTCCTATACCAAAACAGCGCCTAACATGTGGATCTAAGGCAACAGCCGTCTGTGGAGATCGCATTTTGGCAAGATATTCAACAAGATCCATCACAAAAGTCCGGATCAGGTATACGGTCAACATTTCGATCTGAAAGGGCCCTCTGCATTCGCATCTGTCAGTGAGAACTTCCCGATCTGCGACCCCAAATTTACCCGACCCATAGACCGCCGTTGTGCGCATAAGATACCCCACAGAGGCAACCAATTCGGGGTCTGGCTGATCCCCCTTTGCCAGAGCCGACACCACATGATCCCACAGCCTTACTGAGCGGTTGGCCCGCGACATGCTGAGTTCGCGTTCACTGACGCGGCCTGCTTCTTGCAAGGGGATATTGGCGCGCAGACGTTCAATTTCGCCGTCGTCAGGCACGCCGTCAAATAGGGTAAAGGTGGCATCCCATTCTGTCGCAATCACCCGATCAGAACGTTTTTCCGGTGGTAGATCATTTGCGAAGGCAATGAGCGAATAGGTATGATCAGGTCCAATGGCGCTGTAGACAGCGACACCGACACCTTTGGTGTCAATTTCAAAACGTTTTGTTTCAAAACGCCACTCATCTGCGACAAGCCTACGCAATAATGTGCGCATGAAAGAAAGTCTCGTCTGATGGAACGACCCCATCCGGGACAGAGTCATCAGATCTTGCGCCGGACGATAGGTCAATTTTTCAGGTTGGCCAATTTGCATGTCCATTCATATTCTCCGGCTTAAAACGTCTTTATCGAGTATAACAGTTTTTAGAAAGGAACCCCTTTTTCATTAACGACATTAGAAGCGTTATATACAACGTCAAGCATTAAGAAGGCCGTGGTTTTTTAAACTCTCTTTTGATATGTGCCAGATGTCTTTGAGGTCGCCGACGCGACTTACGACAGTGGGTGTATCACTTTCTTTACCAAGCATTTCTAATTGATTTAAGGTTTTTCTCATTTCTGTTGCACCCAACGCCGCAGAGGAACCTGCGACTTTATGAATCGCTTTTGTAAGATCAGCAACATCTGAGTCCAAAGCCGATGGCGCACAAAGCCCTTCAATCATCTCTTCGGTCTCGTTTACAAACCGATCTAGAAGGGTTTTTAAAACATCAATGCCAAGCTGGTCTTTAAGCTCTGCAATTTTTTCCAGGTCAATAATATCCGTCGACATATCAAGAACCGCACGTTCGCCTTGCACTGTCTCGTTTTCCTTTTTTCTCTTTATACCAACCTCTTTCAATTTGGTAAACAATTGTGACTTTTTGATTGGCTTGGAGAGAACAGCGTTAATTCCAGCTTTTTTGAATTTTTTGATTTCATTGGGCGTGCAATGGGCAGTGATCGCAAAAATGGGAGCTTTTGAAGAAAGCCCTTGCCCCCTTCGAATATGGCCATCCAAATCGGGCCATTCATCGGTGTGCGAATTTCATGGCTGATTTTTGTCAGGGATTGTTCCTTTCCGCTCGCACCAACAAAGGCGCGGATCCAAGACTTTATCAGTTCTTCTTCGGCTTTTACTTCATCGGAAATATCGCGCATGAATGCCACAAAGAGCGAATCGTCTTTGTCTTTGATAACATCCAACGACATTTCGACAGGAAAAGTAGACCCCACTTTTCACACACCATCTACTTTGACTCGGCCTCTTCCAATTACACGGGCGGCGCCATTTTAAAGAATACGCTTCATACACATTTCATGGGCTTTCTGGTGTTTTTCTGGGAAGATCAATTCAGAGAGCTTTGCTCCAATGGCTTCTCTTGCACTAAAGCCAAATATTTTCTCTAATGCTCCGTTATATTCTTGAATAAATCCGTTCTTGTCCACCACAAGTATGACGTTCAAACTGGCCGAAATGAGGGGCGGCATCGGTTTCAGGACCTTTCGATGATCCATCGTGCGAGTTTCACTAGTGCGATAAAGGCGCAGCGTAATAATAGCGATAAAGGCAATGATGACGAACAAAATTACAGACAACCCAATCAAATGCTTAAATATTTTGGATATATCTTGGCGCTATTTATAATCGCCCTCCAAAGATATCTTCAAACCCAAAACTGACAAATCGTGAATTTCTTCTTTGTACTCAGCAGCCGAATCCATCAGCATGTAAATTGATTACCTTAAGGTGTCGTTACTTTGTGCGAACTTATGTAGATGTCTTTTCTATGTAATTCTTTAGACTTTGAAATCTTCTGACAAACTCAACGGAAACCATCTCAGGATGTTTGGAGGCATCACCGAGGCACTCATTTCTACCCCTTTCTTTGTATTTCCGCTGTTCGTGAGGCCTTTGGAGCGCACGACAAGTGGTGGTGTTCGGCTTTGCACTGGAACTGGGAAAATCGACTGTAACAGTCAGAAATTCACACAAAAATATTATGTTTATCCTAAAGGTGATAATTATATCACAAAGTGAATCACTCATTTTGTTCGTATGTTAGAAAAGTAGCTTTTGCGGTTGTTTTTAAATCCTTTTTGGCACATTATCTACCTTATAGAGAATTGGTGTCGTTAGCGGTGAAAGTGAATAAATGAAAATATTGATTGCAGATGATCATGATCTCCTAAGAGATACATTGACTATGTTTCTTCAGGGAGAAGGCAGCATCGAAACTATAACTGCGTCAGATCTTGATGGCGCGTTGAGCAAAGTAGACATGGAAGGTCCTATCGATCTCATCATGTTGGATTACAACATGCCTGGAATGTCGGGTCTGAATGGTCTGAAAAAAGCGTTGGCACATGGGGGCGGACAACGAGTCGCTCTGATCTCGGGTATTGCTACAAGATCTGTCGCGGAAGAAGCTTTGGCGATAGGTGCCGCTGGGTTTGTTCCCAAAACGCTTTCAGCGAAATCTTTGATCAATGCCGTACGTTTCATGGCGATGGGTGAACAATACGCTCCCATAGACTTTATGACGGCAGAAGACGAAGCTGCCGCTCCCAATCCTTTAGCGGAAAAACTGTCCCGTCGGGAACTTCAAGTTCTTGAAGGATTGTCAAAAGGCAAGTCCAATAAAGAGATTGCGCGTGATTTAGACCTGCAGGAGCCCACGATCAAGCTTCACGTTAAAACGCTTTATCGTAAGATTGGGGCCGGAAATCGGACACAGGCTGCTTTGATTGCGAAAGACGAAGGTCTTTTCTAAGAAGAACTAAACGCCATTCTCGTGACAACAGCGCGGCTGGAAATCTGCGCTGATTAAGCTTGGGACTTTACGGATCTAAAGTGTATCGATATCCTTCGATATTGCACGAGGTTATGCTGTTCAACCTTTGGAGTTGAATATTCACAATATCGGTCCACATCGTCGTTCCAAATTTTTCCATCATTTTACCGTCTATGGTTTGAAGCAAAGCGGAACATTGACCGGTGCTTCCAGGA
>LFER01000062.1 GCA_001510135.1 Alphaproteobacteria bacterium casp-alpha6
GTTTCTGCACGCGCTATTCGGCGAAAGATCAAAGACATTATAGAAGCCGAAAATCCACTGAAGCCAACGAGTGACGCGAAAATTTCAGAAATGCTCGGGAAAGAAGGATATACTGTAGCGCGCAGAACGGTAGCCAAATATCGTGAATTGGAAAATCTCAAATCAACGGCCCAGCGAAAACGTGAGCATAAGCTTAAGCTGCTCGTACGTGGATAAACCCGAATTAAAGACGCTTCAGGTCAAAAGCCCTTCTCTACGGACCATATGAACCGGATTTATTTAACCCAGTTCAATTCCCTACCAATCAAAGGAAACAGCTGATCTTTTCCAGATTAGGTTTGATGGTTGAAAAGTATTATTTTACGCGGCCGCTTCTTCACGAGTAGGTTTGGGCTTTTGGGGTCTTTTCAACTTGGCGCGTTTGCGCCTTACTTGAGCCAAGCCTGAAGCGGGACGCAAAAAGAATAGTTCGGGGTCGATCAAAATAGCGGACT
This sequence comes from Alphaproteobacteria bacterium casp-alpha6, assembly GCA_001510135.1. Classification (GTDB taxonomy): domain Bacteria; phylum Pseudomonadota; class Alphaproteobacteria; order Rhodobacterales; family Rhodobacteraceae; genus LFER01. Next base: position 495 of record LFER01000062.1, read on the forward strand.
TCTGCGCCTCGAGTTCGTTGATTGCAGCGATTTGCTGCATGAAAATCATACGCTTGTAACTCATGAAGGACATCGCCAAATTCATTTGCTCGCGCCCCACGTAAAGGCACAACACCGAATAAAAGATCGCACCTAATATCGGATTCACAGCAAAGGTCAGCACCAAAGCCAGAATAGACGTAACTGCGGCTTCTGGCATACGTTGATTGAGAAGCCAAAATGGGGGCGCTACCATCGCCATCAACGAGCGTGTTCTTAATAAAAACTCTGCATTTTTGTTATTGTCGTAGTAAATTAGATACTCCGACAATTCTACGCTTGTGGCAGACAGTAAGGCGTCTTGGAAGTTTTGAGGAAGTTCAGAAAAAGGTGCATCCACCTGTTTAAAGGTACATATAACGCGCATCCGCGCTACCACATTGAAAAACATCCCAGCACGATCAATGGTCAGCACCGTCGCTACTTCAGCAGCAGTTTCATCGGCTTCTTCGTCAAAATTAAACAAAGCGTTGAAATCTGTTTTGTCGCCGTAAAAGGGCACACCATCGACTCCCGCGATGATATCTCCTTTTTGTAGTCCAAGGGCACCTGCATAGCCACCGACCACTTTTTCGATGCAAAGTACTTGCTCCTTTGCGTCCTCTTGCGAGGGTTCCGAGCTTATCAGTTCATCTTGTTCGGACATAGAGACCCTTTATCCTTTTGTGGCGATACCCTTCTTTAGGGGTATTTTATAATGTCACCAGATTGCGCTGGCTTTGCTGTTTTTGCTGTTGATTTTGCGTTCCGCACGCGCGCCGCCTCCCGTTTGGCGGATGCAAGCTTTTGATCTAAGGTTGCGATACGCGCAGACAATTCCGCGTTCACATCTTGAAGCTTCTGCATGCTGGCCTGTTGTTCCTTTGCATCTACGGACGTGTCGGACATGTTCTGCATTGCTTCGATCACTGAGCGCGTAAAATTCCCCATGATCATGTTTTGTGCTTTGAATTCTTCAGTCGTCATTTCTGCAAGTGACAGGGTGAGTTCAGAGTTCATGATTGAGGTTTTTTCCTGCAAATCCATCATCTGCGCTTCTACGGTCGGTGCAATTTCAGTCATCTTTTCAATCGCAACGCGCAACTCGGTGGATGACATTTCCGACTTTTCTTTCAGTGAATCCACCCGTCCCCCCATCTTATCGACGGCTAGCGTCAGTTTATTAATGTTATTGAGCACAGGTTCCAGTTTAAGGAGATTTTCATTAAAGGTATCTACATTTTCGACAAATACCGTCAGCAGTTCTGTGTTCGTTTGAGTGAGCAACTTCAGTTTTGAGGATGCTTGCAAAAACATGACAATTGATAAGACAGCGACACTGACGCCACTGACCAGTCCGATGATCACACCGATGCGGCCCAGTTTTTCTATGTTCGTCAGCGCACTTGTGGATTTTTTGATCTGCTGTGCCACTTTTGCATATTCAGACGTCACGTCCATTGCAGCATCTGCCGCATCCAGTGCAATCTGAATGCTTTTTTCTACATCAGCTGGTGTTGCGGATCGGTTATTTGCCATCTGCCGCTTTCCTCTTTTGCCGCCCCAAAGGCTTCCTCACAATTTTAGAAGCACAATTCGTGCCACTTGTTTCAAGTACTACCTGTGCAGGGATCTTTTTTGCCTTAAACCCAAAATGACGGCAGCCCCATGGGCGGCTTCGCTCATAGGTCACAAAAAAATGCACACAATCAGAGCACATCGGTTTATTGATTGGGCTTTTCATCTTCATCGAACCCTACAAAGAGTTTGAACAACGTGTTTTGAATGACATAGCGAAAACAAGCGGCAAGGCAGACTAATCCGCAGATAAATAGGCCAGTCGCGCGCCAATAGGCTTCAGCGTCGATCATATCCATCCCCTGAGAAAGCCACACAATCCCAACACCAAAAAAACAGACAGAGCTGATGGCCTCCCCTAAACTCATTGATTTCTTATACGCTAATCTAGGCATTGTAGCGTTCTCCTGTTTCATTGAATTGAAGATCTTCTGGGACCTCGATATCAGGCACTTCAAGGTTTTCACCGTTTGCGATGCGGAAAATAAATGCCAAAACAGCCGCCACAGCACTGAACAGCTCTTCATGGATTTCTGCGCCAATTTCTCCTGTGAAAAACAAGGCTCGAGCAAGCAAAGGGCTTTGGAAAATCGGAACAGATTCAGTCTGAGCAATCTCAATGATATCCGCAGCCATCTTGCCTCGTCCCATAGCAAGGATTGTTGGTGCTCCTCTTGCGCCCACATCATATTTCAAGGCGACTGCAAAATGCGTCGGGTTTGTTATCACGGCTGTGGCGCTCGGTACATCGTCCAGTGCCTTGCGTTGCTGTGCAGCCCGGGCGGCATTCGTCATTTGCATACGCCGGATCTTGGCTTTGACTTCAGGAGACCCTTCAGTTTGTTTGTGTTCATCTTTTACATCCTGCCGGCTCATACGCAATTGTTGAATATGTTGATGACGCTGAAAAAGCACATCTAACAAAGCGATTGCTGCCAGGACGAGCAACAACGCAATAAACAACGCAATAAAAGTGGTGTGTACTCGCTCTAGGCCTTTAAGCAGATTGGCATCAGATGAGGTCAGCAAAGCCGAAATGGCAGCTGAAATCACTAAGTAGGTCACCCCGACCAAAAAGACAACCTTTGCAATGCTTTTAAGCATCTCCACCAGCGCTTTCATCGACACCATGCGTTTAAGGCCCTGCAGCGGATTAATTCGAGAGCCTTTGAAATTCGTTGCTTTGGGAGCAAAATTGATCCGACCGGTCAAAGTGCCTTGGGTAAATAAAACAACGATTGATATGGGGACACCGACCGCGAGCCCGACTGTCATAACGTAGACGAAGGCCTCATAACTCAGTCGCACCGCTTCGCCGTTGAATTCGCCCAAATCAAACTGAAAGAAGCCTTTCCACTGACCAAGCAAAAACCCAGATGAATTCACTGCAATAAAATAGACAAATAGCCCTGCAAATAAGGTGGTAAAAACAAAAAGCTCCTTTGAGGATAATACCTGTCCCTCTTCCATCGCTTTTTCAAGGCGTTTGGGTGTGGGGTCTTCGGTCTTTTCCTGTGAGTCACTTTCACTGGCCATTTGCAAGCCCCGTCAAAAATCCTGCGACAAATTCAAGACTGAATTCTGACACTTCTTGCATCGCATAGCCCAGCGGCGTTGCGGATAAGTAAAGCGCAACAAAAACAACCATTAAAGTCATTGGAAAGCCAAATGAAAATAAGTTTAATTGAGGCGCAGAGCGGGTTATAACACCAATCGCAAAATTGGTCAGTAACAACAAAGCCACAACCGGCAGCATGATGATGGTCGCAATTTCAAACATTTGCCCCGCAGCATCAATACCATACTCACTTGTACTCTTGAGGGGAAGGTTCCCGCCAAAGGGAAAAAATACGTAACTCTGCGAAATCGCACGGATCAGCGCCAGATGCCCGTCAAGAGATAGGAATGTAACCACCAGAAAAAGTGTCAGAATATTGCTGATCACCGGCGTCTGGCCACCGGTGTTTGGGTCAACTTGCGCAGCAAACCCCAAACCACCAGATGCAGCAATCTTTTCCCCAGCAAGCGCCACTGAGGCAAAAAGAATGCTGAGAAAAAGCCCAATGCAAAGTCCGGTGAAAAGTTCGACAAAGATGACTTTTGTAAGATCAAGCAATCCTGCATTTAAGATAGGGCTTGGATCAATCTGACCAAAAAACACAATGGACAGGACCATAGCGGTCACGATTCGCACCTGAATTGGGATAGATTGAGCGCCAAAAAACGGGGAAGCGAGTAAAAATGCCCCCACCCTTAGTGCGCTGAAAAAGACGACAGTGATCAATTCGATGACGCCGCCAAGCGCCATTCCCGGAAGCCCATTGCCTTGTTCTGAGAGGAGGGCCTCCATAATTTAGCCCAGAGCACTTATTGAATCGAAAATAAATGCGAAATAATTGGACAGACTCGTCAACATGAAGCTCGACAAAAGCGCAAATCCGCCAAGCACAAAAACAAGTTTTGGCACAAAACTTAGCGTCATTTCATTGATAGACGTCGCAGCCTGAACAATCCCGATAAAGAGACCAATCGCCAGCGCAATCCCAAGGATCGGACCGGCCGCAATTACAACGTTCCAAAATGCCAGTCTCAGATGTTCGATATTTGCGTCAAATTCCATAGGGACCTCAGTTCATATAAGTGGATGCAATGGACCCGATGGTCATCGCCCATCCGTCAACGACCACAAACAAAAGAAGCTTAAATGGCAGAGAGATCAGCATTGGGCTGAGCATCATCATACCGAGCGACATCAAAATTGATGCAATGACCATGTCAATTACCAAGAACGGAAGGAACAACAAAAATCCGATCTGAAATGCTGTTTTCAGCTCTGATGTGATGAACGCAGGCATCAGCACATTGTAGGGTACTTCATCGTTTGATGTATAAGGCTGATCACCAGCAAGTTCGGCGAACATTGCCAATTCGGCTTCTCTGGTATTGACCACCAAAAATTCTTTCAGGGTCACTGAGGCCGCCTCAATGGCGCTGATAACATCCATCTGGCCCTCAAGATATGGTGTGATGGAGGCATAATAAATTTCTTCCAACGTTGGATACATTATGAAAATTGTAAGAAACAAAGCGATTGAAACCAAAACCTGATTGGGTGGGGTCTGTTGGGTCCCCAATGCCTGTCTCAAAATAGACAAAACGATAATAATCCGCGTGAAGGCAGTCGCTCCCAGAAGCAGACTTGGCAAGAGCGTTATTGCCGTCATTAAAGCGACGATTTGTAAGGAAAGCGAATATTCCTGTGTCCCGTTTGCGCCTTGGCTGACCTGAAGCGCAGGCAACCCTGGCACGCTCATCTGTTGGGCAGATAAGGGATGGGCACAAAAAACGATCACGCCAATAAAAATTGCAAACAAAAGGGGGAATTTGCGGGGGTCTGAATACAAATGGTCTCGGCTAGACATGATCGTTGCGCCCTGTGCCAGAGGTATCCGTAATGTCGATAAAAGACGCACCTTGCTTTGCCTGTAAAACAAGTACCTTTTTGTTGTTTACCTCAAACAGGGACAACACCGATGCATGGGCCAGCCGTTTGCTTTCAATATGTCTAAAATGTCCTCTGCCTACAAGATCCGTGGTCTTGGCCAACTGTGCCTTTACGTACCACCATATAAGCAGCAAAACGCCAGTAAACGTGACAACAATTATAACTTTCTGATTTAAATCTTCCAAACCTGTCATAAAATGCCTCCTTTAGAAAAGAAGGCAAAATTCATGCCAGATTAAATTGACTCTGCTCTTTCTTCTGGATCGACAATATCCGTAAATCGTACACCATATCGTTCGCCGACCATTACCACTTCGCCTTTGGCGATGATGGCGCCGTTCACTAGGATATCCAACGGCTCCCCCGCAAGTCTGTCTAATTCCACGACCGACCCTTCGTTTAATAACAAAAGATCCTTGATCGTCATCTCAGTGCGACCAACTTCGATCGAAAGCGCGACTTCTATGCTTTCCAGAATTTTTAGCTTTTCAGCCCCTGTTTTTTCCGGTCTTACCGCCGCTGCAACACCGGCTGCTGTGTCTTCTTCACTCATGTCAGCTCCTAACCTTACCTCTTTTTCAGATTTTGTTTCAAAAGGCTTACTGCCAGCGTACCACCAACATCCCCCAGCTCAGCTTCAAAAAATTCGCGATTTTCGACTACAAGCTCAAGGGGACCATTTATAGTTATGGGTAGAACGTCGTCGTTCTTGTAGCTCAACACTTGCGCCATAGATTTTTCTACAGTGGTTAAGCGCGCTGTACAGGAAAGCGGTACGTTGAAGACTGCATTTTGCAAACGTTCGGTCCATGAAAGGCTTCCTACGCTGTCCGACTGCATGCGAGAGCGTAGTTGCGCCGCAATGGGTTTGAGAGTCTGCAATGGATAAATTACGTCAAAGGCCGCAGGCTGGGTGCCGGGCAACTGGATTTCAAAGGTGCAGCATATGACTTGCTCTGTATCATCAACAAAAGACACAAACTGCAAATTTTCTTCTCTCGTTATGTCGGAAAACTCCAACTTGATTAGCTCACTCCAAGCAATATCCAAAGCCTCGATCAATCCACCCGTAATAATTTCGATCATTCGCATTTCTGTTGAAGTGAATTCAGGACGACGGGCATTTTTGGACAATCCCAAATTACCGCCGTAGTAGGCATTGGTCAGCTTGGAAACAAGGTCAGGTGAGATGACCATCATCAGATTGCCACGTAAAAGTTCAATACGAGCGAGCGTCAGGCTCATAAAGCTCTCAGATGAAAAACTATAATCCTCAAAGGTTTTCACCGTCGGATTCAATGCGGTTACCCGCGGCTGAAGCCGCAACATGGGTTGAAAAACTGTTCTTGAAAACCGCGCAAACCGCTCATTGATCACGCGCAGAGCATAGTAATCTCCCAAGAGGGAAAGATCATCCGATCCGAAGGTGAAGTCGCGGATTTTCTTATCTGCCGCGACCTGCTCTGCAGCGCTGACTTCCCCATCTGCTCCTTCAAGGCCGGAGATCAGCGCTTCTACTTCTGTTTTTGAGAGCTTGGTCGATACCGACATCACCAATCCTTATTGCATCACGTAAGAGGTCAGGTGGACTTCTTCGATCCCGCCAAATCCTTCGAGTTCTTCCAGTTTCTTGTTGATGACATCGCGTAAATCGTTGGCAAGCATTTTGCGCGATTCACGGCCTTCCACCATTTCTTCGGTATAATCACTCAGAGCTGCGAGAATATCTGCTTTCAAAGAGGTCAGGTGATTTTCGACATTATCAAGAATTTCTTGGTCATACTTCGTCGATACCCCGATCTCAATTTGCAAAAAGCGCCGCGATCCCTTGAGATTGGTCGTCATGCTCCCTGGAATTTCATAGTAAAGCGTTTGGAACACTTCCTTTTTAGGCGTTTCCTTGGAAATTTTCTCAGGACCTCGATCAGGCACACATTCGCCGGTTTCTTCGTCAATTATATCGTTGCCCTCGGCATCAGTTTTACATGGGAATTCGGGCTCCTCTTCTGCAGGTTCCCCTTCCTTTTGCATTACAATCTCATTCGCGATGTCTTGGGGGTTACCCTGAGATCCACCAAAAACCATGAAACCAATGCCTAAACCCACCGCGACCAGCACAAACCCAGCCACAACAAATATGAGAATTGTCATAATGTTGGATTTTTTCTTTGGTTCTTCTTCTTCTGCCATGTTTAAGGCCCCTTCGTTAAACGGTGATGTTCACCAAAGATGCATCATCTGTATTGTTATCGGCGGGTTTTTCCTGTGCAACCTGCTCAGCGTCACTGACGGTTTTCTGTTTAGCAGGATCTCGCCGACCCGTATCATCTTTACCACCTTTTGCACTTTGATTATAATCAAGATCAAAGTTATTTTCACTGGTTTCCATCTCAGCATAAGACAAATTGTTGACCTTATGTCCAGCATTTTCAAGATTTGAGACAAGTTTTGCCTGCGCATCACCTAATAAAGAAAGGGTTGCCTTCCTTTCAGCATGAATGCGCACGTCCAAACCCACTGGCCTTGCGTTGAAGACAATGTTTATGCGCCCAAGCGACGGCGGGCTTAGGGCCAACATCAACCGCTGCTGCCCCCGATTTATAGCTGCGGCCATTGTTTTTGCCAGATTGTTCACCCAACCGCGAGAGGTGAGGTCAAGCCGACCGTCTATCCATTTTTCGAGCCGATCTGCCCCGGATTGCATCTGCCCGCCCGTGTTTTGCGGGTTTGACGTCGATGATGCCTGCTGCACTGTTCCAGTCTCCGCATTCAGAACAGCAAACGGAACGGTTGTACCCGTCTGTGAGGCGGTCGTTCGGACAGTCCCGAGGTTTTGGCTCACCATCGCCTCAAATGCTCTGGCAGAAAAATCCGTAATAGTTTGCGGCTTTGGCAGAACATCGGGACGTTGCGCCGACAATTTTACTTTTGGCTGTGCAATTTCGAAAGTTTTACTTTCTGATACCCGTCTATTTGTTTTTTTACGCAAAGGCAGATTTTCGACGGCTCCTTGCTTTTTCGCAATTAGGCTTTCGTCAATTTCACTTTCCGCAGGATGGGCTTGCAACTGATTTGCATTTTCTGCTTTGCGCACATTTGCCTTGGTCGTCGCTAAGCTCCCAAGCTCCGTTTTTTGCGTCTCAGTTTTTGCAACCTTTTCGAGGAGATCCTTGACGCCTAACGGTGCATTGGTTTGCGCCTTAGATTCAGGTACTTTTTGCACAGGGGCATCTTTTGTGTCTGATTGCGCCATTTCAGTTTTTGGCGCATTCACCGCACCAGAATGCACAATAGATCGCTCATATCTTGCTTGATCGCTCGTTTCGCGCTGGTTTGGGGCACTGCGCAAAGAAACATCCGGTGATTTCTGCTCCGTATCGGTTGCAGAAGCGCTCAAGTTAGCGGTTCCAATTTCTGATTTCGCCGCCACTGTTTGGCTGGCATTTTGGGAAAGTACTTCAGTTTTGTTAGAAGAGAGTGAAGATATATTCCCTTCTTTGTTCCCAGAAAACACCTCGGGCCCAGATTTTGGGTGCAACTGACCGTCGCTTTTCTCAGAAACCGAAAGCGCGGGTCGGTCTATCGCCTGGTCGACATTTTCACCATCACCTAGCGCGCCAGAGGTTAAAACCTGTTCAGAAGGTTGCATCGTATTTTCAACCTTTGTAGCCTGCCCTGCGGCAACTTGTTCAGATATGCGCGATAATTCACCGGCAAGAACTGGTTTTTCCAAAGACTGTTCTGGTGAACCAATCGTAACGGTTTGCGCTTTATCCCCGTTCGACAAATCCATTTTCCTAGTGGCCGCCAAGGCGTCGGTTGGCGTGTCTTTCTGAGGTAAAGTCAGTATTTCGTCAGGCTTTAAATTAAGATCCGCAGTGTTTGTCACCTCGGATTTTGTAATGTGTGAAACGTCGGGATTTGATGCATCCACTTTATTCACAACAAGAAGAACGGGCATTTCAAAGATGATTGATTTTTCGGAAATTTCTGGAGGAAAGGCGACAAAAGACGTGCGTCTTATCTGTGCCAAATCTTGGGTCGACGGGTCGCTCGCCATTACCGACTGTGCGAGAGCTTCCAAAGTTCGGAGATCATCAAGGTCGGTCTCTGTAGCACTTTGAAGCAGGTCCTCACCGGTCCTTTCTTGGTTCAACGGACGTGCAATGCCATTTTCGGCTTGGCGGACCAATTTGGATCCGTCCAAAATATCTTTGAATGGATTTTTACCGGCGCTTATATCTTCAAAATCAATCGATCTAAGCAACTTGGTCGCTTCGACCAGTTTGGACTGCTCACGCTGCGACAGTTTAAACGGCTGATCCGGTTTTTGGGAACGCAATTTTGATACAAGTTCCCGTAAGGGTACAAGAGCCTCTGCCAAGACCAGTGCGTCCTTTGCGTCACCCTCTTGTGGCAGCTTGAACTCATCAGACGCCTTAGCAAAATCTACAACCTGCTTACTTTCATCCGATTGGACTATATGCGTGTTGTGCAGGTTCTCGTTTTGCAAAGCCGGTTGTGCATTATCTAGGACAACTTTTTTTACCGAAGTATCAGACGGTTCATCAATGAGAACTTCTTTGGGTTTGGCGCCTTCCGATTGGGCATTGACAGGATTCAACTCTCTGCGAGGTAATGCATCCAGATCATCTCGTACAACAGGCCCACCTGACGGGACCGAGGAAACCAATTCTTCTGCTTTAGGGTGGTTAGTGACACCATTCAGTTCGATTTTTTGTTCTCCACCGGCAGCAGGGCTTTCTTTTGCCATCGGCAGGTCTGTTTTAACTGTAACTGGGTCGGCATTAACCGCCGCTGCTTCAGCTTTAACGGCCGCCGGTTCGATGTCCACAGTAAACGCTTGGTCTAAATTTTCATGATCCTCGCTCTGACCGTCCAAAGCATTGCCCGTCGGAACGAACTGGCCAAGATCATGTAAAATTTGTTCGAATTCCGCCAGATCAGTGGCGTCAATTTTGTCTGGTATTTGAACCGGAATAGCTGCATTTTCTGAGGCCGTTTGCACCTTATCTGAACCGTTGCCCCCTATCAGATGCTGGCGAAGTGCTTTGAGAAATACGAGTAAATCTGACAGAGCGCTGACCACTTCGCGCGTCGGCAAAGCTTTGGATTCTTTACTGTTCTCTTGGCCGACTTGGCTTTCCACTGCATCCATGAACTCCATTAAATTCTTAAGAGGCTGGTAATCGCTATTGCTCTCCCCGCCATCTTCCAAGTCAGGGAGCGCTGCACTCAACTTTGGTTCTTCAGCGGTGGATAATTTTGCTTGCCTCAAAACATGAAGCATCTGGGAAAACTCTTGACTCAAATCGTCCGTTTCCCCTGCCAAGGACACGGTTTCAGGCGCACCGGCAGGCAATTTCCCCACCGAAAAGACACTTAAATTTAACAAGTCCATGTCGCAGCTACCCTGAATACTTCGACAATGTGCTTGCAATTTATGTGCCAGAATTCACCCCGACCCCTGACGAATAGGGGGAGACCGATCTACAAAGAATGCTCGAAATACATTCAACCATTCCCAGAGGATTTGACAAAACTTGTTTTCTTTTCCTGAACGCGATCTTTTTCAAGGCGCACCATCTGCTTGGCTTCGTCAATCAGTTTTTCAAGTTTTGAATTTCTATATGATTTGTCGCGTGACGATTTTCGCAAATGTGCCAACTCTGTTTCTACAAACTCAATACGATTTTCCAAAATCATGCATTGTTCAGACAATTTAAGAGAATACCACCGCGCAGCGCGCAATTCGTTGGGGCTTATACAGGACTGGTCCCCGGAATTTTCCTGCAGCTCCTTGATGCGCGTCATTAATTCATTGATTTCATTTAATTGTTTTTCTTGTTCACCGATAGCACTTCGCAGTTTTGCCGTTTCCGCCATATTTTTTCGGGCGATTTTTTCAAGCACCGATTTTCTGCGAGTTGGCTTCATCTAAGCCTCTTTCAGCAATGCGGTAAGCGCCTGTGCGGCATTATCAAATCGTTCGACCTTGGACGGTGATTGCTTGAGGAATTCAACAATTTTAGGCCACTTCTTGTAAGCTTCATCCAAATCCGGATCTTGCCCCGGCGCGTAACCACCCATGAGGATAAGATCCTTGTTTTCATTATAGACGTTAATAAGCTGTTTCAGGCGATCTGCCGCAATCGAATGATCCCGGGTCACAACGTCCACCATTACGCGGCTGACAGATTGCGAAATATCAATTGCCGGATATATGCCCATATTGGCGTATTCACGGTTCAAAACCACATGACCGTCCAAAATCGCGCGGGCCGTATCCACAACGGGGTCATTAGTATCATCGCCATCTGCAAGAACAGTATAAATGCCCGTGATTGACCCTTTCGTCGCCGAAAGCCCCATTCCTGCGCGTTCAACAAGGCCAGAAATGAGCGCAATCACAGACGCCGGGTATCCTTTGGAGGTTGGCAATTCGCCAAGGGCAAGACCAATTTCGCGCCGCGCATGAGCAACACGGGTTAAGGAATCCATGATCAACAAGACGTTTTTGCCCTGATCGCGGAAATATTCGGCAAGTGCAGTTGCACGATTTGCCCCCCGAATACGCAGCAAAGGAGATCTGTCCGCAGGAACTGCAACGGCGCAGAGTTTCTTTTTCGTTTCGGGGTCAAAGACTTTGTCAACAAATTCCAGAACCTCGCGCGAACGCTCTCCGATCAACCCCACAACAATTACATCTGCAGCACTGTATTTGGTCATCATACTTAGCAGAACAGATTTCCCAACACCTGAGCCCGCGATGATGCCGACCCTTTGGCCTTTTGCGATTGTCAGAAGGCTGTTGATTGAGCGCACGCCAACGTCCAGAAATTCGGATATATGGTTCCGCTCTAATGGGTTCACAAGTTTTCCATGAAGGGGCCAGACATTATTTCCGGGGGGCATTGGTCTTCCATCCAGAGGTTCGCCGATCGCGTCGAAGACTCGCCCGAGGTGTTTTTCCCCAACATTAATCATTTGTCCTTCTTCGACCAATGTCACTTTGTCCCCGGCTCGAATGCCTGCCCCAAGTTCAAAGACGACCAACTGATTAAGCCCATCTTTGAAACTGATCACTTCAGCCAGTACTTCGGTCGTTCCAGTTGAAATTTTACAAATCGCCCCGACACGTGCTGGGAACCCGTCACAATGTGCTGTCAATCCATCAAATTTTACTACTTTGCCCGAAACCCGCGACCCCATTTGCGGCCGAAGCCGCCGATCTAGATCGCGCATCAATTCGCCGGTGAGATCATTCATCCTGAATATCCTGTGCATAATCGGCGAATGGGGCATCACGCAATTCGACCCCACCGACTTTCACCACCACATCCCCACGTTTCAATACGGGATCACTGCGAACTTTCGCCTTTGCGAAGTAGCTTTCAAATTCTTCAAACGATTTCAGCGCAGCCAGATCCTCTTCGTTAAAGAAAACGCTGCGTTCTTCGGACAGGTTTCGGACCTGTTCAATCTGTGCAGCGATGCGCTTGAGGAACCCTTCTGGATTTTCATCAATCGCCAATCCACAGCGTTCACTGGAAAGTTCATTCACTGTGTCGAGAACTTTTTTTGAAATATTGTCAAAATCAAACACAGAATCTGTCAAAAGCTTTTCTGAGATGGATTTCAAGACTCCCAAGTGCTCCAAACGTTGTTCTTCCAATTCGGTCAGGGCGGCTGCGCGACCTGCGGCGAATCCTTCATCGTAAAGATCGGACTGTTGGTCATCGACGGTCGCTTGCGGATTGACCGGCTGCTCTGCTGTTTCCTGATTTAATTCGATGTCCGATGCGGGCTCAGTGCTCTCCTCTGCGAGGACCTGTGCCAAGTCATCAAGATCACTGTTTTCCTCAGATTGAGGTGCGGCAGTTGGTTCGCTATTGTGAGGAGCCTCAGAAGAAACATCATGCGGTGAATGATCCGCCCCTGCGGCCGCGGGCGCGTTTTCAGAAGAAGGCGCCGCCGGCTTTGGAAATGAGGCCGGGTCTAATTTTTCACGCACAAAAAATTCTATCGATTTTTTTGAAAAACCCGCATTGGAGTCGTGTTTTGGGGACTCTTCAACTTTGAAATCTGCATTTATTGCGGTTTTGATCGCCCCCCGCATTCGGACATGATTTTCTTTGTCGAGCGTTACAAATTCCTCTGCCAAATTGCTCATTTTTATACCATTTCCTCACCGCCACGACCTGCAAGAACGATGCTACCTTCGTCAGACATCTTGCGCGCTACGGCAATGATGCGTTTTTGTGCGTTTTGCACCTCTGTTAGACGGATTGGGCCCAATGCTTCCATTTCATCCTGAATATTGGCAGCAGCACGGGTTGACATACAACCAAAGAGCTTATCCCGCAGAAAATCATCCGCCCCTTTAAGTGCCAAAATAAGGTCTTCGCTTTCAACGCTACGCAGCAACGTCTGAAGCGAACGATCATCAGACATACCAAGATTTTCAAAGGTAAACATATTGTCCTGAATGGCCTGCATCAGGTCTTTGTCTACTTTTTTGACATCATTCAAGATGCGCCGTTCCATTGCTTCCTTAGTGAAGTTCATAATCTTGGCCGCCGCTTTTACCCCCCCGACTTGTGAGGACCGCAAACTGGTATTGGCCTGAAACTTCTTTTTCATCACTTTTTCAAGTTCACGCAGCGCCTCCGGATCGACGGTTTCCAACGTCGCGATACGCAAAATCACATCGGATTGAAGTTCAGGTTCCAAAAGGCTTAAAACGTCAGACGCAAGGCCAAAATCAAGATAGGAGGTGATCAATGCCACAATTTGGGGATGCTCGTCCTGCACCAATTCCGCGATAGAACGGGCGTCCATCCAATCAAGAATCTCAATGGGACGTTCGCTGCTTGACGGGGTGATCCGGCTCAGAACCGATTGCGCCTTGTCATCACCCAACGCGCGCGTCAAAACATTGCGGATGTAGTTCCCGCCTCCAAGCCCAAGGCTGGTCTGACCTTTGATGATTTCCAGAAATTCATCCAAAACCGCATTCACAGTTCCCTGATCGGCAGCTTGCACGGAATACATCGCAGCGCCCAGATGCTGCACCTCCTTAGGAGAAAGGTTTTTTAGGACTTCTGCAGCTTCTTCTTCACCAAGCAGCATCATCAAAATTGCAGATTTTTGCGTACCGCTGAGCCTTGGTCCGGTGTCTTCGTCTTCATTTACTTCAGCCATAGGTCCAGCTCCTAAACGTAGTTGAGATCATCTTGCATCATAGCCTTAAAGACGTTTGCGACCCGTCCGGATTCATCAGAAACCATCAATCTGATAACGGCTACCTTATCATCATAAGAGTTCGCTGTATCCAACATTTCTGCAGAAATTGTTGATTTCTTTTGTTTCAGCTTTGATTTCAAGTCTTCAAGAGACTGGCCACTCTCCAAATCCATATCCTCAAGATGATCGACATTTTCCTCAATATAGGCTGTTTTCAACGCATCTTGTGAGGGGGTCAAAAGGCGCGCCAAGAGTGGACGAATGACAGCCAAGGAGACAACAGCGATGATGATAACCATCATGGATTTTGAAATTAAATCTCTGATCCATGGTTCTTCATGCCAAGATTTTTCAACTCCGTCTGAGATTTTTGTCATAAATGGGCGGCTGGAAATAATTACACTGTCTCCCCGCTCAGGTGTCAGACCAAGCGCGCTGGATACTAGGCTTTTGATTTCCTCTTTTTCTTCGTCGCTGATTTCCAATGTCTGGATCTCACCACTTGGTGCGACCACCGACTGTTCGCGTAAAAGAACTGCAACGGTCACCTTTCTAATTTCGGCAGATGGCATTTTCTTGGTCGAAATTTGCCGACTGACTTCATAGTTTTGGACTTCATTGCTGGAGACCATTTTGGACCCGCTATTTGCCGCAACTGCTCTTGATTGTGAGGGCAAATAATTTGACACAACGCTTTCATTTTCTGGTGATTGTGGATTCTGCGGATCGGTGGGGTTGGTTTCATCTGTTGCCGCATTTTGCGCATCAGCAGGTTGTTGCATTTCATCAGCTGGCGTGAACTTACTCTGCGAAGGGGGTTCGTTTGCAACAGACCCCGGAATACCCTGAGCTCGACTGCTGACCTCTTCGTCGCGGCTGATTTGCTGACTTAGGATCGCCACGTCCTCGGGCAAAACGCGGTCTTCGGTCACTTCAAGCGTGGTGAAATCAATATCAATATTGACTTGACTGGAGACATTGCCCGGCCCAACGATCGGGGTCAAAAGACGCTCTACGCGTGCCCGATAGAGATCTTCTATACGCATCCGGTATTGAAACTGCAGCTCAGAGGCAGTTGCCGCCGGATCTTCAACGGAATTGGACAATAGCCGCCCGCTCTGATCCACCACAGATACTTTATTCTTGGCCAAATTGGGAACAGAAGAGGCCACCAAATTGACAATGGCCTGAACTTGTTGCGAACTCAATGACCGTCCAACGCCCAACTCCAGAAACACAGACGCGCTTGGTTCTTGGGTATTTCGGGCAAATGCAGACCGCTCTGGAATGGCCAAATGGACCCGGGCATTATTCACTGTATCAATTTCGGAAATTGATCTGGCGAGTTCGTATTCCATTGCCTGTTTGATTTTCAATGTCTCGATTGAGCGGCTTGTACCCATCGGCATATCATCAAGGTTACCTTGGCCTTCGGGGACTTGTACGGCGATGCCCTGCGCTGCCAAATTTAGCTTTGCATTGTGATAATCATCCACCGGCACGGTCAGTTCACCGGTTGCAGGATCAATACGCACATCTGTTCCACCATTTTTTAGCGCCTCAAAGACGCGCGACTTTTCCGACTCGCTGAGCGAGGAAAATAACGTGGTCCGTTCGGGGGTTTGCAAAGCGACATAAATAATGATCCCAAAGATCGCGATGATCGCGGCGGCAATGCTGGGAAGAGCACGTTGAACGCTGGGCTGCTTGTAAAAGACATTTGCACGTTTAAACCCTGACCCGATCGAAGGGATAACACCTGAAGAAGCAGGAGCAGAAGGAGCATTATGTGTTGTTAAGTCAGTCATTTTTCAAATCAAACCTTCATTAAACAGGCATCTTCATAATTTCTTGGTATGCAGACAAAGCTTTGTTGCGGACATTGAGGGTCATCTGAAAACCAATCGATGATATCTGTTGATCAACCATCACTTTGGTCAGGTCATTGTGTTTTCCAGTTTCATAGTCCACGACCGACTGTGCGGCATTTTTTTGTGCTTGGGCTACGGAATTGAGAGACTCTTGCAGACGTTTGGTAAAGCTTGCCCCCGTGATATCAGGGCCGGTCTGCCCGCCCAATTTATCTTTGATAGTCTCTGCTTTTCCCACAGCGCTTTGTTGAGACGCCGTGATGGATTGTAGATTTGCAATTCCTGAAATGGCTGACATGGTTTGGTCCCCCCTAAATTATGCCTGAGCGACCATGGCTGGCACCGCTTCGGGTTCTGCCATGGCTCGGTCAATCATTATGTCTTCTGCAAGGATACGTGATCCGCTTTTCAAAACGGTCGCTCGCTGAATGACGTTTTCCAATTCGCGCACATTCCCAGGCCAGGCATAATCACGTAGAATTTTGAGTGCGTCTCCAGAAATGACAGGAAAATCAGTAAGATCACTGTGATGACGCACCAACAATTCAGCTGCAATCGGAATGATGTCTTCGGGACGATCATTCAGAGCATAGGTTGCCAGTGGGAAGACATTCAAACGAAAATAAAGATCTTCGCGGAACCGGCCTTGGCGAATTTCCAAAGGAATGTTCCGGTTAGACGTCGCAAGTGTCCGCACATCGACTGGAATTGCAGCTGATGCGCCAAGTGGAACAACCGACTTTTCTTGCAGAACACGAAGTAATTTCGCCTGCAGCGGCATCGACATTTC
Source organism: Alphaproteobacteria bacterium casp-alpha6 (assembly GCA_001510135.1). Taxonomy (GTDB): domain Bacteria; phylum Pseudomonadota; class Alphaproteobacteria; order Rhodobacterales; family Rhodobacteraceae; genus LFER01. Next base: position 17,524 of record LFER01000062.1, read on the forward strand.
GGATACTTCGTCTAAAAGCAGCGTGCCGCCATCTGCAGCTTTAAAGATACCATCACTCGCTGTGGAGGCTCCGGTAAAGGCCCCTTTCTTGTGACCAAACAACAAAGCTTCGAGCATGTTTTCCGGAATGGCCGCACAGTTAATGGCAACGAATGGACGTTCGCGTCTGGGAGAGTTTTTATGGATATACTGCGCCAATACTTCTTTGCCGCTGCCAGTGGGGCCGTTGACAAACACATTCACATTAGATTTGGAAACTTTGCGCGCCAAAGTCAGCAGATCAACCGATAAACGGTCTGCTGCGATCGTACTTTGGCCTTCGGTAATAAAGCTCACCGCCAAGTTCAGTAAGAACTGCAGTTCAAGCGGATGGTCTGTTTTGGGGAGAGACAACCTCAAAAGGGCTGCATTCATTGATCTCTCGACAGAAAAAGTCTTTGCGTTTTCTTCAATGATGGCCAAAGACTTTGCGCCACGCTTTTTCACCAGCTCAACAACATTTTTAAGCCCCCCCATCTCTTTTTCGAAGGCAGCGCTTAAAATTGCTTTTACCTTTGGGCCGGCAGGATCGCGGGAGGCCTGTTTGTCCAAATGTTCTACAGTGACACATTGCGCGTTCTGAAGAATGGTTGAAATAGATGCTGCAGCTTCAAAGCTGGTGAGCTGAATTGCGTAAAGCATTGTGTCTCTCCTTCATGATCAAAGAGGCAAAATGCATGCCAATTATGCAACGGCATGACGCTAAATATCGATTTCAAAATTATTACTCTGGCTAATTTGTTGGAATAATGTCAAAAATACTGAAAAATCTGAGGTGACAGGAATAGATGACGAATTCAAAGTTTCTGGAAAACTTGATCGCTGGATCCTCTGCAAAAATGCAAGAAGTTCGTCAACACATCGCACTCGCAGCGCCCTATCCGGTAAATGTATTGGCAATTGGACCTACAGGGTCCGGTAAAGAGCTGATCGCGAAGGGCATTCACAAACTGTCGGCACGCACAGGAAAGTTTATCGCAGTAAATACTGCAGCAATCCCTGCCGATCTGTTGGAAGCAGAACTTTTCGGCCACGAAAAAGGATCATTCACCGGTGCTGATAAAGCGCGAAAAGGAAAGGTCGAAGAAGCCGCAAATGGCACCCTATTCTTGGACGAAATTGGAGACATGCCTTTTTCGCTGCAGGCAAAACTTTTACGCGTCTTAGAAACCAAAACTGTCCAAAAAATTGGGTCTGAAAAATCGATCCCCGTTGATTTCCGTCTGGTTTGCGCGACCCACACAGATATTGGTGAATTGGCACGGCAAGGCAAATTCAGAGCCGATTTGCTCTATCGGATCGCGGTTTATACTATCGAAAATCCACCATTGGCTGAACGCACCGAAGATCTGGAAGAGCTGATCACCGTTCTATCCATGCGCCTGAAAAAGACCGAAACAAAAATTAAGCCCGCCACCTTCGACGCAGAAGCGTTGGGATTTTTGCGGGCCTATACCTGGCCGGGAAATATTCGCGAACTCGCCAATTTTTTGCAAAAATGTTCGGTACTTTTTAGCGGTCAGACGCTTGGCATAGAAGAAATAAGACCCTTAATGCCCAACTTTGAAACCGGAGAACCGACAGAGATAACTCAGGCCAGTCTTTGGGACGATCCGACAGAGCGCTCTTCATCCGAAGAGGATTTATTGGGCTCAAACAAGATAGAATCGAATGAATCCATAGACTTCATCGATTATTTTTCCAGAAATCAGCCCTTGAACCTGCGCCAGTTTCTATCCGATATCGAAGAAAAACTTGTCACTACGGCACTGCAGCAATCTGACGGAAGCGTAGAAGTCGCAGCACAAAAACTGGGCCTGTCGTCTGAAGATTTACTGGATAAAATAAAGCTTTATGCGGTGATGAACCGTTCGCTTATGAAATAAAATCGATATTCAGTGAACTCAGCTATGCAGTTTATCGGAAAAATCTTTATGGATCATTTTGCAATCGCAATAAGGACATTCGACCCATCCTGTGTCAGAAGGAATTTGTAACCAGACGCGCGGGTGGCCAAGCGCGCCTTCTCCTCCGTCACATGCAACTCGATAGCTTTCCACGATTTTCGTTTCAGGCACCGCAGTCGTCATATCCATTTCCTTTTTAGATCAAATCGTGAGCCTGCTTATGCTGAAACTTCTAAACACACGCAAGCAGATAGCCGCAATCATATGCAATAATTTTGCACAAATTAAGAGCATTACGTTTTAACAAGCATCCGCCCCAGCCTGCGACCGCCAAGAATATGGACGTGCAGGTGCGGCACATCTTGAAGCCCGTCTTCTCCTGTATTGGCTATGGCGCGAAACCCATTACCTTCACTGCTCGGCTGAACACCCGTTATCTTACAAACTTCACCAATAGCCCGATTGAAATCAACAATTTCGGCATCGCTGGCCTTTTGGGTAAAATGATCAAGGCTCACGTATGGCCCCTTAGGAATAACCAAAATATGCACAGGAGCCTGTGGGTCGATATCCTCAAAGGCAAGGCTATGCTCGGTTTCCAAAACCGTCTTATTTGGGATTTCCCTGCGAAGGATTTTCGCAAAAACATTGTTGGTGTCGTAACTGTATCCCATGTTTGTCCTCAATCTGCAAAAAGCCAGTCTTGTTCCATAATGGCCGTTGCTGTTTCTTCGTCAAGCTCACAAAACAACTTGATCTGATCACTGTTCTTTTTCAGATTACCCTGTTCGGTGATCCGAAAGAAATTGTCAAAACCCGCGTCAATGATCCTTTCGCTTTGATGATACAATTCATTTCGAATACTGGGAAGCAGCGCACTGATTGCCTCAGCTGGCGTTGTGTCTGAGATAAGGTTCACACGTTTAGCATGACCCAAAATATAATCATCATCCATGAGGCAAATGATTTCCAAGACCCGCGTCACAGCAATATAGGAACAAAAATCCTGCAATATGTCAAAATCACCCGGGTCGAGCCAGAGAAGTAATCTATCTGTCTTGTAGTATTCAAAAAGCATCCGAACGAGGGAGCGGCGATGGCGCGATTTTTTCTCTTCACTCGATAATATCCCCCCCAAATCAGGAATATTCTCATAAGTTTCATTAAAAATGTATTCCAACAAAGGTCCATCAATATGAGGCCCAAACTGGTTCACAAACCTTTTTGCCACATGCCATTTTTTACAAACAACCAAGTACAACATACGATCGCGCCCAATGGATCCTTCAGTTTCCCAAAATCTGCGGGCATACCGTTGTCCTACCCTACCGCGCTGAGTAAGGAATTGATAAAGGCTTTTTCCTTGCATCGACACATTAAAGTCGGTTTGTGCACTCGAATAAAGCTCTCCGAGACGCGCCTTAAGCTCATGCGCTCCTGAACTAATTTTGCGTGCAAATAAATAATCCTGCTCAATCAGAAAATCGTAATGATCGTTATAAAATGCTGCTGGCATCCCATAATCAGAAAAAACCAAAAACGTCAGAGTACGCGTGCGGATTTGATTATCTGGAATCAAATGGCGCACCAGTGTTTGAAAAAAGGTCTCATCGGGGATCCATGTGGTTTTAAAAAAATTCACCACATCACGCCGCCGTTTGATAAATTCCATGATGGATTCGACGGTGCGCCGCCGCAAGCACCACCATTGACTGCCAATTTGCACCTGAATATCGTTTGGAACTTCTCGACTTAGACCAAAGCGGCGCTGCAAATTCAAACTGGTATAAAACAGCCATTTCTGAGTCCGTTCATTGAAGAAATGCCGATAATGCAATCGGTCTTCCTTCATTCCAGTCTTAATCCAGTCACTTTCAAAAAAATCAAAGCTCTCTATGTAATCGACATCACTATTGTCCAAAAAATTTCTCATATATCCATATGACTTTATGGACATACAGTCCCCTGAAACCATGTAAAAATGCGAAGCCTTTGGAAAACTGTCCAACGCTGCTTTGATGGCATTTAGCGTTGCTTGGACCAGCTAGCATTCCGCCCAGCCGCATTTAACGCGTTTCTTTGCGTATGTTACGTTTGGATTATCTTTCAGAGCGGATCTAATGTGTTGAAAATCACCGTATTTTGAACCTGCATCAAAATGAATGGACACAAAATCCCCGACAGCCGTCAACCGATTGGCCTGAGCAATGATAGCCTCCGGATCTTTGTGACATAATTATATGAACGCAATTTTAGCCACAGATTCTCCCGCATTTTAACCTCACGCATCCTAGACGTGCTAAATGTCCACATTTATCTAACATGCAATCACTTTCAACCTTGAATTTTCTGCGCTATACGACAACAAAGTCTAAAAAAGGGATAAAGTAATGGGATTTCCTGGCACGTGGATGACCGAAAGCGAAAGCGTGGTTTATCGCGTTGTACCCGAATGCGCATGTTCAAGCATTGGTCAAATCATGTTTTATTCAGATCATGGCGTATTCTTTGCTGGTGATATCCATGACGCGCAGGATGGCATGCATAAATGGGCCATGGCACACAGCCAGCACAAGATATCTGAAAACGTAAGACACCACCGAAGCTTCGCATTTACATGCGTACGAAACCCTTACACGCGCATTCTATCGTCCTTTTTTGACAAAATCTGTGGCATTCAGAGAAACGGTAACCGTTATCGGGGAAATTTGGTCCCGATGTTGGTTCAAAAATACGGCGTCGAAGTGGGCGGTGAGGATGGAAAAGAAAACTTTGATCAAATCAAATCTTTTCGTCGTTTTCTTCTTTTTGCCCGTGATACCATTAAATTTCGTAAACCGATGGAACCAGATATTCACTGGTCGGCAATGTCAGGCCATATCTCTACTTTCGTTGTAAATGGTGGGCAATACGACAAAATTTTCTGGACCGAACAATTTAACGAAGGCATGCAATCCGTTCTGGATTCAATCCAAACAAAACATGCTATAAATCTGGAAGAAATCCCCCGTTTCAACGAGTCAGAAGGCCATGGACCAAAGCGGGCCCATCCAGTTGAAGATTACTTTGATGATCTTTCCATGCATCTGATGTATGAAATTTATCATCGTGATTTTGACCTCTTCAAATATGATTTCCACAACCCGGCGAATAAATTCCCGATCAGTGAAATCGACCTTGATGAAGTCCACGCAAAACTTGGTGACTGACCCCGTTTCGCGCCGCTAACCGGTTAAACAAGGCCTGCTTTGGCGAAAAGGGCGGACACATCTTCTTGAGGGCGCGGGCCAATATGGGCAATCACCTCTGCTGCGGCGATATTGCCCATGGCACAACAGCTATCTATATCACGCTCATTCACGAGCCCGAAAAGAAACCCTGCTGCAAACTGATCCCCTGCCCCCGTCGCATCGACGGGAACAACAGGAGTAACAGCATGATCTGTACGCTGTCCATCGCAGATGACGGAAACGCCTTCCTTGCCTCGCGTACAGATGACCAGATTGCAAATTTCCGAGGTTTTGGCGATGGCCGCGTCCAGATCATCTGTTTCAAACAGCGACTTGATCTCATCTTCATTGCCAATCACATAATCAAGGTCATGTTCGATCAGCTGCAGAAAATCTGCACGGTGACGTTCAACACAAAAAGGATCAGAAATCGCAATGCCTGCTTTTCCACCAGCGCTGCGGCAGGTTTTTGCAAGTAGTTTAAAGGCTTCCTTGCCCTTGTCTTTGTCGAACAGATACCCTTCAAGGAATACGATCTCAGCCTCTGCTGCAACCTCTAAAGACACATCTTCCGTCCCAAGTTCTGCGGAAATACCCAAATAGGTATTCATCGAACGTTCACCATCTTCTGACACAAAAATCATAGACCGTGATGTCGGAAGTTCCCCACCGGAAACCGGTGGATTCACGAAATCAGTGCCTGTTTCTTGCATTGTATTTGCATAAAACCGCCCCAAACTATCGTCACTGACCCGTCCAATAAAGGCCGTGCGCACCCCAAGTGCGCCAAGACCGGCAAGTGTATTGGCCACAGCACCACCGGGCGCTTCAGTCCGTTTATCCATCGCACCATAAAGAAGTTCAGCGCGGTCCCGTTCAATGAGTTGCATGATGCCTTTTTCAATTCCCATTTGGTCAAGGAAAAGATCATTTGACTGGCAAATGACATCGACAATTGCATTTCCGATGCCTACAACTTGATATTTTTTCATAACTCTTTGTCCTCAAACAAACATAAATCTCGAATGATACAGGATGCACACAATGGTTTTCGTGCCTTACAGTGGTATCGCCCGTGTAAGATCAGCCAATGGTGGGCATGGCGTTGGAATTGGGTTGGAATGTTGTCTTCAATGGCCCGTTCCACGGCCTCAACATCTTTACCGGGTGCAATGCCAGAACGGTTCCCGACCCGAAAAATATGGGTATCCACAGCTTGTGCGGGATGCCCCCACCACATGTTCAAAACCACATTGGCCGTTTTGCGCCCTACCCCCGGTAAAGCTTCAAGTGCCGCGCGTGAATTGGGTACAGTACCAGCGTAGTCATCCACAAGGATCTGCGCCATTTTCATGACGTTCTTGGCTTTATTGCGGTAAAGTCCGATTGTCTTGATATGTTCAATCAATCCTTCCTCGCCAAGATCCAACATTTTTTGCGGCGTATCGACCGTTTTGAACAGCTCTTTTGTCGCCTTGTTCACCCCAACATCCGTCGCCTGCGCACTGAGCGCAACTGCAACAAGTAAAGTATATACATTGACGTGATCAAGCTCACCCTTTGGTTCCGCCTCAGCCTCCTGAAAGCGCAGGAATATCTGCTTGATCGTATGAAAATCCAACTGCTTTGCCATGGATTTGCTATGCCTTCTGTTTTTCATAAGGACAAGCAAAATGCGCAAGTTTCGGGTGGCATTGTGCGCTATAGTCGCTAAACATCATCAAAAATGGAGTTTTGATGACGGATTTAGAAAGTTCTTATACTTATGGTGTTCTCAAACGCGCTATCGCCGAAATTGACCGTTCAGGAGGTCAAATCGCGCTTCCGGACCTTGCGGCGCACGTGGGAATGAGCGCCCCCCATTTCCAGCGGCTATTTTCAAAATGGGTCGGCATTTCACCCAAGAAATATCAACAATATTTGACACTTGAACATTCCAAACAGTTATTAAGCGAACACCATTCCCTTTTGGATGCGGCTCTTGAGAGTGGCCTGTCCGGAACTGCACGTCTACATGATCTTTTCATCACTTGGGAAGCCATGACGCCAGGCGAATTTGCCAAAAAGGCAAATGGTCTGACCATCAGTTACGGCTGGGTCGAAAGTCCCTTCGGAGAAGCGCTTATCATGACAACGCACAGAGGGATCTGTGGTATTTCATTTTCTGAAGAAATGGGGCGCGATACTGCTATTGCCGATATGATGAAACGCTGGCCAAATGCAGAATTTCAAGAAGAAACAAAGCCGTCGACTTGGAACGGTATGTCAGTCTTTGACCATAAAAATCCACCCCGCCTTCACGTGATCGGTGCGCCGTTTCAGATCAAGGTGTGGGAAGCATTAATGCGTATTCCAAGCGGGCATGTTAGCACCTATAGCGATGTTGCTTCAGCCATAGGTTCCCCGAAAGCGACACGTGCAGTTGGAACTGCAATCGGCAGAAATCCTATCAGCTGGCTGATACCCTGTCATCGTGCTTTAAGAAAGTCTGGGGAACTCGGTGGGTATCATTGGGGATTACCGATCAAAAGAACGATGCTTGCCTATGAGTCGGCGCGCAGAGACGCCACATCCAAGTTACAAAAGACGGCATAGTTTCGCGCATAACAATTTTCCCCGTTTCGTTACTCCTGTGATGTATCATATAAGATACACAAAGTATTTATGGGATGGATTGTAGATGACAAATGTAGCAAAAATCGTTGGTATTTTCGTAGCCGCCGGACTGGGGTTGAGTGCATGCACGGGCCCGGAACGCTTTGAGGGCCAGAATAGCTACGAAAAAACACAAAAAGGCGCGTTGATTGGTGGATTGATCGGCGCAGTTGGTGGCATGATCACCGGAACAGACGCGGAAGACAAACGCAACCGCGCCCTCAAGGGGGCCATTATAGGCGGCGGCGCAGGCGCGATTATCGGCAATCAGCTTGATAAACAAGAGGCAGAACTTCGAAATGCGATGGGCAATAACAATGTTCTGATCCAAAATACTGGGGACAGGCTGATCGTGACCCTGCCTCAGGACATTCTTTTCGCAGTCGACAGTACAGCCCTTCGCCCTGATCTCATGAGCGACATTGGCGCGCTTGCTGCGAACCTACGCAGCTATCCCAATACAACCGTTCAGGTCATCGGTCACACCGATAACACCGGTGCCGCAAATTATAACCAATCGCTCTCTGTTGGTCGGGCCACTAGTGTTGCGAATGCTCTGGTCGGAAACGGGGTATCAAGGTCCCGTATCATCGCGACCGGACGCGGCGAAGATCAACCTGTTGCGTCCAACTTGACAGCCGAAGGACGGGCGCAAAACCGACGCGTGGAAATCGTGATCCTGCCAAATGCGGTGAACGGATAAGACACGCACATGAATTTACCCCTCCGGAGCAGTCCAGAGGGCAATTTGAACAGTTGAAAAGCAACAAAAGTCCAGCTTTTAAAATCAGGTACCGTTGAAAGAGGGTTTATCCTCTTTCAAGCGCGATTGCTGTGCCTTCCCCCCCACCGATACAAATCGCCGCCACCCCACGTTTAAGGTCATAACGTTCCATCGCATTTAAAAGCGTCACAATGATCCGAGCGCCAGAGGCACCAATGGGGTGTCCAAGTGCACAGGCCCCGCCATGTACATTGATTTTATCCCGTGGGATGCCCATGTCCTGCATAAAGGCCATGGGGACAACGGCAAAGGCTTCGTTCACCTCCCAAAGATCCACATCGTCTTTGCCCCACCCGATCCGATCCAGCAGCTTCTGGGCGGCAGGAATAGGGGCGGTGGCAAACCAACCCGGTTCTTGCGCATGACTGGCATGACCAACGATTTTCGCCCGGATAGGGAGGCCCTGTTCCCTGGCGTAGGAGTTAGAAGACAAAATAAGCGCTGCAGCACCATCCGAGATCGAAGACGAATTGGCGGGGGTTACTGTCCCCTCCTTGCGAAAGGCGGGTTTCAAATGAGGAATTTTTTCCGGACGCGCATTGGCGGGTTGTTCGTCACGTGTCACTATGCGGTCGCCTTTGGGTGAAGTCAATGTAAAAGGGGCAATTTCATATTCAAAGGCACCATTTTTTTCTGCGTCTAATGCGTTAGATAGGGATTTAAGCGCGTATTCATCCTGTGCTTGTCGGGTGAACTGGTATTTTTCCGCACAATCCTCGGCAAAAGTGCCCATGAGGCGGCCTTTATCGTAGGCGTCCTCCAATCCGTCCAAAAACATATGGTCTTTAACCTCAGTATGCCCAAGACGCATACCGCTTCGCATTTTGGGCAAGATAAAGGGCGCATTAGACATGCTTTCCATCCCGCCCACAGCCATGATATTCGTGTGGCCAAGCACGATTTGATCAAACCCAATCATGGTTGTTTTCATTCCTGAACCGCACATTTTATTCAGCGTTGTGGCAGGGACAGTTTCATCCAGCCCTGCAGCAAAGCCTGCCTGTCGTGCGGGCGCTTGCCCCTGTCCAGCGGGAAGAACATTTCCCATCAGCACTTCGTCAACGGTTTGCACGCCTGCCCCTGACATCGCCGCCTTTATAGCAGCCCCGCCAAGCTCGGCGGCTGGGACGCCGTCGAAATCCCCCTGAAATCCTCCCATGGGCGTCCGTGCAGCCCCACAAATCACAACTTCTGGCACAATTCGCTCCTTATTTTTCTTCATGAATACCGAAAAGTAACCTTTCCCGTCTAGCCATTTTAAGACCGTCTCCACTCAAGGAACCCACGATGGAAATCACACCTGATATTATTAACAACACTTTGATCTTAAAAATACTGGCAACGCGTATCGATGCGGCCAGTGCTGTGCAATTCAAAGATTTGATGCGATCAACGACTGACGGATATAGTGGACGCGTTGTACTGGATCTGGAACTGGTCGAATTCATTGACTCAAGTGGACTAGGTGCAATTGTGAGCGCATACAAAGCACTTGTCCCCAGAAATAGGATGGACATTTGTTCCACAGGGGAAGTTGTAAATACAGTTTTCCGTCTAACGCGCATGGACTCGATCTTTGCCATTTATGAGGACGTTGAGCACGCATTGAATGAAGGTGAACTTATTTAAGGATGTCTCACGTGAACTGGAACGAATTGGAAATAAGATTGTCCGTCGCAGAAGATTACCTTTCTGTACGGCACGGATTACAGGAATTCAAAACACGTTTTGCAAACGGGAAGTCGCGGGACATTGACGTGAACCCAATTGAACTGGTCTTGGCAGAGATCCTCAATAACATTGCAGAGCATGGGGATCATGCTTCCCTACCCGAAAAGATCTGTCTTAAATGGGCGCTTCACAAGAACCGGTTTTCAGCGGAAATTTCCGACGCAGGCGTTGAGTACAGTCCGTTGGAAAAAATTAGGGCTGCCAAGAAACACAAAGATACATCATTTGACAACCTGCCTGAAGGGGGGTTTGGCTGGCATATCATTTCGGCGCTTTGTTCCGATATTCACTATCGCCGCCACGGAAATATCAATATCCTGAAGCTTCAAATCCCTGTTTGAATTTTGGACACTTTTGGAAATATTTAATCGATCATGCCATTGAGCTTGGCTGTTGCACCAAAAGCGCTCTTAGGGGAAAAACGGTCTGAAAAATTGCGGGCAATCCTCTCGCCGCAACTAACCTCCCCCGCCTGAAAACGGTGCTGCAGTGGAGCGTTTCGGTTGGATTACTCACAATCCAGCAGATCGCGCTTGGACTCTCAAAATAATTAATGTAGCCAAGCCGTAAAATGACACTACCTTCGCATGAAAAGGGGGAGAGTTTATGCGAGATTTCCATTTACCCGGTCGGTCGCCGGTCTTTTCGACCAATGGGCTTTGTGCCACATCGCATCCTTTGGCTGCAAAGACGGCAGTCAACATCCTCGAACGGGGTGGCAATGCGATGGATGCAGCGATCGCAGGTGCGGTACTTTTGGGAATTTGCGAACCGCAAATGACTGGCATAGGCGGTGATTGCTTTGTCCTTTTCTCACCGGCAGGAAGCGACGACATCAAGGCTATGAACGGGTCTGGCAAAGCACCTGCTGGCCTTACTGCCGAAAAGCTGCGCGAAAAGGGACATGTAACGGTCCCACGGCAAAGCGCCGGTGCAGTGACAGTACCCGGGGCCATTGATGCATTTTGCCAACTCAGCAACGACTGGGGCAAGCTTGGACTAGATGCCATCCTTGCGCCGAGCATTCATTATGCCAAAGAAGGCATCCCCGTTGCACCGCGTGTCGGCTATGATTGGGCGCATAATGTAGGGCGTCTTCAGGGTGCGGCACAAAAATTCTTCAGCTTTAACGGCAAGGCCCCGAAAGTGGGAGATCTGTTTGCTGCGCCGGATCAGGCAGAGGTTCTAAGCGAGATCGCCAAAAAAGGACGCGATGGTTTTTATCGCGGTCCTGTGGCAGAAGACATGGTATCATCGCTGCGCGCCCTTGGCGGCATGCATACGCTTGATGATTTTGAAAACCAGAAGGCGTTTTATACTGACCCAATCGCTGGCACCTACAAGGATGTGGACGTTGTAGAGCACCCGCCAAACGGTCAGGGTGCGACAGCGATCTTGATGCTAAATATCCTTTCTCAATTTGACATTGCCAATCTGGATCCCTTTGGTGTCACGCGCGCCCATCTTGAGGCCGAAGCCACAAAACTTGCCTATGACGCAAGAAATCGGATCATCGCGGATCCGACCCATACCAATGCATTGGAAGAAATGCTGTCGATGGAGACCGCAAAACGCCTTGCTGGGTTGATTGATCCAAACAAAGCACGACCCCATCAAAGCACGCTGAGCGAAACACATCACAAAGATACGATCTACATCACAGTGGTGGATAAAGACCGTATGGCGGTCTCTTTGATCTATTCCATCTTTGAAAGCTTTGGGTCCGGACTTGCAACGGATCGCTACGGCATCTTGTTCCAAAACCGCGGCGCCGGGTTTAACCTGACCAAAGGCCATGCGAACGAACTGAAACCCGAAACGCGGCCCATGCATACCATCATTCCGGCCATGTTGCGCAAAGAGGATAAGATACTTATGCCCTTTGGCGTTATGGGAGGGCAGTATCAAGCCGTTGGGCATGCTCGGGTAACCGGCAACATGTTGGACTTTGGCCTATCCCCGCAAGAGGCGATAGATGCTCCGCGATGTTTTTCAGACGATGGTGTGATGAAAGTAGAGCGCGGTTATGCACCTGAAGTTGTCCAGAAACTTTCCGATATGGGCCATAATGTGACCCAAGATATGGAAGCAATCGGCGGGTCGCAGGCCATCTATATCCACGAAAATGGCGTGCTCGAAGGCGCATCAGACCCACGAAAAGATGGGTGTGCAATCGGATATTAAGAATTGAGCGCCGACCGACCGGCCGGCGTTTTCAATTTTAGCTATATCGCTCGGTTGTCTTTAGTTCATCTGAAAATGAAGCGGATAATGCCCATTTTCCAAAGGCCCAAATAAGTCCGGTATATCGGGATGCCCGACAGGTTCACCCGACATATCTTCGACCAAGTTCTGTTCAGAAACATAGGCAACATAGAAACTGTGATCATTTTCAGCGAGAAGATGATAATAGGGCTGTTCTTTTATCGGGCGACTGTCTTCGGGAATAGATTGATACCACTCTTCTGTATTGTTAAATTCCGGATCCACATCGAAAACCACCCCGCGAAACGGGTGCTTTTTGTGCCGTACAATCTGGCCTAAGTGATATTTCGCGTTGTGCGTGTACATTATATCAATCCCTACGCGCTGCTTATACTTCGTCCATGTGGTATTTGTCCAATAAAAGAATACTGTTTGAACGAAACAATGCGTGAATTTTCCGTCAACAATTGTACATGGTGCATTGGGTTAAAAAAGTAAATCTATAGGATAATCATATATTTCTTATGGTCAGGACAATTTGATGCCCTCTGCCTGAAATTGCACTTTAGCCATTTGACAAAATAGGGTACTCTGCAAAAAAAATATAAAAATGAGGCATGGCAATGAGTAATTATTTTGCAGCGATTCTGACAGCTTGTATACTGGGATCTTGTGGCGTTGTGCCGTCTGGAACGGCGCCTAGGAATTTGGATAATGCCTGTTCGATCGTCGAACAACGGCCACATTATATGAGAGCATTCAAAGCAACGGAGCGGCGTTGGGGCGTCCCCGTAAATGTACAAATGGCGATCATACATCAAGAAAGCCGGTTCAAAGCAAATGCAAAAACCCCGATGCGGTATATCCTCGGAGTTATTCCGAGAGGCCGTCAGAGTTCTGCCTATGGCTACGCGCAGGCGCTTGATGGCACATGGGAAGAGTATAAAAATTCCACCGGACGTTTCGTCGCTCGGCGCAGTAATATTGGCGATGCCACTGATTTTATGGGCTGGTATATGAACAAAACGAAACAGCGCAATGGTGTCTCCCTGTCGGACGCAAAAAATCAGTATCTTGCCTATCACGAGGGACAAACAGGATTTGCCAGAGGGAGTTACCGTAAAAAATCCTGGCTCATGGGGGTGGCAAACAAAGTTTCGAGCCGAGCATCGATGTACAAGTCACAACTGACGCGGTGCAATAAAATTTAAAAGAGGATTTTTTAAACGGAGCCCAGTGCACAGTGGCGAGCGCACAGGCTTTGTTTGGTTGTTCTGTAAACAAAGTCAGAACTACCAAATGGTCGCGCGTGGGGGCCGAAGCTTAATTTTTGCCGCTGCGCTTTTCCTGATTAATCAAAACATTAAAAAGATTATCATTAAGGGTCATGTCAGTGGCAAACTCATTCAAGACAACAACGGTTTGTTCTCCATTTTGATCCTCAATCACCCATTGGCGCAATTGGGGGTCGGGTCCGGTAAAGACGAGCGCCATAAGCCCCCGTTCGGGATGTTCCGGATCCTGTACCGTCAAAATTGTTGATGTCCCGTCAAATTGATGCGCCCGCACCATTCTATCACGGGACAGGTTGATATTCTCTGCCAAGATTAAAGACAAAGGCGTTCTGCTGAGCGGATAGCTTTCTGGAACATCATTCCCGTTAGGATCAAAAATGGCCAATTGACCGCCAGCGGCAAGAACAAGCGCATCATTTGGCGGATCATATTCAAACCGCACGCGGCCCGGACGTTTGATGTAAAGAGATCCGGTCGACAGGCTTCCATCCGCATTGATTTGCGTGAATTTTGCTTTAACAGTTTTTAACCCGTCCAAATAGGTCGATAAGGCATCGATACCGATTTTGTCTGCCCACACCTGAGTGGACAGAAAAACAGCAGACAAAAAAGGCAGCACAAATCGAAGATAACCCATAAGGTTACTATATATCTGAAGCCCCCTTACACCAGAGTAAACAGATATCGGGTCAAATGGATCGGCGACTTATTGCTGCTCAGGGACCAGAATTTCGCGTTTTCCCACATGGTTGGCGGGGCTCACCAGGCCTTCGTCTTCCATTTGTTCGACCAGACGCGCCGCTTTGTTATAGCCAATGGCAAGCTTTCTCTGGATATAGCTCGTAGAACATTTGCGATCCTTTATCACGATCGCAACCGCTTGATCATAAAGGGCATCTTCGCCATCAGTATTGCCACCCAAGCCCAGCACAAGGTCAATGCTATCGGCGGTGTCATCCTCTGGTCCATCCACCACGCCACTTTTGTATTCGGGTGGACCGTAGGCTTTGAGGTGGTTCACAACTTCTTCGACTTCTTCATCGCTCACGAAGGGACCATGACAGCGGGATATCTTGGACCCACCCGCCATATAAAGCATGTCCCCCATCCCCAATAATTGCTCTGCACCCATTTCACCAAGAATCGTACGGCTATCGATTTTACTCGTCACTTGGAAAGAAATGCGTGTTGGGAAGTTCGCCTTGATCGTTCCGGTAATCACATCAACAGAAGGCCGCTGTGTTGCCATAATAAGATGAATGCCAGAGGCCCGCGCCATTTGGGCAAGCCGCTGAATGCAGGCTTCGATTTCCTTACCTGCCACCATCATCAGGTCTGCCATCTCATCCACGATGACGACAATATAGGGCATTTTTTCTGGGGCGAATTCTTCGGTTTCAAACACGGGCTCGCCGGTGTCATCATCAAAACCAGTCTGTACGGTGCGGCTGAACATTTCGCCTTTTGCCAGCGTGTCTTCCACGCGGCCATTATATCCGTCAATATTGCGTACGCCCATTTTAGACATTTTGCGATACCGTTCTTCCATTTCGCCTACAACCCATTTCAGCGCGACAACCGCCTTTTTCGGGTCTGTCACAACTGGGCTCAGCAAATGGGGAATACCGTCATAGACGCTGAGTTCCAGCATTTTAGGATCAATCATGATCAATCGGCATTCATCCGGCGTGAGCTTGTAAAGCAATGAAAGAATCATCGTGTTAATCGCCACAGATTTCCCTGATCCAGTGGTTCCTGCAATCAGCAGATGAGGCATTTTGGCGAGGTTGGCCACAACTGGCTCACCACTGATATCCTTTCCCAGTGCAATGGGCAGTTTTTGGTTGCCATCACCAAAAAACTTGGAAGCCAAAATTTCACGCAAGACCACCTTTTCTCGGTTTTCATTGGGAAGTTCGATCCCGATCACAGTTTTTCCCGGTATCGTAGATACCCGCGCCGAAAGCGCAGACATGGAGCGCGCGATATCGTCAGACAGCCCAATGACACGGCTGGCTTTCAGGCCCGGCGCTGGTTCCAATTCATACATTGTTACAACGGGGCCGGGGCGAACCGAAACGATTTCTCCGCGCACACCATAATCGTCCAAAACAGATTCAAGCAGTCGCGCGTTTTCTTCGAGGCTTTCATCAGATAAGTACTGCCGTTCGATCACAACCGGATTTGCCAGAAGGCTTAGGGGGGGCAGTTCATATTCAATTCGCGAGTCATCAAATTGTAGGCTTGGTTGCGCCTCTTTTTTGGCCTGAGACGATTGCATAATAGGTTTTCGCACGGGAGGTTGAACAACTTTTTTCGGTTCATATTTTGGAATGCCGCCCAACGAACGGGGGGCGTAGGTCAAGGCCTCTGCGTCAAAATCCTCTGGACCTGCTTCGTCTAGTATATCAAGCCCTTGCTGTTCGGGTTCAATAAACGGGTCCTCAATTAAATAATCTTCTTCGGTCTGTCTCGCGGTCAAAGGGGGTTCGACGCGGAGCGAGGACCTGTTGACATCGCCGCCTTCAGCCGCTGGATCAAAGGTATTTGGCCCAGTTTGAGAAGCCGCAGTGGCGATCAATTCGGGTCCACGGAGCACACGCGATTTGATCACATGGTTTATTTTCGCTTTGATCCGCTCATCACCAGGCATATCGGGGTCATCGATTTGGGCATATTCTTCAACCAATTCCGGCTCTGGCATTTTTTCAGGGCGTTTTGCAAAGGAAGGCATCAAAGAAAAGAGGCTTGGTTTTTGCGCCGGTTCTTGGTCTTTTGCGTCAGAGGTTTCGCCTTCTTCATCATAGGCTGGGGCTGGTGGTAAAGACAAACCCGCTTTTGCAGCCATCACCGGTGGTTGCGTACGTTTCACAACAGGGCCGCCAGCCACCCGATCTGCGCCATTTTCTGCATCAATGTCATAGGGCGCAGCAGCATTAAACGATGAGGCTGCACGAAACACCCGTGACGTCCCCCGCCCCAAAACATTCATCAAAAGAGCATATGTCATCACCACGCCCACAAACAGAAAGCGCACTAAACGGCCAAGTTCACGGCGGGTAAATCCAAGACAAAATAAAAGCATAGCGACAAATGATATCCCCGTGACGAAAGAGCTCAGAAGAACATTTATTCTATCCGTGAAAGGCATCAGCAAGAGGACTTGTTTTAGAATGGTATCCCCAAACAATCCCCCCATCCCAAAACTATGGGTCCATATTGCGGGTGGGATAAGGCTTGCACAATAAAGCGCCATAAGGGCAATCGCAAAGGGCGCGAAAACTAGGCGCCACAGGGCTCTTTCTGCACCCAGATGAATGAGACACCTTAGACCCCAAGCTGCGCTCAAAGCGGCAAAGGTCCAACTTGACCATCCCAGGACAAGCATGACTGGCGCCGCGATCGACGCCCCCGTTACGCCCAACATATTCTGAATTGGCGCATCCGTTGCGGAGAGCCAGCTTGGATCTTCGGGAGAATAGCTCCACACCATCATACCGATCAGCACGCTCAGGCCGATCAATGCGATCCCCAAAAGCTCTACACCCCTTCGCTCTAGAACGGCTTGCAACTGGGCATCGATAAATGGGCTTCGCTCGTGTGTGGAATGGTATGCCATATCTACCTCATTCGTTGTAAAGGCATCTGCGAATTTTCAACAGACCCTGCTCGGTGTGCGCCTTGTCTGCGACAAGCGCCACGCGGATATAATTATGTCCAGGGTTTTGGCCATTTACGTCTTGGGCCAAATACCTCCCGGGAAGAACACGAAGTCCTTCTTCTCTCCAAAGTTTCACTGCAGCCTCTTCGCCATCCCGGTAAGGAAGCCATAGAAAAAAACCCGCCTCGGGCGTGCTGACACCAGCGATGTTTCCCAAAATATCGTCGGCTAATTTGAATTTTTCTTCATAAAGGGCGCGGTTTTCTATGACATGGGCCTCGTCGGCCCATACCGCCTCTGCCGCGCGCTGCAGGGGTAAGGGTAGTGGCGCACCAGAATATGCCCGCATGGTTTTCAGCTGGGTAATCGTTTTTTCGCCCCCGGCAGCAAATCCGGACCGCAGTCCGGGCAGATTGGAGCGCTTTGAAAGAGAATGAAAGATCACCACCCGTTCAGGATCGGCACCCATGTCCGCGGCAATTTCCAAGGCTCCAACTGGAGGACGTTTGCGGTAAATCTCACTGTAACACTCATCTGCCAGAATTTTGAAATCGTGTTTTTCCGCCAGCCCAATAAGGTCTTTCCAATAGCCCTCATCTGCCACGGCCCCCTGTGGATTGGCGGGCGAACAAATATAGGCGAGCGCCGTCTGATTAAGAATCTCACTCGGCAAGGCTGTATAATCTGGCAAAAATCCGGTCTCACGTGTCGCTGGCACGAATTCCGAAAGTGCCCCGACCGAAAGTGCGGCAAACATGTAAACTTGATAAAACGGGTTGGGCGTTAAAATAACCGGCTGCGCCCCATTTTTCTTTTCAGGACAAAGTGCCATCGCCGCATTGTACAGCCCTTCGCGCGTTCCATTTAATACGATGACATTGCGATCTGCGTCCAAATCCACTCTGTAGCGGCGCTTCGCCCAATCGCAGATCGCACTGCGCAATTCTGGTGATCCTTCGTTAGGAGGGTAGCTGTTAAATCCAACAGCATTTTGCGCGATAATATCTATGATCCATGAGGGAAAGGCATGCGTTGGTTCACCGATCGTCATTGTCAAAGCAACATGCTCCGGCTGGATAGGGTCCAGCAGGTTGCGCAAACGCGCAAAAGGATAAGCGGGTAGGTTTGAAAACCGCTCAGGAAACATTTTTTAGCCTCAAGTTTCGGGATCATGACGCCCCGTTTGATAAAAGTGTACTCAATCAGAGAGGCCACGTCCACCAAAACCGCCCAATTTTTAGAAAATCTGGTCTCAAAACCACATTTTTTTTGGCGAAAAGGACTTTACTCTTATTTCAGCGCCTGCTCCGCCCCCAGTGCAAGCCGCAATAGCCGCTTTTCCTCAAAAGCGCCTGCAAGCAACATTACCCCACAACTGGGATGTCCCGTTGGCAACGTCACAGCGCATGTCCCCATTAAATTGGCGATCCGAGTATAGCGCAATGACAGCAGGTTTTCTGTGACATAATAATCATCATCACTGAACAATTTTTCCAATTTGGGCGGTAATATTGGCGCAGTCGGGCAAAGCACCGCATCAAAACCCTGGATCAAAGATTTAAACGCTGCTCTATAACGTTCAAGCTGCTGCCAGCCTGCCACGAAATCAGCGGCACTTACATCTTTTCCCTGCCGAAACCTTTCGCAGATACGCGCAAACATCTTTTCCGGATTTGCTTCAATTTCGCGTTGCCATGTGCCATAGGCTTCTCCCACAAAAAGCGGCCCACCAATTGCATTTGCATCACTAAGAAAATCAACTGTTATTTCCGTGATTTCGGCACCCGCTTTTGCAAATTTTCTCACGGTTTCCTCAAAGGCTTTGCCGGGCTCCTCCCGCGTGACATCAAAAAGATCACTTTTCAAAACAGCCAAGCCTCGCCCTGAAACGGAGGCATTGGAAGTGTCCATCGCCCCTTGGCCTGTGAGAGCAGTAAAAATATGCGCCGCATCCTCAACTGTTTTGGTCAAAGGCCCAACAGTATCAAATGATGCGCAAAGCGGTACTACACCCTCAAGGGAAATAAGCCCTGATGTGGTCTTTAAGCCAACAAGGTCATTCCATGCCGCAGGAATGCGCACCGACCCCCCCGTATCAGATCCAATGGCCGCAGGCGCCAAACCAAAGGCAACCGATGCCCCTGCACCCGAAGAAGACCCTCCCGGTACCGTATCGGGAAAATTGATACAGGGCGGCGTTTCTTTAACGGGGTTTAATCCAATACCGGAAAACGCCAATTCCGACATATGAGTTTTGCCCAGACAAACGAGACCTAATGCTGTTGCTTCTCTTAGGCAGAAGGCATCTTTTTGCGGCACCCGCCCTTTGAGCAAGTCACTCCCTGCCTCCGTCACATAGCCTGCAGTATCAAAAAGGTCTTTCCAACTTATCGGCACCCCGTCCAATAATGACAACCTTTGACCGGAACGCGCCCTGGTTGAGGCCGTTTCTGCCTCTGCAAGCGCGCGTTTTTTCGTGGTCATCGTATAGATCCGCTTGGCCTCGGGATGCTCTTCAATCGACTGAAGATAGACCTGAGCTATCTCTACAGGATCCAAGGTCCCCGTACCAATCGCACGCCCCAAGTCAGATGCCGACATTTCCAGAATTGAGCTCATTTTCGTTTCCTTTATTGGCGATAATTGGCGCTCAGCGCCTCAGCGGCAACAGCGCACATGGACAAACGACATATGCACATCATATGAGGGTTTATGACAATCACAACTGATATCGCGATTATCGGCGGTGGGCTTTCAGGTGCACTGATGGCCATTTGCGCCGAAGCTCATGGGTTTACTGCCTGTGTTATTGATGCACAACCGTCGCATCTTCAGAACTTTGATGATTTTGACGGCCGCTCCTATGCCATGGCACATACCTCCGTCAGAGTGCTGAAAGCTTTGGGCCTTTGGCAACATCTTGAACAGACTGCTCAACCCATTCTTGATATCAAGATCAGCAATGGTGGGATTTCTGAAACACCCTCTCCGTTTCTTCTTCACTTTGATCATCAAGATCTGGAAGAAGGGCCAATGGGCCATATGGTCGAAGACCGCATTTTACGACCACTCCTGCAAGAACATCTCAAACAAAGGGACCGGATCATCTATCTTGATGAAACCGAAGTTATTGAACATAACTCCGAACAAGCATCCAGCGGCCTCATCTTGAAAGGGCAAAAGACCACGGTGACGGCACAATTGGTCATCGCTGCCGATGGTCGCAAAAGCGCTTTGGCCTCCTCCGCAGGCATCACCTATAGCGGTTGGGACTATGCGCAAACCTCTCTCGTGTGCGCTTTGGAACATGAAAAACCACATCGTGGGATTGCCTATCAGCATTTCATGCCTCCGGGCCCGCTCGCCATTCTGCCACTCAAAAATAACCGTGCCTCAATTGTCTGGACCGAGACGAAAGACAACGCAAAAACCATCATGGGACTGGACGCCGACGCATATCTGGATGTTCTTCGCCCCCGATTTGGCGATTTTCTAGGCGATATCCGCCTTGCCGGAAAGCGTTTCGCGTTCCCTCTGGAGATGAGCATAGCCAAAAGCCTCGTTGCAAATCGCCTTGCCCTTGTAGGAGACGCAGCTCATGGAATGCACCCAATAGCAGGACAGGGTTTAAATGCTGGTCTGCGCGATATCGCTGCCCTGACCCAAATCATCCATGATGCAAAACAAAGGGGCGAAGACTTTGGATCCACCGCGGTTCTGAACCGCTATCAGGAATGGCGCCGCTTTGACGCCACAGCGCTTCCCCTTGCCTTGGACGGGTTTAATCGGCTGTTTTCAAACCATAATCAATTTCTGCAGGATATGCGCGCCCTTGGCATCGGAATTGTAAACCAATTTCCGGGGCTCAAAAGGCATCTTATGCGCGAAGCCGCGGGATTGTCCGGAGAGCTCCCCGAGCTGATGCGCTAGACGACCGCTGCCCCTGTCCCAAATCTCAGAAGAGACCCTTGACGTCTCATCGCCAATTTACGCACATATTTTCTTTAAATCAGCCCAAGAAGGTACCTGACCGGTCAGCGCAAAGATGTTTCGTTTTCTTTGTCTAAATACTCAGATCCACATGCTTAGACCCAACAAAAATGTCAGGCAGCAGGCACGAATTAACGATCATCCAAGCGACGCGCTTCATCAATCAACATTATCGGAATACCGTCGCGTATCGGATAAGCAAGGCCCGCCTTTTGACAAATTAGCTCCTGATCATCCTTGCGGTATTCCAGCGTCGCATGGGTCAAAGGACACACGATCGCTTCAAGCATCCTGCGATGCACGCCACTATTCTGCGTCTCGCTCATTGCAAAACGTCTCCCCCGTCTCCCCCACGAAGGCTATATTCAATCAAGGTCACAATCGTTTCTCGTCGTGTGACCAGAGACGGCGCTTCAAGAAGCGCCTGCTTGTCTTCTACATCAAAATCCAAAAGCATAGAGAGCGAATTAATCAACAGCTCGTCATCTGCATCCTTGAGCGTATCCCAATCCGTGGACAATCCACGTGCCTTGAAATACCGCGCGAGTATTTTGAAAAACGCAGACCGGTCAAACCCCGGATCTTTCTCACAGGTGGCACGATCTGCTTCAAAACCATTCCAACTGACATCAAAACGCCTGTAAGGGGTGAACCCCTCAATTTCTCCCCGAATGCGATAGCGACTGACGCCGGTGAGGGTGATCATATACCGACCATCCTCTGTTTCCGAAAACTGGGTTAAACGGCCAGCACAGCCAATAGCTTGCATCCGTTCATCGCCTTTTTGACCGCTTGTTTGGATCATCCCAATTAACCGCTCAGGGGTTTTTAATACATCCTCTATCATCGACAAATAGCGTGGCTCAAAAATGTGCAAAGGCAATCTTGAACGGGGCAGCAAAAGCGCACCGGGAAGAGGGAACACCGCAATGGTGTCAGGAAGATCAAAATTCATTACCATGCGTCAGATGTAGCTCCGCATAGCGTTCAGGCAAATATCAAAGAGCTTAATTTTCTCCGTCCGTTGAGAACAATGGGATCATTGGGTTTCAGCGCATCAAAAATAGTAAATAACTGTGTTTTGGCGGCACCCTCATTCCATTCCCTGTCTCTTCTGAAAATTTCTAATAATTCGCCAACTGCCTCTTCGGCAGCGCCTGATGCATAAAGCGCTTGCGCAAGGTCAAATCGGGCCTGATGATCTTCTGGGCTTTCTTCAACTTTGCTGCGCAAGTCACCAATCGGACCCGCGTTGGCGGCCTGTTTGGCCAATTCCAATTGCGCATAGGCCGTTTCCAGCTCGGGTCTTTGCGCAATTTCTGCCGGCGCACCATTGAGAACCGCCTCTGCCTGTTCAAGATCGTTTAGCGCAATCAACGCGCGCACCAACCCGCCATAAGCGCCGGGATGGTTTGGGCTTTCTCCCAAAATAGCGGAAAAGGTTTGGGCTGCGTCTTCTGCGTCACCCGCCGCGAGAAACTCTTCGGCGGCGGCAACTGCATCTCCAAGCCCACCATCGGCACTCCCGCCGCTGGCTGCGACAACCTTTTCTACAAAAGCCTTCACTTCAGAGGCTGGTATTGCCCCTTGAAAGGCATCAATCGGTTTACCCTGCCAAAAAGCATAGACCGTAGGGATGGTTTGAACACGCATCTGCCCCGCGATCATCTGATTTTCATCGACGTTCACTTTGGCCATTTTCACAGCCCCTTTGGCAGCGATCACGGCCTCTTCCAGTTGTGGGCCAAGCGTCCGGCAGGGTCCACACCAGGGCGCCCAGAAATCTACAATAACCGGCACGGTTTGGCTCGCATCAAGAACATCGGCCATGAAATTGGCTTCACTGGCATCAAAAACCAAATCAGTGGATGAGGCTTCGGGGGATTGTCCTAGTTCCAACATCTATTTTCTCTCATCGTGTTGCTTTAATCTTATATATGGAGGCTCATCACAGAATTCAAAGGTCAAAACTTGCAAAAACCGGTGCATGGTCGCTTGGTTGGTCCCACCCACGCACCGGACGTAAAATACGTGATCCATGTGCTTTATCCGATATATCCTGTGACGCCCAGATGTGATCAAGCCGTCGTCCCTTGTCAGCCCCATCCCAATCCGCAGCCCGATAGGACCACCAAGAATACAACCGACCTTCGGGAATATCTTGACGTGTAACATCCACCCATTTGCCCGAACCTTGTACGTCTGCCAGTGTGTCCACTTCTATTGGCGTATGGCTTACAACTTTCAAAAGCTTTTTATGATCCCAAACATCGTCTTCGCGTGGAGCAATGTTTAAATCTCCAACCAAAACAGAGGCTTTGGGCGGAAAATCCTCAAAATAAGCTTTCATCGCCGCTAGATAATCGAGCTTCTGGCCGAATTTCTCATTGACTTCACGATCGGGCACATCCCCGCCCGCGGGCACATAGAAATTGTGGATTGTAAGCCCGTTTTCAAGCTGACCGGCAATATGGCGGGCGTGTCCAAGATCGGCAAAATCCTCTGCTGCAACTTCTGTGATGGGGCGGCGCGATAGAATGGCCACGCCATTATACCCTTTCTGTCCGCGGGCGATCACATGGGAATAACCAGCGAGTCCAAAAAGATCCATGGGGATTTTATCGACAGGAGATTTGCATTCCTGCAGACAGAGCACATCAGGCGCCTCTTCCTTCAATAGCTTTACAACCAAAGAGGCCCGAAGGCGGACAGAGTTAATATTCCAAGTGGCAATGGTCGTCGTCAAATCAAATGTCCTTTGTATTAGAAGCAGACCGCCCCTAACACATCGGATG
Organism: Alphaproteobacteria bacterium casp-alpha6; assembly: GCA_001510135.1. Lineage (GTDB taxonomy): Bacteria > Pseudomonadota > Alphaproteobacteria > Rhodobacterales > Rhodobacteraceae > LFER01. Next base: position 41,816 of record LFER01000062.1, read on the forward strand.
CAAAGGGTGTAGAACTAATCTGCATCATAGGACACGATTTCAAATTCAGTTCCATCGCCATCCGTAAAATAAAACCGGCGACCGGGTTCATAGTCGCCATGAGAATAGGGGGTGAAACCCATCATTTTCACCTTTGCTTCCGTCTCATCAATATCGGAAACGCAAATGCCAATGTGATTGAGGCCGCCTTTTACGCCATGGGGATCCCGTAAAGCGGTCAAAGGTTCCGCGGGACAGTAAAGCGCGATATATTGCGCTTCATTACCAACATGAACCGAAAATCCTGTTTCCATCGCAGTGCCCTGCCACCGAATTTTCCAGTCAAATAAATCCACTGAAAGTTGCGCTGTTTTGATCGGATCAGGCGTACTATAATTGACGTGCTCTAATTGCGCTTGTTTCATGGGAAATCCTTTCATACTTATTCGACGACTCACTTTTAAAAGCTCAACCTAACTTTAGCTCAAGGAAAATATTTATGCCCACTTTGACAGAAATTTCGATCGGAGCTTTATCCCGTCGGACCGGTGTCGCAGTCTCCGCTTTGAGATATTATGAAACGCTTGGCTTGATCTCGTCAAATCGCAACAGAGGTGGACAGCGACGTTTTTTGAGATCTGACATCAGGCGTGTTTCCTTTATCAAAGCAGCACAAACTTTTGGATTTACTCTACCCCGCATAAAAGAGTTGTTCTCAATTCTGCCCGCCCAACGCACCCCGACCGGAGAGGATTGACGCAAGATTTCTGATATTTTCAAAAATGATCTAAATGAAAAAATTGATCAACTCATGCGTCTGCGTGACGCGTTGGATGGCTGTATCGGATGCGGGTGTTTGTCGCTTCGGGCCTGCCAAATTTTTAATCCTGACGATATTGCCGCACGGCGCGGGACCGGTGCACGCTTTATTGCAGAAACCCCGCAGATATAGGTTGTGGGAAACATAAATCCCTCGGCCTGAAATCACTTCAATATCATATTTTAAAAAAAAGGTCCGGGAAGCCCGGACCAGTCCAACAGGGAGGATGCATACCTTTACCCGGATATGCGCGGTAACCATATGTGAAATATATAGAAGTTTAGTAGTTTTTCAATATACTCATTTGCCACTGTTGCTATTATGCTACAATTTTATATCCGCCAGACTCAGTCACCAAAAGTTTCGCCTGAGAAGGATCCGGTTCTATTTTCTGCCTGAGCCTATATATATGAGTTTCCAGCGTATGTGTGGTCACACCGGCATTATACCCCCAAACTTCATGTAACAGAACTTCGCGCTGCACGGTCACATTATCGGCACGAAGAAGATATTTTAGAATATTTGTTTCCTTTTCCGTTAATCTTATTTTGCGACCATCATCTTTCAAAAGGAATTTTTGTGCAGGCTTAAAAATATAGGGTCCGAGCAAAAAATATGCATCTTCAGTCTGCTCAAACTGGCGAAGTTGAGACCGAATGCGTGCCAATAAAACCGGAAATTTAAACGGCTTTGTAACATAATCATTCGCACCTGCGTCCAAGCCAAGTATTGTATCAGCATCACTGTCCTGTCCGGTTAGCATGATGATGGGACATTTGACATTTTGCTTGCGCATGATGCGGCAAAGCTCTCGTCCGTCCGTATCGGGTAAACCAATATCCAAAATGATTATATCAAAATCCTGCCGACCTATCTGTTCAAGGGTTTCTCGGGCAGAACTGGCTTGTTCAATTAAAAATTCGCCTGTGATCAGCAACTGTTCTGCAAGCGCATCTCTTAGATCCTCTTCATCATCCACCAGCAAAATTTTTTTCATCTGCGCCATATATTTGTCTTTCCTTGTTGCAACTAAAAGGTGCGTCCCGATCCGGAAAATTGCAAGGGCAGCTTAAATCATTTCACGCGGACGTGTATAATTCAGAGCGTTTTGAAACAATTGACGGCGAAAATGAAACATTGAAAGTTCTCGACCTTTGTCGCAAAAGTTCTAAGTGAGTTTTCATCGGTTGCAGGTGACATGGCATTAGGTCCTTCGATACAGGAACAAATATCGCGTGCACGCGCTGATTTGCGCATGGGCGTGCCCGTTGTTTTGGAGATGGGTCAAACCGCGCTTCTTGTGCCGGCTGAAACATTGACCCACGAGCGCCTCTCACATCTAAGACAAATCGCAGAGGAAATGCTCTTGGTTCTCAGCGCGAAACGCGCTGCGACGCTTAAATTTGCCGCATATGATGGAGATTTGGCCAGAGTCTTTGTGCCGCAAGAGGCTGATACTGCATGGATCAAAGCGATGGCTGATCCCTCTTCTGATTTAAAGACGCCCCTCAAAGGACCATTCCAGTGCAAACGCGACGGGCCACCAATCGTGGAACGTTTTGCATTAAATCTGGTCAAATCGGCACATCTTTTGCCAACAGCTTTGATCACCTATACTGGGCAATCTGAGGCCGCGTCATTTAGCGGTCTGACACGTTTACCCGTGGAGACAGCATATCCTCACCTGAGTGAAGCGGCTATCCTGTCAGATATTATTTCCGCCCGCCTGCCAATTTCTGCCGCCCCAAAGGGACATCTGCATGTGTTTCGACCAGACAACGGGGCGGAAGAACATTATGCAATGGAAATCGGAAAACCAGAGCGCAGCGAACCCGTTTTGGTAAGACTGCATTCCGCCTGCTTTACAGGAGATGTCTTGGGCAGTTTGAAATGTGACTGCGGGGCGCAGTTGCGCGGTGCGCTTGATCAGATGGGACAAACTGGACAGGGCGTATTGTTATACCTCAACCAAGAAGGGCGCGGAATTGGCATGGCAAATAAAATGCGCGCCTACTCTTTGCAGGATGAAGGCTTTGATACAGTTGAAGCAAACCATCGCCTAGGGTTTGAAGATGATGAACGGGATTTCAGAATTGGCGCCTCTATTCTCAAAGAAATGGGAATCCACGACATCCGCCTTATGACCAACAATCCGGCCAAAATTTTGATGATGGAAAAAAACGGTGTGAAAGTGCATGAACGCGTGCCCTTGGTTTTGGGTGAAAATCCGGTAAATGCGCATTACCTTGCCACAAAGGCGCGCAAATCAGGCCACCTTTTGTGACACAAAGACCGCACCATATCTATATCACGCCTCTCGGAGCCCGAATGGGCAGCACAGTCTACCCCTGCAGCATTGGCAAAAACGGAACGACGCTGCGCAAAAAAGAGGGCGATGGCGCAACACCAGAAGGCGTGCATGACATCATCGGGCTGCTTTACCGCCCCGACCGAATTGATAAACCAACAGATTGGGCTATCCCCATCCGGCCTCGCGACATTTGGTCGGATGACGGCACGGATCCTGATTACAACATGATGGGGCGGGCTCCAAGCCGCTTTAGTCATGAGCGGTTGTTTCGCGCCGATCCCCTTTATGATCTTGTTTTGCTGACAAATTGGAATTGGCCTTATGCCGTCAAAGGACGTGGATCAGCGATATTCCTGCACCGTTGGCGTAAGCCGGGTCATCCAACGGAAGGCTGTATCGCATTTGACGCGCAGCACTTGAGACAGATCTCAGAACGCATACGCTTTGGCACAAAAATTATTGTCCTCCCCCAGAGACGCGGTCCCCAAAGATAGCCGACCCAACCCTGATATGTGTCGCCCCATGGGCGACTGCCAATTCAAAATCGCCCGACATGCCCATCGATAGTCCGGAAAGCCCGTTATTTTCGGCAATTTTTGCAAGAAGCGCAAAATGATGCGTGGGATCTTCTTCTGCAGGTGGAATGCACATCACGCCTTTGAGCGGCAAATCCAGTGCCCTGCAGTCTTTGACAAACGCATCCGCCTCTTGTGGCAGAATACCTGCTTTTTGCGGCTCAAGTCCTGTATTTACCTGTATGAAAATCTCGGGGCATCGTCCTAAGTCCTGCGCAATACGCGCGATTGACGTGCTGAGTTTTGGGCGATCCACAGAATGGATGGCATCAAAAAGCTCCATAGCTTGACGGGTTTTATTACTTTGCAACGGTCCGATAAGGTGCAATTCTACGCCGTCAAATGCCTCTTTGAAGGCTGGCCATTTTCCCAAAGCCTCTTGTACACGGTTTTCGCCAAAAACCCGATGACCCTCTGAAAGCACCGCATGAACCCTTTCATTGGGCTGAACTTTTGAAACAGCAATAAGTTTTGTGCTGCCAATTTTCCGACCGTTTGCGCGTTCCGCTGCTTGTAATCGCTCAGTGATGCCTTGAAGTGACATAATTTTCCCCTTTGCCCTCTAACATAATACCGCGC
>LFER01000063.1 GCA_001510135.1 Alphaproteobacteria bacterium casp-alpha6
GTTCATCTCTGAATCTGCCATTGAAGCTCTCGCAGTAACCGTTCTCCCAAGGGCTTCCTGGTTCGATGTAGGCTGTCTTTGCTCCAACTGCAGCAATCCTTTTTGTCCTTATCTGTCTTGCTTTGCAGTTCCTTGGGTTTGTTTACAGCCCAGTACCACTTGCCCCTATGCCAAACGAGTCGTGGTTCATCATAGATTTCAAGCCAATGCTTTTGCCATACGCCCGAAATTATACGACGCATTTTAGGTGCATTTTTAGGTGCATAAATAGGGGCATGTTCTGACATTAAGAAATTTAAACCCCTTATTTATATAGGGATTCATATAATAACAATAGCTTGGAATTTCAATGGTGGGTGATGAGAGACTCGAACTCCCGACATCTTCGGTGTAAACGAAGCGCTCTACCAACTGAGCTAATCACCCGACGAGGCTCCAATTAACCAAAGCATCACGAAGGTGCAAGAGGCAAGTTGAAAAACTTCTCAAGAATTTCAAAATTAACGTTCGATGCAGTAGATATTATTCAAGTCTCGCAAAGGATCTTGTGCAGTCTGGCCTTGTCAATATTTCCCCCACACAGAAGTACAACTGAGGTTTGTCCAGCCAATTCCTCTGCCTGTTTTAGATATCCAGCATAAGCAAGTGCAGCCGCCCCTTCGACGATCAAACTCTCTTCCCAGGCAAGTGCACAAAGGGCTTGTGTGATTTCTGCTTCGCTGCATTCAATCAAATCATCAATCGTTGTGGCAGCCAAGGGCAACGTCAAAGCATCCTCATCCACGCCCCCTGCACAGCCGTCCGCGAGAGTCTCGAGATGCTCTGTTTCCACGATTTTTCCCGCGCGAATGCTAGCGGCTAAAGCGGCAGAATGAATCGCGCTTACCCCGAAAATCCTAACCTTGGGATTTGCGATTTTCAAAACAGCACCAACCCCAGAGACAAGCCCACCTCCGCCAAGAGATATAAAGACATTGTCAACTTGGGAGAGCTGCGCGAGCATCTCTATTCCAATTGTGCCCTGTCCTGCGATGATCTCTGGGTCATTGTAGGGGGAGACATAGGTAAACCCTGCCTCCTCTGCCAAGGTCCGCGCATGCCGTTCAGCGCGCCCGGAATCCCCAGGATGAAGAATGGTTTTGACCCCAAAGCTCTGAATTTTCGAGAGTTTCACCCGCGCAACGGATTCTGGTAGCACAACAGTTAAATCATGCCCCGTTGTCACAGCCGCCTGAGAACAGGCAATCCCGTGATTTCCAGAAGACGCCGTGATCACCGGAACTTCATTTCCAAGACTGGAAAGTTTTGCCGTTGCGCCGCGAAATTTGAACGATCCGGTTTTTTGGAAGTTTTCTGTTTTAAAGAAAAGTCCTTCACGTACCCGCGACCCTAGACATAAAGTTTGCGTCACATAGTCTTTGATCCGGCCATAAGCCATTTCTGACGACCGCGCGACTGCGCCGATTGACTGCATCGTAAATCCTCTCTCACGCTGCAGTCTACGCTACGCGTTAAGGAATTATTTTAAAAGTGCTTTTGCATCTTCCGGCGTCAATGGTGCTGGCCGCTCGCAGGTGGTTTGCATATCCACAAACCGCCCCTCTTCGCCCGAAGTCAAGACTGCCGTCATGACATCGACTGCGTGAAGCGCAAGCTCCATAGAACAACGATGTGGCCTCTCCTGAGCAATTGCAGACACCATATCCGCAAGACCCGCGGCACGATAATTTGCAAGCATTTGACCATTGTCATTTTTGTTGGGGATAGCAAAGGGATGATCATAGCGCGCCATAGTTCGCGCCTTTCCGTCTTTGCCAATGACCTCCACATCCCCTCCGAAAAAATTTGGATCAGGAACGTATAGCGATCCTTCATTGCCGTAAAGTTCCATGTTGGAATGACGGTGCGCCCAGACATCCCAGCTGGTCGAAAGCGTGATTGTCGCGCCTTGCTGGAATTCCAAAAGCGCGTGAATATTTGTCGGCGTTTTGACCGGAATTTTTTTACCCTTGCGCGGTTCAGAGAGAATTGTGCGGGTGTCGCTGGCCGAAGTTGTCAAGGCCGCAACCCGTTTAACTGGCCCCAAAAGCTGCACGAGGTTGGTGACATAATAAGGCCCGATATCCAACATAGGCCCTGCGCCTGGAAGGAAAAAGAAATCGGGATTGGGGTGCCAATGTTCCATTCCATGGCTCATGACATGGGCGGTCCCTGCAACAATATCACCAACAGCGCCATCATCAAGAAATGCACGTGCCTTTTGATGTGCCCCACCAAGGAAAGTATCGGGTGCAGACCCGATCCGAAGGTTTTCACCCATTGCCAATGCGGCGAGCTCTTGCCCCTCGGCGAGGCTTAAGACCATGGGTTTTTCGGTGTAGGCATGTTTGCCTGCATTCAGGATATTCTTTGTGACTGTAAAATGCGCATCGGGAATAGTGAGGTTCACGACCACATCAATATCCCCTGCCCCAAGCAATCCTTCGATGCTTTCCGCACGCACATTGAACTCTTCAGCCTTTTGAACAGCCGCAGCATGGTGGATATCGGCCACTGCCCGCACTTCGATACCTTTGAATAGAGGGGCCAATTGAAGATAAGCGGTCGAAATATTTCCGCATCCGATGATGCCTACGCCCAAATGAGACATGCTGAAACCTTTCAAAATGTGTTGGCTGCTGCAAGAGAGCGACGCGCAAAACGGGCGTCATCCTTTGGATTATCGTGTTCCATTACAAAAAACTGGCAGGCGGTTTCGCGTACGGCGCTGATGGTGTCTACCCAATCCATTGTGCCGTGACCCACATCTTCCCAACCGTCTTCGTCCAAACATTCCCCTTCAGGTGCGATATCTTTCACATGGACGGCAATCAAGCGATCACTATATTTGTGCACCCAGTCAGATGGCCGTTGCCCGCCAACCGAAACCCAAGCCAGATCCAGCTCAAGCGCCAGTTCAGGTCCCCCCTCAAGGATCAGGTCAAGGGGTAGCATATCCCCCTCAATATTTTTAAATTCGAAATCGTGGTTGTGCCAACCAAAGGGCAATCCCGCGTCTCTGATTGGTTTGCCTGCTTCTTGAAGGCGCTTACCAAAAGCCAGCCACCCTTCGGCAGTGGTCGGACGATCTGCGGCATCAAGATAGGGCACGAAAAGCGCCTTCATGCCAAGACTACGGGCTATGTTGATCGCTTTCTCTGGCGTGTCTTCCACCATTTTCAGATCGAAATGACCGGTTGTCATAGAAAGCCCTGCCTGATCCAAATCCCCACGAAGCGCATCGGGGTTTCCATAGACACCGCCAAAACCTTCGACCTGACGATATCCCGCCTCAGACAGCATTGAAATAGTTTGATCAAGGGGTCCAAAATTTCTAGAAGAGTAGAGCTGGTAAGAAAACTCTGTCATATGTCATATACCTTATGAAGGAGAAGAGCATTGGCGCAAAATGCCGGTAGTTTTGCTCGTATCACAGCCGCATTTCGCTGGATTTGTCAAACAAGGAAATCGCATTGCTTGTAAATCCAATATCAATCATATCGCCTTCTTTGATTTCAAACTGACCATCAAGACGAATGCGGAAGGATTGTCCGCCGAATTCGCACCATAACAAGGTGTCCGCACCCATCGGTTCGACAATATCCGCACGAACACTCACCGTTAAATCAGCCTTGGCAAGCGTCTCTGCAACCAACACATGCTCAGGCCGGATCCCGATCCATGCGTCCCGATCCCCATCCATGCCCTCAGAAAAATTATATTGATCGAGCGGAAGCACACCGCCAGCAAAATGAAAGGCGCCTTTCTCAACGCAACCTTCAAGGAAGTTCATCGCAGGCGATCCGATAAAGTCGGCCACATATTTGTTAACTGGACGTCCATAGATTTCCGCGGGTGAGGCAAGCTGCATGATTTTGCCTTCACGCATAATAGCGATACGATCCGCCAGCGTCATTGCTTCGATCTGGTCATGGGTCACATAAATCATTGTGTTTTTCAGCTGCTGATGCAGCCGTTTGATTTCGACACGCAAATCGGTACGCAGTTTAGCGTCCAAATTGGACAAAGGTTCGTCAAACAAAAACACATCCACATCTCGTACCAGTGCCCGCCCGATGGCAACCCTTTGACGCTGCCCACCAGAAAGTTCACTGGGTTTGCGCTTCAGGAGCGCCTCAATTTGCAAAATTTCGGCGGCACGGGCGACTTTTTTCTGGATCTCTGCTTTGGCAACACCCGCGTTGCGCAGACCAAAGGACAAATTCCCCTCCACCGTCATTTGTGGATAAAGCGCATAGGATTGAAACACCATGCCGATACCGCGTTCTGAGGGTTCCTGCCATGTGACGTTATTGCCATTTATAAAGATCTGGCCGTCAGACACATCCAGAAGCCCGGCGATGCAATTAAGCAAAGTTGACTTTCCACATCCAGAGGACCCCAAAAGAACAATAAATTCCCCCTGATGTACATCCAGATTGAGATTTTTCAAAACTTCGACGGACCCGAAGTTGAGATCGAGATTTTTGATTGAGACGCTTTCCATGAGCATTAACCTTTCACCGCGCCCGCCGCGATGCCGCGCACAAAGAGTTTTCCTGAGATGAAGTAAATAGTGAGCGGAACCAACCCCGTAATGATCGTCGCCGCCATATTTACGTTATATTCTTTTTCACCGTATGTTGAGTTCACGATATTATTGAGCTGGACAGTCATCGGGTAAGATTCGGGACGTGTATAAACGATCCCAAAGAGAAAATCGTTCCAGATCCCGGTCACCTGTAAAATGATTGCCACGACAAGAATTGGCAAAGACATTGGCAACATAACTTTAAAGAAAATGCCCCAGAACCCTGCCCCATCTATCCGCGCCGCCTTGAACAATTCTGCTGGCAATGAGCTGAAGTAGTTGCGGAAAATCAGCGTCAAAATCGGCATACCAAAAATGGAGTGCACGATAACAAGCCCTGCCAAATCTCCAAACACTCCCAATTCACGTAGAATGATAACAATTGGGTAGAGCATCAGCTGGTACGGCACAAAGGCCCCAAAAATCAGAATGGTGAAGAAGATATTTGCGCCTCTATAGGGCCAATTTGCCAGTGCGTAGCCATTTACACTCGCAATCGCAATTGACACGATGACGGAAGGCACCGTGATAATAACAGAGTTGAGAAACCCACCCATCAAACCTTCACATTTCAACCCCGTGCAGGCTGAGGACCAGGCTTTGAACCAAGGATCAAACGTCAGATTTACAGGTAAAGCAAAGACGTTGCCAATCCGCACTTCTGACATGGATTTCAAGGACGTCACCACCATGACATATAGCGGTGCAAGATAGTACAGCGCCAGAATTGTAATTGTTCCGTAGACAACTAAATTCGACAACCTGAAAATCGACCTTGGCTTCGGGCCCCGTGGCCCAATCATATCATTTTGCATCACGTCTGCCCCCAAATTCGTAGAATGACCATGGAATGATGATCACAAGTACCACCAGCAGCATGGTCGTTGAGGCCGCAAACCCTTGGCCAAGATTTTGGCTGCTGAACATCATGTCGTAGACATATTTGGCCGGTACTTCTGTTGACAAGCCGGGGCCACCGTCTGTTTGCGCCACGATAAGGTCAAAGATTTTTATGATGCCCGTCGCCACCAGCACAACTGCTGTCACAAAGATCGGGCGCATCATGGGAAGAACAATAAAAATATATGTCTTCCAAGTTGATATCCCGTCGACACGCGCTGCTTTCCAGACGTCCTGATCGATGCCGCGCAAACCGGCGAGCATCAACACCATAACCAATCCGGAACCCTGCCAGAGACCCGCAAGCAACACACCGTAAATCGCCCAGTCATTGTTGGTTAACGGCGCAAATTCAAACCTACTCCATCCCAGGTCCCGCACCAGTTTCTGAACACCAAAATCGGGGTTTAACAACCACTGCCATGTCAGTCCGGTCACAACAAAACTAAGGGCGTAGGGATAGAGAAAAATAGTGCGAAACACATTTTCGCCTCTGATTTTTTGATCCAGCAGAGCTGCCAGCAAAAATCCCAAAGCAAGTGAAAATAACATCATCAATATGCCATAAAGGATCAGATTATTGATCGAAATCATCCACCGGTCAGTTTCCCAAAGGCGTTCATATTGATCCAACCCAACCCATCGCCAGCGTGGCAGCAAACGAGACCCGGTAAAGGAATAGGCCACGGTCCAAAGCGTACATCCCACGAAAATAACCACTGCGGTCAGAATCATTGGGATCGAGGCGATTTTTGAGGCAAGATTTTGAAATAAAAAATTCGGTCGTTTGGAAGCGCTCATCACTCATTCCAACTTGTCTATTTGAAAATTAACCCAAGCAAAGGGGGCGCCCGAAAGCGCCCTCTTCGTTATTGGCAATACTTAGTCTGCGCTTGCGATCAGCGCTGCATATTTCTGCTGAACTTCTGCAGCAGACATATCACTGTTCCAGAATTGAACCATCAAGTCGTTGATAGATTCAACTGTATCGCGTGTAAGAGCCATGTCACCACCGGGCAGAACATTTCCCTCTGCAAGAATTGCAAGACCTTGACGCATGCAGTCGTTTGCCGCTGAAAGGTCAACGTCTCCGCGTACAGGCAAAGAACCTTTCTTCAGGTTAAAGTTAACCTGAACCTGCTTTGACATCATCAAAGACGCCAGTTCAAGCTGCGCTGCTTCAACATCTGCATCCTTATTTTTCGGGAAGTAAAACGCGTCTCCGCCAAGCTGCAGAACCTTGTTTTCACCCAATCCTGGCAAACATGTGTAATCTTCACCCGCAACTGCATTTGCAACAGCAAATTCGCCTTGCGCCCAATCACCCATGATCTGTGCGGCCGCTTGGCCTGTAATCACGGCAGCTGTCGCCAAGTTCCAATCGGTGACTTCGATGTCTGCGGACAGGCTGCGGGCCACTTCTGCTGCTTCAAACACGGCGGCGTATTCAGGGCCACCTGCGAAAGCGGCATCCTTTTGCACATTAACACGCGCCCAAGCTTCGGTACCGACAAGGCTTACGGCCAGAACGTTCGTGATCAGACCGCTAGACTGCCATGCTTGTGATCCTGTCGCCATTGGTGCGACACCTGCAGCGCGCAGTGCATCTGCAGAAGCAACAAATTCACCCCAGTTGCTCGGCACATCGACGCCAGCTTTTGCAAAGGCACCGTTGTTCAGCCAGATCCACTGCCATGAGTGGATGTTCACAGGCACGCAGTAAAGCCGCCCGTCTAGCGTACACGCATCAAGAAGTGATGTCGGGAACACAAAATCACGCCAGCCTTCTTTTTCAGCAAGATCTGTCAGGTCGAGGAACAAACCCTCCGCAACCAGTTCTTCTGCTTGACGGCCGTGGTTGAACTGTGCCGCGCCCACTGGATCGCCACCAAGCATACGGGACACAACGGCTGGAATTGCATTGGTTCCGCCACCGCCCGCGATCGCACCATCAATCCATTTATGTTTGCCGGTCGCATCCAGAGCTTTCGCAAATTCTGCCACGGCAGCGGCTTCGCCGCCTGATGTCCACCAATGCACAACCTCTAGGTCAGCCGCTGGCGCTGAAGTTGCAATAGCCATAGCCGAAGCAGCTAATGCACTGAATTTAAACGTTTTCATAAGAAAACCCTCCCAATTTTTTACTATCAGTGCCTGTATCTATAACGATTTAGATTGATTCAACAAGTGAAAATATGTCACATACTTGAAAAGATCCGATGCAGCCATAAAAGCTTGGGTTTACATGACGCTCGGAGAAACAAAAGAAAATACCAATGGGAAATAGAACTTTGGGAAAATCGACTGAAACCCGACCAAGCTCCAAATATTTGTTGAGTGATGATTCGGGACCGCCCACCCTGAAGGACATCGCGCAACTCTCTGGCTTGGCCGTACCAACGGTATCGCGCGCGCTGAGCGGTGCGAGTGACATCGGGCTAAAAACCCGTGAGCGCGTGCGCAAGATTGCGGATGAAATCGGCTATGTACCCAATCGCGCAGGTTTGCGCCTTCGCACCGGAAAAACAAATGTGATTGCCCTTCTTATGCCAAGCGACCTTGAAGGGATGAATTATTCATCTGAATATGTGGCCTCTATCGCCGCCGGACTTCGCGAAACGCAATACAACCTCATCCTGACCCCATTTTTCCCCGATCAGGATCTTATGCGGCCTATTCGTAACATCGTGCGAACTCGCTCTGCGGACGCGATCATTATGAACCAGACGCGCGAAAACGATGAGCGGATCCAGTATCTGATGGAACAGGATTTCCCTTTTGTCACCCACGGTCGTTCAAAATGGGCTGACCAACATCCATATCTCGATTTTGACAATTTTGAATTTATCCGCTTGGCGTCGCGTAAATTGCGACAGAAGGGTCGCCGCTCACTTCTGCTCATCACACCGCATCAGGCGCAAAACTATGCCCAAAACATGATCAGCGGAGCGAGAGTGGCGGCAAAAGAGCACGATATTATGATTGAAATCGTGGAAGAACCCAGCAATCAAGACGGATCTTTGTCGCTTAAAAATACTGTAAAAGAAACACTTACAGGCCGATCTTCAATCGACGGAATCATTTCCTGTACTGTGATGACAACGGTTCATCTCTTACCTATTCTCAGCGAATTGGGTAAAAATGTCGGATCAGACATTGATGTCTGCGCAAAAGAGCGTTTCCCCTTTTTCAGCCTCATCCGTCCCGATGTCTTGACAGTGCGTGAAGATCTCACCCAAGCCGGCAGTTTTCTTGCAAAAGCCGCCCTGCACGCGATCGAACATCCCAAAGATCCGCCACTTCAACTGCTCGTAACACCCGAGCAGGAGGACGATGATCCAATAAATTCCCTTTCACCGGAGCGCCCCTAATGCCAACACAAATCAAAGGCCCTGCAATATTTCTGGCTCAGTTCGGCAGCGATGACGCGCCGTTCAACTATTTGCAATCCATCACAAAATGGGCGGCGGATCTTGGATATAAGGGCGTTCAGATTCCAAGCTTTGACGGTCGTCTGTTCAATCTTGATCTGGCGGCCGAGAGCGACGGGTACTGTGATGAAGTTAAAGGTATCTGTGCCGAGTCTGGTGTTGAGATCACAGAACTTTCAACCCATTTACAGGGCCAATTGGTAGCGGTGAACCCAGCCTATGACATTGCTTTTGATGCCTTTGCACCCGATCATTGCAAGAACAATCCCGCCAAACGGCAAGCGTGGGCTGTAGATCAGATGAAGAAAGCTGCCATAGCATCTCAAAAACTGGGATTATCGACCTCCGTTTCCTTCACAGGATCGTTAGCCTTTCCATATCTTTATCCATGGCCACAACGCCCTGATGGATTGATCGAAGAAGCGTTTGAGGAGCTTGGCCGGCGGTGGCGCCCAATCCTTGATCATTACAAAGACAGAGGGGTAAGTATCGGTTTTGAAATCCACCCGGGCGAGGACGTGTTTGACGGAGCAACCTATGAAATGTTTGTCAGTGCGACCGGGAACCATGATTGCGCCCTTATCAATTACGATCCAAGCCATTTTTTATTGCAGCAAATGGATTATCTCGCATTTATCGACCTTTACCATGACCGCATAAATGCTTTTCACGTAAAGGACGCGGAGTTCAATCCAGACGGACGTCAGGGGGTTTACTCCGGCTATCAGTCTTGGGTGAACCGCGCCGGTCGCTTCCGCAGCTTGGGCGATGGGCAAGTCGATTTTGCAGGAATTTTTTCAAAACTCACGCAATATGGCTATGACAGCTGGGCGGTTTTAGAATGGGAATGCTGCATCAAGTCCGCAGAACAAGGCGCTGCGGAAGGTGCGCCATTTATCGAAAGCCACCTCATTGAACCGCCAAAATCAGCCTTTGATGATTTTGCAGGTGGTGATCGAGACGAGGCTGCAATTTCAGCCATGCTTGGCCTTTCAGGACGCAAGCCATGAGACGCATTAGACTTGGGATGGTTGGCGGTGGGCAAGGCAGCTTTATCGGTGCTGTGCACCGCATTGCTTCGCGTATTGATGATCGTTTCATCCTTGTTGCCGGGGCGTTATCGTCTGATCCGACCCGCGCTGCGGTCTCCGCGCAAGAGCTTGGCATAGACCCTACACGCAGCTATGCAACCTTTTCAGAAATGGCCCGAGCAGAAGCAAACCGCGGTGATGGCATTGAGGCAGTCAGCATCGTCACACCAAATCACGTGCATGCTGATGCCGCAATTGCGTTTTTAGAAGCAGGCATTCATGTCATCTGCGACAAACCCTTGACAGTATCCTCTGAAGAAGCTGCCCGAATAAAAGCTGCTGTGGAAGCATCAAAGGCACATTTCTTTCTCACTCATAATTACACAGGATATCCTCTGATCCGAGAAGCGCGTCATATGGTGAGGAAGGGACAACTTGGTGAAATACGGCTCGTTCAAGCGGAATATGTGCAAGATTGGCTCGCCGATCCGCTAGAACATAGCGGACAAAAACAAGCTGCCTGGCGTACCGATCCAGCATCGACGGGCGGTGGTGGCGCTATTGGCGATATTGGGACCCACGCCTACAATCTCGCCCATTTTGTAACAGGACTCTCAGCCAGTGAGCTTGCAGCAGATCTCAGCACATTCGTTCGGGGCCGTGCGGTAGATGATAATGCGCATATTTGGCTCAGATACTCCAATGGAGCCCGCGGACAACTTTGGATTTCACAGGTCGCGATTGGAAATGAGAATGCGCTGTCTCTCAGAGTTTATGGAGATAAAGGCGGTTTGGAATGGCAGCAAGAAAACCCAAATATACTTTGGTTTACGCCTAAAGGCGGATTGCGACAGCGTATAACACGGGGAAGCGCGGAGTTAAGCGACGATGCCGCGCGAGCAACCCGAATTCCGGCCGGGCACCCCGAGGGTTATCTGGAAGGTTTTGCCACGTTATATAACGGTGTCGCGCAAAGCATTTTAGGAGACATCGATGGGCAGTTGATACCAAATATACAAGACGGTATCGAAGGTATGTGGTTTATTGAGGCATGTATGGCGTCCTCTGCTCAAAATGGCGTCTGGCAACCTCGACACCCTAAATGAGCTTAGAGTGAGATAAACTATTACCAATTTGTACAATCGACCAACACTCTTCGATTACGCAAATGTGGAAAAGGTTCCCATGTTCCTTCGCATTTTCCAAAATCATAGCGCTTTGGGGCAACTCGAAATGCAAAAGTGAGGATTTACATGCGATTCTTTAAATCCACGCTCCACAGAAAATGCTAACTCGACACCAAGTCTAAAATTTGTACTTTCAAAATAAGTTTACCGCCTTAATTATCAGAGAAATTAGAGAAGAGGCATGAATTTGATGCGAGCAACTGAAATCTTAAAATCAGCACCATCGCCCAGCGATAGTAAGTATATCATTAATACTAACATTCACGTTTTCAAATACAGCAATATATAGATTTAAAAGATCAGCAATAACCGATATGCCTTCTCAATTTTGGCAATAATAGCATGATTAATGGAAATAATAGTCCTCTCAATTCTACTTAGAACCCATACATTTCAATTACATGTTGGCTTTGCGTCAAACACGTTTAAAGGGAAATCAAACCATACTGGTCCAGAATTTCAACAATTTAGCTTCACTTCATCTACAGATATGCAAAAATTCTGTTGATCTCAAAAGACCACCCTTACCATAAATATCATTTTAATATTTTATTTTTCATTTCTGAACAAAGATCTCCTGTTTTGAATTAACTGAAAGGCATGCGAGGAGGAGCTTTTAGTTTATTCTTTCTCTCTCCTCGTTGTAAAATCAGTGAAACTAAGAGGGCCCTATTGTTTAGGCAAAATTTTTAACAATTTGATCGTGAAAATGCACTTTTCTTTTTGGAATTAAAATTCAATGTGTTATATGCACATAGGCACGTTGTGTGCAAAAATAATAGAATAGGGGTTCAGAATGAACAAATTAAAGATCGCAGTGGTCGCGCTTTTCGGAGCCGTCCTTTTGTCCGCATGTACAGATGCTCCAGCACCAGTTGACACTATGGTTCCAGCAGAGCCTGTATCATCTGGCAAGCTCTGATACATTCTGTCGAGCATAACAAGATTTCAAAAAGGGAATTCTGACAATTGTCAGAATTCCCCTTTTCTTTTCAATTAAAAAGCGCACAAAGCCTGCCTGACAGTAATGAGGCATCCGGTTTTCGCCGATAAACCTGTGTGAAATGCTCCCTACCCCCACGCACCCTTTTCAAGAAGCAAAGCCTTTTATGTTATGTTGCGGCGATAATCCCAATTTCAACCGTATAGTCAGCACTGGCCAATCTAGGTGATTCAACACAGGCGCGACATGGCGTATGTCCCTGAGGAACCCAAGCGTCCCAAATGGAATTCATTTCTGCAAAATCATCCATTGAACAAATCCAGATCGTTGCAGAAAGAATTTTGGTTTTATCTGTTCCGGCCTCTGCCAAAAGTCCATCAATCTGATCAAGAATGGCCTGTGTTTGTTTTGCGACGCTCGCGCCGGCTGCAGTTTGGGCAACCTGTCCAGCCAGATATACCGTGCCATTGTGCACAACCATTTGGCTCATTCTTGGACCAGTGTGAAACCGTTCAATACTCATTCAGCTTTCCTTTTCAAATTAGAATTCATTTATCTAACAATTGCCCAAATAAACGCACTTTGAAAGATCAAAAGCAAAGCTGAGATCATCAAGCTATGCAAACAGCACACTTTAGGCTTATCCCCAAAAGAGTTGCGCCAAAGTGTACAATATGCCATAAACAATCGCGATCGCGCCAAACACCAACAAATATGGCTCCATGCGTTTGTCTTTGAAAATTGGCTCAATCCAGGGCCAAATATATTTTTTAATCACACTCTGCCCTCTGTTTTTGATACCTTAGGTGAATCTAGTACAATTGACAAACATCTGTCACATGCTGCCGCCCCTCCGGTCAATACAAAAGGAAGCTCACTCCGTCAAAGGAGGCTTTATGGAAATTTCTTTGTGTACCGACAGATCGTCACATGAACAGACGCAAAGCAAGATAGGGCGAAAGGAGAAAGCAGATAATCAAAATCCAATAAAAAAACAAGATTTTTGGAATTTCCAGCATGATCTCTGGCGCTCTCTCTTTAAAAAGCCAGACGAGTTGTTTCTCGACGCCGCGTTTGAACACTGTGACTTTGAGTAAACCGATAAAGAAAAATGTCGCATTTATCAGGCAAACCCATCCCAAAAATTCGAGTATTTGTGTCTTGTCCATAGCCTTTGGTCCTCACAAAGTTTTTTCACAAAAGTTTCTCGTCCTGACTGATGAACAAGTATTCAGAAAACACGGTCTTGCGTAAAGACGAAAAGACACAATTGCTATTCCTTAAATCGTCCAACCACTGGTCTATGCCATATCCCAGCTACTTGGAATTTTCACCCCGCTCGTTAAATAGGAAATCTATATTGTGTTTGACCCTTGCCGCCACAATCGCACCTATTATGAGAAAAATAATCGACAATAAAAAACCAAAAGGAATGACCCCTTTATCCAAGCCAATGACATCTTGATGAACCATGAAAGTCAAAATCAAAATAGCAACAGACCCAAGGTAACATAGATTTCGCATAAAAAGTCCTCCTGAGCGTCAAGGTATCACAATCGCGCACGAAAGTCCTGCAAAACTCGTTCTAAAAACTTTGAGACGCGATCTTTGATTTATGTATGCAGCAGCCAGTCAATGTAATCTTGGGGATAGGTGGCACATAACGCTTCAAACCGTGCAATATTTTCAGCGCTCCACCGATCCTGCCATTGACCGTTTTTCCCTTTTGCAAAAAACTGCGCGTTACTTTTCCAAAGTTTAGCATCCGCTCCGGGTACCAAGGCATCAGCTTGTGCTTTCATGGACGCAAAGCTGGCAGCTTCGACCAAAGAAGGAAACACAGCCTCATTGATGTTAATTTCCAAATGCGCCGCGATTTTGCGCATCTCTCCGGCAAGGTCTGCCTTTAGATCTGCGTAATGAAGGAAAAGAATATTTCCCTCGTCCCTATGGCGCCAAAAGGTTTCCCCATGATGAAGCGCCGACCAATAGGGATATCCGTCTCTTTCCCATTCGAAAAACCCGCGACCCAGCCATTGTGCCAAACGCTCTTCATCCGTTTCAGCCAGAAGGTCACTCACCGTTTGTGCATTGCCCATTTCGGCGGCCAGCGCGCGTTCTGTTTCAACGTCAGTATTGGCCTGATGACTCATCATCGATTCAAATACATCCCGAGGATCACGCGCCACATAAAGATATTTTGCATCCTTCTGCCAACTCAGCCCATCAAGAGGAGTATGGGTTTTCAGAATACGGCGATGCGTTTGTGCCGCGAGCTGCGCATGCATAACTTCTTTAGTATCTGTAACCAGATCTACCCACGGAGACAGTTCGTTTAATGGCGCTGGAAAAGTCTGGCTTTGAAACACCAGAAGTGCCGCGATCATTTGGGTCCAAGTCGTGCCAGATTTATAGCACGTACAGACATAAATGTCGCCGGGCCTGGGATCAAATCCAATCCAACGCCCCGAATCCCAATCAACATGTTGATAATGGCGTGTTGGATATGCGTTAATCTCTGTCTCAGCCATAACTTAAAGACCCTATCAATCTTCTTTTCGAGCTAAGTTATCAAACCTCTCTTAGAAGTCCATCAACAACAGCCACGGCGCTATAATCCGCAAAAATACATTTTAAGCATCTTTTGAAGTGGTCGGGACGGCAAGATTCGAACTTGCGGCCTACGGTACCCAAAACCGTCGCGCTACCAGGCTGCGCTACGCCCCGACTGAATGTCTGCTATTTCTTTTCTTGGGTAGGATCAAGAGGGTGAAGAAAATATTTTGTGGAAACTTGCACAGCTGCTGTCAAATTATCGTTGAGATTTGAAAAATAATATTAAAGAGCACGCTACGGAGTTGTGGCTTGCCTTGCCTCAAATTTGTTCAAAGTGGACAATTCGAATTGCCGCAAATTCTTGAGCGAATATTCATCCTGTCCCAAGCCCTATTCGCAGGGCCATTTTCCAAAATTCCCAATGTCTGGGTGCCTGAGGACCGTCTCACCCTTAATGCCATAAACCCGCGCCAGACCCCCATTGATTTCAAGCACATATTTTACTGTTTTGCCACCAACTTTAGGGGTGAGATCATGAGGCTGTGCATTCTCGTGAATACCCGTCATCCTACCGGAAGCATCAAAAAACAGCATATCCAAAGGAATGAGCGTGTTTTTCATCCAAAAGGCGACCGGAGATTCATCTGGATATATAAACAACATACCACTGCGTTTGGGCATATGATCTACATGCATCAAGCCAAGCGCGCGGCTTTCCGGTGTTTGTGCAAGAGCCACATCAAAGCTCACCTGCCCCCAATCACCGCGCAAATCCACCCGATCGTTCTGGCAGGATTTGGCGAAGCTTTCACTCGCCGCTGTAACAGTCAGGATGCCAAAAGCCACCGCTAGAGCGAGGGTTGTCTGTTTCCAAGTTCCAAAGCGCTTTCCCATGGGCATATTTCCGCGGCCATTTGTCCGCGCTTTCCACCCAAAACGCGCATCGCAACCGCCTCCCCCGCTCTTAAATCAGCAAGACCTGAACGACGCAAGACATCAATGTGAACAAAAATATCCTCATCGCTGCCATAAGTATTTGCAAAACCGAATCCTTTTGCAATATCAAACCATTTGATCCTCGCCGGTTTCAGAGGAAGCGCCCGAATTTCTTCAATTTCAATATCTTCAAAGTCTGACAATCGAGATTGTTCAACGATCCCCGTTTCTATGGAAATTATCTTATGCGCCTGCAGACCTTTGTCTGTATTTTGTAATAAAAATACGATTTTTGCATTTCCGGCGACGGAGTTTTGACCATATCTCCTCAGCACATTTGCGTGCAAAAGTACGTCCTCTTGAGTAACCTCTGAGACGATAAATCCAAAACCTTTGATAGGATCAAACCACTTTACGTGACCTGAAACTTCTTTTTCCTCGTCAATTCCCACTCGGGGCCCCACTTCCCAAATAATACCTGTAAGATCACCATTATTATACTTTCGGATGGGAAAACAAGAAAAATACCGTGATTTCATGGATTATATCCCTCAAAATATAGAGGCCATCGAAACTGACGTCACGGCTTCTTTTCAATTTATGGGCTTAGACGTGTAATGGACCAACTGTCCTCCCCGATGGCGCGAGTCCAGCGGAATCTGTCGTGCAAGCGATAGTCTCCACCCGCCCAAAATTCCATTTCGACGGGTTTTATTCGAAATCCACCCCAATAGGGCGGTCTTGGCGGCGCATCTGCAAATTTTTCTTTGAAAAACTCAACTTGATCCATCAAATCCTGACGAGATGCCAGCGGCTGTGACTGGGCAGAGGCCCAAGCGCCCAGCCGACTTTGCAAATGGCGGCTCTCGTAATAGGCGTCCGCCAGAGCGCCCTGTTCTTTTTCGACGCTTCCTCTGACACGCACCTGTCTATAAAGAGACTTCCAGTAGAGAACAAACGCAGCCTTACCGCTTTCGATCAGCTCCCTACCTTTTTTGCTTTCATAGTTTGTATAAAAAACAAACGAGTCTTTTTCGATGCTTTTCAGGAGGACAATGCGCACGTTGGGAAGACCATCTGCGTCAACGCTGGCAAGCGATATTGCATTTGCATCACTTGGTTCAACGGCTTCGGCTTCGCGCAGCCAAGAGCGACAAAGTTCAAATGGGTCCTCTCCTGCAAAAATACCACTTCGCTCACTCATAAAAAATGCTCCCAATAGACAACGGGTCTGACGCGTTTAAATTTCACTCTCGCTTGCTCTTGATGCAAACGACTCAATCGCATAAACGACACCAAAGAACCTAGTTGGAGGGGATCTCATGTCAATCAACCTGATGCAAGGAAAGCGTGGCCTTATTATGGGGTGCGCCAATGATAAATCAATTGCATGGGGCATTGCCAAGGCCTGTTCAGAGGCCGGCGCTGAATTGTGTTTTTCCTATCAGGGCGAAGCTCTGAAAAAACGCGTTGGACCTCTTGCAGCACAACTTGGCAGCGATTTTCTTATAGAATGTGACGTGAGACAGGGTGAAGAGATCGACGCTTTATTTGATCAGATCGAAGCGCGGTGGGGAAAAATAGACTTTGTGGTCCATGCAATCGGATTTTCGGACAAATCGGAATTACGTGGACGCTATATTGAAACGAGTTATGATAATTTTGCGATGACGATGGACATCTCGGTCTATTCGTTCACTGCTGTCTGCCGGAGAGCCGAAAAGCTCATGACTGACGGTGGATCACTTCTGACCATGACCTACTACGGCGCGGAACAGGTTATGCCGCATTACAATGTTATGGGTGTTGCCAAAGCCGCGCTTGAGGCCTCTGTCATGTATCTTGCCGAAGATCTTGGTAAGGACAATATCCGCGTGAACGCAATCTCGGCAGGCCCGATAAAAACGCTGGCAGCCTCTGGAATTGGTGATTTCAGATATATTCTGAAATGGAATGAGCTAAACTCCCCACTTCGGCGCAATGTAACAATCGAAGACGTTGGAAAATCGGCCCTTTATCTTGTTTCTGATTTGGGCTCAGGTGTGACGGGAGAAGTTCTTCATGTCGACGCGGGATATCACGTGGTGGGTATGAAGGCTGTGGATGCACCTGACATCGACGTTGTCACCGGGAGGAAAGACGCATGAGCACACAGCTGCCCCACGAAAAAGGATTTCATGTCAGCTGGGATCAGCTGCATAGGGATGCCCGAGCTTTGGCATGGCGACTTGACGGGCAAGGCCCCGATAATGGGGCATGGCGCGCCGTTGTGGCCATTACAAGAGGGGGTATGGCACCGGCAATGATCATTGCGCGGGAACTTGATATTCGGGTCGTCGATACGATCAGTGTAAAATCTTACAATTATCAGGCCCAATCGGAACCAAAAATCATAAAAATGCCAGACGCCTCAGTGGTTCAGGACGGAACAGGCATTTTGATCATTGACGATCTTGTGGATACTGGAAAAACGCTCGAGGTTGTGCGTAAATCAATGCCTAATGCTCATGTTGCCACGATCTATGCGAAACCCATGGGACGCGCGCAAGTTGACACATTTATAACGGAAGTCAGCCAAGATACGTGGATCTTTTTCCCTTGGGACATGGCTTTGCAGTATGTTGAACCCTATCGGGGGTCCGATTAACACTCATGAATGAAAGGCCTCTTGTGACATGACAAGTCGAGCCTCACGCGCATCCCCTGCCCCAATTAAGGCGGCGCATGATTGGATGGCAGGCATGCGGTTTTCACCGGACAGGCCGTTGATTGATGTCTCACAGGCGGCCCCTTCGGATGCGCCTCCCGAGGCGCTTCGAACAGCGATAGCCGACTATGTTCTGCATGAAAAAGAAGCGCATCTTTACGGCCCAATCTTGGGGATGTTGCGCCTGAGACGCGCCATGGCAACGCATTGCAGCCAAATTTATCAAACAACGCTTGCTGAAGAAAACATCGCCATCACATCTGGATGTAATCAAGCCTTCTGCGCAACCATCAGCGCCCTGAGTGAGGAAGGCGACGAAGTCATTCTTGCGACACCCTGGTATTTTAATCACAAAATGTGGTTGGACATGATGGGCGTTCATACGCGTCCGCTGGCCTGCGGTTCAGATATGATGCCTGATCCGGAACAGGCCGAAAGGCTTATCACACCCAAAACCCGTGCGATTTGTCTGGTCTCTCCGAATAATCCTGCAGGAGTTGCCTATCCAGATGCGCTGTTGCACGCATTTTTCGATCTTGCCCAAACACATGGTATCGTGCTGATCCTAGATGAGACCTATAAAGATTTTCATCCCGACCCAACACATCCCCATAGTCTGTGTCAGAGAGAAAACGCTCATGACACTTTGGTCCAACTTTTTTCTTTCTCAAAGAGCTTTCGCTTAACAGGTCATCGCGTGGGGGCTATCGTAACAGCATCAAAGCGCCTTCAAGATGTCGAAAAATTCCTCGATACGGTGACGATATGCCCCTCGCAAGTGGGCCAATATGGCGCTTATTGGGGGCTTTTGCATTTGTCAGACTGGCTTGACGGCCAACGAAAAGAAATGTCAAAGCGGCGGGCATTTTTAGAGGATCGTTTTTCTCTCCTCTCTGATCAGGGATGGAAACTTCTAGGGGTGGGTGGATATTTTGCTTATGTCGAACATCCCTTCGAGCTTTCATCGGATAAAATTGCCGAAATGATTTTGAGGGACTCTAGCATCCTTTGTCTTCCCGGAACAATGTTTGCACCACCCGAAATGGTATCAGCGACACGCCAACTTCGTATCGCATTTGCCAATATCGGGTGCGAAGAGCTCGAAATATTGATCCAAAGGCTTCACAAATTCAGCTTGGCGCTTGCCTCCACTCACGCAGACAAGTAGACACAAGCGCAACTCAAACCTTTCAGGGACTGTCATGGCACGTTCAACTAACACTTTGTCTAAAACATTTGTCTGGATTTTGTTGGCTTTTTTGATCGTCGGGCTTGCAGGGTTTGGCGCCATAAATTTTGGTGGGCGCATGAATTCGGTCGGTACTGTGGGCGACAAAGAGATCAGCGTAAATGACTATGCGCGCGCACTTCAAAATCAAATGAATGCAGCTTCGGCCCAATTCGGATCGCAAATTAGTTTTCAACAGGCACAGATGTTTGGCATTCAACAACAGGCTCTCAGCAGACTGGTCGTTGAAAAAACGCTTGAACATGAAGCTGACGGTCTGGGTATTTCTGCGGGCGATGAGACAGTACGCGACAAACTTATGACAATCCGCGCTTTTCAGGGCGTAGATGGCAGTTTTGATCGAACAGCATATACCTTTGCGCTTCAAAACGCGGGACTGAGCGAAACAGATTTTGAAAAACAGTTACGGGACGAGGCCGCCCGCGAATTGATACAACAGGCTATCGCAACCGGCGTGAAAATGCCCTCAGCTTTTGCCGACTATGCGATTAAATATATTCTCGAAGAGCGGGATATCGCGCTTCTAGAACTGGATGAAAGCGATCTGCCAACACCAATTGGCGAGCCCACGGAAGACCAACTAAAATCTTATTACGACGAAAACATTGATCTCTTTTCTTTGCCGGAAAGTAAGTCAATCACCTATGTGATCCTAACACCAGATATGATGGTTGAAACGATACCCGTCGAAGACAGTGATTTGTTGGCACTCTACGAAAAGAATATAGACACCTATAAAAAACCGGAACGTCGTTTGGTAGAGCGTTTGAACTTTCTGGACTATGAAGATGCGCAGCGCGCAGCGCAAAGGCTTCAGTCCGGTGAGGTCGATTTTGAAGGACTTGTATCAGAACGTGGATTGACGCTTGGCGACATAGATTTAGGCGATGTGACCCTTGAAGAACTGTCTGATGAGGGTGAAACGGTTTTCGCACTTTCTTCGGGTGAGATTACAGCCCCTTTTAAAACTGATCTGGGGGGTGCGATTTATCGGGTAAATGGAATCTTGAACGCCCAAGAAACACCATTTGATGAAGTTAAAGAAGACCTTAAGAGGGGCTTTAGTCTGGACCGTGCACAGCGGTTGATAGAAGCTGAACAAACACGACTTGATGACTTGCTTGCAGCCGGTGCGACGCTTGAGGAATTGGCAAACGAAAGCGACATGCGCTTGGAAACAACCATTTATTATGACGGCGTTGAAAATGACATTTCTGCATATGCTGCATTCCGTTCTGCCGCTGCTGGGCTGCAAGAAACAGATTTTCCGGCAATTATCAGATTGGCAGATGGCGGTATTCTTGCGATGCGGCTTGAGGAAATTCTACCCACGCGGCCAGAAGATTTTATGCAAGTGAGGGATAACGTTCAGGAGCTGTGGCGAGACTCGGTCCTGCGCGATGCCCTTGACACCCTTGGAAAAGAGACATTTTCAAGGGCAGAGGCCGGTGAAAACCTCGTGGATCTTGGGTCAAAATTTAAGACACTGACTTCCTTGAAACGCAATGGCACCACATCAGATGCGTCACCCCTTGTGATTGCGCGCGCCTTTGAACTGGATAAAGGAACGTTTGGACAAGTTGACGGGGTTGATAGCGTATATGTAATCCAGCTCTTAGGGATATCTGATGGTGACTCCACGACCGAAGAGGCACGGTCTATCGAAGATGCTTTTGCCAGCCAACTGGATCAAGGATTGGCGAGCGACCTTTTTCAAATTTTTGTTTCACAAGTTCAACAGTCAGCGGGTGTGTCGCTGAATGAGCAGGCACTAAATGCGGTGCACACCAATTTTCAATAGACCTAAAAAAAAATGATTTTACCCGACTATCAAACATTTGAAACCCAATTCAAAGAAGGTTTCAATCAGGTTATTTATACCCGCCTTGCGGCGGATCTGGATACGCCTGTCTCTCTTTTGCTGAAATTAACGACTGCGAGCAAAGATGCATTCATTCTTGAATCTGTGACCGGTGGCGAAGTCAGGGGGCGGTATTCCATTATTGGAATGAAACCGGATCTGGTTTGGAAATGTCACGGGAAGAAAAGCTACATCAATCGCTCTGCCCGCTTTGACGATGATGCCTTCGAAGAACAGAGTGTTCCTCCTTTGGACGCTTTTCGCGCTCTGCTCAAAGAAAGCCACATCGACTTGCCTGACGGGCTTCCGCAGGCCGCTGCAGGACTTTTCGGATATCATGGCTATGACATGATCCGATTGGTGGAGCATTTACCCAATGTAAATCCGGATCCGTTGGGGCTTCCTGATGCATTGTTTTTGCGTCCCTCCGTGGTTGCTGTTCTGGACGGAGTAAAGGGAGAAGTTATTTTGGTCGCACCCGTCTGGGTTACCGACCAAAGTTCACCTAAAGCAGCATATGCGCAAGCTGCTGAAAGTGTCATGGATGCCGTTCGAGACTTGGAACACCCTCTTTCTGATCCCCGTGATCTTGGATCCCCGTCAGCCATCGCTGATCCCGTTTCAAATTTTTCGAAAGAAGGCTATTTGGCCGCGGTTGAAAAAGCCAAGGAATACATTCGTGCCGGCGATATTTTTCAGGTCGTTCCGGCGCAACGCTGGACGCAAAAATTCAGACTTCCTCCGATCGCTCTTTATCGATCGTTACGGCGCACCAATCCGTCTCCATTCATGTTCTATTTCAATTTCGGTGGATTTCAGGTTATCGGGGCAAGTCCAGAAATACTGGTGCGCGTATTCGGGAATGAGATCACCATAAGACCGATCGCGGGAACCCGTCCACGGGGCGAAACCCATGAACAAGATTTGGCGTATGAAAAGGATTTGTTGGCAGACAAAAAAGAACTAGCAGAACATTTGATGTTGCTTGATCTTGGACGCAATGATGTTGGGCGGGTTGCCAAGATTGGCACAGTGCGCCCCACAGAAGAATTCATTATCGAACGTTACAGTCATGTGATGCATATCGTTTCAAATGTGGTGGGCGAACTTTCACCCGAGCATGACGCGCTTTCTGCATTTTTTGCCGGAATGCCGGCTGGAACAGTGTCAGGGGCGCCGAAAATTCGTGCAATGGAAATTATCGACGAACTTGAACCTGAAAAGCGCGGCATATACGGCGGTGGCGTCGGATATTTCAGCTCCGGCGGTGACATGGATATGTGCATTGCATTGCGCACTGCCATTGTGAAAGATGAAAAGCTCTACATTCAGGCCGGTGGCGGCGTGGTTTACGACAGTGATGCTGAAGCCGAATTTATGGAAACGGTCCACAAGTCAAACGCCATAAGACGCGCAGCCGCCGATGCCGGCATGTTTTCGGCAGGTGCTGGGCGCAACCGGTGAATGAAGATCGCAGAAGGAACATCTGTTCTTTATCCAATTCATCACTGAAGTACATGGTCTCGAATTTCGGTTTCTTGAAAATTGATACACGATTTTTTGTTTCAATGATCCGAGACGAAAAGGCCACTTTTCCGTCTTGCGATACAATCGACGCAGGTGGATCTTTGATATCTTTCTTTATGACAATCATACTGTCATAAAAACTGATACTGCCGATTTCGCGCGCCAA
This sequence comes from Alphaproteobacteria bacterium casp-alpha6, assembly GCA_001510135.1. Classification (GTDB taxonomy): domain Bacteria; phylum Pseudomonadota; class Alphaproteobacteria; order Rhodobacterales; family Rhodobacteraceae; genus LFER01. The sequence continues at coordinate 23,125 of LFER01000063.1, forward strand.
AGGATCAAAGGGAAAATTCGGGTCATCTTCACGATACCAACTGTGCATCTTGTCAATCAGATCTTTTGCAAATTCGACAAAACTGTTCGGATTTTTATACCCGCCCTCAAAACCGGGCCAATAGCTGGTATGGGTGTCTTCGACTAGATAAATACCCTTGTCATTCAAAGCAGGCCAGAGATGTTGAAAACTGGTGATTTGCTGGCTCATGAAGTGGCCGCCGTCGTCAACAATCAGGTCAAATGGTCCTTTTGATTTTATAACTTTGTGCAAGAAATTCGTGTCTTCTTGGTTCCCGATCAATATTTCAACACCTTGGATCTCCAACGCTTTACAAGCCGGATCGATATCTAGAAAAGTCATCTTTGAGTTTTCTGAAAAAAATCGCGCCACATGTGCAAAGAGCCGCCTTTGAACACACCTATTTCCAGAAAGCTGACCGCTCTGCCCTGCCAATTCGCCAAAAGCTCGTCATAAATTTCAGGGTAATGTTTCATCTTATAAAGGCTTTTTTCATCCGTTTTTTGAAGAAACGATTGAAAATAATTTGAACCAACTTGCATTAAATATTCCGCTCCCTTGGGAAAGGGGTTTTTCTCTTCTGCTCAGATACCCACTTTCCTGTAAATTTTCTTATGTAACCTGTCTCCCCACGTCTTCATGACAAAACGGCTCGCATCTGACTGAAGTACTAGTCTGCTTCTCTACCATATCTTTTTCTCTTTAGCAGTACTTATCATTCGAAAGAGCGCACAAGCAAATAAGTATAAATCCAAGAAAATCTACCGGAAACTGGATTGAAATTTCAATTTATGCGACAAAATAAAAGTCACACCTTTTAAATGGCATAGATCAATTCCGATTGCCCTCTTCGGACAAGATGGACATCTATGCCAGTCTCACGACGTAACCTTGGAAACAGGCAGCTCTTACTTTTCGTCAATTTCCAAATGATATCAACTTGCTGCGCCTTGTATCTTGATTATGTTGCGTAAATTGACATCAAGAGCAGCGTATATTTTAGCTGCGATCGGGCTTGTTCCGATAGCGTCATATGTTGCTTCAATTTCAGCCATAGAAGGATACGTAACGCCCAACAGGAAATCCCCTGCATTGTTACCTGTCATAATACGGGCAAATCGAAACGCTTGCGCTCCATGTTCTGAAAACAACGGTGCTGCTTGGGCCATTAAATCCATTAAATCCTGTTGCGGAATATGCGATGTACCGCGGGTCAGGATGACATATTTTCTGTTCGGATTTGAAGGCGCGTCAAATGGTACGTCACAAAATTTTGCAATGTTACGCATGGTAACCTGTAGTCCAGTACCCATTATCTTTGCGTAGGTGCTTGATGCCGCAAAAGCATCCATGATATTCGCAAAATCATCCAAAGAATTCAAAAACTGTTGAAACACAACGCTACCGGCATTGTTGCCCGTCATTATGGTCCCTATGCTTGCTCTCTCTGATCCGGCAGCCGTGGATTCTTTTGCAAGTTCTTTGCCCAAAGCAACAGCTTCTGAGAGCTTGCTCGCAGAGACCGCTCCTACAGTATTCACATAAAAATTCTCAGCCATTTTCATTTCTCCGATTGACCGACTGGGTTAATTCTAACGCACAAATTACAAAGAGCGCAAAATAATTATCATTTAAATTATTTTTGACATATTGGTTCTATACAAATGCACAAAAATTATGCGATCGTCTCAAAGAAGATGCGTCTGAAAAGCCCCGTTCAGCCATATCTTGATTTTGGTCAAGTCAGACCCAAGCACACCGGCTTTGTCTCATATAAACCCTAAGCCTAATAATTCTTGGACATCCTCTGTGAAGGATGGAGGTAAATCGCTTATGCCGCAAAGTCCCTGATCAATTTCCAGTTAATTGCATCAAGCAAGGCTTCAAAACTTGCGTCAACAATATTGGCAGAGACACCAACCGTCGACCAACGCCGACCTTTGTCGTCCTCACTGTCGATGATGACGCGGGTCACAGCCTCTGTACCTCCTTGTGTAATCCGCACTTTGAAATCTACCAGCCGCATATCATCAATCATTCCTTGATATGGACCAAGATCTTTGGCCAAAGCTTTGGAAAGAGCGTTAACGGGTCCGCGATCAGAACCAGTTTCATCCAAAGATTCGCTCACCGATAGTTTTTTTTCCCCATCCACTTTGACGACAACTACCGCCTCGGACATGGATACCATTTCATTATATTTGTTTTTTCGCCGTTCAACTGAAACGCGGTAACGTTTCACTTCAAAAAACTCGGGGCAAATGCCAAGCGTGCGCCTTGCAAGCAATTCAAAACTCGCCTGCGCAGTATCATAGGAATACCCTTCTGCTTCGCGCTCTTTAATCAATTCCAGAATGCGCCCTAAACTGGGATGGTCACGGTCAACTTCAATTCCAGCGTCAGCCAAACGACGGCGCAAGTTCGATTGACCGGCCTGATTTGACATCGGGATAAGCCGTTCATTTCCTACCATCGAAGGATCGATATGTTCATAAGTGCTTGGGTCCTTGATGATCGCACTGGCGTGAAGACCCGCTTTATGCACAAAAGCAGAGGCCCCGACATAAGGGGCCTGTCTCACAGGCACGCGGTTCAAGATATCATCTACAAGTCTAGACACGCGGGTTAGATTTTTCAGAGAGGATGTGGTGATACCCGCTTCAAAAAGATCCGAGAAGGGTTTTTTCAAAAGAAGCGTTGGGATCAGTGAAATAAGGTTCGCATTTCCGCAGCGTTCGCCCAATCCATTCAAAGTCCCCTGTATCTGACGCGCCCCCGCAAGCACAGCAGTCAAAGAATTGGCAACAGCGTTCTCTGTGTCGTTATGGGTATGGATGCCTATATGGCTGCCAGGAAGTCCAGAGGCAATCAGTTGTCGCACAATCTCATCGACTTCATGGGGCAAAGCTCCGCCATTTGTGTCACAGAGCACGACCCATCGAGCACCATTTTGGTAGGCTTGCAACGCACATTCAGTTGCGTAACTTGGGTCGGATTTAAATCCATCAAAGAAGTGCTCTGCATCAAATAAGGCTTCACGGCCTGCCTCAGATAAAAGCTTCATCGATTGCCCAATGGCTTCAAGATTTTCCTCCAGCGAAATACCAAGTGCAGTTTTGACTTGGAAATCGTGGGTTTTTCCGACGAGACACACAGCAGAGGTCCCTGCGTTGACCACCGCGGACAGCACATCATCATTTTCAGCAGACCGCCCTGAGCGTTTTGTCATTCCAAAGGCCGTAAAGGTGGCTTTGCTGTCAGGGGGTCTTTGAAAAAACTCGTCGTCTGTCGGGTTTGCACCCGGCCATCCGCCTTCGATATAATCAACGCCCAGCTCATCCAAAGCCCGCGCGATCATATGTTTTTCTTCAGCAGAGAACTGAACACCTTGGGTTTGCGCTCCATCCCGCAGGGTCGTATCATAGATATATAATTTTTCTTTGTTCATATTTCTACGCCCATCACTCTGCCCCGTCTTTTCCTTATTCCAAGTCCTTGAGGCGATCCAGATGAAATCCCGCCAGCGGCACCAGTTCAACCTTTGATTTGCTCATCCTGACGTCAATCCCTGCTGCAATCAGACCGGATTTAAGGCGATCGACCTGCGCAAAATCCTTGCTTTCCATCGCCTTTTCCCGCGCTTTGGTCAGCTTTGTTTCCCAAAGAGATAAGTCAACGGATGTAGCCCAGGCCCCCATATGGTCTTCAAGCAAGCCCAGAACGCCTGCGGTCGCCTTTAATTTGTCAGCCTCCCCGCGTGATGCCAAGGCATGAAGCTCAGCAATTGCACCTGCAGTATTCAAATCATCTGCGATTGACTCCAGCGCAAGTTGACTCACCTGTGAAGGACGCACTCCATCACATAACTTTCGCCATTTGCGCAATGTATTTTCTGCATCACGCGCCTTGGTTTCGGTCCAATCCATAGGCTTGCCGTAATGGGTGGAAAGAAACACAAAGCGGATCACCTCGCCTGCATATCCCTCATCCAAAAGATCGCGTACGGTAAAGAAATTGCCAAGCGATTTTGACATTTTCTTTCCCTCCACCTGAAGCATTTCATTGTGCAGCCAATAACGCGCAAAATGCGCTTCTGGATGGGCGCAATGGCTTTGGGCAATTTCGTTTTCGTGATGGGGAAACAACAAATCATTGCCCCCCCCGTGGATGTCAAAACTTTCCCCCAAAAGGTCCTTGGCCATGGCAGAGCATTCGATATGCCACCCCGGCCTCCCGCGCCCCCATGGGCTTTCCCACCCCGGTGTTTCGTCCTCAGATGGTTTCCAAAGCACAAAATCCATCGGATCGCGTTTGTAAGGTGCAACCTCAACCCGCGCGCCGGCAATCATGTCTTCTACAGATCGCCCTGATAGCGCCCCGTACTTTTCGTAACTCTTGACCGAGAAAAGAACATGTCCCTCAGCGTCATAGGCATGCCCCCTTTCAATGAGGTTTTCAATCATTGACACCATTTGTGTAATATATTGCGTGGCGCGCGGCATATGGGTAGGTTCCAAATTGCCAAGGGCGCCCATATCCTCCAGATACCATTGTGATGTCTCTTGGGTGATTTCTGCAATATTGCGTCCGCTTTGGCGCGCGCGATCATTGATCTTGTCGTCCACATCCGTGAAGTTGCGCACATAATTCACGGCTTTTTCGCCATAGATATGGCGCAAAAGCCGAAAGAGCACATCAAACATGATAACATTACGCGCATTGCCAAGATGTGCGCGATCATAGACCGTTGGGCCACAAAGATACATGCGTACATCTTTGGGATCAATTGGAACGAACCGCTCTTTTTTGCGGGTCATGGAATTATGTAAATAAATATTGGTCATAGTCATTGCATATCTTATCCGCGCTTTGAGCGGGACTTAGCAACTTTAATCAGGATTGAAAATGACGAAAGAACCTTCCCGCTGGATACTGTTCAGCAGAGAATGTAACAGGGATTGGGAATTCTTTCATTCATAGAAAATCCCTAACAGTCAAATCTGTAGATTTCAAGCCGCGATCAATTGACAGAGGTGTGTTTGAAATGGCAGATGGGCGGTATTTAAAGCGGAGTTTTATATGCAGCCTTCCCAACGCATTTCAAACATGAACCTAGACGGGTCAGACGGCTGGGAAGTCTTCATCCGTGCACGTGCTCTTATTGAGGCGGGCCAACAGATCACCGAATTGACCATCGGCGAACATGACATACGCACTGATCCGAGTATTCTAAAGGCCATGCACGCCTCCGCTATGGCTGGCAATACGGGATATGCCATGGTGCCGGGAATGCATGCATTGCGTAAAGCCATCGCAGAGCGCATCACAACGAGAACTGGCGTGCCGACCGGTTTTGAAAACGTGATGATCACCACAGGCGGGCAAGCGGCGCTTTTCGCCGCCCATACTGCAACCTGTGATCCCGGTGATACAGCTCTTTATGTGGAACCCTATTACGCCACCTATCCTTCAACGCTTCGGGCACAAAACCTCAACGCGCGCTCTGTGCCAACACGCGCCAGATATGGCTTTGAACCCCAAAAAGAGGATCTGGAGCCATTGATGCGCGAGGCACGCTCTTTATTGATCAACTCTCCAAACAACCCGTCGGGGACGGTCTACTCGCGTCAAACCCATGAAATGATCGCAAATCTTTGCAAGTTACATGATCTTTGGCTTATCTCTGACGAAGTCTACGACACACAAGTGTGGGCTGGCGCCCATTTTTCACCGCGTGCGCTTCCGGATATGGCTGAACGCACGTTGGTCATTGGTTCCATGTCCAAAAGCCATGCGATGACAGGCAGCCGCGTGGGTTGGATTGTTGGCCCCGAAGATATGATTTCCAAGCTTATCGATCTCGCGACCAATACGACATATGGTGTTCCGGGATTCATTCAGGAAGGCGCGCTTTACGGATTGTCCTTGGGGACATCATTTGAGGAAAAGATCGCAGCCCCCTTTCGAAGGCGTCGTGAAAATGCGTTGGATATTCTCAAAAAATTTCCGGCGGTGCGCGCCATCGATCCTAAGGGAGCGATGTATCTGATGGTGGATATTCGCGCGACCGGTCTCACCGGTGACGAATTTGCAAACAAGTTGCTTGATGAACGTCAGATCGCAGTGATGCCGGGCGAAAGTTTTGGCGCCTCAGCGGCTGGACATCTGCGTATTGCCATGACGGTCGAAGACGAGAAATTTGCCTCAGCTCTGACCGTGCTGTGTACTTTTGCCACAGAATTGGCGCAGAATGCCGCCCATGTCTGAGGCGCTTTCTTCTATCCGCAACATTGGCCCTGCGATGGAAGCCGCCTTTAAAAATGCGGGAATCGAAAATGCTGACGCCCTTCGTGATCTTGGTGCGGATGAAGGCTACCGCCGACTTTTGGCATCAGGTCACCGGCCCCATTTTATTGCCTATTATGTGATTGTCATGGGCCTTCAGGGTCGCCCTTGGAATGATTGTCAGGGACAGGAAAAGAAAGATCTGCGAAAGCGTTTTGACGCAATTAAGGCGAGCATTGTGCCAAACCAAAACGGGTATGATGCGGAAATGGAGCGGACTTTAGATCGACTGGGTGTTGTGGAAAGAAAAAAGGCAAAGGGATGACCCTTTGCCTTTCGCCCTAAATCGGTCTGCTCGGGATTAACCGACCAGTTCAATACCGGAAAAGAAATAGGCAATTTCAACCGCGGCTGTTTCAGGCGCGTCTGATCCATGGACTGAATTTTCACCGACAGATTCTGCAAATTCCGCGCGGATCGTTCCGGGGGCAGCATCCGCAGGGTTTGTAGCCCCCATTACTTCACGGTTTTTGGAAATTGCGTTTTCGCCTTCCAGAACCTGAACCACGACGGGAGCAGAGGACATAAATTCGCAAAGTTCGTCGTAAAAAGGACGTTCCGCATGCACACCGTAAAACACGCCGGCTTGCGCTTTGGTCATATGAATGCGTTTTTGGGCGACAATGCGCAAACCCGCTTCTTCGAATTTTGCGTTTATTTTGCCGGTAAGGTTACGGCGTGTTGCATCCGGTTTGATGATGCTGAATGTGCGCTCAAGTGCCATATCTGATATCCTTTTCTACAAGCGATGAAGGGCCTTCGCAGCACCTCCAATGTTAGCGCCCCCGTAACATGGGACCACAGGATTGAAAAGCCGGTTTTTGGAATTGTTGCAGAGTTACCGTTCCTTACTCTTTGGTGTTTTTGGCATGGCGCCCCGCTCCATCAGGTGATAAGTCAGCCCCCATGCTGACGATTTCCGATATTTCATATTCCGTCGAGGGTCGCCCCCTGTTTGAGGGTGCCAGTGCGACGATTCCAGATGGCCATAAAGTGGGACTTGTGGGGCGCAACGGAACAGGAAAAACAACGCTTTTTAACCTGATCAAAGGCGAATTGACGCTTGAGGGCGGATCAATCTCGCTTCCTTCAAGGGCCCGCATCGGCGGCGTAGCTCAAGAAGTTCCCGGAAATGAGATTTCGCTCCTAAACACCGTTCTTGCTGCAGACACGGAACGGGCAGCTCTTTTGGAGGAAAGCACCACCGCAACAGATCCCGATCGTATCGCCGAGATCCAGACACGACTGAATGATATTGATGCCTGGTCCGCAGAGGCGCGCGCCGCTTCTATTCTTAGAGGATTGGGCTTTGACAGTGCGGCCCAAGCCATGCCCTGTAGCGCTTTTTCCGGCGGCTGGCGAATGCGGGTGGCCCTAGCGGGAGTGCTTTTCGCAGCGCCCGATCTTTTGCTCCTGGACGAACCAACAAACTATCTTGATCTGGAAGGTGCGATTTGGCTTGAAAACTATTTGGTTAAATATCCTCACACGGTAATCGTGATTAGCCATGACAGGGGGCTTCTTAACCGATCTGTCCAGTCCATACTGCACCTTGAGGACAGGAAACTGACCTTTTATTCCGGTCCCTATGATACCTTTGCAAAGACGCGTGCAGCTCGATTGGCCAATGCTGAGGCAGAAGCCAAAAAACAGAATGCGCGGCGAGCACATCTGCAGTCTTATGTGGACCGCTTTCGCTACAAGGCGGATAAAGCGCGTCAGGCCCAATCCCGCCTGAAGGCAATCGCGCGCCTCGAACCTATAACGCGACCTCAAGAAGCAGCGCTTAAAAGGTTTTCTTTTCCCGAACCGGAAGAGCTTTCTCCACCGATTTTACGCGTCGAAAGCGGCGTGGTAGGATACGGCGGAAAATCAGTCCTTTCGCACCTTGATCTCAGAATTGATCAAGACGACCGGATCGCGCTTTTGGGGCAAAACGGGCAAGGAAAATCGACGCTGGCCAAACTGATTTCAGACCGGCTGAAACCGATGGCTGGACAAATATTTCGATCCTCAAAGCTTCGTATAGGATATTTTGCCCAACATCAGGTGGATGAGCTTTATGTTGATGAAACGCCTCTTGACCACCTGCGTAGACTTAGACCCTCAAAAACCCCAGCACAAATCAGGGCAATCTTGGGCGGATTTGGAATTGGAGCAGAACAGGCCGATACGGTCGTTGGTCGCCTCTCAGGCGGCCAGAAAGCCCGACTTTCGTTGTTGCTGGCGACACTGGATGCACCTCATTTGCTGATACTTGACGAACCGACAAACCATTTGGATATCGAAAGCCGCGAAGCGCTTGTTGAGGCCTTAACCGCTTATTCTGGCGCGGTCATTCTGGTGAGCCATGACATGCATCTTTTGTCTTTGGTGGCTGATCGCCTATGGCTTGTCAAAGGCGGGCAAGTCCAGCCCTATGACGAGGATCTTGATACCTATCGCGCGTTCTTGCTGAGCGGGGAAAAGGCGCAGGCAAAACAAAAAAGCGAGAAACCAAAACCAAAACGCGCAAGTCGTGACGAAATACTGGCAATGAAGGCAGAGGTGCGCAAAAGCGAAACACGTCTGGAAAAGCTCAACGAGATGCGAGACAAACTCGCCAGCAAACTGGCGGACCCTTCCCTTTATGAAGACACCAGAATTGGCGAGTTGGAAACATGGAATCGCAAATATGCTGAACTTATGGAGGCCTTAGAGCGAGCAGAGGCGCTATGGGTTTCCGCAGAAGAAAAACTTGAAGCGGCACTTAAACAAACCGCCTAGCTGTCTTGTCATCCCGCGTATCAGTAACCGGAGCTTAGGACAGGACACTTGTATTTAACCAAAGATAAGCCACATCTGTTATAAACATAGTATTCAAATTGTAAAAAGGGCAGATTTTAATGGAGGAAAACGATTTTTCCAGATTGATTTATCTTTCAGTTCTTGTTGTCGCAATTCTTGGTTCCGTTTTGATAAGCCGGCGCGGTGCCTATGGGAAAATGTTCCGGCAGGCCGGAGTATGGTTGCTGATCTTTATGGGTCTCGTTGCGATCGTGGCAAGTTGGCAGGACATTCGCCAATCGGGGCAAACAATGTCTTTTCAGCAGTCCGAAGACAGCGCAATTATTATTCCCAAAGAAATTGACGGTCATTTTCATCTAACGGTTACAATCAATGACAGGCCCATTGAATTTCTTGTGGACACTGGCGCATCTGATATCGTGCTCACGCGCAACGATGCTGCCCGAGTTGGGTTTGATCCCAACAGACTTGACTACTGGGGCATGGCAAATACCGCGAATGGCACGGTCAGATTGGCAACCATACGATTGGAAACAGTACGTCTGGGCGAATTCATTGATAAAAATATTCGCGCTTCGGTGAACAAAGCCCCAATGGAAAAGTCGCTTTTAGGTATGCGGTATTTGTCCAAATTTAGAGCAATTGAAATCAGCAATGATCAAATGATCTTGAAACGTTAGACGATCAATGTGGTCATTCGGGGAGGTTCGCTTCAGCCTTTTTTTGCCATCGGCCGGTTTCTTCTGACCAATACTGTGTGTGGCAGTGCGCATCGCTTAACATTTTCCACTGTGAACGCGCGCAAAGGAGCGCGTCTTGGTCATTGCCATCAAACAAAATGCAAACGCGTTCTTTTGAACGTACCTCCTCTTCAGATACATCCGCACCATCAACAGCCATGATGCAGTGCGTATCTTCGATTGGTTGCGTTGAAATGAGAACGGGCTGAAGGTGATCGTGATCCCCGCCGGCTAGACCGTGCGGTAGGAATCCATTTTCGTTTCCCAGCCACAATTTTTCATCGAGCCATGTGGCGCGGGATATGTCAGTACAGCGCACCTCTATGCGCCATCCCGCACCCATGGCTTTTTCCAAAAGCTGCGGCAAAGCGGTTTCCAAGGGGTGCCTTGTAAGGTGATAAAAATACGCTGCTCCCATGTTATCCGGCTTCCATCATATCCTTTACCAAGCGATTGAGCGTCATAACTCCCCAACCGGTGGCGCCAGAAGGAGAATAATCCCCCCCTTTTTTGGAATAGGTCACCCCTGCGATATCAAGATGTGCCCAAGGTGTACTTTCCTTGACAAAACGTTGAAGGAATTGTGCCGCCACGATAGAACCGCCGCTGCGACCAACTTTGCCCATATTGGCCATGTCTGCCACATCAGAGTTGATCTGCGCATCATAGTCTTTGGACAGAGGCATACGCCAAACGCCTTCGGCTTCATTGAATGCAGCAGCGGATATTGCATTGCAAAATCTATCATCATTCGAAAAAAGCCCTGCATTTTGTGAGCCAAGAGCCACAATGATTGCCCCGGTGAGAGTTGCCAGATCAATCATTGCAGCAGGCGAAAACCTGTCCTGTGCATACCACATCACATCGCTCAGCACCAAACGCCCTTCAGCGTCTGTATTAAGCACTTCGATCGTGTCTCCTTTCATGGATGTCACGATATCTCCGGGTCTTGTCGCTGATCCCGAGGGCATATTTTCTACAAGCCCAACGAGCCCGACCACATTTGCCTTCGCTTTACGCAGCGCCAGCGTTTTCATGGTCCCGGCAACCACGCCGGCACCCCCCATATCCATGATCATTTCAGGCATGCCGCTTGCTGGTTTTAGGCTGATCCCACCGGTGTCAAACACAACGCCCTTCCCCACGAGTGCCAATGGCGCTTCTCCTTCGGGCCCTCCATTCCAGCGCATCACAACCATCTTAGAGGGACTTTCTGATCCCTGCCCCACACATAATAGCGCCCCCATGCCAAGCGCCGCCATTTCATCTTCTTCGAATACCTCAACAACGAGCCCAAAACTTTGCAAATCTTTCGAACGTTCAGCAAATTCAGTTGTTGTAAGAATATTTGCAGGTTCATTCACGAGGTCACGGGTGAAATGGACCCCCGAAACGACAGCGTCTAAGGCATTTAGATCGGTACTGAGGCTTTCTGGTTTATTATGTAAAAAGGTAATTTTTTTAAAATCGCTGGTCTTCTCTTTTGTAGTGCGCTTGTCAAATGTGTACTGCCTCAGAAGACAACCCAGAATCAGATCTTCACAACGCTTTATACCACCGCAAAAAATATTTGCATGAGAGGTGCCGATCCGTTTGGCCAAACCTGCACCGGCAAGGCGGCGTTCCTTGGTGTTAGCAGTCCGCTCCAAAATCAGGACTTCAATCGACTTTGCTTTCATACCCGCTGGAAATGGCAGGCTGATGATGTCACCACTTTTTCGCGATGAAAACCCATCATCAAGAAACAGACGTTCAATCGCACCTTTTGTTAACCTGTTCAATCTGCGCGCAATTTGATCCAGTTTTCCATCAGGATGCACCACAATACAGATGCGTCCTTCGGAATGTTCCAATAGTTTAAGATCAGTTTGTTTTAGGTCAAAATAATCGCCCATATCAAACGCTTCTCCTCTGCAAAAAAATGCCAACCTTCCGGCGGCGATCCGCCTTAATCATATGTTTATGGTTTGCCCCAGAAACCATTTGCGATAAAGCATGTCTAGTCAGAAAATACGACAGAGGTGAGCGTGTCAAAATTTGATCGTTACTTTTTCAACCAACTCTTGGTGTCTTTTCTGTTTTTTTCGATTGTGCTTATCGCGGTCTTTTGGGTGAACAAGGCGGTGATCCTTTTTGACAAACTGATATCAGATGGCCATTCTGCAGCAATTTTTTTTGAATTTTCCTTACTTGCCCTGCCTGAAGCCGCAGCTTTAGTGTTTCCGATTTCCAGTTTTGCTGCAGCGGTTTATGTATCCAACCGGCTAAGTAATGAAAGTGAATTTGTAATCTTGCGGGCTTCAGGAGTAAGTGCCGGTCGCCTTGCACGTCCGGTTTTATATTTTGGAGTGATTATTGCCTTGGTGATGATCATGATCACGAATGTCGCCATTCCTCTGAGCAAAAATCAACTTAATCAGCGGGAACATGAAATCGGGGCAAATTTAACTGCGAAACTTCTAAGAGAGGGGCGTTTCCTCCATCCTAGAGCCAAAACCACCCTCTTTATCGAAAAAATTGCGTTGGACGGGGAGCTTAAGAATGTGTTTCTGTCTGACAGACGTGAACCTTTGACCACCCGAACCTATACAGCGCAAAGTGCCTATTTACTGCAACAAAACGGCAGCAATAAGCTTGTATTGGTGAATGGAATAAGTCAAATTCTGGATAATGAGACAAATCAGCTGTCGACTACCTCATTTTCTGATCTGACCTTTGATGTGGGGGATTATTTTTCCCAGAGTACGACAAGCCGGCGCAAGATCGATGGCTTTTCAACATTGGAAATGTTGTCAAATCCTGCTTTTGTCTTATTGGAAAGCGGTAGTTCAATGGGTGCTTTCATCGAAAATCTGAACCAGCGCTTTCATCAACCTCTGTTAAGCCTTTTGAGTGCCCTCATCGGATTTGGTGCGATCGCGGGGGCTGGGTATTCGCGCCTTGGGACCGGACGCTACGTCGTTATCGCAATTTTTTTGCTCGTCATCGTGAAGCTGATTGAAGGCGCCTTGAAGGACACCGTGTATAAAAGTGCAAATAACTGGCCTTTTGTTTATGCTCCGGGAATATTTGCGTTATTTTGCGTTATTTTTCTTATTCTACGCGCAGATAAAACGCCTTTACGGTCTTCTGCTCTTGGATTTGGTTCCGTATCGAAATCCGCAGGAGCACCCCAATGATCCTGCATTCATACTTTGCAAGACGTTTTTTGATGTGCTGGATACGGGTATTTATTTTGTTTTACCTTTTCAGCTTAATGATTGAGATGGCAAATCAGCTGAGATGGCACGCAGATTTAACAGACTTTAAAACTGTTTTTTTCCTTGCGGTACTGAACTCAACAGAAGTGGTATACACGATCATGCCGCTTATTATGATTTTTGCGTCAATATGGCTGTTTCTGGCACTGGCGCGCTCCAGTGAATTGGTCGTTGCGCGTGCTTCGGGTCGTTCGGGATTGACCTTTCTTTTGGGACCGATCGGGGTAAGCGTTCTTTTGTCCGGCCTAATCCTTATGTTTTTGAACCCGATCGTGGCGTATACCACAGCGCGCTATCTCACACTAAGCCAAGAAATTAAAAACGAAGGGAGATCTGTTTTTTCTATTGGGACAGAAGGGCTCTGGTTGCGACAGGGGGACACCGACGGATATACGGTTGTACGGGCCTCCGGTGCAAATGGGGCTGGTTCCGTATTTTACGACGTAACGTTTTATGTTTATGGGAGTGATGGGGAAATTTACAAACGGCTTGCGGCCGATGTTGCCCGCCTTGGTAATGGCGAGTGGCAACTTTACACGGCTAAGTCCTGGCCATTGTCCAAAGATCAAAATCCTGAAGAAAATGCCTCTGTCCTTGCGTCAGCGACCCTGCCCACGGATATGACACAGGAACAGGTGCGCGATCGTTTTGAAACCCCTGCGACTGTGCCAATCTGGAATCTTGCCAGCTCCATTCAAAAACTGAAGTCTGCCGGATTTTCAGCAAAACGCCATGAAGTCTGGCTTCAAGCAGAATTTGCACGACCTCTTTTTTTAATCTCCATGGTTTTGCTCGGTTCAGCCTTTTGTATGCGTCATGTCAGATTTGGGGGCACGGGCATTGCTGTTTTAAGCGCAGTGATCTGCGGGTTTGGCTTATTTTATATCAGAAATTTTGCTCAGGTATTGGGCGAAAGCGGTCAGCTACCTGTTTTGGTCGCGGTCTGGACGCCCCCGTTTGCCTCATTGTTATTGTCACTTAGCATCATTTTGCATATGGAAGACGGGTGATGAAGCTATTTGTCAATGTCCTCCTCCTTTACGATATGAATTTATTTTCTGGGGCCTCCATGATTTCAGCTCAAGAGACCCAAACCAGTTCCGTTATCATGTCAGATACTCTAAGCATTGATGCGGATGGCAATATGATTGCCACAGGGAATGTTCAGGTTTTCCACAGGGATCAAAGATTAAAAGCCCCCAAAATTATTTTCAGAAAGACACCAGAAGCCGACTTTAACAGCGGATCTGGACTGAGACGAAAATCATCAGACCTTCTGGTCAGCGCCGGATTTGATACTCAGAACGGCATAACAATTCTTGCGCGCGCACTGCTCAACGAAGATAACGCACCGAATAGGGCGGAGGCTCTATTTGATTATGCAAAGGATAATATCTCTTTTTCAACGGGTTTTTCCTATCTTCCAGCATCAATCGACGAAGAACGCGAAGAGTCCATTTCAGAGCTCAGGTTGGCGGCAGGATATAAGGTCGGGCAAAATTGGACATTCTCAGGTGATACGCGGTATGATATCACCGATGGTCGCGCTGCGCGTGCTGGAATTGGTATTTCATTTGACAATGAGTGCACAACAGTTCACCTCTCAGCCGCGCGTGAGTTTTCCAAAGCCGGCAGCGCGTCGTCCCTGACGAGCTGGAACCTTATCGCAAGCCTTAAAGGTTTTGGGACTGGCAGCAATCGAACACCAATTGTAAAGAATTGTGGGGAGTAACTATGAAAATATTGTTCAAGACTGTCCATCTTTTAGTTTTTTCAGTTTCAATGTTAGTAACACCAGCTGTGGCAAAAAACCTTTTTGCGCCAGCAATAACCGTGAATGACAAATCCATCACATATTATGAGATAGGTCAGAGAGAGACACTTTTAAAAGTGCTCAAAGCTCCCGGCAACCCGAACGCCTTAGCGCGCAAACAACTCATAGAAGACAGATTGAAGGTCTCCGTCGCAGAAGACTTGGGCGTAATGCCGACCGAAGACGAAATTTCAAAAGGTATGGACGACTTCAGCGCGCGTGCGCGGCTGGACACAGCATCCTTTATAAACGAGCTCTCGCGCATCGGTGTGGATGAACAAAGCTTTCGCGACTTTATCGTTGCAGGCATTGCCTGGAGAAACGCCGTTCAAAGCAAATTTGGCGCCAGAAGCCAAGTTTCCGACACCCAGCTTGAACGCACAATTAATTCAACCGGATTGGGAGGCGGATTGCGGGTTTTGTTGACGGAAATCATTTTGCCAGCCCCACCTGGTGAAGAAGATGCCGCTCATGAGCTTGCCAAAGAGCTCTCGAAAATCAAGTCGCAGGATGCTTTCTCCGATGCTGCTCGTCAGTATTCGGTTGCACCTACGCGCACGACTGGTGGTCGCGTTAAATGGCAAAATCTTGATCAATTGCCACCTGTGCTCAAACCTTTGATTTTTGGTTTGGCTCCCGGTGATGTGACCGATCCGTTGCCCATACCCAATGGGATTGCGATTTTCCAGCTGCGCGCGATTGAAGAAACAAATTATAAACGCGCCACAGTCGGGACAATTGATTATCTCACATATTCATTTCCTGCCGCAAGTTCAGGCACCTTAGACAGCCTGAAAAATGAAATTGATCATTGTGATGATCTATATGGGGTCGCCTCAAAAAATGAGGACCATGTCTTAACCAGATTGGTAGAAAAACCGGAAAAAATTAAAAGGGGTTTACTTAAAACTCTGAATACGCTTGATGCGCATGAAAAACACTTTTCTTCGACTGCAGATACTACAACCTTGTTGATGCTTTGCGCACGCAGCTCTTTTGCTGCCGATGCTGTACCCAATCTTAACGAAATGCGATTTGGATTGCGAAACAAACGTCTGGAAAATTACGCTGAGGGTTTTTTGCAAAACCTCTATCAAGACGCTCGGATCATAACGAAATGATCCCAAAGCCGGTCGCATTAAGCTGCGGGGAACCTGCGGGGATCGGAAGCGAAATCGCGCTGAAAGCCTGGCAAGCTCTGCGGACGGAAGAAGTCTTTTTCTGGATGGGGGATCCTGCACATCTGCCGGCAGGAGCGCACTATGAAATCATCGACACCCCTGAAGTTGCAGCAAAGGTTATGAAGGACGCGCTTCCCGTTTTGGCCTTTGATTTTCCGGAACCAGTTCAGTTCGGGCAACCAAATTCCAAACATGCGCCATTTGTGGTTGATGTCCTTAAGCAAGGAATAAACCTCGTGCGTTCTGGTCGGGCTGCCGCGCTTTGTACGTTACCCATTCATAAACAAGCCCTGCAGGATGGGGCAGCATTTGCTTATCCTGGACATACCGAGTTTCTTGCGGCGTACTCCGGGATCAAACGGCCTGTCATGATGTTGGCTGGGCCAGAATTAAAAGTCGTGCCCGCAACGATCCACATTCCGCTCTCAGACGTGCCAAGAGCCCTAAATAAGACGGATTTAGAAGAGGTTATTGTTATCACGCACGAGGGATTAAAGACGTATTTTCAAATACCGCACCCACGCATTGTCGTTGCAGGTTTAAATCCTCATGCCGGTGAAAATGGCAAATTCGGACAAGAAGATATTGAGATCATTCAACCGGTAATCAAAAGGCTGCAACAAAAGGGGCTTGATATTTCAGGGCCCCACTCGGCGGATACTTTGTTTCACAAAGCGGCGCGGGAAAGATATGATGCTGCAGTGGCAATGTATCATGATCAGGCCCTCATTCCAATTAAGACCATTGATTTTGACAATGGTGTCAACCTCACCTTGGGCTTGCCGTTTATAAGAACTTCACCAGATCATGGAACGGCTCTGGATATTGCCGGACAGGGAAAGGCTAATCCAACCTCAACAATTGAAGCCATCAAATTAGCAGCGCGTTTAGGGGCCGCGAATGATTGATCAACTTCCTCCTTTGAGAGAGGTCATCGCACAGCACAATTTAAGCGCCCAGAAATCATTGGGTCAGAATTTCCTTTTGGATCTTAATCTCACGTCAAAAATTGCCCGTCAGGCAGGGGATTTAACCCAATCTGACGTGCTTGAAATTGGACCTGGCCCCGGGGGATTGACCAGAGGTCTTTTGGCAGAAGGCGCGCGCCGGGTGATTGCGATAGAAAAAGACCGACGTTGCATTGCGGCGCTTGAGGATATTCAAAAAGCCTACCCCGATCGTTTAGAAATATTGGAGGGCGATGCGCTCTCGATCAATCCACTAGAGCGCCTTACCGGACCGGTAAAAGTGGTGGCGAACCTGCCATATAACGTCGGTACCGAGTTACTGATCCGCTGGCTTACGCCCACGCGTTGGCCGCCATTTTGGACAAGCCTAACATTGATGTTTCAAAAAGAGGTGGCCGAACGAATTGTGGCGCCTGTTGCGTCCAAAGCCTATGGGCGTCTTGCCCTTCTTTCGCAGTGGCGCACAGATGCAAATATTGTGATGAATTTACCTCCCTCTGCATTTACACCGCCTCCGAAGGTCAGCAGCGCAGTGGTTCATTTGACAGCACTCAATGCACCGCGGTTTGAAGCAGAGGCAGCTGTCCTCGAAAAGACCGTAGCCAAAGCGTTCAATCAGCGGCGTAAAATGCTGCGATCCTCTTTGAAAGGGTTAACTCCGGATCTTGAAGAAAAACTCAATGCTGCAGGGATTTCACCAACTCTGCGTGCAGAGCAAGTTTCGTTGGAACAGTTTTGCGCCCTAGCGCGGCTATGTTAGCTGGCAATTAGAAAGCCTTCAGCCGGTCTAGATGTTCAAGCGACATTCTGGGATGTCTCATCAGAGGATGAGGCTGCTGGCTGATGCTCTTCTGTCTCTGCAGGCGTGTCATCTTCAGCCTTTTTCGACTTCACAGGTTTACGACGTGGTTTTCGCACCGGCTTTTTATCGTCGTCGGATTTTTCCGCTGGTTCATCATCTCGGCTCTCAGGCGTCTCAATGAGACCAAGTTTATCATCAGACATTAACATTGATCGCACTTGCGGTTGTTCGCTTTGCGCCAAATCATCAATGAATTCATCCGTTATGGGCATGTCGTCTTCTGCGTCATACTTTCTTTCTGACCGTTCGCGGTCCCGCTCCGCTTGACGTTCACGGTTTTCCCGCTCCATCTGTTCGCGGCGCGCATCTTGCTCTTTCATCGCCATGCCAAGCATGCGTTGATAATGTTCGGCATGTTGTTGAAAGTTCTCTGCAGCCACACGATCATTTGAAAGCTGTGCATCCCGCGCAAGCTGATTGTATTTTTCAATAATCTGCTGCGGAGTTCCGCGCACCTTGCCTTCGGGACCTGAGCTGTCAAACACACGATTGACGACATTGCCAACTGAACGATTACGGTTCTGCTTTGACCGTGTACGGGTTTTAGAGGTTCTCATAGGTAGCTTTCTAGCCGTCTTTTTAAAGCGTTCTCACAATCGTTCGGTCCAAGCCAAAGGTGTTTAGAATGCTGTGCTGGTTTAAAGTGTGGCGCCGTGGTTATACCCTACGCCCGACAACGTCCTCTAAATAGACCGTTTAACCGGTGAGTTTCAAGGGTTTTTGCAATAAAATTTGTTAAAAATTATCATGGGGGCGACAGGTGCGTCATATGTGCCACTCTAAGTGGGCGACCGGCAGCTGACGACACGATCCTTTCTATCCAAATCCTGATGAACAGCGATGTCAATATACCCCTGCTCTTGTAAAATCTGCGACACCGCACTGGCTTGCCGGTGACCTATTTCAAACAAAAGCCTCCCGCCCGCGACCAGATAGTTTTTTGCCTGCGCAGAAATGGTTCGATAAGCGCTAAGACCATCTGGCCCCGCAAATAGCGCAAGTGAAGGATCATGATTTTTGACTTCTCTGGAAAGTAAGGCCATTTCTCCTTCCGAAATATAAGGCGGATTTGACACAATGAGATCAAATTGCCCTTCCAAGGAATGAAACCAGTCTGAATTTACGAATTGGCAACGTTGGATCACACCAAGTTTGATCGCATTCTGTCGGGCGACGTCCAAGGCCGTTTTCGAAAGATCGCTCGCAACGAGTTGGGCATCTGGCCATTCCGACGCAAGCGTTAGTCCGATCGCGCCAGAGCCCGTTCCAAGATCTAAAACAAATTTGCCAGGTTTTTGAAGCGCCAATGCAATCAGTGTTTCAGTGTCACCGCGCGGATCCAGCACATCGTCATTGATTAAAAATTCCCGTCCCCAGAACAACCGCTTCCCCAGAATACGCGAGACCGGCCATCCAGCGATTCGTCTTTGAAGCAAATGGTTAACTTTTTGGATCTGTTCTTTGCCTGCTAAATACTCACTTGAAATGGTCAGGCGATCAGCTGGGATCCCAACGCCAAAGGATACGAGAGCGCGAGCATCTCGCTCTGGATTCATGATTTCATTTTCCCTAAGCTTTGATACTGCTTCGGCAAAAATCTCTCGCAGCTTCATCCGTTCAACTCAGCCAAAAGGCTCGCCTGTGCGTCCGCAATCAAAGCGTCAATCATTTCATCCAGATCACCCTGCATCACTTGGTCAAGTTTATAAAGTGTCAGATTTATACGATGATCAGACATGCGTCCTTGAGGAAAGTTATAGGTTCTGATCCGCTCTGACCTGTCTCCAGAGCCAACCTGCGATTTACGTTCGGCAGAACGTTCTTGATCAGCGCGTTGGCGTTCCATATCAAAAAGGCGGGTTTTCAAAACCTGCATCGCGATTTCGCGATTGCGGTGCTGGGATTTTTCGGAACTGGTCACGACAAGACCGGTGGGCAAATGTGTGATCCGGACTGCACTATCCGTGGTGTTCACGTGCTGTCCACCCGCGCCAGAGCTGCGCATGGTATCAATGCGAAGATCATTGGGGTCAAGGTGAATGTCCACGTCTTCGGCTTCCGGAAGAACCGCAACAGTGGCGGCGGATGTGTGAATTCGGCCCCCGCTTTCGGTTTCGGGTACGCGTTGCACACGATGCACACCACTTTCATATTTAAGGCGGGCAAATACCCCCTCTCCTTTTACATGAGCGACCACTTCCTTGATACCACCCAATTCGGTTTGCTGTTCTTCGATAATCTCAAAATTCCAGCCGGATGTTTCTGCATAACGCTGATACATCCGCAGAAGGTCTCCGGCAAATAATGCAGCCTCTTCTCCACCAGTACCGGGACGAATTTCAAGAATGGCTGGTCTCGCATCTGCGGCATCCTTGGGCAGCAGGGCGATCTGAAGATCCTTTTCAATTTCGGGCAGACGTGCCCTAAGTAACGGAAGCTCCTCTTCGGCAAGGGCGCGCATATCCGCATCATCGAGCATCGCATGCGCCTCTTCAATATCGCTGAGGACACGGAGATATTCCTCTATCTGCTCAATCACGGGTCTTAATTCAGAATATTCTTTGGCAAGGCGAGCAATATCTTCGCCAGCCAGTCCATCATTCATCTTAGCTTCCAAAAACTGAAAGCGTTGTCGAATTAGTTCAAGTTTTTCTAAAGGCACCATGGTGTTTCATCTGATCTATTGTGCTGAATTGGTCAAGGGTCCGCCCCTATGCCTTATTCAATTGCGCCGCGGCCCAGAGGCAAATCAACTCTACCGCGACATGCGCGCCAGCAATTGCAGTCGCCCCAGTCGGATCAAAAGGAGGTGAGACTTCGACCACATCGCCCCCCACCATATTTATTCCCGAAAGACCACGCAAAAGGGCCGCAGCCTGCGCAGACGATAGCCCCCCCCAAACCGGCGTTCCTGTTCCCGGCGCAAAGGCTGGATCAAGACAATCTATGTCAAAAGTCACATATGTTTTATGATCACCCAAGATACCTTTGATTTTTTCGACCGCAGCCCGTGTCCCCATTTCATGCATCTCGGGCGCATCGATAATATGCACTCCAAGCGGATCTTCATTTGTTGTTCTGATCCCAACCTGAACCGATCTTTTAGGATCAATAAGACCCATTTTTACGGCTTTATAAAACATCGTGCCGTGGTCAATGCGATCCATATCATCGTCCGGCCAAGTGTCTGAATGCGCGTCAAATTGCAAAAGAGACAGAGGGCCATATTTTTCCGCATAGGCCTGTAGAATTGGAAACGTTATGTAATGATCTCCTCCGATCGTCAGGCTTGCCACATTCGCATCCAATATCCCTTTGATATGGGCTTTCAGAGCAGCTGGAAATGACGGTGTATGGGCGTAGTCAAAGGCAACATCTCCATAATCAATGATAGCATGAGTGCTAAAGGGGTCCACGCTCCAGCCATAGGGGGGATCAAATGTCTGAAGCGTACTTGCTTCTCGCACAGCGCGCGGGCCCAGGCGCGTTCCGGGCCGGTTTGTTACAGCCTGATCAAAAGCCACACCCGTCACAGCCAGATCTACTCCGGCGAGGTCTTTGGTATATTTGCGCCGCATAAAGGAAGTCGCGCCAGCAAAGGCACTTTCATAACTTAATCCGCGAAGCTCTGTGCGGGTAAATGCATCATCTATCATGTGCTTGGCATTGCCCAAACTCATGGTGTTGCCAGACTTGGCATCCGTCATTTCAGTCACTTTCTATTCCTAAGATAAAGGTTGTGCTTTTTCCACAAGACGTGCAAAAAACGATGCGCCAAAGGGTGCTGCAGCGTCATTGAAATCATAATTTGGGTTATGAAGGCCCGGACCCTCGCCAATCCCAAGAAACAGATATGCGCCCGGTCGCTCGTTCAGCATATAAGAAAAATCTTCTGCACCCATTTCGAGTCCCTGGTTTGCATCCGCGTTGCCTTGACCTGCAACCTCTTCGGCAACAGAAATAGCAAAGGCGGATTTATCCGCATCATTGATAGTCGCAGGATAGCCTTCATCATATCGCAACGTCGCCTCTACTCCAAAACTGGCGGCATGTCCTGCAACAATCTCGCTCATACGACGTTTGACAAGGGATTGGACGTCCTTGCTGAAACTGCGCACTGTTCCATTCATATAGGCTTGTTCCGGAATAATATTGTCGACAGTGCCCGTATGGATTTGCGTTACAGAAATCACCACCATTTCGGTCGGATCAACATTGCGAGAAACAATAGATTGAAAGGCCTGTGCAATCGAAACTGCGGTCATCACGGGATCGGCTGACTGATGCGGATATGCGCCATGTCCCCCTGTGCCTTTGATATCCACATGAAATGCATCAGCGCCAGCCATGATGGCACCGGGCGTCGTATAAAACCGCCCCAGCGGGGTGTCAGGTGTATTATGAATTGCATACACTTGCGAAATATCGAACCTATCCATGATGCCTTCGTTTACCATGATTTCCGCACCGCCGTAATTTTCTTCGGCGGGCTGAAAAATCAGGGCCACTCGGCCCGAAAAATTGCGCGTTTCGGCAAGATATTTTGCCGCCCCGAGCAACATAGTGGTATGCCCGTCATGTCCACAGGCATGCATCAGCCCTGTTTTTTCAGAAGCCCAGGAAACACCGCTTGTTTCGCTCAACGGAAGCGCGTCCATATCCGCGCGAAGTCCTATTGTGGGGCCGGCTCCCTGCCCTTCGATAATCGCGACAACGCCGGAGGTTGCGATACCAGTGTGAATATCAGTCACACCAAAGCTTTGCAGTTTTTCCACGACAAAGCGGGCCGTCTCGTGACACTCCAGACCATGCTCAGGATTGCGATGAAGATGTTGGCGCCAAGCGGTCATTTCCTCGGCAAATCCGGCTATGCGATTGATAACTGGCATGGTAAGCACTCTTTCAATTTGTTAACCATCCTATCTCACCCTAAGTTTAGGAGGCATGCAATGGGGTATGACGAAAAACTCATCCATGATCCAAACGCGGGAATGGAGCGATTATTGGAAATTATGCGTGCTCTACGCGATCCCGAATGCGGGTGTCCATGGGATATTGAACAAGATTTTAGCACTATTGCCCCATATACGATCGAAGAAGCCTACGAAGTTGCAGATGCGATTGAACAGAAAAACTGGGGTGAACTGAAATCCGAGTTGGGAGATTTACTGCTTCAGACAGTATACCACACCCAAATGGCCACTGAAGAAGGGCTTTTCTCTTTTGATGAAGTGGTGAACGCAATAAGCGATAAAATGGTTGCGCGCCATCCACATGTTTTTGGACCAGAGAGCCGGAACAAAACCGCAGATCAGCAAGTGAATGATTGGGAACGTATCAAAGCAGCTGAACGCGCATCGAAGGCCCAAAAAGGGGTTCTGGATGATGTCGCCCTGTCCCTTCCAGCATTAACGCGCGCCTTGAAATTGCAAAAAAGGGCGGCGCGGGTTGGTTTTGATTGGCCTGAGATTTCATCAGTTATAGATAAGATTGCCGAGGAAACGAAAGAACTTGTTGAGGCGCAAAAGCAGAAAGACGCAGATCACATGAAAGAGGAATTTGGTGATTTGCTGTTTGTTCTGGTTAATCTTGGACGCCATATGCAAATCGACGCGGAAGAGGCTTTGCGGGGCGCAAATGCAAAATTCACCCGCCGCTTTAAATACATTGAGGAGGCGCTTCGCAAAAAAAATAAGCAGCCGGATGAAGCGAGCCTTGAGGAAATGGATGATCTTTGGAATGCCGCAAAAGATGAGGAACGCAGATGAAGGCTTTAGATTGGCATTTGCTGCGCCATATCAAAGCTATTGATGCTGCACGAGCCGATTAAGCAACATTACGGGTATGAGGCCTGCGCAGATAATGATTAAGGCAGGCAGCGCGGCCTGATCCATCAACTCACTATGGGCAAATTGATAGGCATAAGTTGCCAAAGTATCGAAATCAAATGGGCGAAGCAAAAGCGTCATGGGCAGCTCTTTCATTATGTCGACAAAGGCCAGAACGCATCCCGCCAGAAGCGCATTGCGCATTAAAGGCAATGTCACGCGACGCGCTGTCTGATGCGGACCCATACCAAGTGACCGGCTACAACTGATCAAGTTCATTGGAATTTTGGTTAAACCAGACGACACGGCCCCGTATCCTACGGCTTGAAATCGAACGAGATATGCAAAAAACAATGCCCAGAGTGTCCCAGCGAAATAAAGCGATGTCCGTTCAAGTAAACCATCCGCAAAAGAAAGGCATGTCAAAACCCCCAAGGCGAGCATCGTCCCTGGAAAAGCGTATCCTGCAGCTGATAAATTGGCGATCATCTGCAGCGCTTTGTTGTGACTCATTTTCGCCGCGCTTCCCATAACGATCGCGCTTCCCATGATCACAAACGCACCGACGAGCGAAACAAAAATACTGTTCCCAAAGCTGTCCAATACATCAGAGAAAGTCGTGAGGACCGGCGCATTGACAACATTATAAAACAGGATCGAAACCGGAATTAAAAATCCAAATGCCACAGGAAGCAGACAAAGGATCACGAGAAAAGTTGTTTTTTTTCGACCTACAGGCTTTAAATCGTAAGGAACATGTCGTCGGCCCGTGTCGTTAAACCGTCTATCCCCACGCGCATAAAACTCTAAAAATAAAAGAAAAATGATGAGTCCGAACGTCAAAGTGGCAAGCTGTGCCGCCCCAATGACACTGTTCATCCCTATCCAAAGATTAAATATGCCCAATGTCAGAGTTTGCACCGCAAAATATTCAACGGTTCCAAAATCAGAAACGACTTCCATCAAAACAAGCGCCAAACCGGCCACGATAGCAGGTCGTGCCAAAGGAAGACAAACACCCCAAAATACATTGCGATCAGATAGGGCGGCCACCTCGTAAAAACTTGCGGGGATTTTCTGAAATGCGGTTCGGGCGAGCAAATAAATATAGGGATATAGCACCGATGATAGAACAAATATCGCACCTCCCATCGAACGTATTTCAGGGAAATAATAATCTTGTGCGGTTTTCCAACCCATCAATTGACGCAATGCGCCCTGTATGGGGCCGGCGTATTCAAAGACATCTGTATAGGCATAGGCCACCAGATATGCAGGACAGGCCATCGGCAAAAGCATAACAACATCAAACCAGCGCGATAAACCCAACTGATAACGTGACACAATCCACGCAGCTCCCACACCGAAAAAGAGCGACAGACAGGCGACGCCAACCATCAAGCCGGCAGTATTGGCAAGGTATCGTCCCAAGACGGTGGACAAAAGATGTGGCCAGATCCCCTCACTGTCCCCCAGGGCGAGGACAGCAAGAGCGGCAATCGGACAAAGGAGAAGAGCACCTAAAAGAAAAACACTCGCCGACTTCAGATCGAAATCACGAAGATAGGAAGCGACAGCGGTTACCATCCGACCCGATCAATCATCATTTGTGCTTCGCGTGATAAATCCGCAATTTTCTGAATGGGCAGTTGATCTTCTTTAAAAGTACCCCACGACGCCAGTTCTCCATCAACAAGGACAGCCGGGTTGACAGGGTATTCATAGTTCACTTCACCATAGAGTTTCTGTGACGTCGCTTCGCTCAGAAATTCAAGAAGCTTTATGGCCGCCTCTTTGTTTTTGGAGTGGATAGCAACACCTCCCCCAGACACATTGATATGGGCGCCACGATCGTTTTCTTCCTGATTTGGAAAAACGATATTCATTGCATCAGCCCATGCTCTTTGCTCTGCATCCTCAGAAAATTTCATATTTCCATAATAATAGCTGTTGATCAACGCCACATCGCATACGCCTTCATAAATCGCTTTTACCTGAGCACGATCATTCCCTTGAGGTTTGCGGGCCAGATTGGCAACAAGTCCCTTAGCCCATTCTTCTGCCGCTTCGGACCCATGGTGCGCAATTATAGACGCCATCAGAGCGCGGTTATAAACGTGACTTCCGGGTCTGGTACAAATGCGTCCTTTCCATTTTGGATCCGCCAGATCTTCGATGCGCGTGATCTCAGCTGCCCCGACGCGATCTTTGGATGTTGCCAAAATTCGGGATCTTTTTGACAGGGCGAACCATGTATTTTCAGGCGATCTAAGGTGAGCCGGAATATTTTTTTCCAATGTTGCGGAGGCCGTCTTTGAAAGCAAGCCCATATCATCATAAACGCTGAGACGTGCTATATCGACGGTAAGAACCACATCAGCAGGACTGTTGCGGCCTTCACTTTTAAGACGCTGCGCGAGACCTTTTTCGGAATAAAGAACTTTTGTCTTGATGCCGGTTTGATCTGTAAATGCCTTTAGAAACGGTTCAATCAGAAACGGTTCGCGCTGTGAATAGATGTTTAGGTCTTGTGCCTGCAGTGACTGTCCCATGCAGAGACCTGCCCATAGCCCTAAAGAGATAATAGTTTTCAGTTTCATTTCGCTTACCTATTTCCAAAAATATCCCAAAACTGTGCCTAAGTGTCGATACGCTTTCTGCAAAGCACTTACCGGTGTGACATGGCGCAATTTAAAGGAACTGTCAATCCTGATAGTTTTACTCAAGTATAATTTGGCAATCAAGACTTACTCAGTTCTTGGCCTTTGCCACGGAAGGCTGTTAAGGATTTCACGAAAGCTGTTTTGCATTGTGCGAGTCGGAAAGGGCAAGACCATGTCACCACGTAAAATTATTATTGACACAGACCCGGGTCAGGACGATGCCATTGCGATACTGCTCGCTCTGGCAAGCCCTGAGGAGATTGAGGTTCTGGGCATTACAGCCGTAGCAGGAAATGTCCCCCTTTCCCTCACAGAAAAAAATGCGCGCATCGTATGTGAATTGGCTGGCAAACCACAGGTTCGGGTTTTCGCGGGATGCGACGCGCCCCTATCGCGGCCCTTGATCACTGCGGAGCACGTCCATGGCAAAACGGGCCTTGATGGTCCTGTTCTGCCCGATCCACAAATGCCTTTGCAGGCCCAACATGGTGTTGATTTCATTATTGAAACTATTCGGAACGCGCCCCTGAAAACCATCACGCTGTGCCCATTGGGACCATTGACGAATATCGCAAGCGCACTTCTCAAGGCACCAGATATTGCAGAACGAATAGAAGAAATCATTTTAATGGGAGGTGCCTATTTTGAGGTGGGCAATATTACACCCTCGGCAGAGTTTAACATTTATGTCGACCCAGAGGCCGCTGATATCGTTTTTAAATCTGGAATATCACTAACTGTCATGCCACTTGACGTGACACATAAAGCCTTGGTCACGAAAGAACGCAATGATGCCTTTCGCGCCCTTGGCACCGCCGTCGGTGCAGCGACAGCGGACATGACCGATTTCTTTGAACGCTTTGACAAAGAAAAATATGGCAGCGCCGGTGCGCCCTTGCATGACCCATGCGTCACCGCCTATCTCATTAAACCAGAACTATTTAAGGGACGATATATTAACGTGATGATTGAAACAGAGTCAGAATTAACATTGGGCATGACCGTTGCGGATTGGTGGCGCGTAACAAAAAGACCTGCAAACGCCACTTTTATGAACGATATTGATGCAGACGGGTTTTTTACCCTTCTAACGGAACGGCTGGGGCGCTTATGACTGCAATCCGACTTGCTACGTTTGACGACTTGCCACAATTGACCCCATTAGTCGCCGCCTTTCATCAAGAGGAAGGAATTGTTTCTGACCCAAAGCAGCGCGATCGTGCATTGATCCCTCTTTTGGAGGGAAGCCCACATGGGGCAGTCTACATGATCGGCCCACGCAATTCACCAATGGGGTATGTCGTTTTCTCTTTTATCTGGTCCGTCGAATTTGGTGGCCTTGAGGCGATGGTTGACGAAGTCTACCTCCGTCATAATGTCCGCGGGAAAGGCATTGGAAAGTCTATCCTAAAACGACTTTTCAGAACAATGGCCGCTCACGGTGTGCACAGTCTGTCCCTTGAGGTTCACCACAAAAACGCCAAAGCAATCCAGTTTTACAAGGCTCTCGGATTTCGTTTGCGTCAGAATTACAGCCTGATGGCGATGGAAATGTGATGGATACTGCGCCTCTCCCCCTCTCCATCCCCTTTGACAACAGTTATGCGAGCTTGCCTGATCAATTTTATTCGCGCCAGTCAGCAAGTACCGTGTCAAAACCTGAGCTGATCGCCTTTAATCGACCATTAGCTGATCTTCTTGGCATTACGGGCGGGCAAGACAGTGAGTTGGCAGAAATATTTGGAGGAAATAAGATCACAGATGGCGCAGAACCGCTTTCGCAACTGTACGCGGGCCATCAATTTGGCCAATATAATCCGCAGCTTGGAGACGGCAGGGCTATTTTACTTGGCGAAACCATTGGTCGCGATGGTCAAAGGCGCGATATTCAACTCAAAGGATCAGGGCGCACACCCTATTCACGTGGCGGGGATGGGCGCGCTTGGCTTGGTCCGGTCTTGCGTGAATATGTGGTCTCAGAGGCAATGCACGCGCTCGGCATCCCGACGACGCGTGCCTTGGCCGCCGTTTTAACCGGCGAACAAGTCATTCGGGAAAGTGTGCTTCCAGGTGCCGTTTTGACCCGCGTTGCTCAAAGTCATATCAGGGTTGGTACATTTCAAGTCTTTTCAGCACGCAAAGAATTTGATGCGCTGCGCCAACTTTTGCACTACACAATTGCGCGCCATTATCCTGAGACAGACGGACCATTGGGATTTTTAAAACGCGTGATTGAATCGCAGGCGCGCCTGATCCCGCAATGGATGGGCGTCGGATTTATCCATGGGGTCATGAATACGGACAATTGCCAGATCGCAGGGGAAACTATTGACTACGGTCCCTGTGCTTTTATGGACAGCTATCACCCGATGCAGCTCTTTTCCTCTATAGATCAATTTGGCAGGTATGCTTTTGGTAACCAGCCAGACATCATTGTCTGGAATATGGCTCAACTTGCCTCTGCTTTGGTTCCTTTGATGCCAGATGCGCAGGACGCCATTGAACTTTTCACCAAAGCCGTCCATGACATGGTTCCCCTTCTTAAAAAGAATTGGATCAGAGTATTTTCAGCCAAGATAGGAATATCTGACCCGCGCGAAGAGGACGAAATATTGATAAACGACCTCCTCAATTTAATGGCCGAAGGCCGCGCAGATTTTACGAATACTTTTGCCGCATTGGGAACCGCAAAAGCGAGAGACGAATTCTTGGTCCCAGATAAATTTGATCTTTGGGAGGTGCGTTGGATGGAGCGGATCACCGGTTTGGATAATGTAGAGGAAACACTATCGAAATCTAATCCGATACTCATTCCACGCAATCACCGCATCGAACAGATGATTCAGGCTGCGGTCTCTGGGGACTATTATCTTTTTCAAAGATTATCAGAGGCTTACAGCGCACCTTTCACAAAAAATCACTCTTTTGATGACCTTAGACACCCACCAAATGACTCTGAAATCGTAAGGGCAACATTTTGTGGAACCTAAAGTACGCATAGTCATCCGCATCTGATCACTTGCGCTGAAGGGAATTTATTTCCGGTTGATCAAAATCAACCCTGCTGTCACCAAAACCAGCGCAAATACCAAATTCCAGCCAGCATTTTCTGCGAGAATAAGCCACCCAAGCGCAACCGATAAAACCGGAGCAAGAAAACTGAAAGACACCACAGACGATGCTTCATAAATGCCAATGAGACGAAACCAGAGCAAAAACCCGTAGCTGGCGACAAAGACCTGAAACAGTAACCCCAATCCGTCAAACAGGTCGACCTCCCTCACGAATGGCCCAAAAAACAGCGCGGATATCAACAGCAAAGGACCGGAGGCCAAAAGCTGTGCAAACAAAATGGTTTCTGCGCGTTCTTCGCTGATGCGCGTGACACGCGCACAAAGCGCAATTCCCGCCCAACCAAAGGCACCCACCAATGCCATAATATCCCCCGTCAGACTGGCCTCTCCCTCTTCCGGACGATCCAACAAAGCTAAAGCAACCCCAAGTATTGCAAAAATGAGCCCAAGAATTCTCTTCGGTGTTAAGGTTTCATTTGGTAATAAAAAATGAGCGCTGATTGCCAACCAGATTGGCATTGTGTAAAATAACAGGCTAGCCCGAGAGACAGTGGTCCAATCAAGCGCCTGAAATAAAAGTACAAATTCAAAATAAAACAAAAACCCCATCAAAAGAGCAGACCAAATGTTATGCCGTTTGGGGAATAAGGCAATTTTTTGTGACCACATCCAAATTCCAAGCACGACGAGCGCAAGAAACGACCGGAGTGACGCCATAAAGACCGGCTGCAATCCTCCACTCGTAAGTTTGATCACCACTTGATTAAATGCGAGGATCAGCGAGAAGCCCGAAAGCCAGACAGCCCCGCTGACATCCATTTTCCTCTTTGCAATACTCACGGGTGTTCTCGGCCTCTGACGTTTTCTGCATTCGCGCAGCTATAGGAGAAGATTGCAAGCCTTTGCAGACATTATTTGCCAAATTCAAAAATCAAATGTTGCTCTTTTCACCCTCAGCACTTTTCACCGCATCATTTTTCGATTATCCCGTTTTTTAACTACGGCAAGAGTGATCAAAATGAGCGATACAATTATTGAGCGCTGCGAAGCAAAAGGGCTTCGCATGACGGAACAACGCCGCATAATTGCTGATGTGTTAGAAGACAGCGAAGATCATCCGGATGTGGAGGCTCTATATTTGCGCGCTTCAGAGAAAGACAACCGTATTTCACTGGCCACCGTTTATCGCACAGTCAAACTTTTTGAAGAAGCAGGGATTCTGGAACGTCTTGAATTTGGCGATGGACGCGCAAGGTATGAAGACGCGGAGCGCGATCATCACGATCATCTTATTGATCTTACGACCGGTGAAGTGATCGAATTTTTGGATCCGGACATCGAAGCCTTGCAGGAAAAAATTGCTGAAAAATACGGCTACACGCTCAAAGGTCATCGCCTTGAACTTTACGGTGTGCGTCGGGTGAAGGGATGACACCCTTGACAAGTGACACGCAGTGTCGCTTCATCGCAGAGTACTCACCTTTTGGTGTTCTAGGAACAGCACTGTGAAGGAAAATCTGCGCGGCATATTGTTCATGCTTTTGGCGATGGCAGGTTTTGCCATCGAAGACGGTATAATAAAAAGCCTTACAACCTCCCTGCCCGTTTCTGAAATCCTCATTGTCACCGGAGCCTTGGGTGCTTTGCTTTTTGCTGTGTTAGCGTTTGTTCGCAAAGACGCGTTAGTGTCTCGTGATATGTTTAGGAAAGCGTTTCTCATTCGTCTTCTGGCTGATATGCTTGCGCCTTTGTTTTTCATTTCTGCCTTGGCCTTGATCCCATTGTCGATGGCCTCCTCAATCCTTCAAGCGGTGCCAATCCTTGTTACGATGGGCGCTGCGCTATTGCTAGGACAACAGGTAGGGTGGCGGCGCTGGAGCGCCATTGGGGTTGGGTTTTTCGGGGTTTTGATTATACTGCGTCCCGGGTTTGAAGGCTTTGAACCCGCTGCCGTTCTCGCCGTAATCGGGGCAATTTGTCTGGCCGCTCGCGATCTTGCGACGCGGGTATTGAAGTCAGATATTTCGACAGTCAGCATGACGGCCTATGCCTTTGCCGCTTCGGTCGTTGCAGGGGTGATATTGATCCCGACAGGAGCGCCTATGGAATCGCCGGACCCACATCAAACAATGTTGCTTCTATGCATCACCTTACTGGGTGGTTTGTCTTACAGTGCCATTGTGATGGCAACGCGGGATGGCGATGTCGCTGTTATCGCACCATTTCGGTATGCGCGGTTGGTTTTCGCGATGCTGATAGGAATTTTCTTTTTGGGGGAACGCCCCGATACGATGACATTTCTAGGGGCAGGTTTGGTCATTCTGTCAGGACTTTACACTTTCTGGCGGGAAAAAGTGACAGGAAAACCAACCTGAGCGCGACTGGTATTCACCAATCGTTGCTGGCATGCTCTGGTCTTTCGTCCATGAATAGCTTAACAGGCCAGTAAATTTCTATTTCCAGCTCCCAATCTAAAAAGGAACACTTCAATGAGCACGATCGTTGACATATTTGCCCGCGAAATTCTTGACAGCAGAGGCAACCCGACAGTCGAGGTGGACGTGATTTTGGAAGATGGCACACTTGGGCGTGCGGCTGTCCCCTCGGGTGCGTCAACGGGCGCTCATGAGGCGGTGGAAAAACGGGACGGTGACCCAAAGCGCCACAAGGGCAAGGGCGTTTTGGATGCTGTTTCAAACGTAAACGGCGAAATAGCAGAAACTCTCGTTGGATTTGATGCAACCGATCAGCAAGCCATTGACGCAGCGATGATCGAACTGGATGGAACAGAGAATAAATCACGTCTTGGCGCAAACGCGATTTTGGGTGTCTCACTTGCCACCGCCAAAGCTGCTGCAGATTACAGCGAGCTGCCCCTTTATCGCTATGTGGGAGGAACGCAGGCACGCATTCTTCCAGTGCCAATGATGAATATTATCAATGGCGGAGAACATGCCGATAACCCCATCGATATTCAGGAGTTCATGATCATGCCGGTTTCCGCACCCACCATTCGGGACGCGGTGCGCGTGGGCAGTGAGGTTTTCCATACCCTCAAAAAGGAGCTTTCCGATGCGGGATTTTCCACAAGCATCGGGGATGAGGGTGGGTTTGCACCCAATCTGAGTTCAACCCGCGTGGCGCTCGATTTCATTCTGAAATCGATTGAAAAGGCAGGCTACAAACCGGGTGAAGATATCTATCTGGCCTTGGATTGCGCATCGACCGAATATTTTAAGAATGGCAAATATGAGATGATTGGTGAAAACGCGTCACTAAGCTCTGCGCAGAACGTGGCCTACCTTACAGCGTTGGTAAATGATTATCCCATTATTTCGATCGAAGACGGCATGGCCGAAGACGATTGGGACGGCTGGGCAATGTTGACACAGGAACTTGGCAATCGCGTGCAGCTTGTGGGCGACGACCTTTTCGTGACAAATCCAGCACGTTTGGCAGACGGCATCGTAAAAGGCTGCGCCAACTCAATGTTGGTCAAAGTCAACCAGATCGGAACCCTTTCCGAAACGCTCAAAGCCGTCGATATGGCCCATCGTGCCGGGTTCACCAATGTGATGTCCCACAGATCAGGTGAAACAGAAGATGCCACAATCGCCG
Source organism: Alphaproteobacteria bacterium casp-alpha6 (assembly GCA_001510135.1). Classification (GTDB taxonomy): domain Bacteria; phylum Pseudomonadota; class Alphaproteobacteria; order Rhodobacterales; family Rhodobacteraceae; genus LFER01. The sequence goes on from LFER01000063.1 coordinate 56,285, forward strand.
ATCTTGCAGTTGCCACGAATTGCGGTCAAATCAAAACAGGGTCTTTGTCGCGCTCTGACAGATTGGCAAAATATAATCAGCTGATCCGTATTGAAGAAGAATTGGATGAGACTGCAGAATACGCTGGGTCAAGTATTCTACGCATGTGAGGACCGTGCCAGTGCTTTCGCCAATCGGGGAAGGCGCGCTTTTTTAAGCAAAGGTCCCACCTCCCAAGATTTTCCAGATAGAGCGCAAGCCTTGGCCGTGAGGTTACCGGCTAGCGTTTTCATTTCGACTTCATGCCACTGAAAAATCTGCATCAACAGCGTATCTGGATCTATGCGATCCAATCCCTCTTCTCGCAGTGTCCCCCGTGGGAAATCCTGCTTGTTGAGCGTGACAATCAGATCAGCTGAAGATGCAATTGCTGCAGCCAGAACATGTTTGTCGTTTTCATCAGGAAGCCACAGCCGGGCCTCAAGAGACGCGGCCCAGATTGCTTCTGCCTTGGGCCAGCGTGCGCGGAGCAGCGCGATTTCAGTGCGCGCCTGTGCTTCGCCGGTGGGGCCGATTTTTCGTGCGGCGCGCGCCCATTCTTCCAAAATCCGTTCGGACCAAAAAGGCGTGTCCCCCGAAATTTCCATCGTTCCCATAAGCATTTCGCGCATGACCGTAGGATAGAGAACGCAGGTGTCAAAAAGCAGCTTCATAGGCGGAAAAACAGTGCCTTTAAATATCCGCTTTCCGCGAGTTGCGGATGGATGGGGTGATCGGGGCCCGCAAAACCGGTGTGAATAAGACGAGAGGCACGCCCTGCTCTTGAGAGTCCGCGCAAGGAAGCCGCGCGGAATTTATCAAGATCCGCCGCGTGTGAACAGGAACACAGGCCCAGATAGCCTCCCTCTTTCACCAAAGGCGCTGCCATCCGCGCAAGTTTTTCATAGGCACGCAATCCTGCATCCAAGGCCTTTTTTGATGCAGCAAAGGCGGGTGGATCACAAATTACAACATCAAACTGCGCGCCTTCGTCTGCCAAGGCAGAAAGAACGTCAAAAGCATCCCCCCTGCGCGTCAAAAATCGATCTTCCACCCCCATGGCCTCTGCCCCCTGACGCGCCAGAGTAAGCGCCGCTTCGGATCCGTCAACCGCCACTGCAGAGCTCGCGCCCGCCGCCAGTGCCGCCAAGCCAAATCCGCCGACATGGGAAAAAACATCGAGCACCCGCGCCCCTTTGGCAAGGCGCGCGCCAAAGGCATGATTAGGACGTTGATCAAAGAACAATCCTGTTTTCTGACCATTAGCAAGATCCGCCATATAGATCGCACCATTCATTGACACGGGGATTGGCGCTTGCGGCCAATGACCTTTAAACAGGCTACTCTCAGCATCCAAACCTTCCAGCTTGCGGGCGCGTCCGGATGTATTTTTGATGACCGTGCGCAAAGGAATCACGGCGTCTAAAGCCTCGCAGATCAACTCAAATTCCCTATCTGCCCAGGCCGCATTTGGTTGGACGACACAGATATCACCAAAGCGATCGATAATGACGCCTGGCAACCCGTCTGCCTCTGCATGAACCAAACGATAAAAGGGTTGATCAAACAGGCGTTCGCGTAAATCAAAGGCGGCCGTCATCTTTGACGTCATCCAGCCAAGATCGACGTTTTGCGTTGGGTTTAGGTCAAGAATTCTAAGTGTAATCTTTGAATTTGCGTTAAAGGCGGCCGTGGCAAGGGGCATCCGGTTTGAAGATTGCACTTGAACGATGCTACCAGCATCTATTGATTTCGTACGCCGGTCCAGCACGAGTTGATTGTCATAAACCCAAGGATACCCTCGTTTTATTGGCAGATCAGACGTCTTTGGCTTTAACCGGACGATAGGTTTTGAATTTTCGCTCATAGCGTCTCATACGCTGTTTCTTTGCGGATCAAAAGGTTCTATCAAACACTAACTCTTGCAAAGCGTACCGGTTTAGGTTTAAGGCGGGTTAAGAAAAAAGTTAGCGCTAACATCTGTTGAGCAAAAAGGAGAATAGATGTCCGTAAACCGCACTTTGCACAAAGTTACAGAACGGATCATGGAAAGATCCGAGCGCACCCGTGCAGCTTATTTAACGCGGATGAAGACAGCGGCGGGTGAAGGGCCAAGGCGTGCACATTTGACATGCGGCAACCAAGCCCATGCCTATGCGGCTATGGGGCAGGATCAAAAAGGTCTTGCAGAAGGACATGCTCCAAATATCGGGATCATCAGCGCATTTAACGACATGCTGTCGGCCCATCAGCCTTTTGCGGGATTCCCGGATATCATCAAAACTGCGGCCCGCGCTCATGGGGCGACTGCACAGGTTGCCGGTGGGGTACCGGCAATGTGCGATGGGGTCACTCAAGGGCAGACCGGGATGGAATTGTCCTTGATTTCACGTGATGTGATCGCCATGGCGAGCGGGATCGCGCTTTCCCACAACACATTTGACGCGGCCATTTATTTGGGTGTTTGCGACAAAATCGTACCCGGTCTTGTCATTGCGGCCGCGACTTTTGGATATCTTCCCGGCATTTTCCTGCCAGCTGGACCAATGCCATCGGGTCTTCCTAACGATGAAAAAGCCAAGGTCCGCCAAAAATTTGCAACCGGCGAGGTCGGCAGAGAAGAACTTATGCGCGCCGAAATGGCCAGCTACCATTCACCTGGCACCTGCACATTTTATGGTACCGCAAATTCCAATCAGATGCTGATGGAGGTTATGGGATTGCACCTTCCGGGCGCCTCTTTCGTCAATCCAGGTACAGAGATGCGAAAGGCCCTGACCGTCTTCGGGGTAGAGCAGCTTCTGCGCCTGACTGCGCTTGGCAATGCCTATAGACCCGTTTTTGACATTCTGGATGAAAAAGCCTTTGTGAACGGGATTGTCGGCCTTATGGCAACAGGAGGATCAACCAACCTTGTGCTGCATCTTCCGGCTATGGCGCAGGCGGCAGGGATCATACTCACCTTACAAGATTTCGAAGATATCGCGGCGATCACGCCGCTGATGGCCAAAGTCTATCCAAACGGGCTTGCCGACGTGAACCATTTCCATGCGGCGGGTGGGCTTGGATATCTCATGTCCAAATTGCTGGATGCGGGACTGTTGCATGAGGACGTCAAAACAGTCATGGGAGACGGCCTTACCCCCTACACAAAGGACCCCAAATTAACAGCGGATGGGATTCGCTTTGTCGATGGCCCTAGTAAGAGCTTGAACGATAAAATTCTTCGACCCGTCGAAGACCCCTTCCAAGAGACGGGCGGTTTAAAGCGGCTCAGCGGTTCTTTGGGCGAAGGTATTATGAAAATCTCCGCTGTCTCTTCGCAACGCCATATCATCAAAGCCCCCGTGCGCATATTTCACACTCAAGAAGCGGTCAAAGAGGCCTTCAAAGCAGGTGAATTCACGCAAGACACGATCATCGTCGTCCGCTTTCAGGGACCCAAGGCCAATGGCATGCCAGAATTGCATAGTCTGACGCCAACTCTTTCGGTTTTGCAAGATCGCGGTCTACAGGTTGCCCTTGTCACAGATGGGCGGATGTCCGGCGCCTCCGGCAAGGTGCCAGCCGCCATCCATATGACGCCAGAGGCTGCAGCAGGCGGACCGCTTGCCAAACTTCAAGACGGGGATATGGTGTCTGTGGATGCTGTCGCCGGCACAATCGATGTTTTGGAAAGCGATTTCAAACATCGAACCCCTGCAAAAATGGATTTGAGCGATAATCAATTCGGGACTGGGCGCGAATTATTTTCCCTGTTTCGTCAAAATGCAGCCTCCGCCTCAGAGGGCGGTGGCGTTTTCAGATTTTTTTAAATGGATTGGATGGCGTCATGACCCCTGAACTTGCGAGCCAAGGCACCGAACGCCTTTGCAGACTGGCCCCCGTTATCCCAGTTTTGGTGGTGGAGGATGTCGCCCATGCGGCACCTTTGGCGAAAGCCTTGATTGCCGGAGGTTTACCGGTCTTAGAGGTCACATTACGCACCCCAGCCGCGCTTGAAGTGATTCAAGAAATGTCGCAGGTTGAAGGCGGCTATGTTGGGGCCGGCACGCTGTTGAGCAAAGCGGATGTCAGCGCCGCCCGTCAAGCGGGAGCAACCTTTGGAGTATCCCCGGGCGCCACAGACAGCCTTCTTTACGCCTGTGAAGAAGAAGACCTGCCCCTACTGCCCGGAGCGGCCACTGCAAGCGAAGTCATGCGCCTTTTTGAACGGGGGTACCGTGTGCAAAAGTTTTTCCCAGCTGAGGCCAATGGGGGTGTTGCAGCCCTGAAAGCCATAGGCGCCCCCTTGCCACAGGTGAAATTTTGCCCAACGGGCGGTGTGTCTCTTTCCAATGCACCAGCCTATTTGGCCCTCTCCAACACGCTTTGCGTCGGGGGCAGCTGGGTCGCCCCAAAACAGTTTGTTTTGGAAGAAAATTGGCAAGCGATCTCGGACTTAGCCCATGACGCGTCTCGCCTTCTGAGGGGATAAAAAAGGGAAGCGCGAACCACACTCCCCCATATTTGTCAACCTATGGCTGATTGGGCTGTGAAAGATAAAGTCCAACAACACCCACACAAATCAACCCAATTGAACCGAGCTTAACAGGCGTCATGGTTTCGCGAAAAAACCATATCCCAATAATGGACGTCAAAATAACGCCCAGCCCCGCCCAAACAGCATAGGCAATCGACAATTCTATACGTTTAATCGCAAGAATGATGAATATCCCAGAGCACATGTAACCCACCATCATCGTTGCGGACGGGATAGCCTTAGTGAAACCGGCGGACAATTTCATTGAGGTGGTCGCCATCACCTCACTTAGGATCGCTGCTAGAAGCAGCAGCCAATAGACATACATTTTGGTCTCCATTCCAATAAGGTATCAGCCCATCAGAAACCACTTCTGATGCGTTTGCCCGCTATCAGATTTCCCACCGCTTAATGGCCGGATAGCAAAACTGTCAGAGAACCCTCCTCCTCGATCTTACGGGATGTCTTCCCAAAGCAATCTTAGGTATATAAAAGTATCAAAATAAATCCATCATTAATTGATGTCACTTGATGATCGCGGCCGACCCCGCCAGCCACCACGCCGGCGTGGACTTGCAAGAGTTGTCAGACCCTCTTGAAGCGTGGCGGTCATCGGGTGGTCTGGCGAACGGGTTTCGTAGAGCGAAAGCACCTCTTTAATCACTGCCTGCGTATCTTTCTCAATGGGAACGCCCAGAGCCCAATCAAGAAAAATGCTACGACATTCCCCTGCCGTAATGCCCTCAATGTTATAGGCCTCACTGATCAACCCCTTTGGATCGTTCTCGTCACCCTTCTTCATACGTGTCCTCAACAATAGGCAAAGCGCCATCAATTATGGCGGAAACTTCTTCTGTTTTTGCACCCAATTCTTCCTTTAAGGTTTCAAGATCGAGGTAATCCGTCAAGGTCAAAACAAATCGTTTTGCGCCTTCGGCGGTGCGTTCTTCTTCAAAATCACTCTGCCCCAGCAATTGCGCTGCCACCCTGAGGTTCCAAAGAAGGGCGTAGGTATTTTCCATCTTTGCACCCTGCGGCTCTGTCAGCACACCTGCCCTAACGGCACTTTGCAGGCCGGACAGGACATCGCGCGCGCTTCCACCATCCAAAAGACGTCCAAGCTGGGCCATCATTTCAATATCTTGAAGGCGACCTGCACCTTCTTTGATCTCCCAAACCTGCGCCGCCCCTTTGGCACGCGCGATGCGCAAGCGCATTTTGGACAGTGCCCGTTTGGCGGCATCTGGCGGCGTTTGCCCCATCAATGATACGCGAAAGTTTTCGACCTCCTGCCCAAACGCTTGGGGACCCGCGATCACGCGCGCGCGGCTCAGCGCCAGATGTTCCCAGATCCAAGCTTCGCCCATTTGATAGCTTTGAAAAGCGCTCCATGAGGTCGCAACCGGCCCTTTATTTCCCGAAGGACGCAAGCGCATGTCGACTTCATAAAGCTTACCTTCCGCCATTGGGACAGTCATGGCTGTGACCAAAGCTTGCGTCAGACGTGCATAATATTGGCGCGATGGCAAAGGACGTTTGCCCTCTGACATATCTGCGTCCCCCGCGTCATAAATCACAATCAGGTCAAGGTCAGAGCTGGAATGCAAACGCCCAAGCCCAAGAGAACCCATCCCCAAAACCACCGCGCCCCTACCCGGGGGGTGTCCGTGTTTTGTGGCAAACTGTCCAATCACTTCGGGCCAAAGGCCTGAGATTACCGCTTCGGCAAGCTCTCCATATTGGCGCGCGGCTTCCTTTGCCCCTAAAAGCCCGCGCAACAGATGCACACCGATGCGGAAATGCCATTCTTTGCTCCAACGTCGGGTCGCATCCAGCTTTGCCTCATAATCGCCAAGCACCCCAAGACGGTCGGAAAGATCTTTACAAAGAGCCTCTTTTCCCGGCCAGTCATCCCAAAAGCTACCCCCAATCACCGCATCAAAGACTTGCGCATTGCGCGACAGATACTGCGCCAAGACTGGAGAACTTGCGACGATATCTATCAAAAGGTCAATGAGCTTTGGAAACGCCTCAAACATTGCAAAAAGCTGAACGCCCGTGGGAAGCCCAGCCAAAAATCCGTCAAAGGCAATAAACGCCTCCTGCGGTTTTCCGGCTGTTTTCAATCGACGGATTAATTCGGGTTTTAGCCGTTCAAACGTCTTTAGTGCACGTTTTGAACGCAGGGCAGGATATGTCAGCCAACCCGCGACGATATTTTCAAAGCTCTCATCCCTGTCCTCATTTTCAGGGGCCTGTTTTCCGGCATGAGACGAAGACGCAAAAAAACCTTCGGTGAGGGCATGAACCGCCTCTAGCCGGCTTCGAATTTCTTTCTTAAGATCCGCCTCATCTTTATCCATAAGACAGGCTAGACGCGCAAACCCTTCCTCTGAGGCTGGTAAACTGTGAGTTTGCGCATCATGCATCATTTGCAACCGATGTTCGACCGTTCTATGTGCCCGATAATGATCTGACAATGTTTGTGCGACATCGGCACCAATCCACCCCTGCTCTGCCAGTTTACTTAGTCCAATCACGGTTTGACGTTCACGAAGCGACGGATCACGACCGCCGGAAATCAATTGGCGGGTCTGTGTGAAAAATTCGATTTCCCGAATCCCTCCTCGGCCCAATTTCATGTTATGGCCTTCCAAAGTGATCGGCCCACCCAAACCTTTATGATCACGAATAGCTAAACGCATGTTATGGGCATCTTCAATCGCCGTGAAATCAAGATGTTTACGCCACACAAAAGGTTGCATACGCTCTAAAAATGCCGAACCAGCGGATAAATCGCCGCCACAAACGCGCGCTTTTATATAGGCCGCCCTTTCCCAGGTGCGCCCCAAGCTTTCGTAATAGCGTTCTGCTGCATCCGTGCCGATGCATACAGGTGTTACAGAGGGATCAGGACGCAACCGTAAATCAGTGCGAAAGACATAACCCTCCGCAGTCAGATCATTCAGTGTCGCCGACATCTCGCGAGTGGCCTTTATAAAAGCGCTTCGCGCGTCATGAAAATCTGCCAGATCAAAGCGGCTGTCGTCAAAGAGGCAAATGAGATCAATATCTGAGGAATAGTTGAGCTCTCCTGCACCCATTTTGCCCATGGCCAAAACAAACACCCCTGCTGTTTCCGGATTATCATCCGCGCGAAATCCCGGAATTTTTTTACGCTCCGCTTGACGTTGAACCGCCACGTTCAGAGCCGCGCTCACTGCATGGTCAGCAAAATCGCTTAACGCTCCGGTCACTTCTTCCAAAGACCAAGCTCCCGCCAAATCACATAGCGCCACCCATAGAGCGATCCGCCGTTTTGCCTGTCTGAGCGTCAGAGGAATATTCTTATCTATTGTTATTGCCTTTATCGTTTGCTCCGGCACATTGCCCGAGGTGGAAAGCACCTCATTGAGCCACAGATGTTCCCTGTCGATCAGAGATTTAAGATACGGGCTTGTTCCAGCAACCCCCTTGATAAAGCCCCGTATCTCTTTGGGATGGTCGCTAAAACGCTCAGCGCTCTCGCCGCCAAGCGTTTCAGAATAGGGGCGTGGGACGCGCTGAATCACTTTGGAAAATGTCATGCGCCGAGTTTATGCGAAGCCATACCGTGGTCAATGGCCCAGTGCCTTCCTTACGTTAAATGCCGAAAAAACTGGGTTTTGGGGGATCAATAAAAAAATGTAAAAAAGATTCACATCCCTCTTGAAGACTGAAACACCCATCTCCATATCTGATAATGTGAATAGCATTTACATAGACTGGAGAGTAAAAAATGAATACTGCCGCCACGCTTGAATACGCACCGCGCCAAAGTTGGTTTGGTCGTGCTGAGGATTGGTTAGACAGAAAGGGAAAAGGCGCCTGGATGATCGCCATGGTATTTGGTTTCATCTTTTTCTGGCCTATCGGTCTGGCCCTTCTTGCCTATATGATTTGGAGTAAAAAAATGTTTGGAATGTCTTGTAATCTTCGCACCAGCGCCGAGAGAAATCATACTATGATGGCAACATCAGGGAATTCGGCATTTGATGCGTATAAGGAAGATACCTTAAACCGGTTGGAACGCGAACAGGATCAATTTCACGCATTTCTGGATCGTTTACGCCAAGCCAAGGACAAAGCGGAATTTGATCAATTCATGGACGAGAGAGAAAAGCAAAATAACGAAAATAATAATCCAGCATCAGCCTCATAAAATTACATCTCTCTAACAAAATAGACCCTGGCGAAGAAGTCACTCGCCCGGGTCGATTGGGTTTTATTTAGAGGAAAAAAATTTTTAACCAAATTGCAAAAACTGCATCTTCTATTACATTTTCACCCAGCTCGCGCAAAGTTCCGGTAACAGAACCGAAATTCTTACATTGTGAAGGTAATATCAAACCGGAGGTTTCAACGCAGTGAATATTATTAAACTATCTGACGCAGACAATTGGTCACATAAATACCATGATACCTCTCAGACCCTATTCTAATTTGACGGGAGTTTTGTATTTTGAAATATTGCGAAAAGTCATAAGCTTTGCTACCCTTTAAACATGCGCCATACGCTTCCTATCGCCCCGCAATTTTACGTGACGGCACCTCAGCCTTGTCCGTACCTAGAAGGTCGACAGGAAAGAAAGCTTTTTACTGCGCTTCAAGGGGAAGAGGCGCAGCGGTTGAATGATAAACTGTCCCAGCAGGGATTTCGCCGTTCACAAAATGTGCTGTACCGTCCGTCCTGTACGGAATGCTGTGCGTGCCTCTCGGCGCGTATCGATGTCAACAAATTCAAGCTCAGCAAAAGCCAAAAGCGGGTATTGAACAAAAACAAACATTTAGAAAGAAAACCTTCTTCGCCTTGGGCGACAGAAGATCAATATCAGCTGTTTAGAAAATATTTGACCGCGCGTCATGCTACGGGCGGAATGGCAGATATGGATGTGTTTGAATTTGCGGCGATGATCGAAGAAACACCCATACGCACCCGCGTGATCGAATACACCCAAAACGGACAACTTTTGGCTGTTGCCCTCACCGATTTGATCGAAGACGGCTTGAGTATGGTCTACTCCTTTTACGAACCCAAACCCAGCGACCTCTCTATCGGAACGTATCTGATTCTAGATCACATCAATTTGGCGCGTGAAGCGGGATTAGGATATCTCTATCTTGGTTATTGGGTGCCTGGCAGTCCCAAAATGGGGTACAAAGCCAATTTTTCGGGTTTGGAAATTTACTTTCAAAATAAATGGCAACCTCTTGAAAATCCTGATGCATTTTCCGCTGAGCTGCATCCGATGAACACAGTGCCAATTGCAGAACAGGTGGCTAATCTTTCGCTTCCCGATAGCAAACCTGTTTCTCTACGATGACGACGTCGCAATATCGTGACGCTTTGCCTACTGGACCTCTCAAACCCTATATCCTATATAAAAACTCAGGAAACACACAGGATATCCCATGACTGACGCCACACCTCCTCTTGAAGGTACGCCGCTTATCGCGCCATCAAGCACGGATCATCCCCTTTACGAAACTTTGGTAGAGGCCTGCCGCACCGTCTATGACCCTGAAATCCCAGTGAATATTTTCGACTTGGGGCTGATTTACACGATAGAAGTAAGCGACGAAAATGAAGTCAGCATCGCAATGACCCTAACCGCACCCGGCTGCCCTGTTGCGGGTGACATGCCCGGTTGGGTGGCTGAGGCGATTGAACCGATTGCAGGTGTTAAACAGGTTGATGTGGCCTTGGTCTGGGAACCCCCATGGGGTATGGATATGATGAGCGACGAAGCACGCCTTGAATTAGGTTTTATGTAAAAGGGACCAACACAATGTTTGGCATTCCGGGAAAGCAAGCTGTAACTCTCACGCCCAAAGCTGTTGCGCAGGTGTTAAAGCTTATGGAGGGCAAGGGCCATGTCGGTCTGCGCCTTGGTGTGAAAAAAGGTGGCTGTGCCGGTATGGAATACACGATGGAATTCGTGGACCAGATCGACAATCATGATGAAGTTATAGAACAGAATGGGGCCAGAGTGATGATCGCCCCCATGGCTCAAATGTTTTTATTTGGAACAGAAATTGACTATGAAAGTTCCCTGTTAGAATCTGGGTTTAAGTTCAACAATCCGAATGTGACCGAAGCTTGCGGATGCGGTGAATCAATCAAATTCGCTGGCATGTAGTGGCAGACAGAGCATTAAAGTTATTTATGCCTTCAATTCAACAGGACTAAAAGCTGCAATGAAAAAACTCGCCGCCGGCAATTGGAAAATGAATGGCTCTTTAAACAGTCTTTCAGAGATTCAAACGCTGGCAACGCGCCACGCCGCTTCAGCCATTGATATTCTGATCTGCGTTCCTGCGCCTTACCTGATACCGGCGATGCAACTTGCGCCGCCCCTTCAGATTGGTGCTCAGGATTGCCATCATATCCAGAAAGGGGCACATACGGGCGATATATCGGCCGGTATGATTGCCGACACCGGGGCAACGTATGTTATTGTCGGCCATTCCGAAAGACGGGCAGATCATAATGAAACAGACGCTCTTGTTCGCCAAAAGGCGCTCGCCGCCCAAGGCGCAGGGCTTTGCCCGATTATCTGTATCGGCGAGACGCTCGAAGAACGCGAAAGCGGAGAGGCGCTGAACGTGATAAAAGAACAGCTTACTGGATCTCTGGACCCCGCTTTGAAATGCGCCTCTTTTGTTATTGCCTATGAACCCGTTTGGGCGATTGGCACTGGGCTTGTCCCGTCGGCGTCACAAATAGAAGAAGTACATGGATTTTGCCGCCGACACCTTGTCTCTGAATATGGGAGTGCCGCAGTTGATGTACCTTTACTTTACGGCGGTTCCGTCAAAGGCAGCAATGCAGCCGAAATCTTTGCCGTGAAAGACGTTAACGGTGCACTTGTGGGTGGTGCAAGCCTTCTGGCAGATGATTTTTCCGCCATTATAGACGGATTGGAAAACGCCTGAACCCTCGCTTAGGCGTTCCTTTTATTTTACTATGATTTCTGGCCCCATCACCATTGTCGGCAGCCAAGTCGACAAGAACGGAAGATAGGTTACCATAATCAGGAAGATGAACAGCACACCCAAAAACGGCAGGGCCGCTCTCACGACGCGCATCATTGGCATACCTGCAACGCCAGAGGTCACAAAAAGGTTCAGCCCCACGGGTGGAGTGATCATTCCAATCTCCATATTGACCACCATGATGATCCCAAGGTGGATCGGGTCGATTCCAAGCTCAATCGCAATCGGGAAAACCAGCGGTGCGACAATCAGGATCAGGCCAGAAGGCTCCATAAACTGACCGCCGATCAACAGGATCACGTTCACCATGACGAGGAACATGATGGGACCGAGCCCGGCAGAAAGCATGGAATTGGCAATGGCCTGCGGAATTTGCTCGTCCGTCAACACATGTTTTAGGATCAGGGCATTGGCGATGATAAACATAAGTGTGATCGTCAGCTTGCCAGCTTCCAGGAGCGTCTTGCGCGTATCCTCATGCCAGAACGCCGTCACAAGCGCCTGAGGTTTCTTGTAAAGCGGAATTGGGGAGGCCCCGTCTTTACCCGCCAGAGGCCCCATGTCGCGATAGACAAAAGTTGCGATGATGAACGCATAGACAGAGGCCACAGCCGCGGCTTCTGTTGGGGTGAAAAGAGCCTTTATGCCGAGCGGCGGGATACCATAGATCCCAACCATAATGATGACCATCAAAAATAGGCCCCAGCCCGCATCGCGCGCGGAGGCAAAAACTTCGCCCCAGCCGAGCCATTCGCCTTTCGGCATATTTCGGATACGCGCCAATATATAGATCGCGAGCATAAGCATAAGGCCAGCGAGAAGCCCCGGAATAACACCAGCTAGAAACATTCGACCGACCGAAACATCGGTCGCCGCAGCATAGACCACCATAACGATCGACGGCGGGATCAGGATGCCCAGCGTTCCCGCATTACAAATTACGCCTGCAGCAAATTCCTTTGTATATCCTGCCTGACGCATCGCCGCGATTACGATTGTCCCGACTGCGACCACTGTCGCCGGAGACGAACCGGAAAGAGCGGCAAACATCATACAGGCGAAAACACCGGAGATCGCCAGACCGCCCTGAAAATGTCCAACCACAGCGACAGAAAATCGGATGATCCGCCGGGCAACACCGCCTGTCGACATGAAGCTTGAGGCGAGTATAAAGAACGGAATCGCAAGCAAGGTCGCGTGACCTGCCATTGCCTGAAATAGGGTCTGGGCAATCGACGCCAGCGACGATTCAGAGAACATCAACAAGAAAAGGATTGACGAAAATCCAAGCGAAACCGCGATCGGCACCCCGATCATCAGCAATCCGATAATCATTGCAAAGAGAAGAACAACATCCATAGATTAGGCCGCCTCTTTGAGGGTTTTGGAAGCATCTGCGACCGCATCCTCGGCTTCGTGACTGACGATCACCCTGTCCTCAAAACCTTTTGACAGCCTGATCCCGAACTGGATAAATCGGAATAGCAAGAGCGCCATGGAAAGAGGCATGATTGCATAGGGAATAACCCGTGGCAGTTTTTCATACCGGTCACCGTCGTTAAAAATCACACCCAGCCATTGTAGCCAGTCGGGCATGTAGATGTCGTTGACCTCATACCACCCCTGACCCCGGACCGAATTGAAGCCCGTCGGGAACCAGCGACCAGACGTAGGGTTAAGATTGGCGAACGGGGCCCAGTAATCCCATCCCCCTTTTAAAAGCAAGAATGCGAATGCGATACAAACGGATATCGTCACAAGCGCCATAGCTTTGCGAACTGGCGACGACGCAAGATCGATAAGCACATCCACACCCAAATGAGCGCGCACCTTTACTGCGTAGCTCGCCCCCAATAGAACCAGCCAAGCAAAGAGAAAGACTGTAACCTCCAACGCCCAGAGAAGGTTCGTTGGCAAACCAAGCGCCTCGACAAACGGTTTCCAATCTGGATCTGCAAACCAGTAGCGCACGACGACATTGGCAAATTGTATCAAAGTCATCAAACCGAGGATGAGCGCGATTAGCGTTTCCTCAATATTGTTCACTACACGTCCAAGAGCGGTTTTTTCCCAATGGTTCATGCCGATCCCCTCCCCGCGATAATGAATGGCCCCGGCAAACCGGAGCCATTCGTAGCTTTATATCAATTTTGGGCGTTAATCGCCTGCGCGGCATCGATGTTGCCCTGACCAACATCACCGACAAACTTTGACCAGACCGGCATCATCGCATCGACCCAAGCCTGACGTTGTTCTGCGCTCAATTCACGGATCACACCACCCGCGTCGAGAATTGCCTGACGCGCTTGCGCGTCAACTTCGCCAACAGCAGCATTCCGAGATTCGGTCACTTCCGTCAGAATTGTCAGGAACTGATCACGGGTACCTGCGTCAAGTGAATCGAGCCAATCAACAGAGGCAACGACCATGTAGTCGATAATACCGTGATTGGTTTCGGTTGTGCCGTCCTGTACTTCAAAGAACTTCTGGCCATAGATATTCGACCAAGTGTTTTCCTGACCATCAACAACACCCTGCTGGAGAGCGCCATAGACTTCCGAGAAAGCCATCGCTTGCGGGGACACGCCGATCGCTTCCATCTGTGCCTTGATCACGTCTGAGGGCTGTACACGAAACTTCAGACCCGCAGCGTCAGTCGGAAGGGTCAACGCCTTGTTGGCTGACATTTGCTTCATTCCGTTATGCCAGAAAGCCAAACCCTGCAGGCCACGCTTAACCATCGACGACTTCATTGCCTGACCCGTTTCAGAATTCTGGAATTGGTCAACCGCAGAGATGTTCTTGAACATGAAAGGAAGATCAAAGATACGGAAGACCTTTGTGAAGGTTTCGAACTTGGACAAGGAAGGCGCTGCCAGCTGGACATCGCCCTGAAGCATCGCTTCTAGTACCTGATCATCATTATAAAGAGTCGAGTTTGGGAAAACCTCCATACAGGCTTTGCCATTCATCTCGGTATTCACCCGTTCTGCCAGCAGGCTTGCCGCGATGCCCTTCGGGTGCTTATCGGTGTTGGTGACATGTGCAAACTTGATCACTACTTCACCGCTGTCACAGGCAGCAAAAGCCGATCCTGATGTTAGGGCAACGCCGACTACGGTTGCCATGGCTGTTATCAATCTCATACGATTTCCTCCCGATGATAACTGTTTATTGAGATAGAACGCTCTGTATGCGAATTATGAACGCTCTTACAACTGATAATTTAAGTGGCAAACATAAGATTTCAAAAGAATTATCACACAAGGGAAAAGTTTCTTATTTAATCATAATGAGTTTCATATCTATAGAAATTGCAATTTACACGCAAAACCAGGCAAGGCTCTTGAATTTATGGAAAAATTAAACTCTCGGTCACTCTTTACGAATTTAAAGAAGTTTAATTTTTTTACCTTTGGCGCGTAAAATTTATGTCTTTTATTTTTATGTAAAATCAGCAGGCCGGACACGCCGGCCTGCTGTTGTCATTTTCTGGAGGCTGGAGTTACGAGAACCACCAGCGCTCAGAATTCATCATACCGTCAAATTCCCAGTTATTGGCAATAACTTCTGGTACGTGCAGCTTGTTGCTGTAGGCCATCACGTCACTCTGGAACAGTGGCAAACAGACGCCGCCGTCGTTGTGGATAATCTGCTGCATTTCAACATATTGCTCGCGGCGAAGCGAGGCGTTCAGCTCAGAACGTGCCTGCACCAGCAATTCATTAAAGCGATCATTTTTCCAGAATGTGTCATTCCAGCTCGCATCAGCTGCGTAGATCTGTGAGAAGATCCAGTTTTCAGTCGGACGACCGCTCCAGTAACAGGCAGAGAAGGCTTTCTTCATCCAGACATTGCTCCAGTACCCGTCATTGGGTTCGCGCACCACTTCGATGTCCAGACCTGCGCTGCGTGCTGATTCTGCCATCAGAGAGCCTGCATCGACAGAGCCTGAAAACCCAGTATCCGCCGCATGAAACTGAATAGACAGCTTGTCATAGCCCGCTTTCTTGAGGTGGAATTTCGCTTTCTCAGGATCATAGGCGCGCTGCGGCAATTCATCTGTCGTCGCGCGGTAGATGTTTGCCGGACCGATTGGGTTGTCATTGCCTAATTCACCATATCCAAAGATAATTTTTTCCAGCCAATCTTCACGGTCAATGATATGTTTTACCGCCAAACGCACGTCATTGTTGTCAAACGGCGCCATGGTTGTGATCATGGGCAAGGTAATCTGCTTGTTCCCCGTCACAGCACGTACTGTGACCGCCCCGCTCCGCTTCAAGAGGTTCACGGTTTTAAGATCCACGTTGTTCATGCAATCAATGGACCCTGTCATCAGCGCGTTGGTCCGAGCTGTTGGATCGGAAATACCAAGCGTTTCAACTTCGTCAAAGAAGCAGGTGTTTTCTTTCCAGTAGTTCGGATTGCGCTTTGTGAAGGTACGCACACCCGGATCATTGTCGACGAGGATATATCCGCCGGTCCCGTTGCCAGACTGCCAGTCAATTGTGCCGTCTCCGTTTGAGGCGCAAATATTGAGGTGATAGTCGCTCAGGATGAACGGGAAGTCGGCATCGCCACCAGAAAGTTCGACCACCACAGTGTTTTGGCCATCGGCTTTGACAGAGGTGATCCCACCAAGAATGCCGTTTGCCGCAGACGTATTGCCGTCACCCAAATGGTGGTTTAGCGAATCAACAACATCGGTCGAATCCAAAGTTTTGCCGTTGTGGAATTCTACGCCTTTGCGGATGTTAAGCGTCCATGTTTTCGCATCTGCAGAGGCTTCCCAGCTTTCGGCAAGCTCGGGTTGGAGCGAACCGTCTGACCCGACAACTGTCAGGTTGTTGCGCACCTGCCCCATCTGAACATTGATCATATAAGCATCAAGAATTTGGCCTGGATCAAGCGTGTCCGTGGTTGCCCCGCCGGTGATCCCCATTCTCAAGCGTCCACCGCGCTTGGGCGTTGCCGCCATCGCGCTGTCCGCAAGCCCCAAGGCCGAAGGCAATGCCACGCCCGCCGCCAAAGCCGACATCACAAACTGACGCCGGTCAATCTGACCCGATGTCAATTTGTTTGACAGGCTGTTCAAGTAAGCTTGTTTCTTCATAAAGATTTCCTTCCTGTTGTTTGCACCTAAAGGCACATTTTCGGCAATTTGAGCGCGCCCCATCTAAAAGCATTTGATTATCTTACAGACGACACGATCCCTTCGAAAAAGTAGAAGAAAAACCGTGCAATCTTTCATAACAAAGCATTTTGTGAACACACTGCCTGAGATCGATGTTAGAGTATAATTTTTATTTCACCTAGAGGAATTTTTGCTTTTATTCAAAATGATAATGAGCAGATTGTTAGAAGGATTTAACAGCTCGGCCTCCTCTAAATAGCAAAAAATACGAACCGCAATATGCGATGCTATTCGGACTTGATCGGCAGTTTCGTGGTCGATTTAATTTCTTCCATAGAAAGAAGCGCCGTGACATTATGAATACGCACATCCGCAATCAACTGCTGATAGAATGTATCATAGGCACGGGCATTTTTTACACGGACCTTCAAGATATAATCAATATCTCCGGCAAGGCGATGCGCCTCTTGAACCTCATCGCGCCCGTTTAAAGCCTCAAGAAAAGCCGCCTGCCATGCTGCCTCATGTTCGCTTGTTCTTATTAAAACAAAGAAACATGCCTCAAAGCCAAGTGATTCTGCATCCAAAATCACGGTTTGCGCTCCGATGATACCCTCCTCTCGCATTTTGCGAATGCGATTCCAAACGGGTGTCTTTGAGGAATTCACTTTCCTCGCAATCTCATCCAAAGATTGTGATGCATCCTCTTGAAGTTGGATCAATATCTTTCGATCAAGTTCATCCAGATTGGTCGACATTTCCGTACCCTCGACATTGTAACCAGCGGAACGAGTGTTCACTTTTCGTAAAGTGATTTGCACCTTTAGACAATTATTTATGTGTTTGACGAAATAACGTCCTAATGTGGTCAGGCTCTAATTGCGATTGTTTTATTTTTCGCCCATATAACGACTTCAAATCTTCGCAACCCCCAAAACGATTGCAGAATTGCTGGTCATCTGGACAAAATAGCGCTAGAACCGGTCATATACTGTAAACAAAACGTGACACTCAGGATACGATGCAGCACGAAAAAAATTTCAAACCGGCCACTCTACCAGACGCACAAACCGTCACCAAAGTGGAACATTGGACAGACAGGTTGTTTTCCTTTCGCGTGACCCGCCCACAATCGCTGCGGTTTCGCTCTGGGGAATTCGTGATGATCGGATTGCTGAAGGATGACGGCAAACCTTTGTTACGCGCCTATTCCATAGCGTCTCCGAGTTGGGATGATGAGTTGGAGTTTTATTCCATTAAGGTCCATGACGGACCGCTTACCAGTAAATTGCAGCATATTTCCGTGGGTGATGAGATCATCCTGCGGCCAAAACCGGTTGGCACTTTGGTACATGATGCGCTTTTGCCAGGGAAGAGAATTTGGTTTTTAGCGACAGGCACAGGCATCGCCCCTTTTGCATCGCTCACACGTGAACCGCAAACTTATGAAGATTATGACAAGGTAATTCTTACGCATACCTGCCGGGATGTCGATGAATTGGCCTATGGAAAACGGCTGGTCGAGGAGGTCAAAAACGATCCCTTAATCGGAGAGTTTGCAGCCGAGAAGCTTATTTACTATCCCACCACCACCCGTGAGGTGAGCGCAAAAATGGGGCGCATTACAACTCTTATCGAAGATGGAACAGTCTTTTCCGATTTAGGGATTAACGATTTTGGTGTGGAAAACGACCGAGCAATGGTCTGTGGATCCATCGGTCTCAACACGGACTTGAAAAAAATACTTGAAACACGGGGATTGCGCGAAGGCGCAAATTCCGCCCCTGCCGAGTTTGTGGTGGAAAAAGCCTTTGTCGGTTGATGGCCGCAGATGCCGCATGGGTGTAAATCACAGATCGCATGCTCCCGATTATTTTTTGAAAAACACGGGATGGATGGCATCATTTGCCCTTGTCCGGTGGACAGATGCCGTTTAAAATGCCTCTTTAACGTGAGCAACTATAAAAGGAATGAAAAGATAGCCCGCAGACCACACAACGCGCCACCATCGCGTGAAACGGGACCTCGTGTAAACGAATATATACAGAGCCCTGAAATTCGTCTCATCGGAGCGGAAGGTGAAAACATCGGTGTGGTAACACCTGAAAGGGCGATGGTTCTTGCAGATGAGGCAGGCTTGGACCTTGTTGAAATTTCCCCAAATGCGGCGCCGCCCGTATGCAAAATCATGGATTTTGGAAAATACAAATACGAGCAGCAAAAACGGGAATCCGAAGCGCGCAAAAAACAAAAGGTGATCGAGGTAAAGGAAATTAAATTCCGCCCCGGCACAGACACACATGACTACGAAGTCAAAATGCGCAGTGTTTTCAAATTCTTAGAAAATGGAGATAAGGTGAAGATTACCCTACGTTTTCGCGGTCGTGAAATGGCACACCAGAATTTGGGACGGGAGCTTCTAGAGCGGGTTGCAGATGATGTGAAAGACATGGGCAAAGTCGAAAATATGCCCAAGATGGAAGGTCGACAAATGACAATGATGATCGGCCCTCTGACAAAGTAACATTCCCCCCAGACCACGCGCCAAGACCCGCCAGTTTCCGCGGGTCTTTTTCATTTGGAAGAAAAAACCGAACTTTGCAGATAGCGAACGCTCGCCTCACCGCTTTGATTTGGGACGACGCGGTTGAGGGCGTGTTGGAATTTCTTTTAACAATCCGCCGACAGACATTTCTGCGAAACTATCGCCATCACATGCAACACCGCAGGCAACACGTGACAAAACCCAATCCGCACCATTGAGCGCGGGTGATCGCGCACAGCCTGGAAGCCCTATGACAGGTTTGTCTTTCAAAGATCCTAAAAACAAAAGATTGCCAGGATCAACTGGCATTCCAAAGCGCGATACCTGCCCTCCGGCCAGCCTAAGAGCGGCGGGGGCCGTGTCATGAATGTCAGAGGTTGCGGAACTTGTCAGTATAAGGACCAAATCTGTCTCAAATCGCTCAAGCGCCTGAGCAAGCGGTTTCACATCATGAGGCACTCGTTCGACCGTATTCAAAGAAATTCCCAATGCCTCAAGGCGAGCAGAGATTGCAGAAAGCCCCTTATCCCCTGCGCCACCCTCGGTGTCACTAATCAAAAGGGCTGCAGTTTTCATTATGGGCCTGCGCAAACGAATGGCCCCCCTTGCCAGCGCGCAAGCTTTTTCCAAGTGATCCTTGGGGACGGAATAACTTATGATTTTGACTGTCGCCACCAATCCACCTTTTGCCATTTGCTGATATTGGGGCACAGTCGCACAACTTATCATTGGATCAACTTTGTTCATTTCCACAAGCCTAGCGACGTCTTGCTCAACAATTCCAGCGCTCTCAGCGATGAGATTGACACGCCCTGTAAAGGGCGCAGTTCTGCTTAATCCTTGCCATTCATGATCCAGCAAAGCATCTGCCAAAATATCAGCGGCAGCATTTTCATCAATATCATCCGCAGAAAGGCGGGCAACTGTGATCCGTTCTGTTCCCCCAGCGCGCAGGTTTGACAGATGCTCCGACCTAAGAACGGTACCTTTTTTTATCCGCTCGCCAGAGCAGGTAATCGAATGCGCAAGGATCGCGCCCTCGGCCTCTTCCAGAGTTACTTCTGCAAAAATCATCCACCCAACCTCAGATTTTGCACCATCTCGGCCAGAATAGACACAGCAATCTCCGAAGGTGTTGCTGCGCCAATATTCAACCCAACAGGACCGTGAATGCGCGCGATTTCGGCCTCTGAAAATCCGTTTTCTTGAAACCGCGCGACGCGCTGCGCATGCGTGCGTTTGGACCCAAGCGCCCCGATATAGAAATAATCGGATTTTAGGGCAAATTCGAGCGCAGGATCATCAAGTTTGGGATCGTGGGTCAAAAGAACAAGCGCAGTACGATGATCTTTGCCCAATTCGGCCAAGGCCTCATCAGGCCACTCGTTGATAATTTGTGCTCCCGGAAAGCGTGCAGGTGATCCAAAACCTTCTCGCGGATCAATCACAATGGGATCAAATCCCGCAATTTTAGCGATCGGAACCAACGCCTGTGCAATATGGACACCCCCAACTACGGCCATACGCAAAGGGGGGTTATGCACAGCAACAAAGGTCTTTCCGTCTTCTTCAAAACCAGAGCGATCCATCCGCATTCGTGTTTCATACCCCTCAAATGCCAAACCCCGTTCGCCCGTTTCAACATTTACAAAATATGCCACAGCACGGCGCTTTGCGCGGCAGGAAACGAGTTCCTCCAAAAGCGCAGCCGGCAAAAAAGGTCCAACGGGTTCCAAGAGAACCCGAATACGCCCACCACAGGCCAAACCGACGGCAAAGGCATCCCCGTCACTGACACCATAATCCAAAAGTTTGCTCTTGCCTGTTTCCAAAGCATCCATAGCTTCGAAAATCACCGCACCTTCGACACAGCCGCCGGAAACGGATCCTTCAATTTCTCCCTCAGCGCTGACCACAAGTTGCCCGCCGACGCGCCGTGGTGCGGACCCCCATGTGTCGACCACCGTTGCCAAGATGGCGCCTTTTCCAGAAACATGCCATGCGAGCGCCGTTTCAGGAATGGCTTCGACCGTGCTTTGAATATCTATGGTCACTTTGTCTACTCCTGTCAGGGGGCATTCATCTGGTGAAGCAACCTCTGTTTTTCGCCCATATCCTCACGCGATGAAATAATTCTAGCCAAATCTTCAAGAGAGGCAATCGAATGACTGGCGCGAAAACTGTCAACATGGGGAAGCATGGCCCGAATACCGGAAGCTTTGGCCGCGAATTTGTCCCATCTCAGTAAAGGATTAAGCCAAATAAGGCGCTTCGCGCTTAGATGTAACCGTTGCATTTCCAAAGAAAGATCGTTGTTGCAATCGCGATCAAGCCCATCTGTAATAAGCAAAACAACCGCCCCCTGCCCCATGACACGGCGGGACCAATCATTATTGAAGCTATGAAGGCAACTACTGATCCGCGTTCCCCCTTCCCAATCCTGTGCCTCAGCGCCAGCTGACGCCAGTGCAGCATCGACATCTTTGGTGCGCAAATGGCGCGTGATATTGGTCAGTCGGGTTCCAAATGTGAAGGCGTGCACCTTGGCCCAACCAGCGCCTTTATGATTAGAGACAGCATGCAAAAAATGAAGCACCATTCTGCTATACTGGCTCATTGAACCAGAAATATCACAAAGCACCACAAGGTTTGGCCAGCGCTCTTTTCTTTTTTTGAATTGGAGTGTGCGGATTTCACCACCATGACGCATCGAATGGCGAAGGGTGGCCCGCCTGTCATAAAGTCTGCCCTGCATATTGGCCGCCATCCGGCGTGATTTCAAAGGAGCCACTGGCAGCGTAAGGCGGGCCAACATCGCTTTGGCAGCGGCGATCTCCGCCGTGCTCATTTGTTCAAAATCAAGTGTTTTGAGACGTTCTTTTTCAGAAATGGTAAAAGATGCATCTACTTCAACACGCGTTTCATCCTCGCCTGCCGCCTCATCTTGTTGCGGTACATCCGGTGCCTGACCGTCTAGGAGCGCTTCGGCGGCCCGTTTTTCTGCCGCTTTCGCTTTGCGCTCTTCCTGAACCCCGCGGATGGCAGGAAGCATCATGGACATCATATGTTCAAGATAGCGGGGATCGCGCCAATATAGTCGAAAGACCTGAGAAAATACCGCCCGATGTTCGGGCCGATTGACAAAGCAAGCATGCAGCGTCCAATAAAAATCCTGCTTTTGAGAAAAGCCTGCAACCCGTACAGCTTCAATCGCGTCCACGACCCGGCCCGTACCAATCGGCAGTCCGGCCCTGCGCAGAGCTCGCGCGAAATGGACGATATTTTCTGCCAATTTTGGGTGTTCCGGAAGATCTAGCGGCGCGTATTCAGACATTTGCCTTACTTTATTGCTATATTTCTGGAGTTATGTTCAAAGGGCGGCTCCATCAAGCGACTGACGGGCCTCATCCAGAATGCGCTTTGCCTCTGAACCCTGAAGTTTTGCTATATCGTCTTGATACTTCAAAATTGCGCCCAACGTATCAGATATAACTTGAGGACTAAGCGAAATCACGTCCAACGCCAAAAGGCATTTGGCCCAATCTATCGTTTCCGCAACACCCGGTTTTTTGAAAAGATCTTCTGTGCGCAATTGTTGAACAAAGGCAACAACCTCCCGACTGAGCTGCTCTGCGACATCTGGCGCCTGAACGGATAAAATTTCGATTTCCCGATCAAAATCAGGGTAATCCACCCAATGATAAAGGCAGCGCCGCTTCAAGGCGTCATGCACCTCACGCGTGCGGTTGGAGGTCAAAATGACGATCGGCGGTTCAGGCGCTTTGATGGTGCCCAGTTCAGGAATCGTCACCTGAAAATCAGACAGAGCTTCTAAAAGAAACGCCTCAAAAGGTTCATCTGTACGATCCAGCTCGTCGATGAGCAAAATTGGCGCACCATTTTCATCTGGCTGCATGGCTTCCAGCAGGGGCCGGCGAATAAGAAAGTCTTCGCTGAAAAGTTCTGATTTCAGAGATTGACGGGTTGCCCCGCCTGCTGCCTCAGCTGTTCGAATGGCGACCATCTGCGCGGGAAAATTCCATTCATAGACGGCTGTTGATGCATCCAGACCTTCGTAACACTGCAAGCGGATCAATTTCCGCCCAAGAAGCTTTGCCAGAGCTTTGGCAATTTCGGTTTTGCCTACCCCTGCTTCGCCCTCCAAAAATAGTGGACGCCCCAAACGCAGTGATAGAAACACGACTGTGGCCAAAGCATGTCCACACACGTATCCGCAAGTCGCAAGGTTTTGCCTTACCGCATCGATAGACTGGACGTGTTTCATCATCTCTCCCCGTCTTGTTGCTTCATAGCTACACCGCGGACAGGTAAGGTCAACCGCTTTACGTATAAAACCGCTACCTTAGTCTTGCATTTAAAAATTAAAGCATATGATTTAAATCGGCGCTGATCTTAAAATATTTTTTAATGGGTTTGTCACATCAAAAGCATAAAGGTCAGAATTACGCCCAAGTTGTGTTTTATTTTTTCCTTCTTTTTGATATAAAAACACGATCCAAAGGATGGGTTATTTGTGCGCGATACTGGTTCAATGTTACAGGAAAACTTCTCGGATCTGTCCTTTGATGAATGGCTTGAAACCATTAACACGTATGAGGATGAAAATTGCACCGTTGATTTTTTAGGCCCCGATCATGCAGCAATCATGCAGGAGAGCGGAAAAAACCTTATAGTGCATTTTGAAAATCATCAGGACATAAATGCCAATTGGCGAGGGGGTCGACCGCTTGGATGGCAATTGGCATCCGAGGCGGGATGGTCCTCGCTTAGCTTGGTCAGCCGTGAACGATCTTGGTTTCGCGATCCCTATGTCTATGCGTATTTTGATCGCTTAATCGATGACGGTATGTTAGATAACTTTGAAAATGGTGTCTTTTATGGAAAAGATGCGGCGGCATATTCGGCGGCCGCCTATTCAGTCTCTGCCCCAATGTGTCGTGTTTTGCTCATTCTCCCCAAGCTACCCTAGACCCAGAACGCGCTGGCTGGGATAAAAGGTTTGTAAAACAGCGCCGGCAGGATTTCACGTCGCGATTTGGATATGCCCCAGATATGTTGGCCTCAGCAGAGGCGGCAACCATAATATACGACCCGAAGGTTCCAGAAGAAGCAATGCACGTGTCCCTTTTTCACGCCGATAACACAAAGATATATCGCATGCCTTTTTTGTCGGGTCATATTGAAAAGATTTTTCTCTCCCAAAATTTGTTCAAGGACGTCATCCTCAGAATTAACGACGGGGAAAACGCGACAAAGGGGTTCGTCGATTTGCTGAGGCGGCGGCGAAAATATGTCAATTATTACAGAATTCTTTTGTCTACGACTGATTCTATGCGACGTCCTTATCTTTCCAAATTGGTCTGCAGAGCCGCGCTGAAAGTGTTTCGAAAACCACGATTTCGCAAACGGCTTTCGGAACTCGAAACCTTATAAAAACCGGCGACAATGCGTTCCGCCTATGGCAATGTCGTAAAGAATGGTTTAGGGCGCTGTCTATGACAAAGATTACTCTTACACGACCAGATGACTGGCATTTACACCTTAGAGACGGTGTAATGCTGAAAGCGGTTCTTCCGGAAACAACGCGCGATTTTGATCGCGCTTTGATCATGCCCAATTTGGTGCCACCGGTTGTGTCTGCCAAAGATGCAGCGCTCTATAAGAGACGGATTTTGGATGCTTTACCGTCCGGGACATTTTTTGAACCCAAGATGACCCTCTATCTGACCGAAAGCACGAATGCCGACGATTTGAGCTCTGCCTATAAGGAAGGTCTGATCACAGCCCTGAAGCTTTACCCGGCAGGAGCCACAACCAATTCGGCATCAGGCGTAACAAACTTTGACGCGATACGCCCTGTCCTAGAAAAAATGGCAGAAATAGGCTGTCCGCTTTGTGTACATGGTGAAGTGACAGATCCGTCCGTCGATATCTTCGATCGTGAAGCCGTGTTTATTGAACGCGTACTTGATCCGATCAGACAGAAAACACCGGGCCTAAAGGTCGTCATGGAGCATATTACCACGAAAGAAGGAGTGGAATATGTCAAGAGCGTGGACGCGGGGCTTGCCGCCACAATCACAACGCATCACTTGTTCATCAATCGCAACCACATATTGGCAGGGGGTATCCGACCACACTATTATTGCCTGCCAGTTGCAAAACGCGAAAGCCATCGCCTTGCTTTGCGCGAAGCGGCAACAGGCGCCGATCCCCGTTTTTTTCTAGGAACCGACAGCGCGCCTCATTTTGATCATCTTAAAGAAGCCGCATGTGGCTGTGCGGGCTGTTTTACCGCCACCAACACGATGCCTCTTTTGGCTCAGGTTTTTGACGAAGAAGGCGCCCTCGATAAATTGGAGGGCTTTACAAGCCTCAATGGCGCCGCCTTCTATGGTCTCGCGCCGAATACCGGCACGCTTGTGCTTGAAAAAACGAACCAACCGGTAAAATTTCCTGAAGCTTTGGCCACACCCGAAGGCCAAGTGACCATATTTGACCCTGCCCAGCCAATCTTTTGGCGGGTTTTTCAAAGCTAAAGACAGAAAGGCGTAAGATGATCCCGAGCAGCTTTCCAGACAAAGAAGAAATAGCACGGCTCAGCGCAAACATGTTGCTTGAAATAAAGGCGGTGGACTTCAACAGTACGACACCCTTTATTCTGGCCTCAGGTCTTCCAAGCCCAACTTATGTGGACTGTCGCAAACTTATAAGTTTCCCGCGCATCCGCAGCACGCTGATGGATTTTCTCACGGTGACTGTTTTGCGCAACGTAGGGTTTGAAGCTTTCGACAATGTGGCAGGTGGCGAAACAGCAGGTATTCCTTTCTCTGCGTTGATCGCGGAGCGCCTTGCGCTTCCGATGACCTATGTCCGAAAAAAAACCAAAGGGTACGGACGCAATGCGCGCATAGAAGGCGTCATGAAGGAACAAGACCGTGTCCTTCTGGTAGAGGACCTGACAACTGACGGCGGAAGCAAAATCAGCTTCGTGGAAGCTATTCGTGAAACAGGGGCGAGCTGTCAGCATACTGCAGTTATTTTTTACTACGGTATATTTGATCACGCCGAACCAACTTTGGCGTCACATGGAATCACCTTGCACCATCTATGTACGTGGTGGGATGTTTTGGCAGCAGCAAAAGACCGTAAAGCATTCGATAAACATACTTTGGACGAGGTTGAATTGTTTTTGAACGCCCCCACGCAATGGCAAGATCAACACAAAACCTGACCTTAAATCATTACGGCGAAAATTTTTACATGTTCTCAAAGGACAGCATACTATATCTATGCGTATAGTGTACATTTCACACAAGACGTGTTAATCCAAAACTTATCCACAGAAACATACAATTTGCCATTTTAACTATTACTCGGCTATCTGAAAAAGGGACCAAATTTAGGAATTTGTTTTGAACAAGATCGCTGATATTCACGCGCCAGACGGAACCGTTTCGCCATCGACTGTCATGCCTCATTCGATTGAGGCAGAACAGCAGCTTTTGGGCGCAATTCTGACCAATAACGAAGTCTATGACCGCGTGTCACAAATCATATCAGCCAGCCATTTTTATGAACCTGTTCATGCGCGTATTTTTGAACTTTGCGCCGCCCGCATCACGAAAAATACTCTGGCTTCTCCTGTTACCATGGCAAGCTTCATGGACAAAGACGCCGGGCTTAAAGAATTGGGTGGAGCGGAGTATTTGGCCCGTCTTGCGGCCTCTGCAATTGCTGCCTTTGCCGCACGCGATTATGCACAGATGATTTACAATCTCGCCATCCGGCGCGAATTGATACAGCTGGGGCAAGACATCAGCGCGCGCGCCGGTGAAGTGACTGTCGAAGAAGAACCCAAAGACCAGATAACCAAAGCTGAACAGGCGCTATATAATCTGGCCGTGGAAGGCCAATCTGACAGTGGATTTCAATCTTTTCTCTCCGCTGTCACAACCGCCGTTGATACCGCAAATAATGCCTACAAACGCGACGGGGGTCTTGCAGGTATCTCAACAGGCCTGATTGACCTCGATAAAAAGCTGGGTGGATTGCATAAATCGGACCTCTTAATCCTTGCCGCCCGTCCCTCCATGGGAAAAACCTCACTTGCGACAAATATCGCATTTTCAATTGCCAAAGCCTATAAACGCGGACTACTCGCAGATGGCACTGAAGGGACTGTCAACGGCGGGGTGGTCGGATTTTATTCTCTTGAAATGAGCGCAGAGCAGCTCGCCGCCCGGGTTCTGTCAGAGGCGTCCGAAGTGCCCTCTGAACGGATCCGGCGCGGCGATATGACCGAAGCTGAATTCCGCCGCTTTGTTGATGCGGCCAAAACCTTGGAAAGCTGCCCTCTTTTCATCGATGACACCCCTGCTCTTCCGATTTCGCAATTGGCCGCACGTGCACGCCGGCTAAAGCGCACCCATGGGCTTGACCTTTTGATCGTTGACTATCTCCAACTCGTGCGCCCCGCGACCGCAAAAGACAGCCGCGTCAATGAGGTTTCAGAGATCACGCAGGGTCTTAAGGCGATTGCAAAGGAATTGAATATTCCAGTGGTCGCTTTGTCACAGTTATCACGTCAGGTAGAAAACCGCGAAGACAAACGTCCGCAGCTCGCAGATTTGCGCGAATCCGGATCGATTGAACAGGACGCAGATGTGGTAATGTTTATTTTCCGGGAAGAATATTACAAGGAACGCGAAAAACCTGGCGATCACGAGCTTGAGAAAATGGCACAGTGGCAAGATGATATGGAAAGACTTCATGGAAAAGCCGAAGTCATCATCGGCAAACAACGTCATGGTCCCATCGGAACAGTCGAATTGAGCTTTGAGGGTCAGTTTACACGCTTTGGCAATCTCGCAAAATCTTGGCAACAGGACAGCACTCGCGACTATTAAGAATAAATTTGAGATTGCAAAGCACCCATGCATGTGCAAAGTCAATGGCATGCAACCTAATATGACATATTCTTCGTATTATTGGCGCTGATCATCAGCTGCGATTGGATTTTATTTCCATGACCCGTTGCAATGTGCAGCCCAGTCTTATCGGGTCGTGAGGATATTTTTATGGAAAAAGCAACCGTTATTCGAAACGCCACGGAAAAAGACGTTACCAGAATTGAAGATATGATCGCAGACCTCTGTGAATTTCAAGGGGATACGTATGTCCGTAACGCCTGCGCGATTTACCGTGACCTTTTTGGACCCGAGAAAGGGGCTGATGCCTTTTTTGCTGTGAAAGACGGAAAAGAGGTGGGCTTTGCTTTGGTGACTTGGCATTTTTCACTTCACCAAACCATAAAACGACGGTTGAATGTGCATCTCTTATACGTCGATCCCCGCCACCGGCGCACGGGAGTTGGACTGAAGTTGATGGAACATTTAGAGGACTTCGCCGCAAGCTTTGGGGCAACCGAACTTATCGTCTCTGCTCATTTACAAAATGAACCTGCCCATCAGGCCTATCTTGCGATGGGATTTAAACGGCGCATGATCGACGCGGTCCATTTTCAAAAAATGCTCTTATCTGCGGCACATTAAAAAACCTACGGCTCATCAAGGCACTGATGGACTTCGATGACATTGCCTTCTGGGTCGTAGAAAAACACCTGATGCCAC
Organism: Alphaproteobacteria bacterium casp-alpha6; assembly: GCA_001510135.1. Taxonomy (GTDB): domain Bacteria; phylum Pseudomonadota; class Alphaproteobacteria; order Rhodobacterales; family Rhodobacteraceae; genus LFER01. The sequence continues at coordinate 85,195 of LFER01000063.1, forward strand.
CCTTTGACCGCATCGCTCCCCCAATCGGAATAGGGCACGCCCTGCGCATCAAGATGAGCCATAAAGGCCACAATATCGTCAGTGCGATAAGCAATATGGCCTCTTTCAAGGGGGTTCACCACCTGACCTGATCGAAAGGAATTAAGAACATCCCTTTCCGTCAGATGCATCTGAATATCCCCATCGGTGACGAATGACACGTTCCCCACCAGACCTCCATCATCATTTATTGGAGGGAGCGCTTCTGGCTCCTCATCACCAAGTAAAAGGACATCGCGGTAAAACTGGTCCATTGCGCCGACATTGGCAGAGCAAAGATTTATATGATGCAGCTTGAGTTTCATGCCACCTACCCTGTCTGAGACGATCCAATCAGGCAAGTATAAAGAATGATTAAGTTTTCTCAGAATGAAAAGATTATTCCAATAGTGTGTCAAAAATGAATAAATAAGCAGAAGTCTAAACCGTCTTTCTGCTTGACCTTACCAATCAAGCGGTAAAAAAAGTGCTATGGGAACTGCGACACTTACGATCGATCTTAATGCTTTGCGCAAGAATTGGCGCCGTCTGAATGCTATGAGCAGCACGGAAACCGGTGCGGTGGTCAAAGCTGACGCCTATGGGCTTGGTGCCGCTCGGGTGGCACAAACCCTCGCAGATGAGGGTGCGCGAAGTTTTTTTGTGGCAGTTGCAGAAGAAGGCGCTGCTGTGCGAGAGGCACTTGGCGACGGACCAACCGTCTATGTCTTTTCAGGACATATGAAGGATGATGACAGTTTAATCGCCAAATACAACCTGACCCCGTTAATCAATTCCATTGATCAATTGTTGCGCCATGCTGAATTGATGAAAAATCATCCCTTCGGCATTCAGCTTGACACAGGTATGAACCGATTGGGCATGGAGCCGTCTGAATGGCAGGCTGTGCGCGACATTGCCATGCGCCTTGGACCGCAACTGATTATGTCACATCTCGCCTGTGCGGATGAACCGAACCATCCTATGAATGGCCAACAGCTTGAAATTTTTGAAAAAATGACGGCGGCATTATCTGTCCCCCGTTCCCTTTCGGCAACGGGCGGAATTCTTTTGGGCGAAGAATATCATTTTGACCTCACCCGTCCGGGAATAGGGCTTTACGGTGGCTTGCCTTTTTCTGACGCAGATCCGGTCGTGTCAATTGATATACCGGTCATTCAAATTCGAGATGTGGAGACAGGCGAAAGTGTTGGCTATGCCAACAGCTGGCGTGCGCCAACACCACGCAAGATCGCAACTGTATCTGCGGGATATGCTGACGGAATTTTGCGCGCGATGGGGCCCAAGACATCGCTTTATGCAGATGGGGTCAAATGTCCGATTGTTGGGCGCATTTCAATGGACCTGATCGGCGTTGATGTCAGCGAAGCAGAACAACCGCCCTCAAGCCTTGCTCTTTTAAATTCTGCGCAAAAAATTGATCATCTGGCGCGTAACGCTGGGTCAATCGGGTATGAGATTTTAACTTCTCTCGGGGCGCGCTATGACCGGCGCTATGACGAGGTATGAATATGACAGCTGGACTTTCTGTCATTGGGAAAAACACACTTGCCGCTTTGGCAGCATTGGGGCGGGTTGTGTTATTTGCGCTTGCCACCCTGCGCCATATGGTCAGTGGACCGTTTTATCTGCGTGAATTATGGGTCGCCTTGATCCAAATAGGCTGGCTGTCCCTACCCGTTGTCGGATTGACCGCGCTTTTCACCGGTGGCGCATTGGCGCTACAGATTTACGCCGGTGGCGCGCGCTTTAACGCGGAGGCAGTTGTACCTTCGATAGTGGCCATAGGCATGACCCGTGAACTTGGTCCCGTTTTGGGCGGCCTGATGGTGGCCGCGCGCGTAGCAAGCTCAGTCGCTGCAGAAATTGGAACAATGAAAGTTACAGAACAAATTGATGCCTTGGTGACACTTTCAACGAATCCGATGAAATACCTTACGGTGCCCCGCGTGGTGGCGGCGACTTTGGCGGTCCCCCTTCTCGTTGCGGTTGGCGATGCCATTGGCATTATGGGCGGTTATCTTGTTGGGATTTCCCGTCTTGGCTTTAATGAAGCGGCTTATATCAAGAATACCGTCGATTTTCTGGAACATTGGGATATCCTCAGCGGTATGATCAAAGGGGCTGTGTTTGGCTTTATCGTCTCCCTCATGGGATGCTATTACGGCATGAATTCCAGTCGGGGTGCTCAGGGCGTTGGTGCTGCCACAAAATCAGCAGTTGTGGCGGCCAGTGTTTTGATCCTTGCCGCCAATTACGTTTTGACAGAGGTCTTTTTCAGCGCATGATCGAATTGCAAAACGTTCATAAATCTTTTGGCTCAAACCACGTCTTACGCGGTGTGGATGTATCCGTGAACAAGGGAAAATCCTTGGTAATCATTGGGGGGTCTGGAACCGGTAAATCCGTAACGATCAAATGCATTCTCGGGCTTGTCAAACCGGATCAGGGAACAATTTTTGTCGATGGGCAAGATGTAAATAGCGCGGAGCGGGATGCCTTTCTCGCCCGTTTTGGAATGCTGTTTCAAGGGGGCGCTTTGTTTGACAGCCTCACAATCTGGCAGAATGTCGCCTTCCGCCTGCTGCGCGGACGTCTTAAAAAACCGCAGGACGAAGCGCGTGCCATCGCTATCGAAAAACTGCGCCGCGTTGGATTAAAAGCGGATGTTGCGGATAAATTTCCCGCAGAGCTTTCGGGGGGCATGCAAAAACGGGTGGGCCTTGCGCGCGCCATCGCCGCAGAGCCGGAAATCATTTTCTTTGATGAACCCACAACAGGCCTTGATCCAATTATGTCTGGCGTTATCAACGACTTGATACGCGAAATTGTTGTGGAAATGGGGGCTACGGCGATCACAATCACGCATGATATGTCTTCTGTGCGCGCAATTGCTGATCAGGTGGCTATGCTGCATGAAGGTAAAATTCGCTGGAGCGGATCAATCAAAGATATGGATCAAAGCGGGGACCCTTTCCTTAGCCAATTCATCAATGGTCGCGCCGATGGTCCGATCGAAGCGGTACGCTGATGGAAACGCTTTTCAAACCGGATCCGGAACTGGTCTTTTTAATTTTTTACAAGAAATACCTTTATCTAGAGGCGATTTGCGCTTTAAGCATACTTCGGCTTTACGCGCACCGTGCACGTCTTGATGTCTTAGCACTTTTAAGCCTTCTGCTTTCTTTTATGGGGCTAATATTTCTTTTTGGCCTTTCGTTTCTGGGCATCTACGACGGGCCACTGGCCGAATTCGCAAGATCACTCAGTAGATGGCAAAATGGGGTTGGTATGCTTATAGTGGCATCTCTCCCGCTCTTCCTGTCATCTCTGCGTTCTTATACGCGTTGGGCGTGGATAGATTTTTTTCACGGTATATTGGCCGGAGTACTCGCAGTTCTTTATTGGATCACAACGACCCTGTGATTTTCCGGCGTCAAAGTCCAAATTTTCATAGATGCATATTGATAAACCAATCGGAGAGATCGGACGTTTAAAACCTTGCGCCCGACGACAAAACTTGGCACCTAGCGGTTATGGCGAAATCGAATTCATATGTTTGCGCAAGCTGCGGTAATGCCACATCGAAATGGTCAGGACGCTGTGAGGCCTGTGGGGAATGGAACAGTATCTCTCAGGATGCTGGCCTGTCATCTGGCGCGGGCAAGACGGCGATTGGCAATGTAAGGGGAGCCCCCGTTCAGCTTAGCGGGTTGTCCAGCGAAGACGTCTTGCCGGAACGTACGCTGAGCGGAATGGACGAACTTGACCGCGTTCTCGGCGGTGGGCTTGTTGCGGCAAGTGCAATACTTGTGGGTGGGGATCCCGGTATTGGAAAATCGACGTTGCTCTTGCAGGCTGCCGCGCGTTTTGCGGAAAATGGTTTAAAAACAATCTATATTTCGGGCGAAGAGGCAAGCGCCCAGATACGGCTTCGCGCGCGCCGGCTCGGGCTAAGCGGAGCATCTGTGCTTTTGGGGGCTGAAACAAATCTGCGCAATATCCTTACCACTCTGGCTGAGGAAAAACCGGAGCTTGTGATCATCGACTCTATCCAAACCGTTTGGGCAGACAGCGTAGAAAGCGCCCCCGGCAGCGTGAGCCAGGTGCGCGCAACGGCCCATGAACTCACCAATTTTGCCAAACGTAATGGGCTGTCGGTGATCCTTGTGGGACATGTCACCAAAGAAGGTCAAATTGCAGGGCCCCGGGTGGTGGAACATATGGTTGACACCGTTCTTTATTTTGAAGGGGAACGAGGACATCAATTCCGCATCCTGCGTGCCGTAAAAAATCGCTTTGGTCCGGCAGATGAAATTGGCGTTTTTGAAATGACCGGCCGGGGGTTAAGTCAGGTGGCAAATCCCTCAGCGCTTTTCCTGTCAGAACGTGGTGATCCAAGTCCCGGTTCCGTGGTCTTTGCCGGTATCGAAGGCACCCGTCCTCTTCTCGTCGAAATACAAGCCCTTGTTGCTCCAAGCCCCCATAGCCAACCCAGACGCGCAGTGATCGGGTGGGACGGTGCCCGCCTTGCTATGGTATTGGCAGTGTTAGAATCGCGTTGTGGCATTCCGTTTACGGGACATGATGTTTATCTCAATGTCGCAGGCGGGCTGAAAATTACTGAACCTGCAGCAGATCTCGCCGTTGCCGCAGCGCTGTTGTCTGCGCTACAAAACAAAAGTCTGCCTCACGATACCGTCATTTTTGGAGAAATCAGCCTTTCTGGCGCACTGCGCCCTGTTACCCAATCAGAAAACAGGTTGAAAGAAGCCAAAAAACTCGGTTTTTCACGGGCTGTGGCCCCAAGGCCAGAAAATCAAAATGGTTTGACCGATATGCACCTTGAAAAGGTAGTTGACCTTGCATCTTTCGTATCAGGTATGTTTCAAGGTATGTAGCGGTAGTTAACGGGACAGGACAGCGATGGAAGGCTTTAATATTGTCGACGGCGTGATTTTGGGCACAGTACTTGTGTCCGCCGTTTTGGCTTACGCCCGCGGCGTGGTGCGCGAGATTATGTCCATCGCCAGTTGGATCGCTGCAGCCTTTGTGGCTTTTGTTTTTGCGCCCCAAGTCAAACCTCTGATCAAGGAAATTCCGGTAATTGGGCCAATTCTTTCAGACAGCTGCGAATTGGGTATCATCGCTTCCTTTGCTGCGGTTTTTGCAGTGGCTCTTGTGATATTTTCATTTTTCACACCCCTCCTGACGTCCGTAATTAATAAAACTGGAGCCGGCAGCGCTGACAGGGCATTGGGGTTTTTGTTCGGTGTTTTCCGTGGCGTCGCTTTAATTGCAATTTTATTCTTCGCCTATAAATCGGTGTTCAATTCAGAAACCTTTGCCCTTGTCGATCAAAGCAGGTCCGCTGAAATTTTCGGCAATCTTGTGGCCAATATAGAGCAGCGCAATCCTGAACGCGCACTGGGGTGGATCACAGAACAGTACGAACAGCTTGTAACGGCCTGCAGCAACACATAAGCACAAGTTCCAAAAAGAATATCCTCGCGTTGATAAAATTGAACTGAAACATTAATGACACTGACGGCGAAACCATTTAAGTGTAAGCTCACTTAGACATGGCCGAGTCGGAGCGTTCATCTTGACGATCACAAAGTTCACGTTTTCCCATCCGTTTGACGACGACAAACTCAAAGAAGAATGCGGTGTGTTCGGGGTCATTGGAATGAGCGATGCGTCGAATTTTGTCGCACTGGGCCTTCATGCGTTACAACATCGCGGACAAGAAGCCGGCGGCATTGTTGCATATGATGCGACAGGGGGATTCAATTCAGCCCGTCGTTTTGGCTATGTTCGGGACAATTTCACCTCCAAGAGCCTGATGTCAACCTTGCCTGGGGCCTTGTCAATCGGACATGTCCGCTATTCGACAGCCGGATCAAAACATGCAGCCATTCGCGATGTTCAGCCATTTTTTGGCGAATTTTCGATGGGTGGTGCCGCGATTGCACATAACGGCAATATTACAAATGCAGAGGCGCTCAGACGTGAATTGATTGAAAGAGGATCCATTTTTCAAAGCTCCTCTGACACGGAATGTATCATCCACCTGATGGCCCGCTCACTTCAACAGAACATCCCTGAACGGATGGAGGATGCCTTGCGCCGCGTTGAAGGAGCGTTTTCCATCGTTGCCATGACCGACCAGAAATTGATCGGTGTGCGCGATCCCATGGGAATGCGCCCCCTTGTTCTGGGCCGACTGGCGGATGGATGGGTCCTGAGTTCGGAAACCTGCGCTTTGGATATAATTGGTGCTGAATTCATCCGCGAAGTGGCGCCCGGCGAAATGGTGGTGATCAGTGAAAAAGGTTTGGAAAGCCATTTCCCCTTTCGCAAACGGGCCTCAAAATTCTGCATATTCGAACATGTCTATTTTTCCAGACCGGACAGTATTGTGAGCGGCCGCTCGGTTTATGAAACACGCCGCCAAATCGGCGTCGAGCTTGCCAAAGAAAGTCCTGTGGAGGCTGACCTTGTTTGTCCCGTGCCTGACAGCGGCACCCCTGCGGCAATCGGTTTTTCACAGCACTCAGGCATTCCCTATGCCATGGGAATTATTCGCAACCAATATATGGGTCGGACGTTTATTGAACCGACAGATCAGATCCGAAACATGGGCGTGCGGTTGAAATTGAACGTCAACCGCTCTTTGATAGAGGGAAAGCGGATGATCTTGGTGGACGATTCCGTTGTCCGGGGCACCACATCGCGAAAGATAAAGGACATGGTTCTCGATGCGGGTGCCAAAGAAGTCCATTTTCGCATTGCCAGCCCGCCAACTGCCTGGCCCTGTTTTTATGGCGTAGATACCCCGGAAAGAGAAAAACTTCTGGCCGCAACGATGAGCGAAGAAGAAATGCGTCAACATCTTTCGGTCAACAGTCTGAAATTCATCTCCTTGGACGGTCTTTACCGCGCCGTGGGAGAAGCGGAAGGACGCGACAAAGAGTGTCCTCAATATTGCGACGCCTGTTTTTCAGGGCAGTATCCGATTGCACCGTCAGACATGTTGAACAAAGGGTTTCGGCTTGAGGCCGCGCAATAACTTGATTGCGAAATTCACAGATTAACAGCACATAAAGAACAGACGATATGACAGAAAAAATCGCTCTTATCACCGGTGCGTCCCGCGGCTTGGGCGCGGCTCTGGCAGAGGTGCTTTCGCAAACACACCATATCGTTGCTGTTGCCCGTACAAGCGGGGCGCTTGAGGAATTGGATGACCGCGTTCAAGCCAATGGCGGCAACATGACCATCGCACCTATGGACATTACGAACCGTGATGCAATGGCGCATCTTTGCAAATCGCTTTTTGAACGCTGGGGCTCTATCGATATTTGGGCCCATACAGCCATTCATGCAAGTCCATTGACACCGGCCAGTTCGCTTGATGCCAAAGATTGGGAAAAATCTGTGACTGTAAACGTCATGGCAACAGGCATACTTATCCCCTATGTTGCGCCTCTTTTAACAGAGACGTCAAAGGCGCTTTTCTTTGATGATCCCCAAGGTGGTGAAAAATTTTTCTCGGCCTATGGGGCTTCGAAGGCAGCACAAATTGCCTTGGCCAAAAGCTGGCAAGTCGAGACTGCTCGCATTGGTCCCCGCGTGCAGATATTGACGCCAGCTCCGATGCCGACGGCAACACGCGCGCGTTTTTTCCCGGGCGAAGACAAATCCAAACTGGCTACTCCAAAAGAAGAAGCGGTGCGGCTGCTATCCCCGCTTCTCTGAAATATTATCCCTCAAAAGACCATTGGACTGCGTCGACCAACGCGTCCCCAGTTTCATCTCTGCGACATAGCGTGTCTCACCCCTTGCCTTGAGCGGCAGAATGATTCTAGGAATACATGAGGGATGACCATCTGAACAACCGCCCCAATCAATGAAAGGGAGCACATGCAATTTGCCCTTAGCGAAGAACAAACTGCCATTTGGGATATGTCTCACGCCTTTGGTCAAGACAACATCGCACCCTTTGCCCGTGAATGGGAATTGGCAGGCAGTATTCCCAAAACCCTCTGGCCCAAAGTTGCCGAATTGGGTCTGGGCGGAATTTATGTCAGTGAGGAAAACGGGGGATCCGGTTTAGGGCGTCTGGATGCGACTTTGATTTTTGAAGCTTTGGCTATGGCTTGCCCTTCTGTATCTGCATTTTTATCGATCCATAATATGTGCGGCGGCATGATTGACAGCTTTGCCTCTCAGGAAAGCAAATCACGCTGGCTGCCGGACTTATGCGCCATGAACAAAGTGTTCAGCTATTGCCTGACAGAACCCGGATCGGGCTCTGACGCGGCCGCGCTGCGCACCCGCGCCATCCGGACAAACGAAGGCTACGAACTCACCGGCACCAAAGCTTTCATTTCCGGAGGATCATATTCGGACGCCTACATTGTTATGTCGCGTACAGGGGACGACAGCCCAAAGGGAATTTCGGCCGTTATTGTTGAAAAAGGCGCGGAAGGTCTTAGCTACGGGGCACTTGAAGACAAAATGGGCTGGCGCGCGCAACCCACTGCGCAGGTACAGTTTGACAACTGTAAAATCCCAGCGGACAACCTTTTGGGAGACGAGGGGCGCGGATTTTCTTATGCCATGGCAGGACTAGATGGCGGGCGGTTGAATATCGCGGCAAGCGCCTTGGGCGGCGCGCAAAGTGCCTTGGATCAAACACTCAGCTATATGAAAGAGCGCAAAGCCTTTGGCAAAACGCTTGACCAATTTCAGGCGCTGCAATTCAAATTGGCAGAGCTTGAGGTGAAACTTCAATCTGCGCGAATTTTTTTGCGTCAGGCGGCTTGGAAATTAGATACGAAAGCAAAAGATGCGTCAAAATTCTGTGCAATGGCCAAGCTTTATGTGACAGACGCCTCTTTTGATGTTGCCAACGCCTGCCTGCAATTACATGGAGGATATGGTTATCTGGCAGATTACGGCATTGAAAAAATTGTCCGGGACCTTCGCGTGCATCAAATTTTGGAAGGCACCAATGAGATTATGCGCATGATCATTTCGCGACATATGTTGAGCGAACGATGACCGACATTCACATACGCCGATCTGGTCACGTGGGACGGATCACGCTTCAGCGTCCAGATGCGCTTAATGCGATGACTTACAACATGTGTCAGAAAATTGACGCGGCACTCAAAAGTTGGGCGGATGACAGTTCTGTAAAATGTGTGCTGATCGATGCGCTCGGAAAGCGCGCCTTCTGCGCGGGAGGGGATATTGCCGATCTCTATGCCACCGGAAAGGCGGGAGATTATGAATATGGACAAACTTTCTGGGCGGAAGAATACCGAACAAACGCTCTTATTGCAGAATATCCTAAACCCTATGTAGCATTGATGCAGGGTTTCACGATGGGCGGTGGCGTGGGTATTTCTTGTCATGGCTCTCATCGGATTGTCGGGGAAAGCAGTCAAATCGCCATGCCAGAATGCGGAATCGGGCTGGTGCCTGATGTTGGGGGATCACACATTCTTGCACAGGCTCCCGGGGCCTTGGGGGCTTATCTGGGTTTGACCTCACATCGCATGTCTGCGGCAGATGCTATTCACGTGGGCTTTGCAGATTATTTTATTCCAGAGGCAAAGTGGCCCACCCTCATCACCGCATTGGAAGACAGCGGGGATGTGTCAATCATAAAAAGCTTCAGTGAAGCCGCACCCAGAGGAACGCTGCAAGAGGAAGAAGAGCAGATCAATGCGATCTTTGCAACATCAGACTTATCAGAGATTGTGCGCCGCCTGACACAGTCAGCTCATCCATTTGGAGAAAAAGCACTCAAGGCAATGGTGCGAAATTCTCCTCTTTCGATGGCCTGCACCTTGGAAATACTCGACCGCCTTCGCGAAACCAAAGGTGATTTAAGGGCAACATTGACTTTGGAGTACCGGTTTACCGCGCGGGCTATGGAACATGGAGATTTCCTCGAAGGCATCCGCGCAGCCATCATTGACAAAGACCGCATGCCGCAGTGGAAACATAACATTATGGCTGTTCCCAAAGCGGATATTGAAACCATGTGCGCACCGCTTGGCGCACTTGAACTTACGTTTTGAGGAGAAGATCATGAAAGTAGGATTTATCGGCTTGGGCAATATGGGTAAACCTATGGCACTCAATCTGATGGCTGCAGGGCATGAGGTCAACGGATTTGACACGGCGCCCGTCGAAGCTGAGGGCTTACACATTTTGAGTACCGCCAGCGAAGCAGCTAAAGGTGCCGATGTCGTGATTACAATGCTTCCAAATGGAGCAATCCTGCGATCTGTTGCCGAAACTGTGCTACCGGCAATGTCCGCAGGAGCGGTATTTTTAGATTGTTCGACAGTTGATGTGGACAGCGCCCGCGCCGTTGCCGCAATGGCGGAAGAGGCAAATGTGATCCCCCTCGATGCACCTGTATCCGGCGGGATCGGCGGGGCATCTGCAGGGACTTTAACCTTTATGGTGGGCGGCTCAGAGGCCGGTTTTGAAAAAGCAAAGCCTCTCTTTGATATCATGGGACAAAAGGCGGTCCATTGCGGTCCCTCCGGAAATGGTCAGGCCGCGAAAATCTGTAACAATATGATTTTAGGTGCAACGATGATCGTGACATGCGAAGCCTTTGCACTTGCTGACAAACTTGGATTGGATCGGCAATCCATGTTTGATGTGGTTAGCACCTCTTCTGGGTATAGCTGGACCATGAATGCCTATTGTCCAGCACCAGGGATTGGTCCAACATCTCCGTCGGATAACGGCTATAAACCCGGATTTGCCGCAGAGTTGATGCTCAAAGATCTACGCCTCAGCCAACAGGCCGCAGAAATGGTTGATGCTGACACGCCAATGGGACAAATGGCCCAAAACCTTTATGCGCAATTTGTCGAGGTTGAAGACGGTGAAGGCAAAGATTTTTCTGCAATGTTGCCGCGCTTTGAAAGACGGCGGCGTTCTTAACGCCCTTTGAAAAAGCTTCCTAGAACGCCACGAATAATTTTTCGGCCAGTGGCACCCTTAAGTTCTTTGATAAAGGCTTGAGATAAGGCTTGTCCAAAAGAATCCTGACGGGCGCTCGATCGTGCATGTGCACCGCCAACCCGAAGTCCCGAATACCGGCGTGCCGCATTGAAATCTCGCACTTCCGGCCGTTCGTCTTCTAAATATTTCTCAACCTTTTCTGCATCTTCAACTGCAGCTATAGCGCGAGCCTGAAGCACTTCGTAGGCTGACCTGCGATCAATCGGGGTTTCATATTTTCCGTGTAAAGGAGACCCCTCAATCACCTTATGCCGCTCGGCAGGCTCAATCGCTCCTAGATGAGATGAAGGAGGCCGAATCAAAGTTCGCTCCACAACGCCTGGAACGCCTTTCTTCTCAAGAAAGGACGTCACGGCCTCGCCAACCCCGACTTGCAGTATCGCTTCTTCCACGGAAAATCGGGGGTTTTCACGGTATGTCTCTGCAGCAAGGCGCAAAGCCTTGCGGTCCTTGGCGGTATAGGCGCGCAATGCATGTTGAACACGGTTTCCCAATTGACCCAAAATATCCTCTGGGACATCAGCCGGATTTTGAGTGACAAAATAAACTCCCACGCCTTTGGATCTGATCAACCTTGCAACCTGTTCGACTTTATCCACCAATGCTTTGGGTGCATCTTCGAACAAAAGATGGGCCTCATCAAAGAAAAAGACCAGCTTGGGTTTATCAGGGTCACCCACTTCGGGAAGCGTTTCAAACAGTTCCGACAGGAGCCACAAAAGAAAGCTCGCATAAAGGCGCGGTGCAGCCATCAGTCTATCTGCCGCAAGAATATTTATGCGCCCTAGCCCCGCCGGATCAGTCGCAATCATGTCAGTCAGATCAAGAGCAGGTTCGCCAAACATTTTGGCTGCGCCTTGGTTCTCAAGCACCAAAAGCCGGCGTTGAATGGCTCCATTGGATTGAACCAATATAATTCCGTAACGCAAAGACAGCTCTTGGCGGTTCTCCCCCAACCAGACGAGCAACGACTGGATATCTTTGATATCTAACAGTGCCAAACCCTGTTCATCGGCCAATCGGAAAGCAATGTTCAAGATGCCTTCTTGCGCCTCGCTCAGTTCAAGAAGTTGAGACAACAACAAAGGCCCCATCTCAGCGATAGTTGTGCGGATGGGATGGCCTGCTTCACCGAATAAATCCCAAAAGACACATGGAAAGCTTTGATAACCGTAATCTGAAAACCCAATCGTTTCTGCACGACTTTGGAAAGCCTCATGCAGCTTATGTGTGGCGCTGCCCGATTTAGCCAACCCTGACAAATCACCCTTCACATCAGACAGGAACACCGGAACGCCCGCCTTTGAAAACTCTTCTGCCATAATCTGTAATGTGACAGTTTTCCCCGTGCCGGTCGCACCTGCAATCAGCCCATGACGGTTGGCATATTTTAGCTTGAGGTATTGGGGCACCGCGTAATCAACATTCCCGCCACCTATAAAAACTTGTTCTTGCATCCACTTACTCCTACCTATGAAAATCCTATACTATGTCTTTGATCGCGCACGAACAAAAAACACCCTTGGGGGATAAAAGATCTAAAGATTTTGGGCCGTAATTTGAAAAATTGACCTGCAAAACCAATATTTCAAAGTTTTGGCAAACTATGCAATTTATCTGTTGACCAAGTGAATTTCATTGACTAGCATTTGTCTCACAAAAGTCGGCCAGTCCGACAGGGAGAGAAAATATAACATAAAGGAGGTCGTCTTTGGGCCTCCTTTTTTATTAATAGATTTATCGAGTTTTCTGAAAAAAATTTGGAATTTGGTGAAACCGAAACGTAATTATTTTGTCTGAATGTCCTTGAAAGACCTAGCCCAAGGCATAGCCTGCACCACGTACCGTGCGCAGAGGATCTTTTCCTCCGAACTGACAAAGTGCTTTGCGTAGACGACCGATGTGTACATCAACAGTGCGGGTATCCACATATATATCTCGACCCCAAACCCTGTCCAAAAGCTGTTCACGCGTCCATACACGCCCCGGTTTTTCCATGAAGGTGCTGAGCAGGCGAAATTCAGTTGGACCAAGCTTTAGCTCTGTGTCTGAGCGATAGACTTTATAGGTCTCACCATCAAGACGGATATCATCATATGACAACTTTTCACCGATCGCAGCGGCCCGCAAACGACGCAGTTGCGCTTTGACACGCGCAATCAATTCAATGACTGAGTAAGGTTTCACCACGTAATCATCTGCCCCAGTTTCCAAGCCCCTCACGCGATCAAGTTCCTCCGAGCGGGCAGAAAGCATGATGATAGGGATTGACTTGGTGTCATTACTCACTTTGAGACGCCGACACACTTCAATCCCAGATACCTGAGGGATCATCCAGTCTAGAACAATAAGATCCGGCAGGTTTTCACGAGTAAGGAGAAGAACATCTTCGCCATTATCCGCTTCCACAACCTGAAAGCCTTCTGCTTTAAGGTTGTAGCTTAGCACGGACCTTTGCGCAGGTTCATCCTCAACTAGCAAAACAACAGGCTGTGACACGAGAGCCTCCTTTTAAAACTGCGCGTGTTAAGGTTTAAACGATGAAGTGACATCCGCCTTGTCTCGAGGTTCGCTAGGCATTTCACCGGTCACAATAAATATCACTTGCTCTGCGATTGATGTCACATGATCGCCCATACGTTCGATATTCTTTGCCATGAAGTGCAGATGCATACATCCCGTGATATTGCGTGGATCTTCCATCATAAATGTCACAAATTGACGAAATAACCCGTTGTACATTTGATCGACATCATTATCACGTCTGATGATGTCTTCAGCAAGTGAGACATCTCTTTGCACGTAGGCGTCCAAAGCATCCTTAAGCATGAGTTCAACTTCACGCGCAAGACGGCGCAAAGCGTTTGCGGCATCTTCAATTTCATTCATCTGGATCAAAACGCCTGTGCGTTTGGCTACATTTTTTGCATAATCACCGATCCGTTCAAGGTTTGCACTGACCTTGATCACGGATAAAATCACCCGAAGATCAACTGCAGTTGGCGCACGCAAGGCTATTACGCGTGCAGCCTCTTCGTTGATAAGTTCTTCGAGGTTATCGATCGCCGCATCTGCCGAGCGTACATTTTGTGCAAGCTCCAAGTCTTTATGAACAAAGGCCTTCATTGAGTCAGAAATCGCCATTTCCACCAAGCCACCCATTTTTAAAATATGCGCTTGGATCTCTTCGAGGTCATTGTCAAACTGGCTTAAAATGTGTTTTTCTATCATGATATTAGCCAATTCTGCCCGTTATGTAACTTTCTGTGCGCGGATCATCTGGGTTGGTGAAGATTTTCTTTGTTTCCCCAAACTCAACCAAATTTCCCAAATGGAAAAAGGCCGTATTTTCGCTTACCCGAGCAGCTTGCTGCATTGAGTGGGTCACAATGATCACACAGAAATTTTCCCGCAATTCATGGATTAACTCTTCAATTTGTGCGGTCGCGATTGGATCAAGCGCGGAACAGGGTTCATCCATCAAAAGAACTTCAGGTTTTGTCGCAACCGCCCGTGCAATGCACAGACGTTGCTGTTGACCGCCCGACAGTCCAGTTCCCACCGAGTCAAGTCTATCTTTGACCTCATCCCATATTGCGCCTTTTCGCAAAGCATCCTCTACGATGTCATCCAATTCCGCTTTGTTTTTTGCCATGCCGTGAATGCGCGGACCATAGGCCACATTATCGTAAATGGATTTTGGAAAAGGGTTTGGTTTTTGAAAAACCATTCCGATACGCGAGCGCAAATAAACTGGATCATATTCAGCAATCTCGCGATCATCAAAAATCAGACTACCGCGCACACGGCACGACGGAATAGTATCATTCATCCGATTCAAACACCGAAGAAACGTAGATTTTCCGCAACCGGAAGGACCTATAAGAGACGTCACGGAGCGATCAATCACATCCAAATCCACGTCAAATACAGCCTGTTTGTCTCCATAGAAAACACTCAAACCTCTGGCAAGTATTTTTGGGTTATTTGTGGCACTGGCCCCATGGGAAGTATCCAACATACCGAAAGACGACCTCATTTTTTCAATTTTCGGACTGTGCCTAACACACTTATGACAGCGCTACAATTCAATCTCGCAGATTTTGACCGTGCCTTGCTGAGCGCAACAAAGCTGACGCATCCCTTAGAATGGGCATGTAACAGTTTTGTGACATTTTTCCTTTATTCAATAATTAATTCAGAACTTAACAAAGCAAAACACGACCACCCACCGATCAGTTCAAAACAGCACTATCAGATTATTTTAATGCACCGGAAGAAGAAGTTTTATTTCCGTTCCAATTCCAACAGCACTTTCAATAGAAAGCCGGCCTCTATGCCGATTGACGATATGCTTTACAATAGCAAGCCCAAGCCCTGTCCCACCCTGTTCGCGTGAACGGTGCGGATCGATCCGGTAAAAGCGCTCGGTAAGGCGCGGAATATGGATCAGATCAATTCCTGGCCCCTCATCTTTTACCGCTATAGAAAGGGCATCTTTTTTGAGTTTCGGTTCGTAGTAGACCTCACTTATATCTACCGAAATCTGACCTTTCTGTTTTCCGTATTTGATCGCATTTTCAAGCAAATTCATGAAAACTTGCCGCAACTGATCATATTCTCCGGTAACATGACTTGATGTTTTGGGAAGGCTCAGTTTCATTTTTACTTCTGATTTTTCAATCATCGGAGTAAGGGCTTCTATGCTTTCGCCAATCACATCCTTCAGATTGACCACTTGTGTTGGACGCAGACGTTCGCTGGCCTCAACCCGAGACAAAGACAATAAATCTGCAATCAGACGATCCATGCGCTGTGCTTCATTTTTCATGATCGATAGAAATTGTTCTCGCGCCGCAGGATCATTTTTAGCGGCGGTTTGCAATGTCTCTATGAACCCAATCAAAGAGGTCAGCGGCGTTTTCAATTCGTGAGAGACATTTGCAACAAAATCACGACGCATTTGGATGGCATCTTCTAGACCGCTTTGATCTTCGAAAAATAAAATCAAATGTTCTTTATGATCAAAATTACACGTCACCCTGTAAATAACGTCGCGATTGGCGATAGTGCCTTGATAACGCACATAACGCGATTTTTTATCTCGCAATGTTGCGTCGATGGCCTCAAGCAGGTTGGGATGACGCAAAGCTGTAATATAATGACGATCAGTTAAACCGCCGCCAAATAGCTGTACCGCATCCTCATTCATGTAAGAAATTTTTTCTCTTACGCTGATAGCGAGCGACGGGAAAGGCAATATGCCCAATATATCAGAGATCTTCACGTCAGTCATTTTTGTCTACTATCAGACACATGGCACATCTCAATGTCAGTCTTTAGCGATAAAGGCATTTAGCCCAAGATCGACCTCACGTCAAAGAGGCCGCGTCAGAAAAGACACGGATCAAGGCATCAACGTCTTCAATGCCTACAGAAATACGGAAGAACCCTTCTGAAATACCAAGCGCCATTCTTTCATTGGCACTTAACGCACGATGTGATGAACTTGCAGGATGACTCAAAGTGGTTCCAACATCCCCCAAAGTCGGAGCGAAAGCGATTTCACGTGCATGTTCAACAAATCGGTTTGCGGCCCCACGGGATTGATCACTAAGCTCAATGCTCACCATATTGCAGCCGTGTTTCCCCAAAAGCCGTTTTGCCGCATCAACATCGGGATGATCCTCACGCATCGGATACAGCACGCGAGCAATCTTTGGATGAGACGCCAGCGCATCTGCCAATCTCACTGCGTTTTGTTCCGCCTTTTCAAATCGCAAAGGAAAGGTCAAAAGCCCGCGCTCTGCGAGCCAACAGTCAAAGGGACTGGGTGTCATTCCTGTTGTCACGCAGAACACATTGATTGCATGTGAGATGTCCTTTTTACGCGCCCAGACATAGCCAAGGGTGACGTCTGAATGCCCTGCCAAAAGCTTTGTCACAGAATGTACGATAATGTCGGCGCCAAGTTCCGCAGGTTTAAGGGACAACGGTGTGGTAAAAGTATTGTCCACAACCAGTTGAATGCCCTTGCCCTTGATCGAAGCGGCAACGCCGGCAATATCTGCCACGCGTAAGGTCGGGTTGGAGACGGCCTCCAGAAGAATTATTTTTGTATTCGGGCGCAGAGCGGCCAAAACATTATCCGCCCGTGTGGCGTCACAAAGGCTGACTTCGATCCCCAAACGCGGCAAATCTTCTTTCAATAACCTCAAAGAACGCCCGTAAAGCTGATCACCCGCCACAACATGATCGCCCGTTTTCAAAATACCCAATAGCGCTGCGCTTACCGCGGCCATCCCCGAGCCCGTCACAAGGCCCCCATCAATCCCTTCAAGCGCATCAATGCGTTTCGCCAGCGCATGGGCATTTGGATGGCCCTCTCTGGCATAGGTAAACCCTGCCACTCCGCCTTCATATTGTGCATCCAGCATATCGGGCGACGCTGAGGCATAAACCACCGATGGCGAGAGCGGTGTAACAACCGGAGTGCTCGCGCTTTGCGGAAGCCCGAAGGGGCGCATCAAATTGGATTTGTCGTTTTTCATTTAGGTGAGACTTCTTTTAGCTCTTCGCGAAATCGCGCTGCATTTTCTTGATAATGCAATGCGCTTTGATGCAATCTTTCTATCGCTGCGGCATCGAGTTCTCGGACAATTTTTCCCGGAACTCCCATGACCAGAGATCCATCAGGGATGACTTTGTTTTCGGTGATCAATGCCCCTGCCCCGATCAGGCAATTATTACCGATCCTTGCGCCGTTCAAAATCACAGCGCCCATGCCAATCAACGTATTGTTCCCGATCTCACATCCGTGCAACATCACTTTGTGACCGATTGTGCAATTTTCGCCAATGCTCAGGGGAAACCCGATATCGGTATGCATAACAGTGCTTTCTTGAATGTTGGTTCCATTGCCTATGATAATTTTTTCGTTGTCTCCGCGTATCGTTGCAGAAAACCAAACAGAGCTGCGTTCCCCCAGTTGGACATTACCAATCACATTTGCGTCTTTTGCAATCCAAGCCGTTTCATGAATATCTGGACACATGTCCCCCAGTTGATAAATACTCATTTTCGATCCTCAAATTCTTTGTTCAATGCGCGGACTGTTTCCACCAAAGAGGGCTGCTGGGACAACCGCATGCGTTCTGCAGTTATTATAGTTTTTAACTTTTCTTCCGACTGATCAAGATCATCATTGACCAAAACATAATCATATTCGGGCCAATGGCTGATTTCATCACGCGACTCAGCCATTCGTTTTTCGATAACCTCGCGCGCATCCTGTTGGCGCGACACCAAGCGCCTTTCCAGCTCTTGAATAGAGGGTGGCAGCAAAAAGACAGACAGAACATGTTTGCCAAGCGTAGAATTTCTGATCTGTTGACCGCCCTGCCAATCAACATCAAATAGCACATCTTTGCCATTTTGCACCGCACGATCAACGGGACCCAAAGGGCTTCCGTATAAATTTCCAAAGACTTCGGCATGTTCAAGCATCGCCCCTTCGGAAATCATGGTTTCAAATTCTTCCCGTGTATGGAAATAATATTCCCTTCCGTGTTCTTCGCCTGCCCGCGGAGGTCGCGTGGTTGCCGAAATGGAGAATTTGATCGCATTGTCCCAAGCCTGAAGTCTTCGCGCCAATGTGGTCTTTCCCGCCCCAGACGGCGAAGACAATATGATCAAAAGACCGCGTCGGTTTTGCCCAGTTGTCTTTGTCATTCTTACTCCACGTTTTGAACCTGCTCTCGCATTTGATCAATGAGCACTTTTAATTCAAGCCCAATCGAAGTGAGTGCACTGTTTTGCGATTTAGAACATAATGTATTCGCTTCACGATTAAATTCCTGCATTAAAAAATCTAATTTACGTCCAATCGCTCCACCTTTCAAAAGCAGGTCAAGAAGGCTCTTGACGTGAACGCGCAACCGGTCAATTTCTTCGGTTACATCCATTTTTATGAGAAGCGTTGCGAGTTCTTGTGCAAGGCGTTGCGGATCCACCTCGGCCAAAGTGTCCATCACCAATTTGAGCTGTGAGTGGAAATTTTCCTTTAACTGCAAATCCCGACCGCGCGCCAACTCCACTGCATCATCCAGCAAGCTGGTCATTTGGCTTGCCTGCGTAAGGAGCACTTCCTTCAAAGCCTCCCCTTCGTCGCGCCTTGACCCGACGAAGGCCTCTGTAACCTCCTCAAAAATTTCCAATAGCGATGACTTCAGGTGCCCCGCCTTATCTTCCTCCAACGTTTTTTCCCCACTTCCAAAGGCTGCGTGCAAAAGATCACTCGCCTTTGACGGCGCGAGATTCACACCCAATTCCATCGCCTGATCTTCGATCATACGGATCCCGTCGAGCGCTTTTTGAATGGCGACAGGATCAAGACTGGGGCCCGAAAGAAGTTGACTTTCATCACGAAGCTTAATCGTCACATAAATTGCACCACGTGCGACCTGCTTTTGGAGATGGGCGCGGGCAGCACTATCAAATCCGTCAATCCAGTCAGGCGCTCTAAGTTTGATATCAAGTCCACGATGATTGACGCTGCGCATTTCAATTTGCCACGAAAAATCCGCAATTTCCCCCTGCGCCGAGGCAAATCCGGTCATAGAATAGATCACAGGCGTCTCCTGAAGTTTTCGCACTCCTACGGCATTGACCAAAAAGGAGCAAGCATCACACATTTTGACGCGTTAACCATTATTATAAATTTATTAATAAATTTCCGAAAAATGCGATAAAAAAATCAAAGACTGGGTTCATTGGATGACGCGTTCATTTTCTACTAGGGTTTGAGTGTTTTGGGGGTATAACATGCAAGAAATCGACAGTATTCGAAGTTTGACGAGGCAAGCAGTAAACGTGACGAAAACGTCTGATAAGCGGGAAGTATTGCTTTCATACTGGCAATCCCTTTCTATCCGAGGTGCCCTGCCAAAGCGGTCTGACTTTGATCCCAGAGCAGTGAAAACAATTCTTTCAGACCTTTTCACGCTGGAGTGTGATGACAAAGGCTTCTTGGAACTGACCTTTGCGGGACAAAGCATTTATCGCCAGATTGGGACAGCGAGACAAGAAAAAGTTCTTTTGACTCTCTTTTCAACGGTTCTTGCACCCACATCCCGACAAATGCTGGGCACTGTTTTCATGCACAACAGGCCGGCAAGTTGCAGCATCGAAACGATTGGGGCCATGGTCGCATCCCATTTTAAAGGCAGCATTGCGCTTTTCCCATTCGTATCAGATCAAAAAACCACTCAAGCAGTTGGGTTGCTAGATGTTGTGCCGTATCGGAATAAAAAATCCGGCCCGATGGCCGGATCTAATCTCATTCCGTTTCCGTTCAAAAACAGGAAATCTTGCAGTAGCTTATTCGGCTGCTTCGACTTGTGAGGCAGCACGCTTCTGATCGCGCAGAGCCACCAATTCATCGGCGACTAAAAAGGCCAGTTCCAGTGACTGGCTGGCATTTAATCGTGGATCGCACGCAGTGTGATAACGTTTTGAAAGATCTTCATCGCTCACTGCGCCAATACCGCCGGTGCATTCCGTCACATCTTGACCCGTCATTTCAAAATGGACCCCGCCGGGTATGGTGCCTTCTGACTTATGCACAGCAAAAAATTCCTGTACCTCCCGCAAGACATTGTCAAACGGGCGCGTTTTGAAACCGGTGGATGACTTAATTGTGTTTCCATGCATTGCATCACAGCACCATACGACATTTGCGCCTTCTTCCTGAACTGTCTTTATCAGGCCCGGCAAATGGTCCCCCACCTTGCCGGCGCCAAATCGAGCAATCAGCGTCAACCGGCCAGCTTCGTTTTTGGGGTTGAGTTTCTTAAGGAGAATTTTCAAATCCTCCTGCGTCATCGACGGACCACATTTCAGGCCAATAGGATTTTGCACACCGCTGCAGAATTCAACATGAGCCCCATCAGGTTGACGGGTTCTGTCACCAATCCAAATCATGTGACCTGATCCAGCCAACCAAGCGCCCGTTGTCGAATCCACCCGTGTCAGGGCTTCTTCATATTCCAAAAGAAGAGCTTCATGGCTAACATAAAAATCTACCGTGCGCATTTGATGATTATCAGCAGAAGCCAATCCGCTGGCATTCATAAAATCCAAAGCATCACTTATTCGGGTTGCCATTTCGCGATATCGCGACGCTTTGTTGCTTTCAGCAAAGCCCAGGGTCCAACTGTGGACTTGATGCATGTCCGCATAACCACCAGTTGAAAACGCGCGGAGCAAATTCAGTGTTGCTGCAGATTGCGTGTAGGCTTGCAGCATCTTATTGGGATCTGGAATACGCGCCTCAGATGTGAAATCGAGTTCATTGATTATATCACCACGATAGCTTGGAAGTTCGACCCCATTTTGAACCTCGGTTGCGGCAGAGCGGGGTTTGGCAAATTGGCCTGCCATCCGCCCGAGTTTAACAACCGGAACCTTTGCCCCAAAGGTCAAAACCATCGCCATCTGAAGCATGACTTTGAACGTATCGCGAATACCGTCAGCTGTGAACTGGTCGAAACTTTCGGCGCAATCACCTCCTTGAAGCAAAAAAGCATCTCCTCGGCTTGCCTTTGCCAGCTCCGATTTCAGGTTTCGCGCCTCCCCCGCAAAGACAAGAGGCGGATATTTCGCAAGCTTGCCCTCAACTGTTTTAAGAACGTCCTGATCCGTATAATCGGGCATTTGGATACGCGGTTTTTTGCGCCAATCCGTTTTTTGCCACTGACCCATGTCCATACCTCCGGTTCACACATTCAAAAATTTCACACCGCACTATATGTGATTGAAAAACAAAGAGCCATACTCCTTTTCCCAGATGCTACAGGCCTTTGCGAAATTCTTTTTTCGTACTGGCTTGCAAATTACGCTCCAGCTATCATAAAGGAAATTACGATTATTTCTGCATGGGTTCTTGGCGATGCTAGTCGAAGACCAAATAGTAAATGTTACTATGACAAACGCGGCTCCAAAGCGCTTTGCTTTTGTTTTAATTGATAATTTTACGCTTTTGTCCTTTGCCTCGGCGGTTGATGCTCTTCGAATCGCAAATAGGATGTCCGGACAGCAACTTTATAATTGGATCTTACTTGGCGAAGGCGGCGAAACTGTTGCAAGTTCGTCAGGAGCCAGTTTCCACGTCGATTATGATCTGATCGAATTGAAACGGGACGATACAATTCTGATATGCGGCGGGGTCGACATCCAGTCACATACATCCAAAAGGATTCTCAATTGGGTGCGACGTGAAACCCGCAAAGGTCTTGCCGTGGGCGGGCTGTGTACGGCTGCCTACACAATGGCAAAAGCGGGTATTCTTGATGGCAAACGGGCCACAATTCACTGGGAAAATCAGGATAGTTTCAGCGAAGAATTCACAGAAATCGAACTGACAAAATCCGTCTTCATCGTAGACGGCGGCCGCATGACGACGGCCGGTGGGACATCTTCCATTGACTTGATGTTGAAAATCATCGCCGATGATCATGGCGAAGACCTTGCTAATGCTGTGGCAGACCAGATGATCTATAGTGCGATCCGCACCGATCAGGACACACAGCGGCTTTCTGTGCCTACGCGTATTGGCGTGCGTCATCCCAAGCTCAGCATGGTCATTCGTATGATGGAAGAAAACATCGAAGAACCAATCAGCCCGTCTCTTTTGGCCAAAGACGTCAAAATGTCCACGCGCCAGCTGGAGCGATTGTTTCGACGGTATCTTAATCGCAGTCCAAAGCGTTATTACATGGAACTGCGTCTCCAAAAGGCGCGAAACCTATTAATGCAAACGGATATGAGCGTTATCAACGTGGCTCTTGCCTGCGGATTCGCGTCACCGTCCCATTTTTCCAAATGCTATCGCTCTCACTACAAAAAAACACCCTATAGAGAGCGCGGCAGCCATACCGCCGGTCAGAAAACTGTGTAAAGCTATGCTATAGCGAACTGCTGTTTCAAATCTGTCCGATGGGTTCTTTTGACACAGAAATGTCTGGAGCGATCTTGTGCAGCGCAATTTTATAAGCATGAACCACGCTGGACACCCCCTCAGCCGAAATGCAGAATAAAAAACACAGAAAGGTTGTGGCACAGGCGCCAATTATTTTTCTGGGATCAGGCCTTTGGGGTTAAAACGCAAGACCAAAAGAAGAATTGCCCCCATCGTCACAAGACGCATATGCGCCGCGGAATCCCTGAGATGATCTTTTAAGTCTGACCCGTCTTCAAGACCGCTTGTGACCCACTCCATAATCCATAGGCCAAGTGGTTCGACTTCGATCCACAAAAACCAAATGATAAAGCCTCCAAGTACAGCGCCCCAGTTGTTGCCTGACCCCCCGACAATCACCATCACCCAAATCAAAAAGGTAAATCGGAGAGGTTGATAGGATGCAGGTGTCAACAACCCGTCCAAAGACGTCAACATGGCGCCAGCTATCCCACACACTGCCGAGCCTATGACAAAGACCTGCAGATGGCGTTTTGTCACGTCTTTTCCCATGGCTGCCGCGGCCTCTTCATTGTCTCGGATTGCGCGCATCATCCGACCCCAGGGCGAATTCAAGGATAGCTCAGACAGCCAGATGATTAAGCCAAGGACGATCAAGAACAATATTCCATAGGAGAATTTCACATAAAGCGAAGAGGCCAAAACCGTATCGATCCCAAGCCAATCAGCGGCTCTGACGAAATCTGCGGTTTGCTGAAGGTCAACTTCGTAGGCCACCGGTCTGGGGATCCCGTTGACGTTCTTGACCCCACGTGTCAGCCAGTCTTCGTTTTTGATTACTGCAATAATAATCTCCGAAATTCCAAGCGTTGCAATAGCAAGGTAATCTGATCGCAAACCAAGTGCGACTTTCCCGATCATCCAAGCGGCCCCCGCAGCAAAGAGCCCCCCCACGATCCAACTAAATATAATATGAAGACCCAAGCCACCAAGATACCCTTCAGCAGCTGGGTTTACTGACTCAATCTCTGCAACCGCTGGATCGAACAGATAACGAAAAATGAAAAAGCCGATGATAAGTGTTGCGGCAACGACGAAACCGCGTATCCGTCCTTTGGTCATACGTTTCCACAGCAGAACAGATATAACAATTGTTGCGCCCGCAAAGACCAGAGCGGTCAAAAGCCTCGCTCCTCCTGTTGTCCATGCCTCTTGTACGGGTGGCATTGATGTGACAACGGCTGCAACGCCGCCTAAGGCTACAAATCCCGTGGTTCCAACAGAAAAGAGCCCGGCATAGCCCCACTGAATATTCACCCCAAGCGCCATGATCGCAGAGATCAGACACAAATTGAAAATCGAAAACGCAACGGTCCAACTTTGAAACATACCAACAAAGACAAGCATGGCAAAAAAGACCGCGAAATATACGATATTTCGGTTCATCATATCGACTGTCCTTTAAATATGCCCGTAGGTCTGAAGAGCAAAACTAAGACTAAGATTGTAAAGGATACGGCGAACTTATAATCTGTCGAAATGATCTGAATAATTCCCGAAGGAAGCATATCTTTGGGCAAAATATAGCCAAAGAATTTTTTGAAGGCATAGGTCACAAAAATCTCTGAAAACGCGATCACAAAGCCCCCTGCTATGGCCCCCACAGGGTTGCCCAGCCCTCCGACGATTGCAGCGGCAAACATCGGAAGCAACAACATAAAATATGTGAAGGGTTTGTAGGTCTTATCCAAACCATAAAGTGTCCCAGAAACAGTTGCCAAAATGGCGACGAGCACCCAGACGATCGTCACAACCTTTTCCGGATTGATCCCAGAGAGTAACGCCAGATCCTCATTATCAGAAAAGGCTCTCATCGATTTGCCTGTGCGGGTTTTGTTCAAAAACCAGAACAAGGCCGCAACAATAATAATTGCTGCTACAAATGTGATGACCTGCGACAAACGGATCGCTAGACCTTCGTTCAACCCGGTCATAGCTTTAAAATCCCGCGCGCTGATCAAAAACCGTGTGCCATCCGCGAACCGGCGTTCACCGGGCCCGATGATAAATCGGACGAGCCCATTCATAATGAATGTTATACCAAGAGAGGCCATAACTAAAATAATGGGGCTTGCCTTAACTTTTCGATAGTATCGGTAAATTGTACGATCGCAGAAAAGTAAGAACAAGATCATGAGAACGATGGCAAAAGGAATCACAAGCAAAGCGGTTGGAAGGGGGGCTATTGAAATTCCTTTAGATTGAAGCCACCAAGTTCCCAAGACGGCGAACATGCCTCCAAACGCCATTGTGTCGCCATGCGCAAAGTTAGAAAATCTCAGGATTCCATAAATGAGTGTGATCCCAAGCGCACCAAGGGCCAGCGTACTTCCATAAGCGATGCCCGGAATAATCACAAAATTTGCGAGAACAACCAATGCATTGAGTAGATCCATTTCCCTAACCTCCTAAGAAACTCTGACGTACGTCGGGGTTTTGAAGGAGCGCTTTTCCGCTATCGGTATACCGATTTTCCCCTTGGACCAACACAAAGCCAACATCTGCAATAGCCAGCGCCTGCCGCGCATTTTGTTCAACCATGAGTATGGATATGCCCTGCTTAGAAATTTCAATTATTCTGGAAAATAGTTCATCCATTACGATCGGAGAAACGCCTGCGGTGGGTTCGTCAAGCATCAGCACTTTGGGTTTGGTCATCAAAGCCCGTCCAACAGCCACCTGTTGCCTTTGCCCGCCACTGAGTTCTCCGGCGCGTTGTTTGCGTTTATCCGCGAGAATTGGAAAAAGCTCATATACTTGATCAAGGGTGCTACGAATATCGTCCATTCGCAAAAACGCCCCCATTTCCAGATTTTCCTCAACGGTCAAAGAAACAAAAATATTTTGCGTTTGCGGGACAAATGCCATCCCTGTTGCAACGCGATCCTGCGGAGATAAACCGGTAATATCGCGTCCATCAATGGATACCGACCCACC
This sequence comes from Alphaproteobacteria bacterium casp-alpha6, assembly GCA_001510135.1. Classification (GTDB taxonomy): domain Bacteria; phylum Pseudomonadota; class Alphaproteobacteria; order Rhodobacterales; family Rhodobacteraceae; genus LFER01. The sequence continues at coordinate 111,269 of LFER01000063.1, forward strand.
GCGCAAATCCAACATGCCAAAAATCGCTTTCATGGCGGTTGATTTCCCTGCGCCATTGGGGCCGACAATGACGGCAATTTGGCCCAGATCAACCGAAATTGTACAATTGTTGATGATATTTGCGCCGCCATAACCGCCGGTCATGTTTTTACCAATGAGAAAGCTCATACGTTTACCCCATCGGCTTTTTGATTTTTTATTCCAGTGCCCAAGTAGGCTTCAATGACCTGTTCGTTGCGCTTAATTTCCTCGGCTGTTCCCTGCGCAAGAACACGCCCTTCTGCCATCACGATGACCGGATCACATAAGCGTGAGATGAAATCCATATCATGTTCGATAATGCAAAAAGTATAGCCCCTCTCACGGTTCAACCGAATGATTGCATCCGCGATTGTATTCAGCAAAGTCCGGTTCACACCGGCGCCGACTTCATCAAGAAATACCACTTTGGCGTCCACCATCATTGTGCGACCAAGTTCGAGTAATTTCTTTTGACCTCCAGACAAGTTTCCAGCCTTTTCCTCCGCAAGGTGGTCGATTGTCAGAAACTTCAAAACATCAAGCGCGCGCTCTTTAAGTTCGGCCTCTTCTTGGGCAATTCTTTTTCGGTGAAACCATGTGTTCCAAAGCGATTCTCCCGTTTGTCCCCCCGGCACCATCATCAAGTTTTCCAAAACCGTCATGGAACCAAATTCATGGGCGATTTGAAAGGTTCGCAACACCCCTTGTGCAAACAACTCATGCGGGGGAAGGCCTGTGATATCGGTTTGTGCCATTTTTATAACACCAGAGGTCGGTGGGAGCACCCCCGCAATCACGTTGAACAAAGTGGTTTTGCCCGCCCCGTTGGGACCGATAAGGCCCGTAATGGACCCCTCTTTTATTTCAAGCGAGGCTCCATCGACGGCGCGAAAGCCCCCAAAATGCTTGTGTACATTTTCGATTTTAATCATTGCGCATTAAGATTCGGATTTTAAAACGGTCCACATTAAGAAACAGCCCGGCAAAGCTCCGGGCTGTTTTATGTCTAAGGCTGATGCCCAAGTTATCTGTATCTGACAGTCGCGATTTTACCGCCGCTAATCTCGATTTGACGATAATTACCTGCAGATTCACCTGGCCCGATCAGTTCAACAGCTGACCCACCAACGTAGTCCACATCGCCACCGTCTGCCAAGATTTTAAGCGCTTTTGCCAATTCACCTGGATAGATTTTCTCTCCGGGCGCGTTTGCAACTTCCATCACCTTGTCTTTCAAATCCGCAGAGGCGGAAGATCCGGCCGCCTGCATTGCCAAAATGAGCAAGGCCGCTGCATCGTAAGATTCTGGCGCAAAGGGTGATGTGCCGTCAAATCCATTGGCTTTACCCATATCCGCAACTGCAGCCGCACCAGGGCTGTCTGTGCCTGGATGCTGTCCCGTGGATCCGTCAATTTCAGAGCCGAAATTGTCTTCCAGATTTACGGAAATCATACCATCTGGGAAGTGGAAGGAGTCGAAAGCGCCCGCGTCCAAGGCAGCCCGCAAAACACCGCCGCCGCCTTGATCAATGTAACCCGCGATAACAAGGCGGTCACCACCAGCAGCCGCAAGAGCGCCCACTTCAGCAGAGTAGTCCGCTTTGCCGTCTTCGTGCGCCGCATTCAAAGTGACCGTGCCCCCTGCCGCGGTAAAGGCTGCTTCAAAGGCTTCTGCCAAACCCTTACCATAGTCCGAGTTTGTGTATGTCACCGGCACTTTTGTTATGCCTTGCTCCATCAGAATTTCTGTCATGATTTGACCCTGACGCGCATCCGAAGGCGATGTTCTGAAAAACAGACCGTCATCCTCTGCTGTTGACAGCGCAGGAGAAGTCGCAGAAGGCGAGATCATCACAATGCCATTTGGTCGCGCAACGTTTTGCAGAATTGCCCCAGTCACACCCGAGCAGTCACCACCGACAATGGCATTCACCTTGTCAGATGTAACCAAACGCTCTGCTGCAGAAACCGCAGCCGCTGAGTCAATACAAGTTGAGTCTCCACGAACGCTGGAAACAGTGGAGCCGCCCAAGAAAATGCCTGAGTCGGTAGCTTCCTTCATAGCAAGCTCCGCCGCGGCAGCCATGGGCTGGGTCAAAGATTCGATCGGTCCGGTAAACCCGAAAATGATGCCTAACTTCACATCTTCGGCGATTGCCGCAGTTGATAATAGCGTAGATCCGGCTAATACCGTGAGTACTCTTCGCATAGCTCTCTCCCTGAGTAGAATTGTGTACCACATAATTTCATATCATATGTTTAATGCAAGCAATATATACATATTAAGAACAGTTTCTATCTACCCAAAGATATCAAAATTTTATTTTTCGAGATATTAGAAAGGTTTGACCGCAGGGATTTAGAACTTAAATATAATCAATCCCTTTGGGACAAGCAACGATCATAAAATTCGTTGGCGTCGCATCGAAACCATAATCTGCGCATAGCGCTTATTATATTATACATAGATTTCTGATGCTTATGGAAAATAACTAACGCATATTTTGACAATTTAAAATACGACTGGCAGAACGTTCGTGACGCGACCGAAAAAAGAAAATTTAAAAACGAAATCAGTACATTTTTCTGTGACCGCTGGGCATTTTGACACGGAACTCATAATTGCATTTGGGGACAGGTGAAATGAATTTACCAGCAATCTGCTGCTTAATTACCACCTTAAGGTAAAATACGGCTCAAAGTTTCCTACCCGCCCCTTAATTTCTGCATCAGGTAAATTTCACTTTCCGTCGTAACGGGTGTCGTCAGATCATTTGCGATGATTTTCCCGTCAACGGCCACCGAAACCCCTGCTTCAATAGGCCCTTCAAGCCCTGGATAGAGCTTGACCAGACCGCGCAAGATATCCCCCACAGTTGAAGCCTGCACTTCAACCGCATCTTGTCCGTCAACCAGAGACCTTAAACCAGACCAGAGATGAACTTTAACCATCCTGTGCCGCTTTGAGCGCCGCAACAATTCGCGGGGGCGACATGGGAAGTTCGCGCATCCGAACCCCTGCCGCGGCAGACACCGCATTGGCGATCGCCGCCAAAGGCGGGCAGATAGAGGTTTCCCCAACCCCGCGCACCCCATAAGGATGTCCGGGGTTCGCCACCTCCACAATAACTGTGTCAATCATCGGCAAATCAGAAGCCAAGGGAATGCGATAGTCAAGGAAGCCCGCATTTTGCAACCGCCCATCGTCTCCATAGATATATTCTTCGTTCAGCGCCCATCCGATCCCTTGTGCTGCCCCACCTTGGAATTGCCCCTCCACATAGGTGGGATGGATCGCCTTTCCGGCATCCTGCACCACAGTGTAGCGGACGATCTTTGTTTTTCCGGTTTCGTGATCAACCTCTGCATCCACAATATGGGTGGCAAAGCTCACACCTGCCCCTTCTGGCGTGGCCTCGAAGTGCCCCACAATCGGCCCCCCCGTTGCCCCCATATTTGCTGTGATCTTGGCAAGGGGTAAAGGATCAAAATCTCCCGCATTTGCACCGGATGGAACGGCGCAGCCGTCCTCCCATTTCACCGCATCCTCTGGAATGCCCCATTTTTGTGCCGCACGCTTGCAAAGTTTGTTGACCGCATCTTTGGCCGCCTTGATCGTGGCAAGACCTGAAGCATAGGTGACCCGTGACCCGTGACTGATCTCATTATAGCCAAGCGTTGCGGTGTCTGCGACGGTGCAGCGAATGTGTTCGTAAGGAATTCCAAGTTCTTCCGCAGCCATCAATGCCATGGATGCGCGACTGCCTCCAATATCAGGCGTACCAACGGATATTTGTGCGGTCCCATCTTCAGAAAGTGCAAGAGAAACAGCTGTTTCTCCGCCGTGGTTAAACCAAAATCCGCAGGAAATTCCCCGCCCTTGGCCCTCTTTCAAAGGCGTATTATAATGTTCATGCGCCTTAGCTGCCTCCAGTGTTTCCACAAGCCCGATATCATCAAAGCGTGGTCCAAAGCTGGCCTTTGTGCCTTTGTGAGAGGCGTTTTTCAAACGCACATCAATGGGATCAAGCCCCAGCTCTTTGCAAAGATCATCAATCACGGATTCCACCGCAAAGGCCGCCATTGGCGACCCCGGTGCACGGTAAGCCGCCTGTTTTGGCCTGTTGGACATGACATCATATCCGATCTGATGCACATTTTCGAGCGCATAGGGGGCAAAGGCGCACATGGCCGTGAATTCACACGGCGCGCCCGGAAAGGCACCGCCCTGCAAGCGGAAGACACCACTTGCAGCTGTGATCGTGCCGTCTTTCTTCATGCCTATTTTGATATCCATTGATGTCGATGCAGTTGGACCCGTCGCACGAAATACTTCCGAACGGCTCATCACAATTTTAACGGGTTTGTTGGCCTTACGAGACAAAGCAAGCGCTACAGGTTCGATAAAGACCGTCGTTTTTCCGCCAAAGCCACCACCAATTTCTGAGGCTGTTACGCGCAACTGGCTGGTTTCCAATCCCAAGAGCGCAGCACACATTTTCTGGGCATACCAATGGCCTTGTGTGGTGCACCATAATTCGCCTTTTCCATCATTTCCAAGGCTGCCAAGACAGGCATGGGGTTCGATATATCCCTGATGGGTGGCTTCAGTTTTAAAACTGTTCTCTAGGACCAGATCCGCCTCTGCGAAACCTGCTTCAACATCCCCGTGTCCGCTGTCGTGATATCGCACAACATTGGGATGCATGCCAGCTGGAACAGATTTATCCGCCGCCCCTTCGCGAATGACTGGCGCACCCTCTGCCATGGCCTTGTCCACATCAGTCACATGATCGAGCACCTCATAGGTGACATCGATCAATTTCAACGCGTCACGCGCAATCAGTGCCGAGGTCGCAGCTACTGCTGCCACGGCATGCCCGTCATAAAGCGCTTTTTCCCCGGCCATGACATTTTCCAGAACGTTCCATGGCTCACCCGTCAGTCCGGGACCAAACGTGGGGTTGGTCGAAAAATCGGCGCGTGTCACGACAGCTTTGACCCCTTTCAACGCTTCCGCTTTGCTTGTGTCGATGGAAAGAATACGTGCATGGGCATGCGGGGAACGCAAAATCGCCCCATGAAGCATGCCCGGCGCGGTCATATCCGCACCAAATTTTGCACGTCCCGTGACTTTATCTACGCCATCGGGGCGCTCAGGTCTTGTTCCGACAAATTTAAAATCTTTGGTTTTTGTATCGTCTAAAGCCATTATCCAGCCTCCCGCATTTCAGCTGCTGTATCCATGATCGCGCGGATGATTTTATCATAACCCGTGCACCGGCACAGGTTTCCTGCAAGCCAATACCTCACCTCTGTTTCGGTGGGGTTCGGACTTCGTTCAAGTAAGTTCTTGGTCGCCACTAAAATACCGGGCGTACAAATTCCGCACTGAAGCGCGGCGTATTTGATGAATTTTTCCTGCAACGGATGAAGGTCCTGCCCTTTGGCAATCCCTTCGACCGTGTCAACGGTTTTCCCTTCGGCCTCTACGCCCAACACGAGACAGGCGCAGACCAAACGTCCGTCCAGCACGACCGAGCACGCACCACAATCCCCTGTGCCGCAGCCTTCTTTAGAGCCAGTCAGCTGTAATTTATCCCTCAGACAGTCAAGAAGTGTTTCGCGAGGATCACAGAGGAAATCGACCTCATCCCCGTTGACCGTTGTATTGACGTGAATTTTGCTCATTGTGATCCCCCTGCCCGCGTATATGCAATTTTTGCAGCGCGTTTGGCCAGAACGCCAGCGAGATGTGTTCGATATTCGACGGTTCCGCGTCGATCTGTGATCGGATTGCATGCTGAACTCGCTACAGCAGCCATATTTTCCAACGCCGCATCGTCAAGTTTTGTGCCGATGATCGCCTTTGCAGCAGCGTCAACATCCAAAACTGTGGGAGCGACAGCCCCTAAAGAAACACGCGCGGCGCTCACCACGCCCTGTTCATCCAACTGAAGCCAGACGCCGCACCCTGCCACAGCGATATCCATTTCGCTTCGCGGGATGAAGCGCAAATAGGCGTCTCCCGAACGCTCCGCGCGCGTGGGCAGCAACACGGCCTTCACCACATCGCCTTTTTCAAGATTTGTTTTTCCGGGTGATTTGGGAATATCCATGACACTGACGATGCGTTCTCCAGACAGGGATTGCACAACAATGCGCGCATCCGCGGCAACCAGTGCCGGCACACTATCTGCAGCCGGCGAACCATTACAGAGATTACCAACCAAAGTCGCCCGTCCCTGAATTTGTGTAGACCCGATCAGGTCCACGGCTTCGACCACGCCGGGCCACTCATTTTTCAGCTCTGCGTGTTCGCTCATTTCAGCCCCTGCCACCGCAGCGCCGATGCGCCAGCCACCATCCTCTGTGCGTTCTATGGATTTGGCGCCTTCTGCTTTCTTTATGTCAATCAGGGTGTCAGGCGTAAAAATATCCGATCTCAGTTGCACAAGCACGTCTGTGCCCCCAGCCAGAAAACGAATGCTGCCTTGTGCCTTTGAAGCAATTTCTGCAGCGGAGGAAAAACTATCAGGGGAATAATATTGCATCTTATATCGACTCGTTTCAGTTCACCGTTGTTGACCGAGACTAAAGATATATTCCGACTTGTAAATCGCTTCGAACCATGAAGGGGCTTTTCATGGTAAATTTCCGACGCACCATGTGCTTGGCTGACTATATCAAAAAAGAAAAAGCCCCGTCTGACGCGGGGCTTTCAAAAATATTATGCAAGTGAAACCTTGGAAAGATTCCTTAACCGCGCGCCGCTTTGGCGACCTCTGCGGCAAAGTCTTCTTCTTTCTTTTCAATGCCTTCGCCTACTTCAAAGCGCAAATATCCTGTGATTTCAACACCAGCTTCTTTGGCAGCTTGCGCAACAGTCACATCAGGGTTTACGACGAAAGACTGACCAAGAAGCGTCACTTCACCCATAAATTTCTTCATGCGGCCTTCGATCATTTTTTCAATCACGGCCTCAGGTTTTCCAGATTCACGTGCCTGTTCTGTCAGAACATTTTTTTCCCGCTCCACAAGCGCCGGATCAAGGTCTGCTTCGCTCAGGGACTGAGGGTGCGCCGCGGCGATGTGCATTGCAACCTGTTTGCCGAAGGCCGTATTTTCACCGCTCAGCGCAACAAGAACCCCAATTTTTCCCATGCCCGCGGCGGCTGCGTTGTGCACATAGGATTCAACGGATCCACCCGTGATCTTACCCAATCTGCGCAATGACATGTTTTCGCCAATTGTGGCGATTTTTGAGGTAAGCACATCAGACACAACGCCACCAGCGACAGAAGCTGACGCAAGATCCTCCACCGTCTCAACAGAGAGGCCTGCAGTCGCAAAAGAGCTTACCATTTCTTGGAATTCAGCGTTCTTTGCCACAAAATCGGTTTCGGAGTTCACCTCAACGGCAACGCCCGTTGTCCCGTCAATGGCAACCGCCACCAACCCTTCTGCCGCAACACGTCCTGATTTTTTTGCAGCCTTTGCAAGGCCCTTTGTGCGCAACCAATCCACCGCCAATTCAAAATCGCCGTCTGTTTCGGTCAGTGCTTTTTTTGCGTCCATCATGCCTGCGCCGGTCGCTTCGCGCAGTTCTTTCACCATAGATGCTGTGATCGCCATTTCAGCTCTCCTCGTATATCAGATATCAAAGCGCCTTTTTCCATGTCAAAGCATGGCGCCCCAAAAACGGGGCGACAGCGCGGAAATTATTAAGATGCGGCTTCTTCTTTTTCGGCTTCAGCTGGAGCTTCTGCCACTTCTTCTGCCAGCGTTTCTTCTACGGGTGCCTCTTCCATGGCCCCAAGATCAACACCTGCAGCGCCCAATTGTGCAGACATACCGTCCAGCACAGAGCGGCTCGCCAAATCACAGTAAAGAGAAATTGCGCGCGCGGCATCGTCATTGCCAGGAATGATATAATCAACGCCATCTGGCGAACAATTGGTATCCACGATGGCTACAACGGGGATACCCAGCTTGTTTGCCTCAGCAACTGCAAGGGCTTCTTTTTTCACGTCGACGACGAACAACAGGTCAGGCACGCCGCCCATTTCGCGAATCCCGCCAAGAGACGCCTGAAGTTTGCCAAGCTCGCGCTCGATGCCAAGGCGTTCTTTCTTTGTCATACCATCCGCACCGGTTGCGAGCTTTTCTTCAATAGCGGCAAGACGGTTGATAGATTGTGATACGGTTTGCCAGTTGGTGAGCGTGCCACCCAACCAGCGGTGGTTCATATAATACTGTGCGCATTTTTCTGCTGCTTCTGCAATCGGCTGCGCTGCCTGACGTTTTGTTCCAACGAACAACACGCGACCGCCTTTGGCAACAGTTTCGCGAATGGCTTTCAATGCTGCGTCCAACATTGGAACCGTTTGTGTAAGATCCAAAATATGAATGCCGTTACGCGCACCATAAATGAATTCCCCCATACGAGGGTCCCAACGTTGTGTCTGGTGGCCAAAATGAACGCCTGCTTCCAATAGCTGACGCAAAGTGAACTCTGGTAGAGCCATATCCGTTTCCTTTCCGGTTTTCTCCTAGGACGAAAGTGCGAAGGTCTTTGCCTCCAACCGGTGGACCGTGAGGATATCTCCCCCAAAGCCCGCTTTCGTCTGTGAACTACGATGCGCTCTCTAAGGGAGTTTTCAGATGGGCGCAAGACGAAACTTCCGGCCGATCAAGATGGCCTCAGGCCAACAGTGTCCGCTCCAGAACCCACCAAAACCCAATGAGCGCAATGATGCAGGATGCCGGTATGGTCACCCGTGCCCGATAATACGCAGATCGCCCAAACGGCAGGGCAAGCAGCAGATAAGCAATCGCGATGACACTCAACTGCCCAAATTCCACACCGACATTGAAGCCGATCAGCGCGGGAATATACTGCCCTTCCGGCAGTCCGAATTCTGAAAGAACGCTGGCAAAGCCCAGTCCATGAAGCAACCCAAAGCCAAAGACAATTACCGTACGCCATGGATTAAGCTGTGCAAAAAAGATGTTTTCAACCGCCACAAAGACAATCGATGCGGCAATTAATGGTTCCACGATCGAGGCAGGAACAGAGACAACCCCAAGGGCTCCTGCAATAAGGGTCACCGTATGGGCCAGCGTAAAGGTTGAAACCTGCCACAGCAGGGTTGAAGTTTTTAGTGATAGTAAAAACAATCCCAACACAAAAAGAATATGATCCAATCCCTCAGGCACCACATGATCAAATCCGATTGGGATATATTCCAAAAATCGGCTCGGAGCAGATATTTCCTCACCAATATCCGCCGACATGAGATCGCTTTCTTGGCCCGCTGCCAGATACTGGGTCAATCCGTTTTCAATTCCATTTTGCCGAAGGATGGTTGTCCCAAGGGTCTCATCAAATCTTATGCTTGCTTCACGGATAAGATCGCGGCTTACGATGCTGAAGGACAAATTGCTCAACCTTGGCAAATCTAGATTTGGATCATCGTCGACACGCAGCGATTTAAATTCAAACCCATCCATCCCTTTTAAAGACGCCGTTTTGACGGCTATAAGTTGCGTAAAATCTGCCCAGTTCTTTTCAAACCTTGCTATTAATTCGTCCGATGCCAAAGCCCGCAAATTTTTGTATGTTCCGCTTTCTTCTGCCTCATCTGTATTGCTGAGCTCTGCAAGATTGATTTCAGCCAAATATGCTTCTACGTTCAACCGCAAATCAACGGTGATTGTCTTGCCATCTATGCGAATGTCGGCGATGTTCGGTATCACTTCATGAGCGGTAGTTTTGCCAGTCACAGCAATCCAAAGACCGCAAATCAAAACGAAATTTAAAAGGGTTCGCATGAAAGATTTCAAAATCATTGTCTGGATTTACCTTTGTATTTTTGCAATGCCACGCATTTCCGTTAGCCATGAATTATGGCTTGATAGCAAGACGTTTCAAATCGAATCCAGTCAAATTCTCGAAATTGACATGCGAAACGGCGAAAATTTCAATGGCATCAGTCTTTCGTTTTTCGAAAACCGTATAAAACAGTTTTTCTGGGACCAGAATGGAACGAGAACAGCTGTGACGTCTCGCGCAGGGGATGTTCCGGCCATGCGCACATCCATAGCGACTGAGGGGCTTGTGAGCATCGTTTATGAATCCACCCCTTCTTTTCTGACCTATACAAACTGGGACAAATTCGTCAATTTCGTGGTGCACAAGGATCTTGTGAATGCCATTGATCGGCATGAAAAAAATGGATGGCCCAAGGAGCGCTTCAAAGAGGTCTATCACCGCTATTCCAAGGCACTCATCGGCGTTGGGCATTCCAAGGGTGCAGATAAGAATTTTGGCCTAGAGACAGAATTTGTGGCGCTTCAAAATCCCTATGTTGACCGCCTATCTGAACACATCCTTTTGCAGCTCTTTTATCAAAATGCCCCCCGCGCCAATGCGCAAGTCGAAGTCTTTGAACGTAATGACCGCGAAGAAGTAACAGTTTTTATGCTTCGCACAGATGCGGACGGACAGGTTTTAGTGCCGGTTCAATCAGGGCATGATTATCTGATTGACAGCGTGGTCTTGCGAGAATTTGCTTCCGAAGAAGAAAACGGCCCCCTTTGGGAAAGCCTGTGGGCAGCATTGACATTTTCGGTTCCTGAAAAATGAATGCTTCTCATATGAAAGTTATTTGCGCCGGAAGTGTCCTGTGGGATGTCATAGGACGAACAGAAGATGTCTTGGGCCTCGGTGGTGATAAAGGCGGACGGATTGTGCGGAGACCCGGCGGCGTTGCCTATAACATCGCCCAAAAACTGGCGATGCTGGGAACACGTCCCCTTATTCTTTCCGTTTTGGGAAACGACACAGAGGGAAAAGAGCTTTGTGAAACCTGTAACACCAACGGGTTAGATATGCGGTTTGTCTATTTTTCCGAAGCCCTGCCTACAGATCAATATATGGCAATTGAGGACAAAAACGGTTTGGTCGCTGCGATCGCGGATGCGCATTCTTTGGAGCGCGAAGGCGATGCTATTCTTGCGACGCTTTTAGATCCAAAGAACGGATTGCTTGACGCGCCGCAAAACACGCTTTTGATCCTGGACGGAAATTTTACAGAGGCGCAGCTGAGCAACATGGCACACCACGAGGCGCTTAAAGATGTAACATTTATCATTGCCCCCGCTTCACCGGGTAAGGTCGACCGCCTGCGGTGTTTCTTTAATCGCTCTAACACGGTTCTGTTCTGTAATTTGAGCGAAGCATCGATTTTGTCTGATGCGTCGATGACCGACGCAAAGGAAGCGGCACAAACTTTGATTGATCGAGGTTTTGATAGGGTGATCGTAACAAACGGGTCAGAGATGGCCTGCGATGCCGCGCGCAACTTTGACATCCTGTGCCAAACCCCAACACCTGTCAAAATCCAAGGGGTCACGGGTGCGGGCGATGTCTTCATGGCCTGCCATGTTTTTCAGGAAATAAACGGCGCCACCCGAGAAAACGCGCTCTCAGCTGCAATATTGGCAGCAGGAAACTACGTATCAGGACAAGAAGAATGACTTATCTGCTTAGCCAAGAGGTTAAAGAAGCACTCAAAAACAATTCGCCAGTTGTGGCGCTTGAAAGTACAATAATTACCCATGGGATGCCGTATCCCGACAATGTTGCCATGGCCAGATCAGTTGAAGATGACATCCGCGCCGCAGGCGCAACGCCAGCAACCATAGCCGTCCTGAACGGGCAGCTCCACGTCGGCTTGAATGCTGACCAGATCGAAGCCCTTTCAACTGCCACAGCGCCGCTAAAGCTCTCACGGGCGGATATGGCGCTCGCAATGGTCAGTGGAAAAACAGGTGGAACCACAGTGGCAGGCACGATGATTGCGGCTTCACTGGCAGGCATCTCAGTATTTGCAACAGGCGGCATTGGGGGGGTGCATCGGGGTGCGGAGCTCACGTTTGATGTTTCTGCAGACCTACAGGAACTGGCCCAAACCCCAGTGACTGTTGTGGCTGCAGGAGCAAAAGCAATCCTTGATCTGCCCAAAACGCTTGAGGTTTTGGAGACTTTCGGCGTTCCCGTAATTGCCTATGGTCAGGATGAGTTGCCAGCCTTCTGGTCCCGCACCAGTGGGCTGAAGGCCCCGTTGCGCTTGGATCACCCTGAAGAGATCGCAAAGGCGCATCACATGCGGGCACAGCTTGGCCTCAGCGGCGGACAATTGATTGCCAACCCAATACCCAAGGAAGATGAAATCCCGCGAGATGTGTTAACCCCCCTGATAGAAAAAGCGATCCGCGAGGCAGAAGCAAAAGCAATCACTGCGAAAGAAGTGACGCCCTTTTTGCTGAAGACCATTTTGGATTTAACAAATGGAAAATCACTCGTCGCAAACAAAGCGCTCGTCCGAAACAATGCCCGTCTTGCCGCAGAAATAGCTAAGCACATCTAAAACAAAGGACTTTTCTCCTAAAGCTAGCCTCGCTATTGTGTCTGGATAATTTCCCCCATAAAAGTACGGTCCATGGAAGAACCTTTTCAAACACCACCACCTGCGCCGCGCCGCAAGTCATTTCTCTCCGGGCTCAGAAACAGTTTCCTCACCGGAGTGGTCGTAATTGCACCTGTTGGATTGACGGTTTGGCTGATTTGGTCGGTCATCGGATGGGTAGATGGTGTGGTCCTGCCTTTTGTGCCAAGTCGTTATCAGCCCGAGAACATTCT
>LFER01000064.1 GCA_001510135.1 Alphaproteobacteria bacterium casp-alpha6
GGCAAAGGGTTTTGCCCCTGTGGCAATGGACATTGCCGCAGAGATCACACCACCATGGACAAAAACGGCCACCAATTGATCAGGATGGGCGCGCGCAATTCGCATCAAGCCTGCCCGAACGCGGGTATGAAGTGCCTCGGTCGTTTCCGCGTTAGGAATTTCACCCCACTCATGATTTTGCAAGGACTTCAGAAAAAGCGGATCACCCTCTGCTACTTTTTTGCGGTAAAGGCCGCTATCCCAGTCGCCCAGATAAATCTCGCGCAAATCCGCTTCGATTTTGGGCGTCAACTGCAGCGCCTCTGCCAGCGGGGCGGCGGTTTGATGGGTTCGTCTCAACGTGGTGACATAGATCGCGGCAATCGGAAGCATTTTCAAACGGTGCCCGAGCACGCGTGCCTGATCTTCTCCATTTGGATGAAGTGCGGGATCACCATGCCTGTCTTTGAGCGGAAATGGCACGCCATCCACCGCGGCCTGACTTTCCCCATGTCGGATCAACAAAAGATCAGCCGCGCCTTTAGGCGGCTTGAACACATGTTGTCTGTACTCCTGAGCCATTTTCACATCGCATCCTTTTGCTATACGCCTCGCAAATCACTCCGTATACTGGAGGCACAAATTACATCTTTTGCAACCCATATGGAGTATTCTGATGGATATTGAAGCCCTCCGAACTCCGGAAAGCGCGTTTCAGAACCTGCCCGACTGGCCCTATCAGCCCAAATATATCTCCGATCTCCAAGGATTCGGGACACTGCGCTTACACTATATTGACGAGGGTCCTGAAAACGCCAAAGACATATTTTTATGCCTCCATGGGCAACCCACTTGGTCCTATTTATATCGAAAGATGATCCCCGTCTTTTTAGCTGCAGGCGCCAGAGTCATTGCGCCTGACTGGTTTGGGTTTGGGCGTTCTGACAAACCAACCCATGATGCAAGTTACACCTATAACTTCCACCGCAACACAATTTTGTCTTTCTTGAAACATCTGAATTTAAAGAATATAACGCTGGTCCTGCAAGATTGGGGAGGGCTTTTGGGCTTAACGTTGCCCATGGCAGCGCCAGATCGCTTTAAACGGCTTCTGATCATGAACACGGCGCTTGCTGTCGGCCAGAGCCTCGGACAAGGGTTTGAAGATTGGCGCAGCTTTAGCGATGCCCATCCAGATATGGACATCGCGCGTTTGATGGCGCGCGCTGTTCCGATCCTTAGTCGTGAGGAGGCAGAGGCATATGCCGCCCCCTTCCCCGACATTTTTTATAAGGCAGGCGTGCGCCGCTTTCCGCAGCTGGTGATGACAGATCCAAAGATGGAAGGCGTGGATATTTCCCAAAAGTCTCAGGCGTTTCTGCGCGATCGTTGGAACGGGGAAAGTTTCATGGCGATCGGCATGCAAGATCCGGTTCTGGGCAAAGACATCATGAAAGAGCTTCACACCCAGATCCGCGGCTGTCCCGAACCGCTTTACCTAAATGAAGCGGGACATTTTGTGCCTGAATGGGGAGAAGACATCGCCAAGGCCGCCCTGTCCCACTGGGGTATCAAATCACGAAATCAAAAAGGCGGGGGAAACGTCTAATGACGGATGCAGTCACCAAGTTAGTTGAAAATTATATCTCTTCAGAAAGATACAGTGGCATCGAATGGCGCATTGCCCAGCGCGACGATATCCTGTCGGAAGGACGCGTTGGATATGCGAATTTCGAACAGAAATCACCCATTCCAGAGGATGCGGTCTATCGAATTTATTCGATGACAAAGCCTATCATATCGGTCTTTGCGTTGATGTTGATCGAACGGGGGCGTTTGCATCTTTATGATCCTTTGCTGGCCTATGACCCACGCTTTCGTTCTTTGATGGTATTACACACGAACGGCGCAATCGAACCCGCCAATTCACCAATCACTGTGGAACATCTTTTGACACATAGAGCCGGCTTTTCTTATGAATTCCTGCTTGGCTGTCCGATTGCGCCTTACTACCGCGCGGCTGGCCTGTTGGACAATGGGGCAAGGCCTTTTGACGATGTGATGGGTGCTTTGGCAGAATTGCCTCTTGCCTTTCATCCGGGAAGTGACTGGCGCTACAGTGTGGCAACCGATGTTCTTGCACATGTCATCGAACGCGCCACCGGAGAACGGATTGATGACCTTCTTAAAAAACATATCTTTGATCCTCTTGGCATGTCGGAAACAACCTTTTGCCTCAAAGATGATCAACTGCCGCGACTGATGGCGATGTATGGCAATGAGGAACTTGGCAGAACCCCAGCTTTGAAACGAGGCGCGCATGAATTAAGACCCTTGGATGTCTCGCCAAGTTATCCGATGCAATCCAAAGAGTTTCGCCGTGGCGGTCATGGCCTTTATTCTACACTGAGCGATTACTGCGCCTTTGTGCGAATGCTTTTAAGCGGGGAAAGCGATACTGGCGAAAGGCTTCTCTCAGAACGCACCTTGTCCATGATGCATGCAAACCGATTACCCCAGGGACACGCGCCATTACGCATCGGAGATATCCCGCTGCCAGGTTACGGCTGGAACTTGACTGGCCGTGTGATGGTGGATGTGGGACAGGCCTTGTCAACCTACGCAATAAAGGACGAATTTGGCTGGGCGGGTGCCGCGGGGACCTATTTTTGGATCGACCCGAAGGCAGAGATCACAGGGGTCATCATGACACAATTCATCCGAAGCAATTTTCCATTATCTGATGACATGATGACAGTGTTTTACGGCGCGGTTCAGGGGCGTTAGACGTTTCCAGACCTTGGAACTAGGGGTGCAGGCCATGACATTAATTTTTCCTCAGGCTCTCGAGTTGGCGCTGACATATGATACCTGAACGAGAGGAACACGGGAAATTCATCGCGCTCGCTCTGATCAGCCTTTGTTTGATTGGCGCATTGAGCACTTGGTTTTCAGCCACTGTCATTCTGCCCGAGTTAAGCCAATCGGCCCAACTGAGCGGGCTTGAGGAAATTTGGCTCACCAATGGCGTTCAACTCGGTTTTGTGCTGGGCGCTCTGATCATTTCTTTTTTCAACATTTCTGACATTGTAAGCCTGACAAAGCTTATCGCGATGAGTTGCATCTGTGCCGCTTTGTCCAATTTTTTGTTAAGTGTGGCCAACAATGGTGCGCAGTTCGTGGTTTTGCGTGTTCTGACGGGGGCGGCACTTGCCGGTGTCTATCCTCCCTGCGTAAAACTCATCGCAACTTGGTTCAAAACGGGGCGCGGGATTGCGATGGGGACAATCATTGGTGCTCTGACGGTGGGCTCTGCCCTGCCCCATTTACTGCGCGCCATGGCAGCAGATACGGATTGGCATACTGTTATTTGGGGAAGTTCTGCGACAACATTTCTGGCAGGATTGGTCTTTGCCCTTTTTGTGAAAGAAGGCCCTCATACCTTTGCCCGTGCCAATTTTGACCCCTCACAAATCTTTCAAGTGTTGCGCAACCGCGCACTTGCACTGGTGAATATCGGATATATCGGCCATATGTGGGAACTTTACGCCATGTGGGCATGGATTCTGACATTTGCGCACCATGCGAGCGATAAGTTTACAGAATTTCCGTTAAGTTCGCCGGAATACCTAAGCTTCAGCGTCGTCGCTGCGGGAGGCATTGGTTGTATCATTGCCGGCCGGTTGTCCGATATTTATGGGCGGTGCCTCACCACAGCGGGTTTGATGTTGATTTCAGGGTTTTGTGCGTTTTTTATTGGATATACTGTCGAAATTTCAGCACTTTTGTTTGCCACCGTCGCAATCATTTGGGGGGCAACGATCGTAGCGGACAGCGGTCAGTTTTCCGCTGCAGTAACGGAGCTTTCGGATCAACGGCTAGTAGGCACCGCTTTAACCTTTCAAATGGCAATCGGATACGGCGTGACCCTCTTGACGGTGTGGCTTGTTCCGACGATGGCGCAAAAAAGCGATAGTTTCCAATGGGCGTTTCTTATATTGGTGCCCGGCCCATTGATCGGTGCGGCTGCAATGCTATTGTTGCGCCAACAAGACGAAGCAACATTGCTTGCAAATGGAAAACGCTAAAAGATAAGGCGCGAAAAGATGATAGTAAGATCTGTTTTAATCACGGGTGGGAATGGCAACCTCGGTCATCTTCTGGCCGATCGCTTTGAAAACACGGGTATTCGGGTGATTTCCTACGATATCGTGGAACCGCAAAGACCCGTGCCATCGCGCAACATCATTCTCGGAGATATTCGCGATACGGACAAGCTGCGCACAATCTTTGAAAAAGAGCGCCCGGAAGCGGTTGTCCATCTGGCGGGGGTCCTTTCAGGTAGTTCTGAAGCGGACCCGATGGCTGCATGGGAAATTAACGCCACGGCTTCTGTCAAATTGATGCAGATGGCAGAGGCGCATAATGTGGGACCATTCGTATTTTCAAGCACTGTCGCCTCATATGGGCCGGAGGTACCAGCAGAGCTTCCAGCAGAGACGCCCCAATGGCCACAAAACGTATACGGCGCAACTAAAATCGCGACAGAACGCATGGGGAATTGGATGAAAACCAAACGCGGATTTGATTTCCGCTGCCTGCGCTTTCCGATGGTTATATCCCCCTTTGCCCCACCGGGCGCCGTCACAGCCTATCCTGGGCACGCCTGTCTGGCGGCGAAGTCGGGAAAACCTTTTGCCTTTCCGGTGAAAGCCGAAACCGGCATGTCGACGCTGTACCTAATGGACGTGGTGCGCAGCCTTGAAGAATTCACACTTTGCGAAAAATCTTGCGTCAAACAACCGGCTTATAACCTGCATGCCTATCATTTTACCGCTGGAATGTTGGCGCAAACTCTGGAAAACCGGTTTCCTGGGGCAAAATTCACCTTTGATCCGCAAGAACCCGCAGATAGCATGATTGCCAACTGGCCCGACATCATCCAAGACACTCACGCACGCGAAGATTGGGGATGGAGGCATCGTTATGATTTTAACGACACGATTGATGCTTTGTTGGAAACGATAAACTAACACACCGCGAAAGAGATACACATGGCTCAAATAATTAAACATGGAATCAAAGATTTACTGGACAAAGCCAATGCCGAGGTCAAAAAGCTTTCCATACCGGATGCCGGTGCGGTCTTTGATAAAGACGACTACGTCTTTGTTGATCTGCGCGACATACGTGAAATTCAGCGCAGCGGAAAAATTCCCGGCGCCTTTTCCTGTCCGCGCGGCATGTTAGAGTTTTGGATAGACCCACAAAGCCCCTATCACAAAGATATCTTCAATCAGGATAAAACCTATGTATTTTACTGCGCGAGCGCATGGCGCTCAGCGCTCAGCACGCAAACTGCTCAAAATATGGGACTATCTCCCGTGTTTCACCTAGACGGTGGATTCAACGCATGGAGTGAAGCCGGATTACCCATCGAAGAACACAGTAGAAAACCTTAAGATCAATCTCTATCATATTGATATACATCAATATGATCTCGCCATTCCTAAAACATGCTCCGCAATATAGGATAGGATTAAATTGGTTGAAATAGGCGCAACTTGGTAAAGACGGGCCTCTCTATATTTGCGCTCAACATCGTATTCTTGGGCAAATCCAAACCCGCCATGGGTCTGAAGGCAGGCCTCAGCCGCTTCCCAACTCGCATCCGCCGCCAAGAGTTTTGCAAGGTTTGCCTCTTCTCCTGAGGTTCCCCCCGCCTCGTAAAGGCGCAATCCCTCGCGCACCATCAATTCTGCAGCGCGCATATTGGCATAAGCCCGCGCAATCGGGAATTGCACCCCCTGATTTTGCCCAATCGGTCGTTTGAAGACATTCCGTTCAGCTGCATAATTTGTTGCTTTTTCAATAAACCATTTTGCATCGCCAATACATTCCGCAGCAATCAAAAGCCGTTCTGCATTCATACCAGACAGAATATATCGAAACCCCTGACCTTCTTCGCCCACCAAAGCATCTTCTGGAATGATCATATTATCAAAAAATACTTCTGTCGTGGCATGATTCATCATTGTTTTAATTGGCCGGATGGTGAGAGACGTACCGCGCACCTCGCGCATATCTACAAGAAAAACCGATAGCCCGTCCGTTTTCTTTGACGCCTGCTCCTTTGGGGTCGTGCGCGCCAAAAGGAGCATAAGATCGGAATGCTCTGCGCGGCTCGTCCAAATCTTTTGCCCGTTCACCACATATGCACCACCCTCTTTGCGCGCAGTGGTACGCAGATTTGTCGTATCCGTCCCACTGGTGGGTTCGGTGACCCCAAAAGCTTGCAAGCGCAGCTCTCCGCTTGCGATTTTAGGCAGGTATTTTTGTTTTTGCGCTTGAGACCCGTGACGCAATACGGTGCCCATCGTATACATCTGCGCATGACAAGCCGCAGCATTACCGCCGGAATGATGGATTTCCTCTAAAATAGCGGCCCCTGCAGAGAGTGGCAGACCCAGACCACCGAATTCTTCGGGAATAAGGGCTGAAAGATATCCACCCTTCGTCAGTGCATTCACAAATTCACTTGGATATCGCGATGCGCTGTCACAGTCACGCCAATAGCTTCCATCAAAAGCTTCGCAAAGCTTTGTGATTGCATCTCGAATTTCGACATGATCAACTTCGTAGCGCACGCCATTTTCCCCATTTTATGCAGACTGTGATATAAATCGTAGAGCGTTCAAAGAGCAAACTCTTTTCGCAAGTGCACAGAATGTTGACCAAGTGCCGGCACAATCCCTGTTTCATTATTCAGGCTGAGGGGCAATGCAGCCATAGTCACTTCAGCTGCCCCAATGCTGGCACGGGCATTTTTCAGACATATGTGTTCTGACAGATCCGCCACCGTGTTTAGCGCGCCGTTTGCAATACCCGCCCGATCAAGCCTTGAGGAGACAACATCAATCTCAAGCGTTTCAAAACAATCGCTCACAATCTGATCAAGGACATCTCTGTTTTCAAAACGACTGGGATTGTTCGCAAATCTCGGATCGGTTGCCAGTGAGGGGGTCTCTAGCACATGATTACAAAAAGACACCCATTCCCGATTGTTTTGGACAGAAAGCAAAATCTGTTTCCCCTCTTTGCAGTCAAAGGCACCATAGGGTGCGATAAAGCTGTGTTGAAGCCCGCTGCGCTCTGGTGCGCCGCCCATATAACGATGCGCCATGAGAGGCATGTTCATCCAATCCGCCATTACGTCAAACATTGAAACCGTGACATCGCTGCCAATACCGCTCTTACCCTGTTGAATAAGCGCGCGTAAAATCCCCGAAAAAGCCGTGAGCCCAGTGGAGAGATCGGTGACGGATATTCCGACCCGCGCCGGCGTGTCTCTGCTGCCCGTTACAGAACATAAACCGACTTCACCTTGCACCAGAAAATCATATGCTTTCTTCTGCGCACCCGCCCCTGTTTCGCCGTATCCCGAAATTGTACAGGTGATCAGCTTTGGATTTTCAATCCGAAGCGTTTGTCCCGACAACCCCATCTCAGCCACCCGACCGGGTGCCAAATTGGACACGAACACATCCGCATTGCGCAACATGGCCTTCATAACGGAAAGGTCTTCGGCGTTCTTTAAGTTCAGGGTTATTGATTCTTTTCCACGATTCAGCCAAGCAAAGATTGCGCTTTCTCCGTTGACGCCATCATCATACTGCCGCGCAAAATCCCCTTCTGGGCGCTCCACTTTGATCACTCTTGCGCCTGCATCTGCCAATAAAAGACCACAGTATGGGGCAGCAACTGCCTGCTCCAGAGAAATAACCAAAAGACCTTCTAGTTCATTTTGCAGCACCTAGATCCCCCTATGATCCAATTGAAGTCTCCGCGCCATATGGGTTTGCAGAATGGCTTTAGTCAAAACAATAATCTGTCAAAGTTCCAGCGATAAACGCAAACTTGGCGCCCGCGCGGTGATATGCCACGAAAGGTTATGCTTTATATCCAGCGACACCCAGCATCTGATCAACGTCCAAGTGACCTTCTATGTGTGCGGCCAACGCATCCAGAGTTTGCTCCACGTCACTTTCGTAATTCCCTGTGCCGCTATCTAGTCCAATTCCGGTAAGGAAGGTTTTGCGAAACAAATCATTGCTGAACAACCCGTGCAGATAGGTGCCTTTGACCTGACCTGTCAGGCTTTGCGCCCCCTCTGGGCGGTCTTCGATATATGCAAAAGGACGCGCGCAGTCCGGTCCATGCGTTTCACCAATATGAATTTCATAGCCTTCAATGGTCAACGCCCTAACCCCATAACTGGCATTGACCCGCGTCAGGGATTTATTCTGGCTCATCCGCGTTTCAACATCCAGAAAACCGAGCCCCTCTGACGTGCCGGCGGGGCCCTCTATCCCCTCGGGATCGCTGATCGTTTTGCCCAAGATCTGATAGCCCCCACAGATGCCCAAGATATGGCCCCCGCGGCGATGATGCGCACGCAGGTCTATGTCCCAACCTTGAGATTTCAAAAACTCCAAATCGCCTCTCGTAGATTTGGTGCCAGGAATAATAACAAGGGTTGCATCTGCCGGGATCGGCTGACCAGCCCTAAGAACGCTGACCTGCAGATTTGGATCGTTGCTCAGCGGGTCAAGATCGTCAAAGTTTGCTATCCGCGACAGCCCGAGGCAGACGATATGGGGTTTTCCGGGCCGCAGTGGTGTGGCAATGTCCAGCGCGTCTTCGGCGGGAAGTTTCCAAGCCTGAGAAAAATAGGGCAAAACGCCAAAACCCTGCCAAGTGGTGCGGGTTTCCAACATACGATATCCATCGTCAAAAAGGCTCACATCGCCACGAAACTTGTTGACGATAAACCCCCCTATCATCGCTTCGTCTGCTGGATCGAGAACGACCTTCGTGCCCACCAGCTGTGCGATCACACCGCCACGATCAATATCGCCCACAAGCACCACCGGCACATTAGCCGCGCGCGCAAAACCCATATTCGCGATATCGCCCTTGCGCAGGTTCACTTCGGCGGGGCTTCCCGCGCCTTCGACCAGAACGATATCAACACTGTTCTTAAGACGCTTGAAACTTTCTAAAACCGGTCGCATCAGTTGGGGTTTCAACGCGGCATATTCGCGCGCCTTGGCTGTGGCATGCCGTCTGCCCTGCACAATAATTTGAGAGCCTGTTTCGCTTTCCGGCTTCAAAAGGACGGGGTTCATATCTGTATGGGGATCGCGTCCTGCGGCGCGCGCCTGCAGCGCTTGGGCGCGCCCGATCTCGCCTCCGTCCACTGTCACTGCGGCATTATTAGACATGTTTTGCGGTTTAAACGGTGCAACACTGATGCCCCGATTGCGCAACACGCGACAGAGACCTGCCACCAAGAGGGATTTACCCACATTGGACCCCGTCCCCTGAAACATCAGGGCCGGCATTTAAAATTCCACGCCAAGTTGGGCTTTGACACCATCTTTGAAGGGATGTTTGACCAAGCTCATTTCGGTGACAAGATCTGCCGCCTCGATCAGTTCAGGTTTCGCATTTCGCCCTGTCAGGCAGACATGGGTCATCGCCGGTTTTTGGGTCAGGAGAAAATCGACAACTTCGTCGATATCCAGATAATCATACCTTAACGCGATATTGATTTCATCCAGCAGCGCAAATTGGATATTTTCATCCAAAATCAGCTCTTTGGCACGCGCCCATCCTGCCTGCGCGGCGGCGATGTCGCGTTCGCGGTCTTGGGTTTCCCAAGTAAAGCCTTCGCCAGACACCACAAAGGTGCAGGCCTGCGCAAATTGTTCCGTCAGCAGCTTGCGCTCGCCAGTCATCCATGTCCCCTTGATAAACTGCACAACCGCGCAGGGCATGCCATGGGCAATGCAGCGCATGATCATCCCAAACCCAGAAGAAGATTTGCCTTTCCCTGCCCCTGTGTGCACCATGATGAGACCTTTTTCTTCGGTCTTGGTTGCCATGATTGTGTCACGGGCCGCTTTGATTTTTTTCATTTTCTCGGTGTGGCGTTGATTTTCATCGACCATGGGTTTTCCTTTTACTTGACACAACGCCCTGAAAGGCGCATTGCAGCGCTACGTTGGTTCCTGTTCATAGATCAGGCGAAGAGGGAATGCGATAGGATTTACGACCACAGATGGTCAAGATCCGAAAACGCAGCCGCCCCCGCGACCGTGACCGGAAATGCGTATGTCACCACTGACCCTGTCGGGAAGGGATATTGCGCGCTAAGGCCATTGCCTTTGAATCCGCAAGCCGGGAGACCTGCCAACACAACGTTTAACCCAGTCCGGACGGGGTGTGCCGGGAGCGGGTCCATGCGCTTTAATGTGGTGCATGTCCTGCCCTTCCCCATTTGGTCGCAACACGCCCGATAAAGAGGCCACTATGGACAGCAAGGATCCCCAGAAACACCAAAAACCGATTGAATTGCTTGTCTGTAACACATGCCGAAAGGGTTTGGAGTTGCGCGATGGCGACAAACGTCCGGGAGAAATCCTGTTTGAAGCACTAACTGCCGTAGACCTTCCCAAGCTCGTTCAAATTCACGGTGTCAATTGCATTTCTAATTGTTCACAAGGCTGTACAATTGTGCTGCGCGGCGAAGGCCGGTGGAGCTATGTCTATGGCAATCTGGACCCTGAAGAACATGTTGAAATCATCCTTGATGGCGTGAACAAATATCTGAATGCCGCCGATGGGCTAGTGCCTTGGCGTGAAAGACCAGAACATTTTCGCAAGAACTGCATCGCCCGCATTCCCCCTTTAGAGGCCTATCATGACTGAACTCACCAAACTTCCCGTCACTGTAATCACCGGATTTCTGGGCAGTGGCAAAACCACTTTGATCCGCCATTTGATGCAAAATGCAGGCGGAAAACGCTTGGCAGTTGTTGTCAATGAGTTTGGCGATGTTGGCGTCGACGGAGAGATCCTGAAAAGTTGCTCCATTCCCGACTGCCCCGAAGAAAACATCATGGAGCTTGCGAACGGATGCATTTGCTGCACGGTGGCTGATGATTTCATACCCACGATCGAAGCGCTCATGAAGCTTGATCCCAAGCCTGAACATATTTTGATCGAAACCTCAGGTCTTGCCTTGCCAAAGCCATTGCTCAAAGCATTTGACTGGCCCGATATCCGCTCCAAAATCACAGTGGACGGAGTGATTGCCTTGGCAGATGCTGAAGCCGTCGCTGACGGACGGTTTGCCCCGAATGTGGACGCTGTGCGCACGCAGCAAGAAGCTGATGACAGCCTTGATCACGAAACTCCGCTTTCGGAAGTTTTTGAAGATCAAATGGCCTGCGCCGATATCATCCTTTTGACGAAAACGGATCTTGCCTCCTCGGAAGCGATCCTTGCGGCGAAATCAGTGATTGCAAAGGAAACACCCCGTCCACTTCCTATCGTTGAGGTGGCTGAGGGTGTGGTTGACCCGCGCGTGATCCTTGGTCTTGGCGCGGCGGCAGAGGATGATCTTTTGGCGCGTCCGTCCCACCACGATGAAGCGCATGATCACGATCATGAGGATTTTGACAGTATCGTCGTGGAATTGGATGAAGTGGACAGTCCTGAGACGCTCAGCGCAAAAATCGAACGTATCGCGCGTGAACAAAATATTCTGCGTGTCAAAGGGTATGCGGCAGTCAAAGGCAAACCCATGCGCCTTTTAGTGCAGGCGGTTGGAAGCCGCGTACGCGCGCAATATGACCGCCCGTGGAAAGCAGAGGAGACCCGCATGGGGCGCCTTGTTGTGATCGGCGAACACGATGACATTTCACGCGATCGTATCGAAGCGGTGTTGAAAGGCTAAAAGATGCATGTCATCTTCCGCGAAAGTCACGGTTTAGATGCCACAGAAACACCTGTGGATCTTGATCAATCGCCAGCCGATCTGGTGGTGCTTTCGTTTTCGGACAGCGATCTTGGCGCATTTGCCACCGGATGGCATCTTGGGAAGAGTGAATTGCCAACCTTACGCTTGGCCAATCTTATGGGACTGAAACATCCACTCTCAGTGGATACCTATATCGAAAAGACCCTCAGCCATGCGCGGGGAATTTTGATACGTCTGATTGGTGGCAAGTCATATTGGGACTACGGTGTTCAACAAGTGCGCGCCTTGGCCGCGGAAAAAAATATAGCCCTTGCAATCTTACCAGCGGATGGACGGGTCGACGCTCAGTTGGACGAAATGTCCACGCTTCCGGTGTCCACATTGCGCCGCCTCTGTGCGCTCTGTGACACAGGCGGCGCAGAAGCGGCGCGTGCGGCCCTTGGTCAACTGGCATTGGCTGCGGGGCTTTATGTCAAGCCAAGCTTTGGACCCAAGCGGCTTCCCCGCGTCGGGGCGTGGACGAGGGAAAACGGGGTGATCTGTCCCGCACAGGTGGCGTGTCGCATCGGTGAAAAACCGCTTGTGGCCGTCTGTTTTTATCTCTCTTACCTTACCGCTGCCGACCTTCATCCGTTTGAAGTGCTGAGCCAGCAGTTAAAAGAACAGGGTTTTGACGTGATCGGGCTGTTTGCACCTTCGCTCAAGGAACCGGAAGCCGCCCGTTGGATGACGCGTCAAATTCGCCACCTCACCCCCGTAGCGATCGTCAACGCGACAGCGTTTTCTGGTATCGGGGGCGATGGGACTTCCCCTCTTGATGCAGGCGATGTGCCCGTCTTTCAGATGATGCTTGCCACGTCACGACGCAAAGACTGGCAAGAGGCCGAACGAGGGCTTTCCCCAGCAGATCTTGCCATGCATGTGGTTCTTCCCGAAGTAGACGGTCGTTTGTCTGGTGGTGTGGGATCTTTCAAACAACCTTCAAGGCGCGATCCCGATCTGGAATTTTCCCGCTTCGCTCATCAAGGTGATCCAGAGCGGATTAAGGCACTCGTCGATAGGCTAGCCGCGCATGTGGCGCTGCAGACCAAACCACGCAACCAGAGAACGACGGCACTGGTCCTATCTACCTACCCCGGCAAAGAGTGGAATATGGCCCATGCGGTGGGGTTGGACGCGCTGGCCTCTGCACAGGCGATCCTCGCGGATATCTTGGCAGACGGACATGCTATTAGCGATATTGATGATCTCACCAACAGGCTCAAAAGCAATTATCTACACTGGGACGTCGAGGCCTATATGAGCGCGCTCGCCTCCCTTCCCGTCACACTTACTAAGACGCTGTTTGATGTCTGGGGACCCCCAGAAGACGACCCCGCCTTTAACGGGGGACATTTTGCCTTTCGCGCGCTGCGATGCGGGTCGGCAATTGTTGCTCTTCAACCCGAACGCGGCTCTGTCGCAACGCGCGATGCGGATTATCACGATACAGCCCGCACACCCCGCCATTCCTATGTGGCCTTTTATCTATGGCTGAGAAAAACATGTCATGTGGACGCACTGATCCATATCGGGGCCCATGGCACATTGGAATGGTTGCCGGGAAAATCGGTGGCCTTATCCGAGGCATGTTGGCCCGAAGCTCTGATCGGGGATCTTCCAGTTATCTACCCCTTTATCGTGAACGATCCCGGCGAGGCTGCTCAGGCCAAGCGGCGCATTGGCGCCATCACCTTGGGACATATCCCGCCTGCCCTCAAACAAAGCGCAACGCCCGACAGATTGGCGCATCTGGAAAATCTATTGGATGAGTTTTCCAACGCGGACGGTCTTGATCCGAAACGCAGGGACCGCCTTCAGGACGATATACGCAGCGAAGCACAGGCGCTTGGCGTCGAGCATGATCTTGGCTTGAACCAAGCCACCAGCACGGCCGAAGCCATCACACGCATTGATCGTTTTGTTTGTGATGTAAAAGAAAGCCAATTTGGTGACGGATTACATATTTATGGCCGCCTTCCAGAGACAAAATTAGACTTCGACGCCGCAATAGCCGTACAATCCGAACGCGATGGCCTCAGAAAAGCGATGTCGGGGCGACGTGTCCAAGCCGGCCCTTCAGGGTCGCCTTACCGAGGGCGCAGCGATGTTCTGCCAACGGGTCGAAACCTATTCACCACCGATCCGCGCTCTGTTCCCACGCGCTCAGCCTATGCGCAGGGTGTGAAATTGGCAGAAGAACTGGTGCGCCGTCACCTTCAGGACCATGGCGACTATCCAAGGCATCTGGTGGTCGACCTGTGGGGCTCCTCCACTATGCGCACGGCAGGTGAAGATTTTGCCATGGCGCTGCATCTTTTGGGAGTGAAACCCAAATGGGACAAAGGTTCAGAACGGGTAAGCGGCATTGAAATCATTCCGATTGCGGAATTGGAACGCCCCCGCCTAGATGTGGCGTTACGCGTGTCTGGATTGTTCAGGGATGTCTTTCCCACATTGTCCGCGCTCTTCATGCAGGCAATCAGAGCCCTTTGTGAAAAAGACGAAGCCAAAGACTGGAACCCCTATGTTGATCAAACAGCCCTATCCCGCGTCTTTGGTCCAAAGCCCGGAAGTTATGGATTGTCCATGGGAGGACTGTCCGAAACCTTTACAGAGGCGGCGCGCAAAGAAGCCGGAGACGCATGGTTGGCCGCAAGTTCCTTTAGCTTTGAGGGGGACCAAGTCAGCCATGAGCCCCAAAGCATAAGAGAGGTTGTCAGAAAAGCGGATAGTTTTGTGCATACACAAGACCTGCGCGAAAGCGATCTTTTGCTTGCCTCCGATTATGCCACTCATGAAGCAGGATTTGCAGCGGCACAATCTGTGACTGGGGGCAGTGCCGCGCTTTATCATCTGGACAATACGTTACCTCAATCGCCGCGCGCGCGCAGCCTGAAAGAGGAAATCGCACGTGTTGTGCAAGCGCGGGCAGCCAATCCCGACTGGATCGCCGGTATGCAGCGCCACGGGTTTCGCGGGGCGGCAGAAATTGCCGTGACGCTCGATCATATGGCGGCATTCGCCAATCTTGCTGGCGTTGTTGGCCCCCATCTTTTTGACAGCTATTATGAGGCAACGCTTGGGAATGACGTAATTTCAGACTTTCTGAAAACACATAACCCCGAAGCCTACGCCGCGATGAAAACCAGATTTGACGCGCTTCATGCGGCGGGACTTTGGATATCGCGGCGCAATTCTGTTCTCGCGTCTCTTGAAGGAGCGGCATGATGCGCCCGGCCCCAAAAGGATGGTGCCCCACGGCAGAACAACCTATGGCGTCAGGTGACGGGTTGATCGTGCGTTTGCGCCCGCGATATGGGCGACTGACAAGAGAGGCCGTTTTTTCAATTCTGGAGTTGAGCGAGCGGTTCGGCAACACAATGATCGATGTCACGAACCGTGCCAATCTTCAGCTTCGGGGCGTATCAGAGAAAAATGACACAGAGATTTTGAGCGCGCTTTATGATCTCGCGCTTATCGACCCCGAACAAGAAGCGCAACCGGGACGCAATTTGATTTTAGCCCCCAACTGGGACCACGGCAGCCTTGGTGAAAAACTGGCCGGAGAATTCTATGATCGCTTAGCGGAGCTTCCGCCGCTACCGTCTAAATTCGGGTTTTCAATAGACACGGAAGGACAACGCTCCTTGCAGAACATCTCTGCCGATATCCGTCTGGAAATATTGGATGCCAAAACGGTTCTTATTTATGCTGACGGAACAACCGCTGGACGCACCGTTTCAAGGGAAAACGCCGTTTCAGCCATGCACAAACTGGCAGAATGGTTTGTTCAGACAGGCGGGAGGCAGGCAGGTCGCATGGCTCGGCATTTGCTCGAGCAGCCACTTCCCAAAGACTGGCAGGAGGTGCCAAGATCCGTTCGGCACAACGCCCCGCTCCCCCCCGGGCAGAATGATCTGGGATTCGTTGTGGGGATTCCCTTTGGTCAAAGCTCCGCCAGTGCCTTACGCGACTTGATGAACGACAGCGCGGCAACTGCCATTCGCCTCACACCTTGGCGAAGCCTGCTTCTTGAAGGTGCCAAAGCCGTTCAAACCAAAGGCTTTATCCTCTCCCCGCAGCAGCATCTCGGTCAGGCAAATGCCTGTTCGGGTGCGCCCGCCTGTCAGGCTGCAAGCGTGGAGACGCGCAAAGTCGCGCAGATCCTCTCTGCAAAAACCACCAAATCCCTCCATGTGTCCGGCTGCGCCAAAGGATGTGCATTTCCCAAAACAGCAGAAATCACCGTAAGGGGACGCGACGGGCGTTACGACCTGATCCTCAATGGCGCGCCATGGGATGTACCACACACATCAGCTTTGACACAAAATCAGCTGATCAAAGAAATTGAAAGACTGTGATGCCCTATACCTACGAAACCAACGGTGCTGCTATCTATGAACAATCCTTTCGCATGATCCGTGCCGAAAGCGATCTGGCGCGTTTTGACAAGGATGAAGAAATCGTGGCCGTGCGCATGATCCATGCCGCTGGTATGGTCGGGCTTTCTGAATTCATCGAATTTTCCGCAGGCTTCGCCCGGGTTGCCCGCGCGGCTCTTGAAGGTGGCGCACCAATTTTATGCGATGCGCGGATGGTGTCAGAAGGCATCACGCGCGCGCGACTTCCGGCCGACAATGACATCATCTGCACCCTTCATTCAGAGGGCGTGCGGGCTTTGGCCTCAGAGATCGGCAATACACGCTCTGCGGCAGCATTAGAACTGTGGCGGCCCCATCTGGATGGAGCTATTGTCGCCATAGGCAATGCGCCAACGGCGCTTTTTCATCTTTTGAACATGCTCGAAGACCCAACCTGCCCCCGCCCTGCCGCAATCATTGGCTGTCCTGTGGGATTTGTGGGTGCGGTTGAAAGCAAAGACGCCCTTTGGGACGCCTGCCCTGTGCCCTGTTGTATCGTCCGCGGCCGCTTGGGCGGCAGCGCCATCACAGTCGCCGCTGTCAATGCGCTTGCCAGCCGGAAAGAGTAAGTAGATGAGTACCGACAAAGGCGTTATATACGGACTTGGGTTGGGACCGGGTGATCCGGATCTGATGAGCGTCAAAGCAGACCGTATTCTGCGAAAAAGTAGCCATGTCGCCTATTTTCGAAAAAAGCGCCGCAAGGGGCATGCACGCACCATTGTTGATACTCTTCTTGCGGAAAATGTTGTGGAATACGCGATGGAATATCCCGTCACCACAGAAATTGCTCTGAGCGATCCCGCCTATAACGTTGCGCTTTCTGAATTTTACGAAGGTTGCGCTGCACGTATCAAGACGTTCTCGGATCAGGGAATATCAGTTACGGTCCTCTGCGAAGGAGATCCATTTTTTTACGGCTCCTTCATGCATATATACACCCGTGTGAAAGACAGCCACCCCGTCTGCGTGGTCCCTGCGATCACCGGTATGTCTGCAGCATGGACGCAGACGGGTCACCCCATTACTTGGGGAGATGATGTGCTAACCGTCCTTACGGGCACCTTGCCCGAAGAGGTCCTGATTCAAAAAATGCGCCAGAGCGATGCTTTGGTAGTGATGAAAATTGGTCAACATCTGGGAAAGGTCAAACGTGCGCTCAAATCCAGCGGGCTTTATGAGCGGGCATGGATCGTACGCCATGCGGCTATGACCAATAGCGAAGTTCAAAAGCTTAACGAAGTAGACGACGACTCAACACCCTATTTTTCAATCATTATCGTACATGGTCAGGGCCGCAGACCATGACGGGCTGGGTCAAAATCGCGGGGCTGGGTCCCGGGGCTGAGGCGCTGGTCACGCCAGAGGTGCAATCTGCTCTTGCCGAGGCTACAGATGTCGTCGGCTATATTCCCTACGTCGCGCGCGTGCCCAAGCGCCCGTGTTTGACGCTTCACGCCTCGGACAATCGTGTCGAGCTTGAGCGGGCTCAAGATGCTCTGAACATGGCGTTGGCTGGGAAAAAAGTGGTTGTCGTCTCTTCTGGCGATCCCGGTGTGTTCGCGATGGCTGCGGCTGTTTTTGAAGCCGTGGAAAGCGGCCCCATGGAATGGCGCTCTCTTGAGATCGAAGTGCTTCCCGGTATCACGGCAATGCTTGCCGCCTCAGCCCGTCTCGGAGCACCGCTGGGACATGATTTCTGTGCGATCAATCTCAGCGACAACCTCAAACCTTGGACGGTGATCGAAAAACGTCTCAGGCTCGCGGCAGAAGCTGGTTTTGCCATGGGCTTTTACAATCCCCGATCCAAAGCGCGTCCCGAAGGATTTGCGCGAGTATTAGACATCCTGCGTGAGGCTGCCGGGCCAGATGTGCCTATCTTTTTTGCCCGTGCGGTCAGCACCGATGAAGAAAATATAACCATAACAACGCTCAAAGATGCGCGCCCGGATATGGCCGACATGCGCACGTTGGTGATCGTTGGGACGTCTCAAACCCGCATCATTGAACGGCAGGGCGCGGCTCCATTCGTCTACACCCCACGGTCTTTTGTCCCATGAAGCAGCCACTCCATCGCCTCTTTGACGCTTTCAACCTCTTGACGTTCGCGCAACAGGGGCGGGCGATTGATCATGATAACGGGCAAAGACAAGGCGCGCGCGGCCTCTATTTTGCTGATCGCCCCGCTTCCTCCGGAATTTTTGGACACAAGCATCTCGATCGCATGGTTCCGCAACAAAGCGATGTCATCCTCCACCGTGAAAGGACCGCGCGACACGATGCTATGATAGTCAGGCAAGGTGATGTCAGACGCGGGCGGGTCGACAAGGCGCAGAAGATAATGATGATGGGGATGGGCCGCAAAGGCATTGATATGCATGCGCCCAAGGGCCAGCATGATGCGTTGTTTGGGACGCTGAAGCTGATCGACCGCACCCGCAATACTGTCAACCTCGACCCAGAAATCTCCTCTTTTGGGAAGCCAAGGGCGCCTTTCCACACCCAAAAGAGGAAGCCCCAAAGTGGCGCAGGCATCCACTGCGTTGCGGCTCATCTGCACAGCAAACGGATGGGTGGCATCGATAACATGGGTTACGGCTTCTTCTTCGAGATACTCACAAAGTCCAGCAACGCCGCCAAAACCGCCAATACGTTTCGGGATCGGCTGGGGTTTTGTGCGTTCAACACGTCCCGCATAGGACAAGCACGCCTTAATGCCCGCATCTCCAACATGTTTGGCCAGCGCGCTCGCTTCGCTGGTTCCGGCAAGGATCAGAAGGTTCATGGCTATGTCTAACCCTCTTTGGCTAACACTTATCGGTTTGGGCGAAGATGGACTGGATGGGCTTTCCATTGCAAGCCAAAAGGCGCTTAAGAGCGCAGAATGGGTCTTTGGTGCAGAGCGGCACCTGTCCCTTTTGCCTGCGCAGCTTGTTGAGAAATCAATCACTTGGCCTGTGCCCTTTGAAAGCGGCATCAAAGCACTTTTGCAAAAACGTGGACAGAACGTCGTCATGCTGACGTCAGGTGATCCGTTTTGGTATGGCGCAGGCAGCGTGATCACACGCCACCTTGATCCCGAAGAATGGACCGCCCACCCTGCCCCATCCTGTTTTTCATTGGCCGCCTCTCATCTTGGATGGTCCCTTGAAACAACCAAATGTCACGCCCTGCATGCCGCCCCGTTTTCCAAAATCAAAAAAGATCTTCACCCCCACCAACGGTGTCTTGTGACCCTCCGGGACGGTCAAAGCGCGGCAGCGCTGGCGCTGTATCTCTGTGAAGAGGGCTTTGGAGACAGTACCCTCACGGTATGCGAAGCCATGGGCGGACCACGTCAAAGAGTGCGCAAAACAACTGCCAAATTATTTGACTTTAGGAATGTGATCCATCCGGTAATGGCGGCTATTGAACCAAGCGCAGGACCCAGCCTACCCTTTGCCAACGGCTTGGCGGATGAGCTCTTTGAACATGATGGACAGATCACAAAATCGCCCATCCGCGCCTTGACCCTTTCCGCGCTTGCACCGCATCCGGGCGAACGGCTTTGGGATATCGGCGCTGGGTCCGGATCTATCTCGATCGAATGGCTGCTCGCCCATCCGACCTGTCAGGCAATCGCGCTTGAGGCAAACGCGATCCGCGTCAAACGCATTCTCCAAAACGCAAGCCGTTTTGGGGTAGACCGGTTACAGGTGATCCATGCAAAAGCACCCGAAGGACTTAATGAATTGGATCCTCCCGATGCCGTTTTCATCGGTGGAGGATTAAACGAAGAACTGCTCTTACAAATTCTTGGGCGCGTTCGCGGCGGAACACGGCTCGTGATCAACGCTGTGACTTTGGAAAGCGAAGCACTGCTTATTGAAAAACAGCGCGCCATGGGTGGTCAATTGATGCGCTTTGACATATCGAGCCTGAATGCGATTGGAACAAAACGCGGGTGGAAAGCCGCCTATCCGGTGGTGCAATGGAGCGTAACGATATGATCTGTGCAGGTTTTGGATTTCGCTCTCAGGCGCCATTCGAGAGTTTTTTGGAAGTCCTTGATAGATTGGAAAAGGAACATTCAACAGGCGGGCCAATCCGTGCGATTGCGACCATTGCACACAAAGCCATGGCGCCCGTTTTCAAAAACCTGTCAGCCCAGAAAGGTCTTGCGATCATCGCTGTGCACCCTGACGATATCACCCGCCAAAAAACACAGAGCTTTTCGCAAAACGCGATGGATTTATATGGCACAGGCAGTATCGCCGAAGCCGCCGCTCTGGCAGCGGCAGGAAGCAAAGCCTGCTTGCTCGGTCCACGCATCATCTGTGCACACCGCATGGTTACTTGCGCCTTTGCCAAAGGAGATCAGATATGACCGTTCATTTCATTGGGGCAGGCCCGGGCGCCGCTGATCTTTTAACCTTGAGGGGGCGTGATATTATCGCCTCCTGCCCCGTGTGCCTATACGCAGGGTCTTTGGTTCCCAAAGAAATCCTGAGCCATTGCCCGAAGGACGCCAAAATCATCAACACTGCGCCGATGGATCTTGACAGTATCATTGCTGAGATCAAGCAGGCTGATCAAAAGGGGCTTGATATTGCGCGACTTCATTCAGGGGATCTCTCGCTATGGTCTGCGATGGGGGAACAATTACGCCGTTTGCGCGCCGAAGGCATTGCTGTCACGATCACACCCGGCGTGCCCTCTTTTGCCGCCGCCGCTGCAGCCTTGGGACATGAACTGACCTTGCCCGGTCTTGCCCAGTCAGTCATTCTCACCCGCACACCCGGTCGCGCCTCATCCATGCCGGAAAATGAAACATTGGAAAACTTTGCAAAAACTGGCGCGACCTTGGCTATTCATCTTTCGATCCACAATCTGTCAAATACAGTTGCACAGTTGACCCCGTTTTACGGCGCACACTGTCCAGTCGCGATCGTCTTTCGCGCAAGCTGGCCGGACCAGCAAATCATCCGCTCTGATCTTGGCAGGATTGAACGCGATATGCCTGAGGGCATTGAACGCACGGCACTTATTCTCGTCGGACCCGCACTGAACGCGGAGGGCTTTGAGGAAAGCTGCCTTTATGCCAGCGATTATGATCGCCGCTTTCGTCCCCAGTCCGCAGACTCCCCCTTTGCCAGCGGTGGAGAACGCTGATGCTTCCAAACGGAATTCTAATTTCTGCGCCCAGTTCGGGAACCGGAAAAACAACCGTGATGCTCGGCCTCTTGCGGGCCTTTTCTGACATGGGACTGCGCGTTCAGCCGTTCAAAAGCGGGCCGGATTATATAGACCCCGCCTTTCATCACGCGGCAGCGCGCAAAGCGTCGTTTAACCTCGACAGTTGGGGAATGGACGAAGCCCTGATGAACAAGATTGTCGCAGAAGGCGAAGATGCTGATATCGCTATCACCGAAGGGTCTATGGGGCTTTATGACGGTGTGGCGACTAAAGGGGCAAGCGGCTTTGGGTCAAGTGCTGAAACCGCAGTGCGGTTTGGATGGCCTGTAATTTTGGTTGTGGATGTGAGCGGTCAGGCGCAATCTGCGGCAGCCACAGCGCTTGGCTTTATGAATTACATGCCTGACTTGCCTTTTGGCGGTGTCATACTGAATCGTGTGGCCAGCCCGCGGCATGAAAGGCTGGCACGTTTGGGAATGGAGCAGGCTGGGATCAAAGTTTTGGGGATGTTGCCACGACGCGGCGATCTTGCGCTTCCAGAACGTCATTTGGGATTAATTCAGGCGATCGAACACCCCGATCTGGAACAGGCTATTTCCAATTACGCCAGCTTTCTGAGTGAGCATGTCGATCTGGAGGCAATCCGTGCAGTGGCACAGGGAACAAACCCGCCAAAGGTTGGCCGTCTTGTGCGCCCCCCCGCGCAACGCATCGCGCTTGCCCGTGACGCGGCCTTTTCATTCACATATCCCCATCTGTTGAAAGCTTGGCGCACCGAGGGTGCTGAAATCCTTCCCTTTTCGCCTCTCAACGATGATCTTGTTCCAGATGCAGATTTGGTCTGGTTGCCTGGAGGATACCCCGAATTACACGCTGGGACATTGGCGGGTGCAAACAAGTTTTTGACGTCGCTTCGCGAGCATGCCGCCACTAAGCCAGTCCACGGGGAATGCGGGGGATATATGGCGCTTGGCACAACACTGATCGACAAAGAGGGTGTGGCCCATAAAATGGCGGGGCTTTTGGGAGTGGTGACAAGTTACGAGAAGCGCAAATTTCATCTCGGGTATCGCCAAGCTGTTCTGCAAGAAGCTGTTCTCGGATATCAGAGGGGCAGCCGATTGCGGGGACATGAGTTTCATTATTCCACAATATTGGAAGAACCCGATGCTCCGCTTGCCCAAGTCACAGATGCAGATGGCAATCTAGTGAGTGAAACAGGGTCACTGCGCGGTCATGTGAGTGGTACGTTTTTTCATATGATTTCTGAGGCCACGGAATGAACGGATTTGTGAGTTTTGTCGGATCGGGTCCCGGTGACCCTGAGCTTTTGACGATCAAAGCGCTCAAACGATTAAAGCAGGCAGATGTTGTCCTTTATGATGATTTATCAGCTGGGGGTATCCTTGATGAGGTGAATGCACATGCAACGCTTGTCGGTGTTGGAAAACGCGCGGGGCGCCATTCACCCAAACAACATCACGTCAGCCAGCTTTTGGTGGATTATGCACAGCAGGGCGGAAAGATCGTTCGCCTTAAATCGGGCGATCCGGGGATTTTTGGGCGTCTGGAAGAAGAAATCCAAGCTCTGGAAAAGGCTGGCGTTCCCTTTGAAATCATTCCCGGTGTCACATCAGCAAGTGCTGCGGCCGCGGCGGCCTCCATCCCTTTAACACGGCGTTTAAACGCGCGACGCCTGCAATTTGTGACAGGTCATGATATTGCAGGCGCCCTGCCTGAGAACCTAAATATGGCAGCTTTGGCAGATCCAGAGTGTACAACGGTAATCTATATGCCAAAACGCACATTTCCTGCACTGGCAAAACAGTTGATGGAACACGGACTATCACAAGATACGCCTGCCCTTCTGGCAGAAAGCGTGTCCCAACCCGGCGAAAAGCTCACAAACTCGACCCTTCATGACCTTGCACGTAAACTTGAAAAAGATTCAGGAACGGCGCCGGGTTTGATCCTTTTGGGCCCTTTGGCGCTTCGGACATAAGGTATGATGAACACATTCCGGATCCTTCAGAATTCCGCAACGATCGTAGCGAATAGCGGCACAGTCCTTGGTCCTGGAAAAGTACCAACTCTGCCTTGCGTCTTTCGGGTGCATTTAATGGGACATAGCAATGTTTGAACTTCGACTCGTCGGAATTGGAATGGGAAACCCTGATCACTTAACGGGATCAGCCAAAGAGGCGTTGCAAAGGGCAGATATCATACTCATTCCACAGAAAGGATCAGAAAAATCGGATCTCGCAGCACTCCGGCGGGAGATTTGTGAAACCGTTTTGATCAACCAACCTCGATTTGCTGAATTTTTGCTTCCCACCCGAAATCCAAATGAACCAGACTATTTGAAGAGGGTCGATCATTGGCATGATGAAATTGCCCATATTTGGCTGGAAACCCTGAGAATTCATTTACCAGATGGAGGAAGCGCGGCGCTCATGATATGGGGAGATCCGTCTCTTTATGATAGCAGCTTGCGTATCGCTGAGCGGCTGAAATTGGTGGTCAAGGACCTGACGGTCAAAGTGACCCCAGGGCTGACAGCCATACAATTGTTAACTGCGGCCCACGGGATCCCACTTAATGCCATAGGCGCGCCAGTGACAATCAGTACAGGCCGACAGCTGCGCGAACAGGGATGGCCGATGGGGTGTGATACTCTTGTTGTCATGCTGGATGGCGAGAATTCTTTTGATCACCTTGATAAGGACAAATATTATATTTGGTGGGGTGCGTTTTTAGGAATGCCCAAAGAAGTGATCGTTTCTGGACCCCTTTCGGTTTGTGCTGAAAAAATAAAAAAAATACGAAAAAAGCTTCGTAAGGAGCACGGATGGATTATGGACACTTACCTTTTAAAGCATGAGCCATCAAAGTTCGCCTAACGACAGCTTGGAAAATGAAATATGACAATGACCAAGAAAGGAGCCACCGCAAAAAACAGAGATTTATTCAGAAGAGCCTTCTGGCAATATTAGTTTGCACTGAAAAGACCGCTCATCTATTGCTTTGAATGATCATATTCCTAAACCGTTTCAGCCTTACAAAAAAGTAAACATCTTTGGCAAGGCAAGGCGTAAAGTGAAGATGGATTCGTTACTCAACTCTATAATTTCAAATTGCGCCAATATTGACGAAAAACTGGGCACATCTTTTGTTTCTTTGATCCGCATTATTTCGTGCGAGCTTGACGAGCATGCATTGACCTAGCTAAGAGCCGGTCTCTAAAGCGATCCGTAAGAAACGAATCTAAAATTTCCAAAAAACTTTATTGTTTTCATTAACTGAACAATAACCAAATTTTCAGGTGTTAAGTTTCCATTAAGAAAAGAGACCAACTTTCATTTATTGGGGAGAATAATGTGTATATTCCCCTTTTTAAGTTCAGCATCCCCCCGCTAAACCTCTGAAATAAAAGAAACAAAAAAAAAGCAGAAAAACTATCCTAAAGCATTAAAAAAGATCTTAAGGGACACAAAAATGCCGTTTTTTGCCCAAAAGTATTTCAAAATTCCGAATTAGTGTATATTGAAGTGAGCACAGACGAGTGGGTTAAATTACTACCATATGCGGCCAAAGGAAAACGTTCTTCCAGAGCGTTAGCTTTTTAGTGGGAAGTAATGATGTAAAGGGAATTTGTGTTTTGTTCGCAGACAGGGACACATTTGGGTAACGGTGGCGTAATGCTGGATAATAGGTTTGGTTTTGCAAGGAATTTTGAAGGTTCCGCTGTTTGTACAGAAACGGCGGTCAAATGGGTTGGTGGGCAAGGTGGCACGACGGCTGGCGTCAATGACAACGTCTTGTTACAAAATACATTTTATGGAAGTGGGTTATTGGCAACACACGATGGGCTCGTGAAAATACACGACGTCGTCCCAGGTATGATGGTACTAACCCGAGACAATGGATATCAAAAAGTAAGTAACATTCTACGCAAACCTCATGTCGAGAATGCGTCAGATGCCACCTCCGTTCTTATAAAAGCAGGCGCACTTGCACCATCAAGCCCGAAACGCGATGTCGTTGTCGCAGAAGAACAGTTGATCTTGGTCACTTACCGCTCCTGCGCACATTTGTGCGAAGTGTTCAAACATGCAAAGGCTTTGACATCAGATTACAAAGGCATCCGGTTTCACAACACCAATCAGGAACGTTACTTTATTGAATTCGAACAACACGAAATTATTCAAGTGGATGGAATTTGGATGGCCTCGAGCTTTCGAGGCGAAAGCTATCATCCCGTGGCGCTAAACAGCAAACAGATGCGGATGCTTTCCACTGCGCAAACAGATGCGCGTAGTTTAGCGCGACCGTTGGATAATCCCTCAGATTTCGAACCATCCCGCAAAACGCCGCGGTTGAGAGCAGTGTCATCATAGTAAGGGAAAACCTTAGAATTGACGTTCGTTCACCAGAGCTCCTTTTTTGTTTTGACAATCTTTATTCAGAGAAAAATTTTCAATAATCTCCAATACTTGCGCGCCAAACCTCAAGCTCAGCTAATACCTTTGGTTTTTCGGAGATATTTCTCGGTTTTATAGGCCAAACGCTCAGCGCTTTGGATAAATGTTTTTCATTTATCAATGATATGAGAGCTCTCAATACAGATTTATCCAATCGCCCGCAAAGCTTTGTGCAAATGTGAAATGCTAGACGTTAAAGGAATAAGGGCCGCTTGCAGAGAATGATATATATCGGGTTTTCCCTTAAACTGCGTTTGGCTTGGACGGTTCTGCGCGTCGATCACACCAAACCAGCCGCCAAAGGTGTGATCTATCAGGTATTGTTCTGAAAACTGCCAAAGTTGCCGATACCATTTTTCGTCTTCTTCCTGTGGGTCCACCTGTTGCAACACAGAAATCGCCCCAATGGCTTCTGTCACCGGCCACCAAAACCGTTCCCGCACTTTGATTTTGCCTTCAGCATCCAGTGTATAACAAAAGCCGCCCTCCGGAAGCCACGCATCCTTTAGCGCCGTTTGAATAAGAGAACGCGCTTCGGCCGCCGCCGTCCCGTCTGGTCGCCCCGTTAAGTCCCAGTGCTGCAGGCGAAGGCGTGCGAATTCAAACGAATGTCCCGGCGTCGTGCCAGAAGGCCGGAACATAGGATTGCCTTCGTAGTGCAAATCGACGTTCCAATCTTCGTCATAATGTTCTGGAATGCGCCAATCATATTGTGGCGCAATAAACCCAACAAAAAAATCAAGAATTTGCCCTGCCCGATCCAAATAATGGCGTTCACCAGTCGCCTCATGCGCTGCCAGAAGCGCTTCGGCGCCATGCATATTGGCGTTCATACCACGATACGTTGAAAATGGGGTCCAATCAGAATTGAATTCATCCCGAAATCGCCCGACTGTTTCATCCCAGAAATAAGTGTCAAGCGTATCACAAACATCAGAAATTATGTCGTATGCTTCGTCAAATCCAGCTTGCAGAGCGCTGGCAGCAGCCAACAAAACAAAAACATGACCATAAGCGAGTTTTTTTGTATCACATGGCCCCTTCGCATCAAACGACCAAATATATCCTCCATGGGTCTGGTCCTTATGTCCTTCCCTCAGAGCGCGAAGACCGGCTTCAATAATCCTTTCCGACCCCGCAAAACCGAGGTGTTTGCCCAGCGCATAGGAATGAACCAAGCGTGTCGTGGAATGGAGTTCTTGGGATGCCCCGATAATTTCTGAACCGTCCCAATTAAGGCTTCTCAGCTGACCTGACGGTGCAAGGCTCTGCGAAAAAAAAGCAAGCTGCTGCATAGCTTCTTCGCGCAACCATTCTTTGTGTACTGTATCTTCTTTCCACAGAAGGTCAGATTGCGAGTTGGCCAGTTTTGATTGTTTCACCCTCAGACCCTCCCGCTTGGAACAAAACAACGAAAGGGAGGTAAAACAAATTTTTCATATCTGCAATCTCAGTCTCGGTTTCAGAAAAAACTTTTAAAATATGTAAGTCATTTACTGGGCAAACCTGAAAACACACAATACGAAATTTACCCTTGTTATTAATGGATAGGAAGTCATAGCCAAAAGGAGTGCGACACTTTTTACTGTTGTGTCCATTGTGTTGTGACGTAGGGTCATCAGTAAGTCGGCCAAGTTCGGCAGGGAGAAAAAAAATAAGGGTTTGTCAGTCGTGATGAGCCCTTATTTTTTTGCCCTCGCTGAATAAAAATTTGGTTAATTGAAATTATTCCTGTTAATTTACAAAGGGGTAAAGAGAAACCCAAATGCAGCCAGACCAATTGTCACGATCACTCTTTTAATGAAATTCGAATTATCAACAAACAAATTATACTGGCCTTTTCAAACTAATTTACAACAATCGCCTCAGGCATAGCCAGAAAAGATGGCTGTCGCTTATCGTAGACCCTTGCCTTAATGAATATCCTGCCTAAGTACTCATTATCACTTGAAAAAGTGACCTCCCTGTTGGACTAAGGCCGAGTTTTTCTCGGCCTTTTTTTATTTTCGCCTTATGCTGGAGAAAGAGCATCGCCTTGTTAAAAAAAATCGCTATTTTCGCCCTGTGGAAGGATGAAAGCTGTTCTAAATTCTGACTGCTTCAGTTTGCGCTTGAAAGAGCTGTTCGGGCCCGTAGTCTTAAATGGCCTGTAGTTCAAGGCAAAATTGTTAAGACTGAAAAGGAACCACCCATGGCCAAGACCCCCAAAGACCTGCGCTCTGCCCTATGGTTTGCCCCAGACGACCTGCGTTCTATGGGACATCGTTCCCGCGCCATGCAAATGGGGCTTGATGGGGCCGACTGGGAGGGGAAACCGATTATCGCCATTATCAATACATGGTCAGATCTTTCGCCTTGTCATCACCATTTGCGGGACCGTGCAGAGTTTGTGAAAAAAGGCGTCTATCAGGCAGGTGGTATGCCTGTAGAGATGCCTGTCCATTCCTTTGCAGAGCAGTTTTTAAAACCGACCTCCATGCTTTATCGAAATATGGGCGCAATCGAGGTCGAAGAAACATTGCGCTCTCATCCCATTGATGGGGCAGTCTTGATGGGGGGGTGCGACAAATCCACACCTGCCCTCGTGATGGGGGCTGTCAGCATGGGGCTTCCATTCATTTATCTTCCCGCCGGTGCCATGCTGCGGGGCAATTACGCCGGCGAAAAGCTTGGGTCGGGGACAGATGTCTGGAAATACTGGGACGAGAGGCGCGCAGGAAACATCAACAAGGAACAATGGGACGGGGTCCAAAGCGGTATCGCGCGCAGTTACGGGACCTGCATGACCATGGGAACAGCATCTACTATGATGAGCATTGCCGATGGCTGGGGGCTTACCCTCAGTGGTGCCTCGTCGATCCCTGCCCCTGACGCCAGTCACAAACGCATGTCAGCCGCATGTGGTCGGCGCATTGTAGAAATGGTTTGGGAAGATCTGACGCCGGACAAAATCATGACGCAAGCCAGCACGCGTAATGCCGTAACTGTGGCGATGGCCACTGGCTGTTCGACCAATGCAATTATCCACCTCATTGCCATGGCACGGCGCGCGGGTGTGAATTTGACCTTGGATGATCTTGATGACATTGGGCGCAATACGCCGGTCATAGCAAACATTCGTCCTTCTGGAAAAGACTACCTGATGGAAGATTTCTTTTATGCAGGTGGGTTGCGTGCTTTGATGATGGAGCTGGGGGACAAGCTGGACCAGAGCGTTTTAACAGTAAGTGGAAAAACTCTTGGCGAGTGTCTAAATGGGGCCATAAATTATAATAATGACGTCATTCGCCCTCTGGACAATCCTGTTTATCATGAAGGATCCCTTGCCGTTCTCAAGGGTAATCTCGCACCCGATGGCGCCGTGATCAAACCCGCGGCCATGGAGCAAAAATTCCAAAAACACCGCGGTCCCGCGATTGTGGCAGACAGCTATCAGGACCTAAAAAAGATCATAGACGACGAAAACTACCCCATGTCGCACAACCATATTTTAGTGCTTCGCAACGCCGGCCCCAAAGGTGGCCCTGGTATGCCCGAATGGGGGATGATTCCGATGCCAAAAGCTTTATTAAAGAAAGGATATCGCGATATGTTGCGCTTAAGTGATGCGCGAATGTCTGGCACCTCTTACGGTGCCTGTATACTTCATATCGCGCCGGAGTCCTTCGTCGGCGGTCCTCTCGCATTGATCCAAAACGGTGATACGATTGAAGTTGATATTCCTAACCGGATCTTGAAAGTTGATCTAAGCGAGGCGGAATTTGCCAAGCGCCGGCGTAGATGGGTTGCCCCAGTTCCCAGATACGAACGCGGTTATGGGCACATGTACACCCAACATATCGAACAAGCAGATAAGGGATGTGATTTCGATTTCCTACGTTCAGATTTTGGATCACCCGTTGAAGAGCCAGAAATCAATTGAGAATTTTTCTTTTGCAATACCGCCAAAATTTCTCCTGTGAAACGTCCGAGTTTTTGCAGGTTTAATTTTCTTGCAACCGGTTGCAAAAATATGTTGACTTTCGACCGGCTCTTGCTCCATTCTGCTTTCAGGAGGCAGACGAGGTAGATAACTAGTAGGCGCACGTGCATCGAGCGCCTCAAACTGTCGCCACCTCATCTGTTGAAAACAGGCCGAATTTGGCCCCGGCAGGACTTATCCGGTGAGCCGGCACCGTCAATGGGAGGATTAGATGAAGAAACACTTAATTACAGCAGGCCTTGTAGCCCTTATGGGAAGCAGCGCAATGGCCCAAGAGATCGGCGCAACCTTTTCAAAGTTTGATGACAACTGGCTAACCGTACTTCGCAACGGCATGGTTGAATATGCGGGCACAATCGATGGCCTTTCCTATCAGCAGGTCGACGCAACTGATGACATTGCAAAACAGATTGACCAAGTGAAAAACTTTGTGGCCTCCGGCGTGGATGCGATCATTGTAAATATCGTTGACACCTCTGCCGGTGCGGCGGTGTCTGCTGCGGCAGGCAATGTACCGCTTGTATATGTCAACCGTGAACCAGATAAC
This sequence comes from Alphaproteobacteria bacterium casp-alpha6, assembly GCA_001510135.1. Taxonomy (GTDB): domain Bacteria; phylum Pseudomonadota; class Alphaproteobacteria; order Rhodobacterales; family Rhodobacteraceae; genus LFER01. The sequence continues at coordinate 30,455 of LFER01000064.1, forward strand.
GTAAATGACTTGCCTGCAACTCAGGCTTTTGTCGCGTCAAACGAAATTGAATCCGGTACATTGTCGGCGTTTGAAGTCTGTAAAAATCTGCGTGCAGCCGGCAAAGGCAATGGTGCACGTGGGTACCTTATGAACGGTCAGTTGACCAACCAGGCTGCTGTTCAACGTTCCAAAGACGTTTATGACGTGATTGGAATGGATATGTGCAACTTCATGGAAATCATTGCCGAAGCGCCTGCAAACTGGTCGCGTGACGAAGCGCAAGACCTGATGACAAACTGGATGTCCTCTGGTGAGCCATTTGATTTCGTACTCGCCAACAACGACGAGATGGCCATCGGCGCCATTCAGGCGATGAAGGCCGCAGGAATGGATATGGCTGATGTTCAGGTCGGCGGCGTTGATGCGTCGCAGGACGCCTTGCTCGTGATGGCGGCAGGCGATTACGATGTGACAGTCTTCCAAGACTCCGTTGGTCAAGGAACTGGATCGATCGATGCCGCAATCAAACTCGCGGCGGGCGAAAAAGTGGACAAGAAAGTTTACATCCCGTTTGTTCTGGTAACCCCATCGAACATGGGCGAATTCATGAACAAGAACTAAGCCTACTTTGGCACAGAAATCTGATTGGCGGCGTCATAGGCGCCGCCTTTTCTTAAACGAAGCATGATTAAAGGGAGTAGAGCAATGGCGGATACAAGTCATGGCACAGGTGGATTGAGCTTTGATAAATCAAAGAGAACATGGCCAAGTGAATTGAACATCCTCTTAGCTCTCGTCATTATCGTTATTTTATTTGAGATCATCGGCCAAACAGCACCTTACATGCGCGGTCAAAGCTTTTTGTTTGATACGAAAGATCGGTTCGATAGTATTTTCAATGAGGCGCGATTAAAGATCATTATTTTGCAAGTCGCCATCATCGGGATAATCGCTTTGGGGGTAACACAGGTTATTATTACAGCAGGTATCGACCTTTCCTCCGGCCCTTTGGTGGCAGCAACAGCCATGATTGCCATGAGTTTGGCACAAACTGAACTAGTGAATGGCTTTCCAAACCCCAAAGCGGTATTTGGAACATGGGCCATGGATCTTCCCGTTGTCATACCCGTCGTGGCAGGGTTGGTTTTTGGTGCAATGATTGGTGCAATCAATGGGACCTTCATTGCGATCTTTCGCATCCCCCCTTTCATAGCCACCCTCGGAATGTTTCTGATCTGTCGGGGTATCGCTCTGTGGTGGTCTGGCGGCAATCCGATTTCATTTCCGACAGAGTCTTTTGCCTTTATCGGATCAGGTATGATGCCTGTCGTCTGGTTTGTTTTGCTCGCGATCATCTTTCAACTGATCATGAGTTACACAGTTTATGGAAAACACACGTATGCGATAGGTTCAAACGAAGAGGCCGCACGTATGTCCGGTATCAACGTCAAACGCCACAAAATCCTTGTATATACCATAGCCTCAACTTTGGCCGCCTTTGCGGGCATTGTGCTCAGCTCTAAAGCGGTCACAGCACAGGCGGGCATGGGCGAATTCTATGAACTTTTTGCCATTGCAATGGCTGTCATCGGCGGCATCAGCTTAACTGGTGGGCGTGGTTCGATCATCGGCACAGTTCTGGGCGCTATGGTGATCGGTGTGATCCGCTCTGGATTCACTTACATAAAACTGGACGGATCCTACCAATTGATCGCAATGGGCGGGATTATCATTGCAGCCGTGGTTCTCGACCAGTGGCGACAAAAAACAACGGCTGCCAGATAGGCAAGGAGGGATACCTGATGGACGATGTAAAAACAAACGACCTGGGTGATATTATCCTTGAAACCCGAGGGTTGACCAAACATTACGGCGGCGTTCATGCGTTGGAGGGGGCCAATTTCACGCTTCGCAAAGGCGAACATGTAGCGATCGTTGGGGATAATGGTGCGGGAAAATCAACCTTTGTGCGTCAGATTACAGGTGTTGAGCAGCGCACGAGGGGAGATATTATCTTTGACGGTAAAAGCGTCAATTTCGTTGGACCGCTTGAGGCGCGGGAAGCAGGGATAGAAACCGTTTTTCAAACTCTTGCGCTGGCCGACGATCTCGATGTGCCGGATAATATTTTTCTAGGCCGAGAAATGACAAAATGGAATTGGTTGGGCCCATTTCGTCTTCTTGATTACAAAAATATGCGGCAGGCCACAATCGAAGGGCTCAACAGAACCGCTGTCAAAATTCCAAATATTCGCAATACAATCCGCAATATGTCTGGCGGTCAAAGACAGTGCGTCGCAATTGCGCGTACGGCTTCATTTCATTCTAAACTAACGATCATGGATGAACCAACCGCGGCGCTTGGCGTCCAAGAAACTGCTCAGGTGGAAGCCATTATTAAAGCCCTTAAAGAAAATGGAGAGCCGCTTATCCTCATAAGCCACAATATGCGACAGGTCTTTGATCTTGTGGACCGTATCATTGTGTTCCGCCGCGGTCGCATCTGTGCAAATCTGCAAAAAGAGGACACAGATCCTCAGGATGTTGTTGCCTATATTACCGGAGCAAAAACCGGCAAGGAATATGAGGATACTGCTTTGTAAAGGGCTTTGAACAGTCAAACCTTTTGGAATGATGAAGGACAAAGGAAAATGCCACTCGAACGTCACCCACACTATCAGGGTTATTTTTCGCAAGAGGATTGTTCAACTGACGCATTTCTCTCTCTCATATCAGAAACATTACCTCTGGCAGATTTGAATTTTGCCTCCGCGATAGAGAAAAACATTCCAATTTATGACACACGGATCGTGGATGACATCCTGCGCTCTTCCTCCCGTCAGGACCTTCTTGCGGAATGGGCTTATGTGATTGGGGAACGATCCGGCATCGTGGTTCTGAAACAGGCCATTTTGGATCTGGACGCGGTGGATGAGGCCACAGCAATCTTTAGCGACATCATCGAGGAAGAACGCCAAACAAGCTCTGGCGGTGACCATTTCGGCGAACGCGGCGCCAATGACCGGATTTGGAATTCGCTTCAAAAACTCTGTTTGAAAAACCCCAGCGTTTTTGCACGGTATTTTTCAAGCCCCTCCATTGCTGCAATCAGCGAAGCTTGGCTTGGCCCTTGGTCACAAATGACAACGCAAGTCAATCTGGTGCGTCCCGGCGGAAAGCCCCAAACCTGTCATCGTGATTATCACCTCGGATTTATGCCGCCTGAACAGGCAACGCGTTTTCCAACACATGCGCATTTGTTTTCAGGCGCCCTGACACTTCAGGGGGCGATTGCACATTGCGATATGCCAATTGAGAGTGGCCCGACAAAGCTTTTGCCGAATTCGCAACGCTTTGCCCCGGGATATATCGCGGCGCAAATGGATTCGTTTCGGGAAATATTCGAAGCAAACTACGTTCAATTGGCGCTTGAAAAAGGGGATGCGTTATTTTTCAGCCCAGCGCTTTTTCACGCTGCAGGTGAAAACAGGTCATGCGACATAGATCGTATGGTCAACCTGTTGCAAGTTTCCTCCGCGATGGGCCGCTCTTTGGAACGTATCGACAGACGCGCAATGGTGAGCGCGTTGTTTCCTGCGTTGAAAAATTTAAACTTGCCGCAAGAACATCTTGCTTCGGTCATCGCAGCTTCTGCCGAAGGTTATCCCTTCCCGACAAATCTTGACACGGATCCCCCAATTGGCGGCTTGGCCTCTGAGAGTCAGGCGGGACTTTTAAAGCGTGCTTTGGCTGAGAATATGAGCGACGCGGAGTTCGAGAGTGCTTTAGGTGAAAATTTCGATAGACGGCAGCCGTAACCCTATGACCTGCGTGGCGCCTTCGGAGATCAAGAAAGGCTACAAATGACGTCAAACCGCTATTCCCTTGCGGAAGCAGAAAAACTCCAGACGACCGCCTCTCGTCTAAAGGCGCCGCGCTGGTACAAACCCAAAGTGGATCCACAGGAGATCCGCGTTTTAATGCAAAAGTCCGATGCCCGAGCATTCAAAGATACGATCATCTGGTTTTTGGGATTGGGGATCAGCGGGTATTTAGCAGTGCTGCTTTGGCCATCGGTCTGGAGCATACCTTTCTGGTTCATCTATGGCGTGCTTTACGGCTCTGCCTCAGATTCCCGTTGGCATGAATGCGGCCATCGCACGGCCTTTAAAACTGAGTGGATGAACAACGTGGTTTATCACATCGCAAGCTTTATGCTAATCCGAAATCCGGTGGTCTGGAAAGCAAGCCATGTGCGCCATCATACGGATACGATCATTGTCGGACGTGACCCTGAAATTGTGGCGATGCGGCCCCCTGATCTTTGGCGCATCGCACTGAACCTTTTGGGCCTTATCGATACTTTGACTTTGATTAAGCGTATGGCCTTACATGTGACAGGAAGGCTTCATTCAGATGAGGTCACGTTCTTAAGGAGCGAAGATCATCCCCGTGTCTTTCGCGTTGCCCGGATCTGGCTGCTCATTTATCTCATCACAACCTTGATCGCGTTGTGGCTCCAGACCATTTTGCCCTTTATGCTCATAGGCCTGCCCCGTCTTTACGGGGCATGGCATCATGTGATGACGGGTTTGTTGCAACATCTCGGATTGGCTGAAAATGTCACCGATCACAGGCTAAATACGCGCACAGTTCTTATGAACCCAATCAGCCGCTTCATATATCTCAATATGAATTACCATTTAGAACACCACCTCTTTACAATGGTGCCCTATTATAACTTACCAAAGTTACATGCTTTGATCCAAGACGATGTTCCCCCACCTGCCCCGTCAATCTTTGCGGCCTTCCGGCAATTGCTTCCTGTTCTCATCAAACAGCTGCGCTATGAAGATGCGGTGCTTATCCCGCCCCTGCCAAAAGGCGCGACAGAATACGGGCCTGAAGTGGAGCGCCTTCGGCCCTTTGCCATTTGAACCCATTCCTAGCGAAACATCGGCGGGCGGGCGTCTGTCCAAGCGCCATGATTATTTGCCGATGATACAGCTGCATGGACGGCAGCCATTGAACGCACACCGTCAGAGGCAGAGGCCAAACCGTCACGCGCTTTGCCCCGCAAAGCATCCGCGAGATCGCAGTACATATTGGCAACAGCCAAAGGAAACCCTTCGGGATGGGCAATAGCCACACGGCTCAGGCGAGTTGCCTCCTCTGAAAGCCCCCCTTCGCCCTTTTCGATGATCTGCGTGCGTCCTCCAAGGGGCGTAAAGATCAATTGATTTGGCTGCTCTGCGAACCATTTTAACCCGCCGGTTTCGCCAAAGATCTGAATTTCAAATCCATGTTGACGACCGATGGCCACCGAAGACGTCCACAGACGCCCCACTGTGCCCCCAGACATGCGGAAATTCACCATAGCATCGTCTTCCAATTGCCGACTGGAAATGGTGGAGGCAAAATCCGCCGACAGTGTTTCAACCTGATCATCACAAAGAAAGCTCGCCATATGAAGCGCGTGGATGCCGCAATCGGCAAATTGCCCTGAAACGCCTGCCATTGCTGGATCGTAGCGCCAACGCACCCGCGGATTATCTGTGTCCCCGGCGTCCCCGTGATGGCCATGGCTGAAATTGGTAACCACAAGACGGATTTTACCAAGCTCCCCCGCGCGGATCATTGCACGGGCCTGACGCACCATCGGATAGGCTGAATAACAATAATTCACCGCACAAATCTTGCCCGTTTTTTCGGCTATGCGCACGATTTCTTCGCCTTCTTCCACGCTCATCGTCATCGGCTTTTCGCAAAGCACATTGAATCCAGCCTCAAGAAAATTCTTGGTAATCTCAAAATGCGTAGCATTGGGTGTTGCAACTGTGACAAGGTCCACACGGTCCTCTCGCCCCTTTTCACCCGCGAGCATCTCTTTCCAATCTCCATAAGCGCGAGACGGATCAATGCCGAGTTTTATCGCATATTCGCGCCCCGCGTCAGGGCGATGGTCGAGCGCTCCTGCCACAAATTCAAACAGTCCATCTGCTTGAGCCCCCAAGCGATGCGCTGGCCCAATCTGGCTGCCTTCTCCACCGCCGATCATTCCCCATTTTAATTTTGTCATCTTCCGTGTTCCTTAGACAAATCCGATGCGTTCCAGATATTCGCGGTTTTTACGCGCATCCCCAAGACTGTCGGGGTTAAGCTTGGGATCGCAATCCTGCTCAACTGTGCACCAACCTTCAAAACGGGAACTCAAAAGCAGGTCACGCACCGCCGCAAGATCGACCTCCCCCTGTTCGAGAGTGCAAAAAATGCCCTGCCCGCAGGCATCATAAAATCCTGTGCGGTTTTCTATCACCTGAGCCTTGACCTTGGGGTCTGTCGATTTGAAATGCACATATGTGATGCGTTCCATATGACGCCTCATAAAGGCCACGGGATCAAAGCCAGCATATGTGCAATGTCCCGTATCAAGACACAGCTTGACAACATCGCTGTCCACTTCCGCTAAAAACCGTTCTACTTCTGGTTCAAAATCCATAAATCCGCCTGCATGGGGGTGCAGCTCTGGGATCAAACCATATTCCTCTGCCCCCATTCTGGCGACATGGACCAGACGGTCGCGGTAAGCGGTCCATTCTGATTTGTCCATTTGCTCTGCTTCGCTTGCCCGCCCCGCCGTCGGTGCACGGCGCGGAGAAATAGAATCAATCAAGACAAAATGTTTCGCACCATGGGCCTTAAGCGCTGCACAGGTCCGTTTTGCGCCATCCAGAACATCTTCCCATTGATCAACATCGTGAAACGCGCGAAAAACAACACCCCCGATCAGTTCCAGTCCAAACTCGTCCAGCGCCTCAGAAAGTCTAATCGGGTCTTCGGGCATAAATCCGACCGGCCCGAGTTCGATCCCCTTATAACCTGCTTCTGCGCAATCGCTCAGAACGCTTCTCCAAGAAGGATTGCGGGGATCATCCGCAAACTCAACGCCCCAAGAACAGGGCGCATTTCCGATTTTGATCGACATTTTTGGGTCTCCTTAAACCTGCCTGACTGATGTCCAAGTTCCGCTTTGAGCGGATCGGTGGATGGCGTCAACAACCTCAGCCACCGCAAGCCCATCTCGGAACGTGGGCCAAATATTCTCGCCTGTCGCAACGGCGTGCAAAAAATCTTTGGCTTCGATAATGATAGTGTCCAGATACCCCGTGCCATGCCCTGGGCCAAGGCAGAATGGTTCATAATCAGGATGCTCTGGCCCTGTTAAAATCTTGCGAAAGCCCTGCTTTGCCAAATCGCCGGTGTCTTCGTAAAGCCAAAGAGCGTTTTGGTCTTCTTGATCAAACCGAATGGCGCCCTTGGTTCCATAAATATCATAGGCATATCCCATTTTACGACCCATCGCGATACGGCTTGAATAAATATGACCCATCACACCGCTGGCAAAGCGGCACATAACAGAGGCATGATCGTCATTGCTAACCTGTCCACCGGGACGGGTCTTGTGGACGGTTTCAAGATCGGCAGAGACCTTTTCAATCGGCCCCATAAGGGCCAGAGCCGCATTGATCGGATGGCCGGAAAGATCCCCAAGGTTGCCATTGGCCATGCCCTCGCAGCGCCAGGAAAATGGGTCGTCTGGGCGGGCCAGAAAGTCTTCTTCGTGCATCCCACGAAACCATGTAATGTCCCCGATCGCGCCCTCTTCGATGAGGCGGCGCGCAAATTGGCTTGCGGGGGCTCGGATATAATTAAACCCAATCATATTGACCACATTCGATGCCTCTGCAGCCAAGACCATGGCGCGGGCGTCTTCAAGGCTTGCTGCAAGGGGCTTTTCGCATAACACAGGTTTACCAAGCGAAAAGGCTGCTTCAGAAATTGCGCGGTGCGTATCTTGTGGTGTTGCTATGACCACAGCCTCCACTCGCGGATCGGCAACTAGCTCTTGCCAGTTCTTGTGGGCGTTTTCAAAGCCGTAAGCCGCCTGATACCGCTTTGCACTTTCAATGGAATTTGAAGCAACAGCGCGGAGTCTGGGGCGTAATGTCGTGTTAAATACAGCGCCAACCGAAGACATCGCAACGGCATGCGCCTTGCCCATATACCCACCGCCAACAATGCCAATACCTATGTCTGTCATATCCCAGAGAGTCCAAGTTTAAAATTATTGCAACCGGTTGCAAAATCAGTAAACTGTAAAGAAGTCCATTGCAAGCGACATTGTAACGAGTCGCCAAAGAACAGCAAACGAAATTGGGGAGACATATCTTGGGCGCATCGTATGTTCGCTTAACCACAGCTCAGGCTTTGATCAAGTGGTTGGCAAATCAGTACATAGAAATTGATGGCACGCAATATCGTGTTTGCGGAGGAGGCTTCGGAATTTTCGGTCATGGCAATGTGACCTGTCTTGGCGAGGCGTTAAATTCCCACCGGTCAGAATTGCCCCTTTATAGAGGGCAGAACGAACAAAGCATGGGATTTGCAGCAGCGGGCTATTCAAAACAATGGTTGCGCCAGAGATTTATGTTCTGCACGGCCTCGGCTGGCCCCGGGACCTTGAACCTTGTGACAGCATGTGCCTTGGCACATGCCAACCGTCTTCCCATGCTGCTTCTTTGCGGCGACACGTTTCTGACCCGCCTGCCCGATCCTGTTTTGCAGCAAATGGAAAACTTTGGTGACCCGACTTTTGGGGCCAACGATGCGTTTAAACCTGTTAGCAGATATTGGGATCGCATTACCCACCCGGCCCAAATCATTCAATCCTTGCCAAATGCACTGGCAACTTTGTTGGATCCGGCAGATTGCGGACCAGCCTTCATAGGACTTCCCCAAGATGTTCAGGGGTGGACCTATGAGTATCCGCTGTCCTTCTTTGAAAAGAAAATCCATCGCATTCGCCGCCAATCGCCCGATGTGGCGGAAATCAAAGACGCTGTTGCCGTACTCCAAGGTGCAAAACGTCCTCTGATCATCGCCGGCGGAGGGATCCAATATTCCCGCGCTACGGCAGAATTAGAGACCTTTGTTCAAAAACATAATATCCCAGTGGTCGAGACAATCGCAGGACGCGCAAATTTGCGTCATGATCACCCGCTAAATTGTGGTCCAATTGGTGTCACCGGATCGAATTCAGCCAATGCTTTGGCAGAAAAGGCGGATGTCATTCTCGCAGTCGGGACACGCCTGCAAGACTTCACCACGGGATCATGGACCGCATTTTCACATGACGCGCAATTCATATCTATCAACGCTGGACGTTTTGATGCCGCAAAACACCGCTCTCTACCGGTCGTCGGAGATGCAAAAGTCTCTTTAAATGCATTGAGCGAGGCGCTCTCCTACACGGCCGAGCAAAACTGGATCGGTTTTGCAAAAGATGAGCGCGCCAAATGGGATGCATATGTGACAGACAACACCTCTTACGGACACAATAAACCGAATTCATACGCCCAAGCGATCGGTGTGGTGAATACCCATTGTGACAAAAGAGACCGGATTGTTGCGGCTGCCGGCGGGCTTCCCGCGGAAGTTACGGCAAATTGGCGCACGCTCGAACAGGGCACAGTCGATGTGGAATTCGGGTTTTCCTGCATGGGATATGAAATTGCCGGCGCGTGGGGCGCGCGTATTGCACAAAGCGAACGCGAACCTGACAGGGACACGATTTCCTTTTGCGGGGACGGATCCTATTTGATGCTGAATTCGGATATTTATTCTTCCGTTCTGAGCCAGAAAAAAATCATCCTATTGGTTCTGGACAACGGCGGGTTCGCAGTCATCAACAAATTGCAGAACAATACGGGCAATAAAAGTTTTAACAATCTCTTCGTCGATTGCCCGACAATCCCAGTTCCCTTTGCTGTGGATTTTGCAGCCCATGCGCGCTCCATGGGGGCCGAGGCTGAAAAAGTGGCCGACCCTGAAGAATTAAGCGAAGCGTTTAAACGGGCCAAAGCCAGCGACAAATCCTATGTGATTGTAATGAATGTCGATGCTTACGAAGGCTGGACCACAGAAGGACATACATGGTGGGAGGTCGGCACCCCCGCGATCAGTGAAAACGAGACTGTCGTGACAGCCCATAAAGAGGTTGAGGCTGAACGTGTCAAACAACGGCGGGGCGTCTGATGCAAATATTGAAAAAAATCAAAGAAAAATCATTTCTTGTGCTGGGTCGCGCGGGAATTGATCTTTACGCTGATCCCGTAGGGACTGCCGCCGAAACAGCAGAAATGTTTCGCGCAGATCTTGGCGGATCATCCGCAAATATTTGCGTTGGCCTTTCAAAATTAGGCTGCCAATCCGCACTCGTCACCTCTGTCTCCGATGATATTGTAGGACGGTTTTGTATCAATCGGCTTATGCATTATGGAGTAGACACTCACTATATTAAAACAAAAGGCGGTGAATATCGTACATCTCTGGCCGTTTATGAAAGCAGGCTCGAAGATTTTCAGCTTTGCCTCTACCGAAACAATGCAGTGGATTTTCAAGTCGATCATCAGGATGTGGAGGCTGTGGATTATGATGCCTTTTGTTCTTTGATCACAGCTGGGACAGTGTTCGCCGGAGAACCTTCGCGTGCATCCACATTTCATGCGTTTGATCTCGCTAAAGAAGCTGGTCTGCCGATCATTTTTGACATTGATTATCGCCCCTATTCTTGGCCTTCCCCGCAAGTCGCTTCAGATGTTTTGACCCGTGCAGGTATGGCAAGCGATATGATCGTGGGAAATGACGAAGAATTCGGCTTTATGGCTGGTGATTATGACAGGGGGCTTGATCAGGCGCGCAGGCTCGCAGATCAAGGTAAAATTGTCATCTACAAAAGAGGCCATAACGGCGCGATCACCTTTGTGGACGGAAAGGAAATTCACACTGGCATCTATCCCGTAACAGCAATCAAACCCAACGGTGCCGGAGACAGTTTTTTGGCTGGTCTACTCGCCTCTATTGCGCATGGCTGCACTCTAGAGCAGGCAATCTTACGCGGTTCTGCTTGTGCCTCAATCGTTGTGTCGCATCCGGGCTGTGCGCCCGCGATGCCCGACACAGCCACCCTTAACGCATTTATAACATCTCACCCTGGCCCAACGGTCGTTTGAGCAGGAGATCAGGCATGCATATCGCACCTTATGACAACAAAAACGCCCCCATAGTTGACGTGGATGACCCAACCGTTCCGCTCAATTATTTCAACATCCTTAAACTCAAAAGGGGCGAAGCCTTTGAATATCAGGTCCCAGGGTATGAAACCTGCATCGTGCCTGCCACAGGGACAATAGATATTTCAGTCGAAGGGATGCAGTTTGCCGCTCTTGGAAATCGGGGGGAAGATGTTTGGGATGGGGAACCCGAAGGCGTCTATATCCCTTCCGGAGCCAAAGTCACCGTGGTTTGTGTATCAGAAAACACCGAAACTTTCGTAGCTGGTGCAAAATATGATAAAGTTCTCATGCCCTTTGATGTGCGCGCACATGATCTTGTGCAATATGGATCCGATGACACCAAGACCCACCGTAAAATCAAACATATTCTGGGCCAAAAGCAGCATGATAAAGTTGGAAGGCTTTTGGTCAGCGAGCTCTTTACCGTAGGCCAGGGCGGATGGTCTGGATTTCCCTCTCACAAACACGACACCAACCGCTTGCCGGATGAAACGCGTCACGATGAAACCTATAATTTCCGCTTCAAACCCAATTGGGGGTCTGGCGTACAAATGCTGCAAAGAGAAGACAACACACCGGGCGATGCGTACCATATTATGGACGGTTCTACGGTTTGTATCGACAACGGCTATCACCCCTGTGCGGTCTTGCCTGGATATGAGATGTATTATTTCACAATTCTGGGAGGTCTAACCCAGCGGTCGCTCGTACAGTATTTCCAACCGACACATGCCTATCAGGTGGAAACCATTCCAGGCATCAAAGATATGATTGCAAAATTCAAATGACACTCGTCACGTTGAAGGACGTTTTACAACCTGCCCTTGAAGAAGGCTACGCAGTGGCAGGGATGGTCACCCTTGGCTGGGAAGACATGCGCGCCTTTGTCGATGCAGCAGAAGAAGAAAATACCCCTATTATTTTACAGGCCGGTCCAAGTTGCCGCGCACATACGCCATTGCCGATTTTGGGGAAAATGTTTCGTTTTTTGGCCGAAAACGCCTCTGTTCCGGTTGTGGCGCATTTGGATCATGGATACACAAAAGAAGAGTGTAAAATCGCCTTGGAAAGCGGATTTACGTCCGTGATGTTTGACGGATCACGCAAACCATTGTCACAGAATGTCGATGAAACCGCCGAGATCGCAGAAATGGCCCATAACGCGGGAATATCCTGCGAGGGCGAAATAGGGTTCGTGGGATACGCCAATGGGGATAGCTCTGCAGGCACCGATCCCGAAGAAGCCGCAGAGTTTGCACGTGACACCAAAGTTGACGCAATGGCGATTTCTGTGGGCAATGTACATCTTCAACAAAATAAAGAAGGCAGGCTTGACGAAGCACTGATTAAAGAAATCGATGCGCGCACAGAAGTTCCTTTAGTGATCCATGGCGGATCCGGCGTACCTCTGGCCCAACGCCAACATTTGGCGCGCCATAGCTCTATCTGCAAATTCAATATTGGAACAGAGCTTCGTATGGCCTTTGGCAGCGCTTTAAGGAATGCCGTCGATCACGATCCCAATCGTTTTGATCGCGTGGAAATCCTTAAGGACACCCATGAACCGGTAAAAACTGCCGCCAGAAACGTGATAAGAAACCTTTACACGAGACAAAAGAGGTAAATCGCCAGTTGTATGACAAAAAACATATTGTAGCATAAACACGTTATTCGATGAAAGCTGGACCAAAAAACTCATGACCCCTACCCTAAAAGACGTGGCCGAGCTTGCGGGCGTGTCCCGCTCCGCGGTATCGCGCACCTTCACCAAAGGAGCCTCTGTTTCCATCAAAATGCGTCGTAAGGTGGAACAGGCTGCAAAGGAATTAGGGTATTCGCCCAATGCGCTTGCGTCGTCTTTAACAACAGGTCGCACAAAGCTGATCGGCCTTGTGGCAAACAATTTTCACAACCCCATTTTTTTAGAAGTTTTTGACCTCTTTACCAAAACGCTGCAGGAACGGGATTTACGACCGTTGATTGTGAACCTTTCCGATGAGACAGACCCAGAACAGTCACTGCGTATGCTCAAGCAATATTCGGTAGATGGGGTAGTCGTGGCCTCCTCCACGTTGCCATCGGGTTTTGGACGGGCCTTCAATGAAGCCGGGATACCGGTCGTCCATACCTTTGGGCGATTTGCGACCTCACCTGATGTGCATGTCGTTGGCATCGACAATGTAGAATGCGGCCGCATGGCTGCTCGCGCATTAATCGAACGGGGATATCAAAATATTGGATATTTAGGGGGCCCTGAGGATGCCACATCTGCTCAAGACAGAAAGCGAGGCTTTATGGAAGAAATAGCTTTTCATCCCAAAATTGAAGCGCGCGCGCGATTTTCCGAAGGATATACGTTTTCCGCGGGGCGCAAGATCATGCTTGAAGAGCTCAGTGCAAAACCGGCGGAAGCTTACTTTTGCGGCGACGATGTGTTGTCCATTGGTGCGCTATCTGCAATACGTGAAAATGGTCTAGAGCCGGCAAAGGACATGGGAATTATTGGTCTGAACGATATGCACATGGCCGCATGGCAGGGTTTTGATCTGACCACGATACGCCAACCCATCGCACAGATCATCACGGCATCAGTCGATCTCATAGAAGAAATGTTCATAGAGCCCGAGCGCCATCCCGAAGCGCGCATTTTCCCTTGCCACATTGTAGAACGGGGCACATTGCGATCTGTCCAAGGCTAGGCAAGAAATGCACTTGGGTGCATTTATCAAAATCCTATCCTCCTTGAGAGGGCGGAACAAGTTCGCCCAAAACTTCGTCCAAACTCTTTGACAGTT
>LFER01000065.1 GCA_001510135.1 Alphaproteobacteria bacterium casp-alpha6
ATTTATCTCCTATTTACCTATTATTTATACAAACCTAGATTTATACATCACAAAAAAAAGACGACCGTTTCCAGTCGTCTTGATCAATCCAAATTGTAGTAGAAGTTATGATAGACCGTCTCTATTTTCAGTCTTCTTCTTCTTGTTGTTCGCACGTTGTTCTGCTGCTTTCTTATCTGCTGCTGCTTTACGTTCTTTCAGATTAGCAACTTCACTAGACAACTCACCGCTTTCATATGCTGATTTTAAATCATTAAGTAATGATTTGTAGTCATCCATTGATACACCAACGTATGTTTCTGACTTACCTTCTTCATTCAAAAACATAGGTAATACACCGATACGAATTGATACTTCACCTTTATCACTTCTCCACGAAGTCATAGGTTTTCCATTCGCACCTAAAACAGTTTCACCATTTGCCATCTTCATCTGATTTGAAAGTGTATCAGTTATCTGGTCTTCAATAGTCTTCGCACGACTTTGAACCTTAACAACCTTTACATCAAACTTGTTTCTTAGTTTATCACGAAAACTCATAGTAATCTCCTCTGATTATAGAATTATACAACTATAATAAGATCATATAACCCATTAAAAATATTACACCTTTTTATAGATACAACCAATTTAAAAAATAGACTGATTATATTATATTAGCTATATCAAATAACATAATCAGAAAGTAATGTCTATGTCGTTATCTAAACAAGCAAAAATCCTCACTCCCAAACAGTCTGATCTCGTCGTTACATATCTAAAATCAAACTCTCGTAACCCAATCCGAGATCAAGTTATCTTTCTCCTATCTACAAAAGCAGGATTACGTGCTGTCGAAATATCTTCACTTACTTGGCAAATGATTACTGACGCAAATTCTAACATATCTGATTTCATATACCTAACGAACAGGGCATCAAAAGGTAAATCAGGACGACAGATACCAATCAACAAACAGTTGAAAGAAGTATTACAACAATTGCTTGATATACAATCATCCCACAAATACTTCGACATATCCAAAGATTACGTTGTTACAACACAGCGGTCTCGTTCAACTTCGTCACAAGCAATCGTTAATATGTTTCAATCGTGGTATAAATCTCTCAATCTAATCGGTTGTTCATCTCATAGTGGTCGTCGAACATTCATCACCAACTGTAGTCGTAAAATTACTACAGTTGGTGGATCTTTAAGAGATGTTCAATATCTGGCAGGTCATTCGTCTTTACAAACAACACAGCGTTATATCGAAGGTGATAGTAACAGTATGAGACGTGTTGTAAACATCATATGATATCTCATTCACACCACTTGTTACCTGCTCCTCCCTCATAGCAAGTGTGTAATTTACCTTGATATTTAACTATAGATTTTGTTAATCTGTGGTCGTTCGTCGATGACGAAATGATTTCTCCGTTCATCATAATCATATCGTAGTTACTTTTACTTTCTGGTGTATATGATGAACAAGATGCTAGGAGCATCGAACTAATCACGATGGTAATTGATTTTCCGGACATTTTATTTAACTTTCTCAATTGAAACACTAATAACACCGCAATGTTCCGAACAAGTCTGTTGTACACGTTGTTCCGTCACTTCCTCGTGTTGTACCAAAAATATCTGTAGTCCAACTATTTCCGTTGTTATCTCTCGTTGTTCCAAACATATCTGTTGTATATGTCGAACCGTTACTACCTCGTGTTGTTCCAAACATATCCGTAGTCCAACTATTCCCGTTATTATCTCTTATTGTGCCAAACATGTCTGATGTATATGTTGTACCATCATTACATCGCATCGTCCCAAACATATCAGTTGTACAAGTTTGAGCGACGATATTGTTTGGGGATAATATCATTAACGCTAGTACAAACCGGAGGTAGTACATTTTTTTTACTCCTTTGCTGCTGTGTTATTGCTATCATATTTTGATGACTATTTCTAAATAAAATATTGGATAGCGATAAGTATTTTTTCTTCTGAATGGATGTCGGGTCTCGACAATCTTCTTCCTTCTCTTCTGTGATACTTCATCAAAGATCGTTCAACGTTATTTGCTGTGTAATGACGATTAGTAGGTGTTACGATACCGAGATCATTCATCACCTCGGATATCTCTTTATAAGTTAAAGATTGATTACGAAGTCCATCCATCAACTGTAATCGTTGATATCTGCTTTCATCCATCATCACCAAACTTAATCGTTCAGATTGAATAACTACATCAAAACTAACAATAAAATGTGTTATTTTAAGATTACTCGACTGTTACAGACTTTGCCAGATTGCGGGGTTGATCCACATCTGTGCCTTTCGCGACGGCGGTAAAGTAGGCCAAAAGCTGTGCGGGGATGGCATAGATGATGGGCGATAAAACCTCTGACACTTCCGGGAGAGTGATGCCGTGCCAGACCGATTTACCACCTGCATTCAAGCCCGCCGCATCGCTGATCATCACCACCTTGCCTTTGCGTGCCATGACTTCTTGCATGTTTGAAATGGTCTTATCAAATAGCACAGAGCTTGGTGCCATAATAATGATTGGAACATGTTCATCGACAAGCGCAATAGGGCCATGTTTCAGCTCCCCTGCGGCATAAGCTTCGGCATGTATATAGCTGATTTCTTTAAGCTTTAATGCGCCTTCAAGGGCTAGGGGATACATCATCCCGCGACCAAGGAACAAGATGTCCGAAGCGCGCGATACATCATTGGCTGCCGCTTGAAGGCTGTCACGACGATCCAGTGCCTGATTGATCAAAGCAGGGATTTTGCGCATCTGGCCAATATAGTCTGCCGCTAACATTCTGGACAGTTCTGAGCGTGCCTCAGCGGCAGCAAGCGCAATAGACAAGAGAACTGTCAGCTGACATGTAAACGCTTTTGTTGAGGCAACGCCGACCTCCACGCCTGCATAGATCGGGAAATTCAAATCTGCGTCTCTCGCGATGGAACTTTCCTCTACATTGGTCACTGACCAGATCGTCGCGGCCTTTCCTTTACAGTATCGCAATGCTGCCAGAGTATCGGCCGTTTCGCCTGATTGGCTAACAAAAATCGCAAGTGTGCCTTTGGCAATTGGGGGTTCACGGTAGCGAAATTCGGATGCAATATCGACTTCTACGGGAATTCGGGCGAGTTTTTCAAACCAGTATTTTGCAGTCAGACAGGCAAGATAGGCGGTCCCACAGGCAACCATGGTTACGCGTTCCACAGTCCCTAAATCAAAAGCATTTTCTGTCTCTGCTGCGGGCAGAATTATTTTATTGTCAGCGCTGAGATAGGCATCAAGTGTTTTGGAAAGAACGCGGGGTTGTTCGTATATTTCCTTTTCCATGAAGTGTTTGAAACCATCTTTTTCAATTCGGGTCGCATCAACACGAATGGTCTGTATTGCGCGGGTCACCGGATTGCCTGCATTATCTTGGATGGTGACAGAACTTCGTGTAACAACCGCGATATCACCATCTTCCAAATAGGTGATACGGTCGCTCAGAGGGGCCAGCGCAATGGCATCTGATCCGACGAACATCTCCTTGTCGCCATAGCCGATGGCCAAAGGCGAACCAAGTCGTGTCGCAATCAAAAGGTTTTCTTCGCCTTCAAACAAAAAGCACAAGCTATAGGCGCCTTTCACCGCACGCATCGCATCGCGTACGGCCTCAAGCGGCGTTTTGCCGTTCTTCATTGCGCAATCTACCCACATTGCGACAACTTCGGTGTCCGTGTCGGTTTGCGCAGCATAGCCGTCTTTGGCCAGCTTTTCGCGCAGTTCTTGGAAATTTTCTATGATACCGTTGTGCACGACGCTGACCTGTCCTGTGGTATGCGGATGTGCATTTCGAACAGACGGAACGCCATGGGTAGCCCAGCGGGTATGCCCAATGCCGGATTTGCCAATCAGCGGTTCATGCACCAGAAGGTCACTCAGTTCATTGAGTTTTCCAACTGCCCGGCGCCGGTGAAGCTTACCAGCGTGAAGCGTGCTGATCCCCGCACTGTCATAGCCGCGATATTCAAGCCGCCTTAACGCTTCGACCAACTTGGGGGCGACTTCGTTTTTGCCCAATATGCCAACAATTCCGCACATATCCTTATCCTAAATCTCTTTTTTGTTTACGTTTTTTCAAAATATCCATCAGTTTGCGCGCCATGCCGGGTTTGTTGTTCTGCTCGGCGCGCGCAAGGGCAAGCGCCCCGTCGGGAACGTCCTTGGTGATCACAGACCCGCTGCCTGTCATGGCGTCTTTGCCGATGGTAACTGGCGCAACCATCATCGTATTTGATCCGATAAATGCGCCTTCGCCTATGGTGGTTTTATGTTTCATCACGCCATCGTAATTGCAGGTGACAGACCCTGCACCAATATTTGCACCCGCACCAACCTCTGCGTCCCCCACATAGCTGAGGTGATTGATTTTTGCACCATCACCGATCACAGCGTTCTTGATTTCGACAAAATTCCCGACGCGGGCCTGTTCGCCAAGCTCAGCGCCCGGGCGCAACCGTGCAAAAGGACCGATAACGGCCCCCTCAGACACATGGGCACCTTCGATATGGCAAAATGATTTGATATGGGCACCAGTTTCAATGGTTGCCTCAGGGCCAAAGACAACATGTTGCTCTACCACACTGTCGCGACCGATGACGGTGTCGAAAGAAAAATAAACCGTTTCAGGCGCTAAGAGGCTTACGCCGTTTTCCATGTGTTCTTTTCGAGCTCTGTCCTGAAAAGCAGCTTCGGCATTTGCGAGATCTAGACGTGAATTTACGCCAAGGGTTTCTTTTTCATCACATATAACCACGCGGGTGGTTTTGCCGGCGCTGCGCGCATGCGCCACACAATCGGTTAGGTAAAATTCGCCAGTGGCATTTTTGTTGTCGATTTCTTCAAGCAGCGAAAACAAAAGAGGTGCAGGACCTGCCATGACACCACTGTTGCAAAGCGTAATTGCGCGTTCTTCGTCGTTGGCGTCTTTGAATTCAACGATGCGTTCAAGGCTGTCCCCGTTGGTAATCAAACGACCGTAGCGTGCAGGGTCCTTGGCTTTAAATCCTAAAACGACAAGGTCAGACGTGTTGCGTGCCAATTTGATGGCCTGCATCGTTTCTTCGCTTATGAAGGGCGTATCGGCATAAAGAACGAGGATATCCCCATCAAATCCGCTCAATGCTTCTTTTGCCATAGACACGGCATGACCGGTTCCAAGCTGGTCCTTTTGCTCCGCAATGAGCGCCGTTTCGTCAATTTCTCTGGCCGCTGCCGCGACTTGTTCTGCCTCGTGCCCTACAACGATAACGGTTTTTTCTGGCTCAAGACACGCACTGGCACGCATCGCATGTGTCAGAAGTGGCGCATGTGCCACCTTGTGCAATGCTTTGGGCAGGTCAGAAACCATCCGCGTCCCTTTACCTGCGGCGAGAATAACCACTGCGATGCTCATGCCATATATCCTTATTCATTATCTTCGACGTTTTACTTGAGCCGCCCTAAGTCGCAAGGGTTTTTTGGGTCAACTTTGATTGCACATTGTAACAGCACATGCCAGAAATAGGCAAAGAGGTGCTCATGGATTTACAGAAAAAAACGATAATTTTCGATTTGGACGGTACGCTTGCGGACACAAGCGGTGATTTAATTGCTGCCGCCAATTATTGTTTTTCAGAGATGGGATATGGGGCAGTGTTAGACCCGAGTGTAGATGCACCAACGGCATTGCGCGGAGGACGCGCGATGTTGCGCGTTGGTCTGTCAAGGCGCAATGCTCTGGACGAACGTGTGGTGGATCACTACTACCCAGTCCTGCTGGACGCCTATGATACTGCGATTGCAGAGCACACCTGTCTTTTTCCGAAGGTGCGTGAGGTCATTCAATGGCTTTCAGAGGCGGGATATATTTTGGGCATTTGTACCAACAAGCCAGTCGATTTGGCTGAAAAACTGATGCGGGCGATTGAGTTTCGAGATCCGTTTTTATCTCTTATCGGGGCCGATAGCCTGCCTGTACGAAAACCTGATCCACGGCCCTTTGTCGAGGCCGTCACGCGTGCAGGCGGGCGCGTCGAACGCTCCTGTTTGATTGGTGATTCACTCACTGACCACAAGACAGCCCGCGCGGCGGGCGTTCCCAGTGTTTTGGTGGATTTTGGTCTGGCTGATCAGGATATGGCTGCGCTTGAACCAGATGCGCTGATCACATCCTTTGAAGATCTTCCAAAAGCTTTGGCAGACTTAGGCCTTTGACCTGAGGCAAATCGCCTTGGCGAGTGAGGGGTTATTCTATCGCGCCAGTGAGCAAATCCAAAAGCACAGACGCTTTTGTTTCCGTCAGCGCATTCACCGCCTCCAAGATTGATTGCGCCCGTGTTGTCCCCAAAGCGGGGTCCGCGAGGCTGTGATATTTATCCATCAGCTCCTGAGCGCTTGGCGGGTGGGTTGCGTCCCATTTCGGTTCCATCCATTCCCCGAAAAAGACCTGATCATCATTGAGTGTTATGGTCACTTTGGCCAATCGTCTGGCTGGGAAGTCTCTGTTTGCGGCGTCATTTTCCCGCATTGTCAGGCAGTGTGAAAGGCGCAGTATCTCAGGATCGTTTAATCCGTCATCCGAGACATCTGCCGCCCTGACATCTCCTCTCGCCAAGGCCACTGCGACAGGAAAGGATGTTGAATATTGTGCTTCTTCGGTCGTTCTGGGAGAGTTGGTGGCAAGCCTGACGGCTTCATGAAAGGTGTCTACTTCGATCCTTTGGACCTCATTTGCGCGAAAACCATGCTGCTGCATCAAGCTGCGGGCGCCCTCAATCGGGGCCTGCGCCCACCGGCAGACGGGGTAGGGTTTGTAATATTGCTCGCTCATGTACCACCGCTCCCCAAGATCTGCCCAATAGCTGTCGGCTTCTTCGATGGTGATGGCGGGGGCACCTGTAAATCCCTTTCTCGCGAGCTTGGCGGCAGCGACCCCTGTCATGGCGCCCCAGCCCGACCCGTCTTTGAGCATAGTGGGATGATCAATGCAGCGCATCATCTGGCTCCGCGGGCCGTGATATTCAGCGATGCCAAGCGCATGACGGGTTTCTTCAGGTGAAAGACGCATCAGGCGTGCACAGGCGGAGGCCGCCGTAACGGCCCCCCAGCTTCCGGATGTGTGATAATCAGGCACTGTGGCGTGCTGCGCGACCGAAGCGCGCGCACCGAATTCATACCCCATTAAAAGCGCTTCGAGAAACTCAGTACCCGTAAGGTCATTTTCCAAAGCCATTGCAAAAATTGCAGGAAATAGCGGACACCCGATGTGCCCCTTGGCTGGGTTAAACCCATCATGCCCGTCCAGACTGTCAATGGTCATCCCCGCGGCAAGAGCCACGCCCTGCGCGCTTGAGCAGCGATTGTCAAACATCATCGGAAGAGGGCCGCCAAATTCCTCAGCACTGTGATCGCGGATAATGGCAGAGAGTCTGGTTTGTGTCGCCGCAGCCGCGATACCCAAAAGATCCAGCAGGCTGAGAAAACATCTTTCGACCGCATAATCTGGCGCATCAGAAAGACGAAACTCGTGGATAAAGTCCAGTGCAGGCATGGGCGTGTTTCCTTTTTGATTTTAATTTCGATTTGAAAATCCTGCGATGCCGGTCATTCTGCGACTAATCTGCGCCGCAAATGTTCTTTTCCCCCATTGACCCGCCCGTTTCTCTGCCCCATGAAAGGTTTATGGCAGAACGGTTTAATGGCAGCTTTACGCAGCAAGAAGCAATTTCAGAGGAAGCAATCGAAGCGGCAGTGCGGATACTGCGCTCCGGTCGTCTTCATCGCTACAACGTGGCGGATGGAGAGGTGGGTGAAACTGCCTTGCTCGAAGTGGAGTTCGCCCAGAAAGTCGGCGCAAAATACTGCCTTGCTGTGGCCTCGGGGGGCTATGCGCTTGCCACAGCCTTGCGCGCGCTCGGAGTGAGGGCAGGCGACAAAGTTCTGACAAATGCGTTTACCCTTGCACCGGTACCTGGATCGATTGCGGCCGTCGGGGCGGAACCGATCTATGTGGACGTTACCGAAGATCTCGTCATTGATTTGGAGGATCTGGAAGCTAAGGCTGATCAATCCCGCTTTTTGATGCTGAGTCATATGCGCGGTCATATCTGCGATATGGATGCCTTGATGGCGATTTGTCAGTCCCGTAACATTACGGTCGTCGAAGACTGCGCCCATACAATGGGGGCCAAATGGGGGGAGCGCTGGTCAGGGCGTTTTGGCACGGTTGGCTGTTATTCGACCCAAACATACAAACATATAAATTCTGGCGAAGGCGGGCTTTTGGTCACTGATGATCCTGAGGTCATGGCCAGAGCCGTGATGCTATCCGGCTCATACATGCTTTATGAGCGACACATCGCCTCTCCGGCACCTGAGGTATTTTCCAAAATCCGGCTTGAAACGCCCAACATGTCGGGGCGGATGGATCATCTGCGCGCGGCGATCCTGCGCCCGCAATTAGATCAGCTGGATGTGCAGTGTCGGGCTTGGAACGCGCGCTATAGCGCGATTGAGGCGGGGATCAGCGGCACACCGGGGCTGACCACGATCAAGCGCGAGGCGCGTGAGCATTTTGTTGGGTCTTCCATCCAATTTCTGCTGAAAAACTGGTCGAGCGGGGCGGTCAGAGAGGTTGTTTCCCGCTGTGCAGCACGCGGTGTGGAGTTGAAATGGTTTGGTGCGTCCGATCCTGTTGGGTTTACCTCAACCTACAAAAGCTGGACCTATGCCCCCCATCCTACATTGCCCAAAAGTGATGCAGTGCTGGCTGGTCTTATAGATATGCGTATCCCGCTGACCTTTAGTCTCGAAGATTGTGCGACAATCGCTGGGATCATTCGCGCAGAAGTCGGCGCTGTATTCCAAAACCTTTGACCTCTGGACTGAATTTGCTTGACCGAAGGCGGTTTTTGACGCATTTAATGAACGAATGTTCAATAAAAGGGGACGCAGCATGTTTTTAGCCTCAATGTCGTTTGATTTGGGCGAAGATGTCAGTGCGCTTCAGGAAAGCGTACATCGCTGGGCCCAGGAGCAGGTAAAACCGATTGCTGCCGATATTGACCGATCCAACGAATTTCCGGCCCATTTGTGGCGGGAAATGGGGGATCTTGGCCTTTTGGGTGTGACCGTGCCCGAGGAATACGGCGGGACGAACATGAGCTATCTCGCCCATACTGTCGCTGTCGAAGAAGTGGCGCGCGCCAGTGCCTCTGTCAGCCTGTCCTATGGGGCGCATTCAAACCTCTGTGTCAATCAGATCAAATTGAACGGAACAGAGATGCAGAAGCGGACTTACCTGCCGAAACTCTGTTCAGGCGAACATGTGGGCGCACTTGCCATGTCCGAGCCCAGTGCCGGATCCGACGCGGTGTCCATGAAACTCAGTGCCGAAAAGCGCAATGGATACTACCGCTTGAATGGGAATAAATATTGGATCACCAACGGACCGGATGCCGATACATTGGTGGTCTATGCCAAGACTGACCCGAATGGCGGATCAAAAGGGATCACGGCCTTTATTGTGGAAAAAACGATGAAGGGATTCTCCACATCGCCACATTTTGACAAATTGGGCATGCGCGGATCCAACACGGCAGAGCTGATTTTTGAAGATGTCGAAGTCCCTTTTGAAAATGTTTTGGGCGAAGAGGGCAAAGGTGTGCGCGTTCTGATGTCAGGCTTGGATTATGAGCGTGTCGTGCTTTCGGGTCTTGGCTGCGGGATCATGGCTGCCTGTATGGATGAAATCATGCCCTACATGGTCGAGCGCAAGCAATTTGGACAAAGTATCGGGGATTTCCAACTGATGCAGGGCAAAATTGCCGATATCTATACTGCGATGAATTCCTCGCGTGCCTATGTCTATGAAGTTGCCAAAGCCTGTGATCGCGGCAGTGTCACTCGCCAGGATGCGGCGGCTTGCGTTCTTTATGCCTCAGAACAGGCAATGAAAGTGGCTCATCAGGCGGTTCAGGCCATGGGGGGTGCTGGGTTTTTGGCGGATGCGCCGGTGGCACGCATTTTTCGCGATGCAAAATTAATGGAAATCGGGGCGGGAACCTCAGAAATTCGCAGGATGCTTGCAGGGCGCGAATTGATGGCTGCCATGCGCTAAGTAGGTGATCGCGACAGGGGGCGGCCTGTGGCGTGATGAGAAAGGTCAAGGTAATGACACAGATACCATCCGCCTGGATTATCCTTGGCATCTTGTTGCTTGGTTTTTCTGTGGTGGTGTTTCGACTTGGCATCAAAGCGGGATCCCTTAGCGAAACGGATATTATCACCTATTACAGCACCCAGTATCTGGAAAATGAAACTGCCGAAGGCCGTGAAGGCTCGTTGAGCGATTGTTACGCGCTGGGCGGCCAAGGTTTTTTTGAGCGCCTTGAAGTGATCTGCGAGCCCGCCAACGCCGCGCCTTATCGGTTTGTGGTGGGCTATTGGGGGCAGCTTTTGTCCATGCAGAGAATGTTTGCCCGACAAACGATGCCCAACGCCTAAAGAGGAAACTATCCATGAAGCTAAGTTCGAATATCAATTCAGCCTCAGAGGAGTTTGCCGCAAACCGTGAATTGCATCTTGCCGCGCTTTCTGCCGTGAAAGATGCTGCTGCACTGGCGGCCCAAGGCGGGGGGGAAAGAGCCCGCGAACGCCACACGGCAAGGGGTAAAATGTTGCCAAGAGATCGGGTGGCCAACCTACTTGATTTTGGCAGCCCGTTTCTAGAGATTGGTGCAACCGCAGCACACGGAATGTACGATGGTGCCGCCCCTGGCGCAGGGGCGATTGCCGGCATTGGTCTGATCGAGGGGCAGCAATGTATGGTGTTTTGCAACGACGCCACGGTAAAGGGTGGAACCTATTATCCAATGACCGCCAAAAAACACATGCGCGCGCAGGAAATCGCCGCAGAATGCCGGTTGCCCTGCATCTATCTGGTCGACAGCGGGGGGGGCAACCTCCCGCAACAGGCAGAGGTTTTTGCCGATCGCGATCATTTTGGGCGTATTTTTTATAATCAAGCCAATATGTCCGCCCGTGGTATTCCTCAAATCGCTGTCGTGATGGGGTCTTGCACGGCTGGTGGTGCCTATGTTCCCGCGATGTCGGATGTGACAATAATTGTCAAAGAACAGGGGACCATCTTTCTTGCTGGCCCTCCGCTTCTTAAGGCCGCTACCGGAGAGATTGTTGACGCTGAAACCTTGGGTGGGGCGGATGTGCACACACGCATTTCTGGCGTGGCCGATTATCTGGCAGAGGACGACAGCCACGCATTGGCACTGGCTCGGCGGGCAGTTGCAAACCTCAATACAGAACAGATAACCAATGTTTCATGGCAGGCTGAAGAAGATCCGCTTTATGATGCTGAGGACATTCTCGGGATTGTACCGACGGACCTGCGTAAACCCTATGACATTCGAGAACTTCTGGCGCGGATCCTTGACGGATCCCGCTTTGACGAATTCAAGGCACGTTTTGGCGAAACTTTGGTCACCGGCTTTGGGCATGTACGGGGATGTCCGGTAGGGATAATTGCGAATAACGGCGTTCTATTTAGCGAGTCTTCACAAAAAGGGGCACATTTCATAGAGCTTTGCAGCCAGCGTAAAATCCCTCTTGTGTTTTTGCAAAATATCACCGGATTCATGGTGGGGCAGAAATACGAAAACGAAGGGATCGCCCGCCATGGGGCGAAAATGGTGACGGCTGTCGCTACAACTGCGGTGCCCAAAATCACCATGATCGTCGGCGGAAGCTATGGCGCCGGTAACTACGGAATGGCAGGGCGCGCCTACCAGCCGCGTTTCCTTTGGACTTGGCCCAACAGCCGGATTGCCGTGATGGGGGGCGCGCAGGCAGCGGGGGTTCTGGCTACGGTCAAACGCGAAGGCATTGAACGCGGGGGTGGAACTTGGAGCCAAGAAGAAGAAGAGGCGTTTAAAAAACCGACGCTTGATGCCTTTGAGGAACAATCGCATCCGCTTTATGCCAGCGCGCGGCTTTGGGATGATGGGATCATTGATCCGCGAAAAACGCGGGACGTTCTTTATCTTTCGTTGCGCGCAGCACTGAACGCCCCGATTGCGGACACACGCTTTGGCGTCTTCCGAATGTGATTTTCATTCTACGTTAGGTCAGAAAGAAAAGGTATTGAAATGTTTTCAAAAATCCTGATTGCAAATCGCGGTGAAATTGCTGTCCGCATCGCGCGCAGTGCGCGGAATATGGGCATTCAAACGGTCGCGGTTTACTCGGAAGCTGATAAAGATGCGCTGCATGTCTCTGCGGCGGATGAAGCATATCATATCGGGGGTGCCACCCCTTTGGAAAGCTACTTGAACGGGGGACGCATCATTGACGTCGCGCTGCAAAGTGGTGCTCAGGCAATTCATCCGGGCTACGGGTTTCTGTCCGAAAATCCCGATTTCGCGGAAAGTTTGGAAAAAGCTGGACTTACCTTTATCGGCCCTTCAGCCGGGGCAATGCGGTCCATGGGTTTAAAAGATGCCGCTAAGGCGCTGATGGAAAGAGCAAATGTTCCTGTAGTGCCAGGGTATCACGGTGCCAGTCAAGATTTCGATCTCCTCCGGTCACAGGCTGAAGCTATAGGATATCCGCTGCTGATCAAAGCGGTTGCAGGAGGAGGTGGCAAGGGCATGCGCCTCGTCGAGCGGGCTCAGGATTTCGAAGAAGCCCTGCGGTCTGCGCGTTCAGAGGCACAAAATGCCTTTGGAAACCCTGACGTTTTGCTCGAAAAATATATCAGCGCGCCGCGTCATATTGAAATTCAGGTCTTTGGTGATGGGCAAAAGGCGGTTCATCTTTTTGAACGGGATTGTTCGCTGCAGCGCCGATATCAAAAAGTAATCGAAGAGGCGCCCGCACCGGGAATGACAAGCACTCTGCGAAGCGCCATGGGTGCTGCCGCTGTCCGCGCCGCAGAAGCCATCGGATACAAAGGGGCAGGCACTGTCGAATTTATTGTCGACGGATCCAAGGGGCTTAGGGACGATGGGTTTTGGTTTATGGAAATGAACACCCGCCTTCAGGTCGAACATCCTGTTACTGAGGCAATCACGGGTATTGACCTTGTGGAATGGCAATTGCGCGTTGCCGCCGGCGAACCGCTTCCTTTGGCGCAAGAGGACATTCGTTTTGATGGCCACGCGATTGAAGCGCGTATTTATGCAGAGGATGCTTCCAAAGGGTTCCTGCCCGTAACGGGTCGCCTGGATCATGTCCGTTTCTGTGATCAAAGCCGCAATGATAGCGCGGTGCGTGCGGGTGATGTCATAAGCCCCTTCTATGATCCGATGATCGCCAAAGTGATCGTGCATGGACGAGACCGTAAAGAGGCGCTCGCCAGATTGAGCAACAGTTTGCGTCAAACGGAATTGGCAGGGTCAAAAACCAATCTTGAATTTCTGATTTCTCTGGCGGAACATCCTGATTTTCACGCGATGACGGTGGATACGAAATGGATTGACCGCAAAGTTGATGAGTTGACAAAGACGGCTGAACCGTCGGCTTCCGTTCTTCTTGCCGCTGCTTTGGCCGTCGTTGGGGACCAAGCTGCAAAAAGTGCATTTTCAGGGTTCAATCTTTGGTCTTCATTGTCACAGACCATTACTTTGATCCATGCTGACATAACATTCACGTTGGCACTGAATTTTGGACCAAATTCCCTCACAATTCAACATGAGGGCCAGTCTTTCGCAGCGCATTTCAAAGATCTGCGGTGGTGGTATTCAACGCAACGTCTTCCGCATTCAGTATGTATGAAAAATACTGTCTGGGTGTTTGAAAAGGGCGGCGTCGTATTTGAGACAATCGATCCGCTTGACCGCAGTGGAAGCGACTTTGCCGATATGAATGTTATCCGCGCCCCTATGCCAGGCCTTGTGAACTTTGTCGGCGTCGCAAAAGGGGATATTTTGGAAAAAGGTGACAGAATACTGGGGCTTGAAGCCATGAAAATGGAACATATGCTTACAGCGCCTCAAAATTGTGTGGTTGATGAGGTTCTGGTGCGCGTCAAAGATCAAGTTGAAGCTGCTGCAGTGCTCGTAAAGCTTTCTGGACTTCAAGAGTCGGGGTGAAGGTCCGGTGTTCTGGCCGTTTGAAATAGCGGGTTCCTTGACCGTTTGGTTCTCACCAAGTTTACAGGGGGCAATGCTGGGTTGTTTCATGGATTGAAATACGTTTTCTGCGCGAGCTTCTCTGATTATGAGATAAAAATGAAAGCTTAACTGTGACCTTTGGCAGCAGATTTATTTGTTGCAACCTTGTTGACGCTGGGCGGTACCAAGAGTAAACGGACCCAAGCCAACTACCGCGCACTCGCGCGTCTTGAAAGGAGCCTTCTGTGGAAGAGATGCTAAGGGAGTACCTCCCTATATTGATCTTTTTAGCCCTCGCCATTGGTCTCGGACTTGTTTTGATGCTTTCAGCTGTGATTTTGGCTGTACGAAATCCGGATCCGGAAAAAATATCTGCATATGAATGTGGTTTTAATGCCTTTGATGACGCGCGAATGAAATTCGATGTGCGGTTTTATCTGGTATCGATACTCTTCATCATCTTTGACCTTGAGATTGCGTTTCTGTTCCCTTGGGCTGTTGCGTTCAAAGATTTGAGCGATGTTGGATTTTGGTCGATGATCTTTTTCCTTATCGTTCTGACCGTTGGATTTGCATATGAATGGAAAAAGGGAGCGCTGGAATGGGCGTGATGACAGGCACCCACACCGCTGGCGCTGACAAAGAAGTCGGCGTTCAGGCGATCAACAAAGAGTTGCAGGACAAAGGCTTTCTTGTAACCTCCACTGAAGACATAATTAACTGGGCGCGGACCGGAAGCCTTCACTGGATGACCTTTGGTTTGGCGTGTTGTGCCGTAGAAATGATGCATACCGCTATGCCGCGCTATGATCTGGAGCGGTTTGGAACGGCACCGCGCGCGTCACCACGCCAGTCTGACCTTATGATTGTTGCAGGAACATTGACCAACAAAATGGCCCCTGCGCTGCGCAAGGTTTATGATCAAATGCCGGAGCCCAGGTATGTGATCTCTATGGGGTCCTGTGCAAATGGGGGAGGGTACTATCACTACAGCTACTCCGTCGTGCGCGGCTGTGACCGGATCGTTCCGGTGGATGTCTATGTGCCCGGCTGCCCTCCGACCGCAGAGGCGTTGCTTTATGGAATCTTGGCGCTGCAGAGGAAGATTCGCCGTACGGGGACGATCACACGATGACAGCACAACTCAAAGAATTGGCAGAGCACGTCACAATGCGCCGTCAGGATTGTGTACTGACGTGGAATATCGCATTTGATGAGCTGACATTTGATGTGGCGCCTGCAAACCTTTTGGGGTTTGTGAAGTATCTTGCAAGCGATACGACGTGCAAATTTTCAACACTCGTGGATATTACTGCGGTCGATTACCCAGAGCGGGCAAAGCGATTTGATGTCGTTTATCATTTGCTTAGCATGTATCAAAACCAACGCGTGCGCCTTCGTGTATCGATCCGCGATGAAGATATTCTGAGTTCAATCGTTGAAGTGCATCCGTCTGCGGATTGGTTTGAACGCGAAGTTTTTGACATGTTTGGGATCCTCTTTAGCGGGCATCCCGACCTGAGACGTATTTTGACCGACTACGGGTTTCGCGGCCATCCGTTGCGCAAGGATTTTCCGACCACGGGGTATACTGAGCTTCGGTACGACGAAGTTGAAAAGCGCGTTGTCTACGAACCCGTAAGCCTCGTTCAAGAATATCGACAATTTGATTTCATGTCGCCGTGGGAAGGGGCGCAATATGTATTGCCTGGCGACGAAAAGGAGGCTGAGGCATGATGGACGGCTCCGGTGATTTCAACGATGCCCTCACGGGCGAACAGAAAATCAGAAATTTCAACATCAACTTTGGTCCCCAACACCCGGCTGCGCATGGGGTGTTGCGGTTGGTTCTGGAACTGGACGGTGAGATTGTAGAGCGCTGCGATCCCCACATCGGCCTGCTGCATCGCGGCACTGAAAAACTGATGGAAAGCCGGACGTACCTGCAAAACCTGCCGTATTTCGACAGGCTGGATTACGTGGCCCCGATGAATCAGGAACATGCTTGGTGTCTGGCGATTGAAAAACTGACGGGCGTTGAAGTACCTCGTCGTGCGTCCCTCATTCGAGTGCTGTTTTGCGAAATCGGGCGTGTATTGAACCATCTTTTGAATGTCACAACACAGGCGCTTGACGTTGGAGCACTGACGCCGCCTCTTTGGGGCTTTGAAGAGCGTGAAAAGCTTATGGTGTTTTATGAACGTGCCTGCGGTGCACGGCTTCATGCGGCCTATTTCCGCCCCGGTGGGGTACATCAGGATCTTCCTGATGATTTGATCGACGACATCGACACCTGGGCAGATGAGTTCCCTGCTATTCTAAGCGATATCGACGGGCTTTTGACTGAAAACCGCATTTTCAAACAGCGAAACGTGGATATCGCGATCGTCAGTGAGGATGAAATCCTGAAATATGGGTTCTCTGGTGTTATGGTGCGGGGATCTGGTCTTGCTTGGGATTTGCGCCGCGCACAGCCGTATGAATGTTATGATGAATTCGATTTCCAAGTGCCAGTCGGCAAAAACGGTGACTGTTATGATCGTTACCTCTGCCGCATGGAGGAAATGCGCCAGTCTGTGAGCATCATCAAACAGGCCATTGCAAAACTACGGGTGGAAAAAGGTGATGTTCTGGCGCGCGGTAAACTGACACCGCCAAAGCGCGCCGAGATGAAAACCTCCATGGAAGCGCTGATCCATCATTTTAAACTTTATACCGAAGGCTTTCACGTGCCGGCGGGCGAAGTTTATGCCGCTGTTGAAGCCCCCAAAGGCGAATTTGGGGTGTATCTTGTTTCTGATGGTTCCAACAAACCCTACCGCGCAAAAATTCGCGCCCCGGGCTTTCCGCATCTTCAGGCAATGGATCACATCAGCAAAGGCCACCAACTGGCGGATGTTGCCGCGATTATTGGGACGCTCGATGTTGTGTTTGGGGAGATCGACCGGTGATCAAGACCCTCGATACCATTGAGGGAGCTGTGGCTCCTCCGGTCAGCCGGCTGCAGGCTGCCTTTTCGTTAAATTTCATTAGAATTCAGAGGGTGTAGGCATATGCTGCGTCGTTTATATCACGATCAACCCGAAACTTTCGCCTTTACGCCCGCCAATCAGGCTTGGGCCGAAGCGCAGATGACCAAATACCCAGAAGGCCGCCAAGCCAGTGCGATTATTCCACTTCTGTGGCGCGCGCAGGAACAAGAAGGCTGGCTGACCCGTCCCGCAATCGAATACGTTGCGGATCTTCTCGGCATGGCCTACATCCGCGCGCTTGAAGTTGCGTCTTTCTACTTCATGTTCCAGCTCGAGCCCGTGGGCAGCGTGGCGCATATTCAGGTTTGTGGTACAACCTCTTGCATGATCTGTGGCGCAGAGGATTTGATCGCGGTCTGTCGCGAAAAGATTGCCCCAAATCCGCATCAAATTTCAGAAGATGGAAAACTCAGCTGGGAAGAGGTGGAATGTCTTGGTGCCTGTGCCAATGCACCGATGGCCCAGATCGGCAAAGACTATTACGAAGACCTTACCGCAGAACGCTTTGGTGA
Organism: Alphaproteobacteria bacterium casp-alpha6; assembly: GCA_001510135.1. Classification (GTDB taxonomy): domain Bacteria; phylum Pseudomonadota; class Alphaproteobacteria; order Rhodobacterales; family Rhodobacteraceae; genus LFER01. Next base: position 17,708 of record LFER01000065.1, read on the forward strand.
GATGATTGATGCGATGAAGGCGGGTCAGGCCCCAAAGCCGGGTCCACAAAACGGTCGTTTCGCCTCTGAGCCTCTTTCTGGTGTCACAAGCCTTGAGGAATATGCGAAAAATCGCATCAGCGAAAACGCCTCTGTGCAGCTGGCATCAACCCAAAATGATACTTTGCGCCGCATTGATGGATCTGAAGTCCCGTTGTTGACCCCTTGGCTTTCAAGCGCCAAGTCAGAATCACCCAGAGCATCAAAATCTCGCGGTAAAACATCAACTGCCATTCCAAATCCGGACCCAACACCCCCAAAGGTCCAGCCGGCAGGTAAAAAACCTGCAACTTTGAAGGCGGCGAGAAAATCAGGCGCGGATGACCTCAAACGCATAAAGGGTGTTGGGCCGAAACTTGAAAAGCTTTTGAATTCATTAGGCTTCTTCCACTTTGATCAAGTCGCTTCATGGAGCGAAAATGAAATGGCTTGGGTGGATCAGAACTTGGAAGGCTTTAAAGGACGCGCAACCCGTGACAATTGGGTCGCTCAAGCCAAAGAACTTATGTCGTCGCAAGAGACGGATGTAATCTAACATGTTACATTCGCCGCGTTTATTGAAAAAATAGGGAGAACGACATGACGACGCCTCAAAAGAACATAAGCTGTCAAATGGGATGCTGGGCACTGGCTCTAGGGATTGCGTTGGTCACCACAGTTGGGTGTCTGATTTTTGGAGAAATGACAAAAACAGGTGCAATCTTTTTGGGAATTGTTGCCTTTTTTGTATCAGGGGCAATGTTGGGTTGGTTGCTTTGCCGGCCTTTGCCTCCACTGGGCGGAGCCACCGATCAGCTGAAGGCTTCGACAGAGGCCGCACCGGTTAATACCGAAAAACGGGCTTCTGAGCCAGCGCCGGCAGGATCTGGATTAAAGCCATCAACACCCCTTGCCGGAGAGGCTGAATTGGCGTCTCGTAAGGGAACATGGCGCTATGAGGGAACACAAACTGCGGCAAACGACGCCGCGGCCCAAACTGCTCATGCCGAACCTGCCAAAGAGGCAGAGCAGCATGAGGTGACTGGCACCGCACCACAAAAACTGGATGGTCCACGTGGCGGTGTTGCAGATGATCTCAAGCGGATCAAAGGCATTGGTCCAAAGCTAGAGCAGCTCTGTCATTCACTTGGGTTTTTTCATTTTGATCAGGTCGCGAATTGGACAGACGAAGAAGTTGCTTGGGTGGATGCGAATCTTGAGGGTTTCAAAGGTCGTGTGACGCGCGATCAATGGGTTGCTCAGGCAAAAGAACTGGCCAAGGGTTAAATGGACAACGTGTAAGGATGGTTCGGACGATGCGACCAGAAACAGATCAAAACCTGATGAAACAAGGGCGGTTGACCGCGCTTGTGATAGCGGGATCTGTATGTTTCTGGTTGATCGCAAATGCGTTGGGGCCACGGTTGGGGTTAACAATGCGGTATGCTATCCTTGCCGATTTGATCGTTTTGGCGGCGTTGTTCTGGGCTTTGGTAAATTGTTTTTTTATCTGGCGAAAACGCCAGAACAACGAAGGATGAGGGAAATATGCTGAAGGATGAAGATCGGATATTCACCAATCTTTACGGGATGCATGATCGCACTCTGAAAGGCGCCAAGGCGCGTGGTCATTGGGACGGGACTGCAAAGATCATAAAGCAGGGCCGCGATTGGATTATCGATCAGATGAAAGCCTCGGGTCTGCGCGGTCGCGGCGGTGCCGGGTTTCCAACGGGTTTAAAGTGGTCCTTCATGCCAAAAGAAAGTGATGGCCGGCCCGCATATCTCGTTGTGAATGCAGATGAATCCGAACCCGGAACCTGTAAGGACCGCGAAATTATGCGCCACGATCCGCATACTTTGATCGAAGGGTGCCTCATTGCATCTTTTGCTATGAATGCGCATGCCTGCTACATATACATCCGCGGCGAATATATCCGCGAACGAGAAGCGCTTCAGGCAGCAATTGACGAAGCGTATGATGCCAGACTTTTGGGTAAAAATGCCGCAAAATCTGGCTGGGATTTTGATCTTTATCTCCACCATGGTGCCGGTGCTTATATCTGCGGCGAAGAAACCGCCCTGCTGGAAAGCCTTGAGGGGCGCAAAGGTATGCCGCGGATGAAACCGCCGTTTCCCGCAGGGGCGGGGCTTTATGGCTGCCCGACAACCGTGAACAATGTGGAATCGATTGCCGTCGTGCCCACGATCCTCAGACGTGGGCCAGAGTGGTTTGCAAGCTTTGGTCGGCCAAACAACGCCGGTACAAAGGTCTTTGCAATTTCAGGGCATGTGAACAACCCGTGTGTTGTCGAAGAGGCGATGTCGATCCCCTTTGAAGAACTGATCGAACGTCATTGCGGCGGGATACGCGGCGGTTGGGACAATCTTAAAGCCATTATCCCGGGTGGCTCCTCTGTGCCTTGTATCCGCGGCGAACATTGCCGCGAAGCGATTATGGATTTTGATTACCTGCGCGAACAGCGTTCCGGTCTAGGGACGGCGGCGGTCATCGTAATGGATCAGTCGACCGATATTATTAAGGCGATTTGGCGTCTTTCAAAATTCTACAAACACGAAAGCTGTGGTCAGTGCACTCCCTGCCGTGAAGGCACAGGTTGGATGATGCGCGTGATGGATCGTTTGGTGAGCGGTGAGGCCGAGGTCGAAGAAATAGACATGCTCTTTGATGTAACCAAACAGGTGGAAGGCCATACAATTTGCGCATTGGGCGATGCGGCGGCTTGGCCGATCCAAGGTTTGATACGCAATTTCCGCGATGAGATCGAAGATCGTATTCGCCATAAAAGAACTGGGCGCAAAAGCGCTGTGGCGGCGGAGTAAATGATGCGGGTAATGATGGCTATCCTGCTCACGCTGAGCCTTGTCTCTTGCGGGGAACGCTACCGCGACAATCAGGTTGCCTTTGAGGGCATAAAATTCGATGCCGACTTGAGCACGGACAAGAATGATGTCTTCGCCTTTCGCGTGAGCGTCAAGAAGGCAGAAAAAAACATCGACGGCGCGCGCGAGGCGGGACGTTATGAGGCGACAAAATTCTGTATAGAAAAACTCAGCACCTCTGATGTGGAATGGACCAATGGTCCGGATGCAGATCAGCTGATGATCAAGGACGGAAATCTGGAACTTTCGGGCAGGTGTGCGGCATGACAGACCTTAGAAAAATCAATATAAATGGCGAAGTGATTGAGGTCGATGGCGCAATGACGCTCATTCAGGCCTGCGAAGTGGCTGGCGTTGAAATCCCACGCTTTTGCTATCACGAACGTTTATCGATTGCAGGCAACTGTCGGATGTGTCTGGTCGAAGTCGTCGGCGGCCCGCCCAAACCTGCAGCCTCCTGCGCGATGCAGGTGCGGGATTTGCGCCCAGGTCCAGAGGGGCAACCTCCGGAAGTAAAAACGAATTCACCGATGGTAAAAAAGGCCCGCGAGGGCGTCATGGAATTTTTGCTGATCAACCATCCTTTGGATTGTCCGATCTGCGATCAGGGCGGTGAATGTGATCTTCAGGATCAGGCCATGGCCTATGGCGTTGATTTCTCGCGCTACCGCGAACCAAAACGGGCAAGCACCGATCTTGATCTTGGACCCTTGGTTGAGACTCATATGACGCGCTGCATTTCCTGCACGCGCTGCGTGCGATTCACGACCGAAGTCGCCGGCATCACGCAGATGGGGCAAACCGGACGCGGGGAAGATGCGGAAATCACGTCTTACCTTGGACAGACGCTTTCTAGCAATATGCAAGGTAATATCATTGACCTCTGTCCGGTCGGAGCACTGACGTCAAAACCTTATGCTTTCACGGCACGACCTTGGGAATTGACCAAAACGGAAACCATCGACGTGATGGATGCGCTTGGATCCAATATTCGCGTTGACACCAAAGGGCGCGAGGTCATGCGGATCCTACCCCGCAACCACGATGGCGTGAACGAAGAATGGATTTCGGACAAAACGCGGTTTGTGTGGGATGGTCTGCGGCGTCAGCGGTTGGACCGACCTTATGTGCGCGAAAACATGAAATTGCGTCCTGCGAGTTGGGAAGAAGCTCTAGGGAAAGCCGCGGGCGCAATCAAAGGTGCTGCAAAGCTCACGGGCCTGATCGGGGACTTGGTGTCTGTTGAAGCCGCTTTTGCGCTGAAAGCCTTGGTAGAAGGACAGGGTGGCCAAGTAGAAAGCCGCACAGATGGTACGAAATTGCCCGCAGGTAATCGCTCAGCCTATGTGGGAACGGCGCAGATCGAAGACATAGACACAGCTAAATTCATTCAGCTCATCGGCACGAATCCCAGAGAAGAAGCGCCCGTTTTAAATGCCCGCATTCGCAAGGCGTGGCTCAATGGGGCGCAGATCGGGCTGGTCGGAGAGGCTGCCGATCTGACATATGAATATGCGCATGTGGGCACAAATCGAGCGGCGCTGGCGGGATTGATCGGCAAAAACTACGGCGCCGTTCTGGAGGCACCGTCCATTGTAATCGTCGGACAGGGGGCATTGATCGGGGCGGACGGGGCAGCGGTTCTATCCCAAGCTATGAAGCTGGCCGAAGAGACAGGTAGCAAATTCATGGTTCTGCACACTGCTGCGGGACGTGTTGGCGCATTGGATATTGGTGCGACAGCGGAAGGTGGCGTTGAAGCGGCTCTGGACGGAGCCGATGTGGTGTTCAACCTTGGCGCGGATGAAATCGATATCGCCGCAGGCGCATTCGTTATTTATCAGGGAAGCCATGGGGATCGCGGCGCGCATCGCGCGGATGTCATCCTACCCGCGGCGGCCTATACGGAGGAAAACGCGCTCTTCGTCAATACGGAAGGGCGCCCGCAATTGGCAATGCGCGCTGGTTTCGCCCCGGGGGAGGCCAAGGAAAACTGGGCGGTTTTGCGGGCGCTCTCCGGTGAAGTTGGCAGGGTTTTGCCTTATGACAGCCTCGCACAGCTGCGCAGTTCTTTGATCGAAGCCCATCCCCATTTGGCGGCGATTGATGAGGTCGCAGAAAACGAATGGACGCCGCTGGCACTGTCAAACATGGGAGAGGGTGATTTTGTCACTGCCCTGCGCGACTTCTATCTCAGCAATCCGATCGCACGCGCATCATCCCTGATGGCGGAGCTGTCATCACTTGCAAAAGCACAAAACACTGAACAGGTGGCAGCGGAATAATGCGGCAATTGGCGATGTCATATGCTTTGATTTTGGCGATGGCGGGTGTTGTGTCGGCCTGCGATCAAACCCGTGTTGCAACGCCTGCGTCTTATGAAGCTGTGCAATATGTCTCTGCAAATTCGGAATTGATCGGAGATGGATTGGTCAAGGTCTCTGCCTCTGTCAAGAACGCGCAAAGCGATAAATTTGCCAGTGATTTTGCGGCCTGTGTTGCAGCGCGGTATGCGCTATTGCGCGGATTTGGCTTTGCGCGGCTGGTCACGGACACGGTCACGCGGAGTGACGATATCAGAACAGCAACCTCCGTCTTTAGCATTTCAGCCCGCCTGCCCGCAGGGGTGCGAAAATTGGATGCAGAGGTTGTCGCCGTAAATTGTGCGGAAAACGGAATACCAATGGTGTGAGGACTGATGAGCGAATTTTTTGATACACCGGCTGGAATTGCAGTGCTTGTGGCCTCTCAGTGCCTTGCAGTGATTGCCTTTGTTATGGTGAGCCTGTTGTTCCTTGTCTATGGCGACCGGAAAATCTGGGCAGCGGTGCAAATGCGTCGGGGACCAAATGTTGTGGGGGCCTTTGGGCTTTTACAAACCGTGGCAGACGCGCTGAAATATGTGGTCAAGGAAGTGGTGATCCCGGCTGGCGCAGACCGCACCGTATTCATGCTTGCCCCGCTTATTTCTTTTGTCTTAGCCATCATCGCCTGGGCAGTTATCCCTTTCAACGAAGGCTGGGTCGTTTCTGACATGAATGTCGCGATCCTTTATGTTTTTGCGGTCTCTTCTCTCGAGGTTTACGGCGTGATTATGGGCGGTTGGGCGTCCAATTCGAAATATCCTTTTCTGGGATCTTTGCGGTCTGCGGCGCAGATGATTTCTTATGAAGTCTCGATTGGATTGATCATCATCGGGGTGATTATCTCTACAGGATCTCTGAATTTCAGTGATATTGTGCGTGCGCAGGATGGAAATCTAGGCTTTTTCAACTGGTACTGGCTGCCCCATTTGCCCATGGTGTTTTTGTTCTTTATCTCTGCCTTGGCAGAAACCAACAGACCGCCATTTGATTTGCCAGAGGCAGAATCGGAATTGGTTGCCGGATATCAGGTGGAATACAGCTCAACACCGTTTTTGTTGTTCATGGCGGGTGAATATATCGCGATATTCCTCATGTGTGCTTTGACAACGCTTCTGTTCTTTGGTGGCTGGTTATCGCCCATTCCAGGACTTCCGGATGGACCGGTTTGGATGGTTGCAAAGATGGCGTTTTTCTTTTTCCTCTTTGCAATGGTTAAGGCGATTGTGCCGCGTTACCGCTATGACCAACTGATGCGACTGGGCTGGAAAGTGTTCCTGCCGCTATCTTTGGCTTGGGTCGTGATCGTGGCGTTCCTTGCAAAATTCGAAGCCTTCGGTGGTGCATATGCCCGCTGGACGATAGGAGGGTAACATGACTCAGATCGATTATACGCGCGCTGCCAAATATTTTCTGCTGGCGGATTTTTTCAAGGGCATGAAATTGGGGCTTAAGTATTTCTTTGCCCCCAAGGCAACGTTGAATTACCCCCATGAAAAAGGGCCACTCAGCCCGCGGTTTCGCGGCGAACATGCGCTGCGCCGCTATCCGAATGGCGAAGAGCGCTGCATTGCCTGCAAATTATGCGAGGCTGTCTGTCCCGCGCAGGCCATTACCATTGACGCAGAACCGCGAGATGATGGCAGCCGGCGGACGACGCGCTACGACATCGACATGACGAAATGCATCTATTGTGGATTCTGTCAGGAGGCCTGTCCTGTGGATGCCATCGTTGAGGGGCCAAATTTTGAATTTTCCGCAGAAACCCGCGAAGAGCTTTTCTATGATAAAGAAAAACTACTGGCGAATGGTGATCGTTGGGAAGCGGAAATCGCACGCAACCTAGAAATGGACGCACCCTACCGATGAGCACACCTGCCTCCCCATTTGAAGATATGATGCGCGCGTCAGAGGATATGGCCAAGGCCATGCAACAGTCCTTTGGTGCGTTTGGCGCGCCTCAGGGGGATGCCGCTTGGCCGACCATGTCGAAAGACTGGATGGAATTTCTGTTTGGCAATGCAATCAATACAGGCGGGTTGGACGCGAAAACAAAACTTTTGCTGACACTGGCGGGGCTAATGATGCAGGGCGTGAGCAATGACATGGCGTTTCGCCAAACCATCCGTCACCTCAAAGAAGCAGAGGTGAGCGATCAAGAAATTACGGAAACCATCGCCTTCATGTCCGTCTTTGCAGGGATGCCTGCGATGTCTCGGGCAATGACACTTGCGGGTGCGGTTTTGACCCCGAAAAAGGAAGAAGATCAATGAGCTTTGCCAGTTTTGCCTTTTATCTCTTTGCGCTCTCAACGATCATTGGCGGTTTTTTCACGGTCGTGGGGCGCAATCCAGTCCATTCTGTCTTGTGGTTGATCCTGTCTTTCTTATCTGCAGCCGGTCTGTTCGTTTTGCTCGGAGCGGAATTTGTCGCAATGTTGTTGGTCATTGTTTACGTCGGTGCAGTCGCGGTTCTGTTCTTATTTGTCGTGATGATGTTGGACGTGGATTTTGCGGAGCTTAAGGCCGAAATGGCCCAATATCTGCCGCTTGCACTTTTTATCGGAGTGGTGCTTCTGATGCAGCTTGGAATGGCATTTGGTGTCTGGAGCGCTTCAGAGGGTGCGCAAGCCGCGCGCCGCTCAATCACGCCGGATGATGTAAGCAATACCGCGGCTTTGGGCCTGCTGCTTTATGATGAGTATTTTCTGCTCTTCCAACTGGCTGGGCTTATTTTGTTGGTGGCCATGATCGGGGCGATCGTATTGACCCTTCGCCATCGCAAAGACGTGAAACGACAAAACGTGCTGGAGCAGATGTATCGCGATCCGGCGAAAACACTGGAACTGAGAAACGTAAAACCGGGGCAGGGCCTGTAGCTGGCTGACGGGTTCGGACAAGAGAACTGAGGAAACTATGATTGGTTTGGAACATTACCTGACGGTGGCGGCAACGCTCTTTGTCATTGGTATTTTTGGGCTCTTTCTTAATCGGAAGAATATCATCATCCTGTTGATGTCGGTTGAGCTTATCTTGCTCTCGGTCAACATTAACCTTGTGGCGTTTTCAAGCTTTGCACAGGACCTTGTGGGCCAAGTATTTACGCTCTTGGTTCTCACGGTGGCCGCGGCTGAGGCCGCGATTGGTCTTGCAATCCTTGTCAGTTTCTTCCGAAATCGCGGCACTATCGCGGTTGAAGATGTTAATGTGATGAAAGGATAAGCGATATGTTGGCAAAGATTATCCTTTTTGCCCCGCTTCTTGGGGCTCTGATTGGCGGTTTTGGCTGGCGCATCATCGGTGAAAAAGGCGCTCAATGGGTAACGACCGGTTTGTTGTTTCTTGCGGCAGTTTTAAGCTGGATTGTTTTCCTGGGACTGGATGCAAGTGACACCCAACATATTTCCATTCTCCGTTGGGTGGAAAGTGGAACGCTGAGCACAGACTGGTCTATTCGTCTGGACAGGCTGACCGCTATAATGCTTATTGTTGTGACGACAGTTTCTGCGCTCGTGCATCTTTATAGCTTTGGCTACATGGATCACGATCCGCAGTGGAAAGACGGCGAAAGCTATAAGCCGCGGTTCTTTGCATATCTGTCCTTTTTTACATTTGCCATGTTGATGCTGGTCACATCAGACAATTTGCTGCAAATGTTCTTTGGCTGGGAAGGCGTGGGCGTTGCGTCATATCTGCTGATCGGTTTTTATTACCGAAAGCCAAGCGCAAACGCGGCGGCGATCAAAGCCTTTGTCGTCAACCGCGTTGGAGACTTCGGTTTTGCCTTGGGGATCTTTGGGCTTTATTACCTCACCGACAGCATCCGCTTTGATGATATCTTTGCCATGGCGCCAGAGCTTTCGCAGATGGAGATCCATTTCCTGTGGAGTGACTGGAATGCCGCCAACCTTTTGGCCTTTCTGTTGTTCATTGGCGCTATGGGAAAATCTGCGCAGCTCTTTCTGCACACATGGTTACCGGATGCGATGGAGGGCCCGACACCCGTTTCTGCGTTGATCCATGCGGCAACTATGGTCACGGCGGGCGTATTCCTAGTGTGTCGCATGTCCCCGCTTATGGAATACGCGCCACAAGCAATGGCGTTTGTTACCATCATAGGTGCTTTTACAGCCTTCTTTGCCGCGACTGTTGGCTTGGTGCAAAACGATATCAAACGTGTGATTGCCTATTCGACCTGTTCGCAACTTGGCTATATGTTTGTTGCCGCCGGAGTAGGGGTTTACTCAGTGGCGATGTTCCATCTCTTTACGCATGCTTTCTTCAAAGCGATGCTGTTTCTTGGCGCGGGTTCCGTCATTCATGCGATGCATCATGAGCAGGACATGCGAAACTACGGCGCTTTACGCAAGAAAATCCCATATACATTCTGGGCAATGATGATCGGTACGCTTGCGATCACCGGTGTCGGTATTCCACTGACCCATGTTGGATTCGCAGGGTTCTTGTCCAAAGATGCTGTGATTGAAAGCGCTTGGGCGGGAACGAACGGCGGGGGAGCGTTCTGGCTTCTGGTTGTTGCTGCGCTGTTTACGTCCTTTTACAGCTGGCGTTTGATGTTCATGACGTTCTATGGCACGCCTCGTGGCGATCAACATACCCATGATCACGCCCATGAAAGCCCAATGGTCATGTTGGCACCGCTCGCAGTACTGGCCCTTGGGGCCGTATTCTCGGGCATGATCTGGTACGGCAGTTTTTTTGGAGATCACAAATCTGTAAATGACTTCTTTGGGATCCCCAATCACCATAGCGAAGCAACTGAAACAAGTGATCACGGCGAAGAAAAGGGTGCGCATAAGGAAAGTGTTGCACATAAAGACGAAAGTCATGAGCTGGCCCACTCTGGTCAGGCGCCACAGGGGGCGATTTTCCATCATCCTGAAAACCACGTCATGGATGAAGCGCATCATGCCCCTACCTGGGTCAAAGTCAGCCCCTTCGTTGCAATGCTGATCGGATTTATCACTGCAGTATGGATGTATGTCTGGGATAAAGCGGCACCCGCGCGCATTGCTGAATTAAATCGTCCACTTTATTTGTTCCTGCTCAACAAATGGTATTTTGATGAAATTTATAATGCCATTTTCGTACGGCCTGCGAAAGCTTTGGGGCGGTTTCTCTGGAAACGCGGTGACGGGGCAACCATTGATGGTTCGATCAACGGGATTGCAATGGGGATCATTCCCTTCTTTACCCGCCTCGCTGGGCGTGCGCAGTCAGGATATATCTTTACATATGCCTTAGCGATGGTGATCGGGATTGTGGTCTTAGTCAGTTGGATGAGCTTTACAGGAGGGGCAAAATAAATGGATACGCTCTTGCTTTCATTTGTAACCTTCGCTCCGGCCGTCGCTGCGCTAATTCTTTTGGTTGTCGCGCGCGGCGAGGACGCTGCCGCTGATTTGGTCGCCAAGCGTTTTGCACTGGCGGCGACGGGGTTCACCTTTTTGATATCGCTATTCATCTTGGCACAATTTGATCCGGAAAATACGGGATTCCAGATGGTTGAAGAAGCCGAATGGATCATGGGGCTTAAATACAAGATGGGCGTTGATGGGATCAGCGTTTTATTCGTGATGCTCACAACCTTCATGATGCCCCTCGTGATTGCGGCGTCTTGGGGGGTTAAGACCCGGGTAAAGGAATACATGATTGCGTTTCTATTTCTTGAAACGCTGATGTTGGGCGTGTTTATGGCGCTTGATCTGGTGCTCTTTTACCTCTTTTTCGAGGCTGGTCTTATCCCGATGTTTCTGATTATTGGCATTTGGGGCGGGGCAGAGCGGATTTATGCGTCCTTTAAATTCTTCCTGTATACGTTCCTTGGATCAGTTTTGATGCTGGTTGCCATGGTGGCGATGTTTGCAGAGGCGGGAACCACCGACATCCCGAGCCTGATGATCCACCAGTTTGATTTCGACAGCTTCAGCATTTTAGGTATCCAAATTGTGGGCGGAATGCAGACGCTGTTGTTTCTCGCCTTTTTTGCAAGCTTTGCAGTTAAGATGCCCATGTGGCCCGTGCATACTTGGTTGCCTGATGCCCATGTTCAGGCCCCAACTGCGGGATCGGTCGTTCTTGCCGCGATTCTGTTGAAAATGGGGGGCTATGGGTTCTTGCGCTTCAGCTTGCCAATGTTCCCTGTTGGTTCAGAAGTGATGACGGGCTTTGTTTTCTGGCTGTCTGCGATTGCAATCGTCTACACCTCACTGGTTGCGCTCGTGCAAGAGGATATGAAAAAGCTCATTGCCTATTCTTCGGTGGCCCATATGGGATATGTGACGATGGGGATTTTTGCCGCCAACCAGCAGGGGGTGGATGGTGCAATTTTCCAGATGTTGAGCCACGGATTTATCTCTGGCGCACTCTTCCTTTGTGTCGGGGTCGTCTATGATAGAATGCACACGCGCCAGATTGATGCCTACGGCGGTCTCGTGAACAATATGCCGGCTTACGCGCTTATCTTTATGCTATTTACAATGGCTAACGTGGGGCTTCCTGGAACATCGGGTTTTATTGGCGAGTTTTTGACCCTTGTTGGTATTTTTCAAGTCAACACCTGGGTTGCTGTGGTGGCCACATCTGGTGTCATTCTGTCGGCCGCCTACGCATTTTGGTTGTATCGCCGTGTTATGATGGGGGATTTAATCAAGGAAAGTCTCAGAGCGATTACCGATCTGACCCGTCAGGAAAAACTGATCTTTGCTCCGCTGATTATCATGACAATTTTACTCGGTATCTATCCGGCGTTGGTGCTGGATATGACCGGCCCATCCGTCCAAGCCCTTGTTGAAAACTTTCACGCGGCAACCGCTGAGGCCGGATTAAGCAACAAACTTGCGGCATCGCAATAAGGAGAACGAGAGATGATCCAAGCAGACCTGAATGTCATCCTCCCTGAAATTTTGCTGTCTCTCTATGCCATGTTTGCGCTCTTGGGCGGGGTCTATGGCGGCAAGGACCGCTTGAGCGTACCACTTATTTTTGCAACCGCGGGCGTCTTTGTGATCCTGGCATTTATAGTGTCTGGGTCTTCAAATGGAACGCAAACCGCTTTTGGCGGCATGTTTATAAACGATGGCTTTGCACGGTTTTCCAAAGTTTTGATACTGGTCTCGGCAGCTGTGGTCTTGATTATCAGTCCGGATTATCTGCGGAGCCGAAAATTACTGCATTTCGAATATCCTATTCTGATTGCCCTGTCGGTTGTCGGCATGATGATGATGGTGTCCTCGGGTGATTTGATGTCGCTTTACATGGGACTGGAGCTCCAGTCTCTTTGCCTTTATGTCGTTGCATCCATGCGTCGGGATAGTTTGAAATCGACAGAAGCGGGATTGAAATATTTCGTGCTAGGTGCATTGGCTTCAGGTTTGTTGTTGTACGGTGCTTCGCTCTGTTATGGCTATGCCGGAACAACAAGCTTTGAGGGCATCATCGCCGCTGCTGGCGATGATCATGCAGATGTGGGTCTTTTGATCGGCTTGGTGATGATCCTCTCGGGACTGGCCTTTAAGGTTTCAGCTGTTCCGTTTCACATGTGGACGCCAGATGTCTACGAAGGTGCTCCTACTCCAGTGACGGCCTTTTTTGCCACCGCGCCCAAGGTCGCAGCGATGGCACTTTTCGCGCGTGTGATGCATGATGCTTTTGGGGGTATCGTCGGAGATTGGCAGCAGGTGGTTGCGCTTATTTCTGTTTTGTCCATGTATCTGGGCGCCATTGCGGCGATCGGGCAGAGCAATATCAAACGCCTCATGGCTTATTCGTCTATTGCGCATATGGGCTATGCGCTCATGGGGCTTGCCTCTGGAACCGCTTATGGGGTTGAGGCGATGCTGACTTACATGACCATCTATGTGACCATGAACATCGGGACATTTGCGTTTATCCTGATGATGGAGCGTGACGGACAGCCGGTGACAGATATTGCATCCCTTTCCATGCTCTCGCGCGCTGCACCGGGCAAAGCTTTGGCGATGTTGGTTCTTCTGTTCAGCCTTGCTGGCGTGCCGCCATCGCTTGGATTTTTTGCCAAATGGGGTGTCTGGAATGCCGCCCTTGATGCGGGGTTGATCTGGCTCGTCGTGGCGAGTGCTGTGGCGAGTGGGATTGGTGCTTATTATTATTTGCGCATCGTATATCTGATGTATTTTGGTCAAGAACCCCAAGATGCGTTGGATCGTCGGCGGGCGCCCATTTTGGGAACTGTAATGAGCGTGAGTGCCCTGGTCATGGTGGTGGGCGTGGTCAGCCTGTTTGGCATCGAAGGTGCCGCCGAGGCCGCCGCAAATACATTGCTGCGCTGAAGCTTTGGGCGATTACGAGAAACAGATCTATAAAGAGGTGGACAGCACCAATTCCCTTGCTTTGCGGCTTTTGAATGATATTTCCCGCCCCACATGGATTATGGCAGAAAAACAGACTGCAGGTCGGGGTCGGCGGGGCCGGGCTTGGATGGACCAGAGTGGTAATTTTGCAGCGACCTTGGTTCTCTTTCCAAAAGAGAAACCTGCAGAGCAGGCTTTGCGCTCCTTTGTGGCCTCACTTGCGCTTTATGAGACATTTGTGATGCTCACGGGACAGGAAACGGTATTTTCGCTGAAATGGCCCAATGATGTTTTGCTCAAAGGTCGTAAAGTTGCAGGCATTTTGCTGGAAACAGAAAAGAGAAAATCTGGGCAAGATGCCTTGTTGATTGGTGTTGGCGTCAATCTTCTCACTGCACCGGATAGTGGGGATCTGGAGGGCCGCGCAACGCCGCCTACGGCACTGTTTCCTGAAACAGGAATAAAGGTCACACCGGAACGTTTTCTTGATACGCTTATGTCCTGTTATGCACGCCTTGAGGCGCTGTTTCAGCAAGATGGTTTTTTACCTATCCGGCAAAGCTGGACAGAGCGGGCAAGCCATATTGGGGAGCAGATCAAGGCAAGGCTTCCTGACAGAGACATCACAGGCCTATTTGACAGGATCGATGAAAAAGGTCATCTGGTCATACAAACTGCCACAGGCATTCAAAGCATTGCTGCGGCTGAGGTATATTTCGGGGGGGTGTGAACATGCTGCTTACAATTGATTGCGGGAACACGAATACGGTCTTTGCCATCTGGGATGGAGCCAAATTCATTGCCACTTGGCGTACGGCAACCGAACACCAGCGTACGGCAGATCAATATTTTGTCTGGCTGTCGACCTTGATGGAGGCGCAGAAAATTTCCGCCAATATCACAGATGTCGTTGTTGCGACTTCTGTGCCTCGGGTGGTGTTTAATCTGCGGGTGCTGTGTGATCGTTATTTTGGCTGCCGTCCCTTGGTTGTTGGAAAACCGGATTGTCAGCTGCCAATAGAGCCAAGGATTGATCCAGGCGCACGCGCTGGCGGGGATCGGCTTGCCAATGTGGCAGGTGCCTATGCGCGCCATGGCGGAGATTGCGTCGTTGTTGATTTTGGTACAGCAACCAATTTTGACGTCGTCGCGCAGGATGGGGCCTATGTGGGGGGCATTATCGCGCCCGGAGTGAACCTGAACCTTGAGGCGCTCCATACCCGCACCGCTGCGCTGCCCCATGTGGACATCACCCAGCCCGAGAAGGTCATTGGAACCAATACGGTTGCCTGCATTCAGTCCGGAATATTCTGGGGCTGTGTCTCTATGATTGAAGGGCTGGTTGTGCGGATGCGTCAGGAAGTGGGAAAACCGTTGAAAGTTATCGGTACCGGTGGACTTGCGCCATTGTTTGATCAGGTTCCAGGGCTATTTGACGTCATAGAGGACGATCTGACCATTTTCGGTTTGACGGTCATTTATGCCTATAACAAGACATTGGAGCAGCAATGAGTACTGATCGATTAATTTACCTGCCGCTTGGTGGGGCGGGTGAGATCGGTATGAACGCCTATGTCTACGGCTATGGCCCCAAGGACAAAGAACGGCTGATTGTGGTGGATCTGGGTGTGACTTTCCCAGATATGGACGGCACGCCGGGCGTGGATCTGATTTTTCCGGATATTTCATGGCTGGAAGAGCGGCGCAATCAAATCGAGGCGATCTTTATCACCCATGCACATGAAGACCATGTGGGGGCTGTTGGCCATCTTTGGGAAAAGCTTGGTGCGCCCATCTATGCCCGCGCCTTTACCGCCCATATTGCGCGGGGCAAACTGGCCGAATATGGCTTGCCGGAAACGGTGGTGCGTACAGCGTCTTGCTGGCCTAACCAGGTCACCGCTGGGCCCTTTGATGTCTCTTTTGTTCCCGTCTCGCACTCCATACCCGAAAGCAGCGCCTTGGCGATCGTTACGCCTTCGGGTCGATTGATCCATACCGGTGATTTCAAATTGGACAGGTCCCCCATCGTAGGTGAACCCTTTGACGAAACGCTTTGGAAAGAAGTGGCAAAAGATGGGGTCAAAGCACTGATCTGCGATAGCACAAACGTCTTTTCCACGCATGAAGGACGCTCTGAGTCAAGCCTCGGACATCATATCGAAAAACTGGTTGCTGACGCGCCTCACATGGTTGTGGCCACGACGTTTGCGAGCAATGTGGCGCGGGTTAAAACTCTTGCAGATGCCGGTAAACGGGCAGGACGGTCTATCTGTCTTATGGGGCGCGCGATGCGCCGCATGATCGAAGCCGCGCTGGAAACCGGAGTGCTGAGCGATTTTCCAAAAACGGTCAGTCCAGAAGACGCAGATGCAATTCCAAGAGAAAACCTTATGTTGCTCGTCACCGGCAGTCAGGGTGAACGGCGCGCCGCCAGTGCGCAGCTTGCAGCAGGAAAATTTCAAGGGATGGAGCTGAAGGAAGGTGATCTTTTCCTATTTTCTTCCAAAACCATTCCCGGAAATGAAAAGGGTGTGATCCGGATTATCAATCAGCTTTCGGAAAAAGGGGTGGATGTGGTTGATGACAGCTCTGGGTTTTATCATGTGTCAGGCCATGCCAACCAACCCGATCTGAGCTTTATGCATCAGTTGGTGGATCCTCAAATGGTCATTCCGATGCATGGTGAACACCGCCATTTGCGCGCCCACAGTAAATTGGCCCAAGACAACGGGAAACTGTCGCTTGTCTGTGTGAATGGCATGATGCTTGATCTCTCTGGAAACGCCCCCAAGGTGGTTGAATATATCGACACCGGTCGGGTCTATCTTGATGGCAAAGTCCAATATGGAGCGCTGGATGGGATTGTACGTGATCGCATCCGAATGGCATTGAATGGGTTGGTGATCATTAATGTCGTGATGGATGATGAAGATGATCTTCTGGGCGAACCATGGGTTGAAATACGCGGCCTGCCGCCACAAGGAAGTTCAAACGCACCCTTGGAAGACATTCTAGAAGAGGACCTGAGCCAGTATCTTGGTCGTGCGGGGCGCAAGACGCTTAAGGATGATGATGCTCTAGAGGCGGGGTTGGTGAAGATTGCGCGCCAAAGTTGTCTGTCCGAAACCGGTAAACGGCCCGAGGTCAGTGTGACGATCAGTCGTTTGATGTAAGTTCTACTTTTGTCGGGTCACTTTTTTGGGTCAAGTGATCGGATATAAGCTGCGATAAGGTCAAGACCTTCTTGGTCCAACGTGCTGCGTCCAAGTTCTGGCATCATCACTCCCGGATCAAGCGAATTCATCCGAAAATAAAGAATGGATTTTTCAGGTCTGCCCGGATCGATATCCACCAATAACCCACCTGATCCACGACCTGCTGCCACGGGTTTTTTTGTGGATGCCAAGGTGAAGAGGGCGGTCTTCCTCTAGGTTGAGGTAAAGTCCGGACGTATCCGCGGGAAGGCCTTGGGCGTGGCAGGGCGCACAATTAGCTTCGAGGTAACTGCGCGCGCGCCTCTCAAGGGGAAGGTTATTGTCTCTATAATCAGGGGTGGGAATGACATCGGGTACATGGGTTATCACACCTGCCTGAACCAAATGTTCAAGCTGACCCTTTTTGGCCAAATGGCGGGGGCGCGGGCCTATCGGGGTTATTTTGCCATGCGCATTCGTGTGACATCCACCGCATTGATTAAAATTTGGCACGCGATACTCAATCATCCCAAAGGAGGTGTCCAGCCTCAGATTGGCCCCCGCCAATTTTAACTTGGCCTCTGTGCCGTCTTCGTTCCAAAGATAAGGGTAACCCACCCATCCTGTGTCTTTATGTATCAGGACCCGAGTTTCCACTTTTCGTGTTCCATAACGAAAAGTTTTGACAAGTGCTGATCCTACTGGGAAAGGAAGGATCCCATCCGTGCCCGGATCGAGAACTTCTGGGGTATAAATGAAACGGTCTTTCTCAGCAAAATCAGAAAACAGAGGTGCTGTGATGTCATAGCCCACAACGCCCTTTGACGGTCGCAGCGCACTGGGATCTTCAAAAAAACCAAATGCCGCTAATGTGCGGGGTGGTTTTGATGCCAGCAATATTTCTGTATTGACCTCTGCGCGAGCCATTCCTGTTAGGAGGAAAAAGGCCAAAATCCATCGTGTCATGGGGTCCATGCCTTTGGATCATCGACATTGATCCCACGTATTGTAACTGTGACGGGGGGGAGCGGACTAATGAACGCGCTGTGTTCGTTTAGCCCCCGACTGACCCGATGGGGGAAGGGCCATCCAAACCACCCAATAAAATCGGCGTTTGCATAGGCGCGATTGTCGTCTTCATGTGCGTTATCGTGGATCGAATGGGCATCTTCCTTGGTCTGACCCCACAGGATGTAATCTGATAGGGGCAGCACCCCGTCCCAGACGATGTCAGCAATTGGCCTGCCAAGCGCGGCATTCAGGATACTTCCATATTCTCCGGTATCTGGATGTTGACCATTTTGTTTAAATGTATTGTGGTGGATGTGAACGCGGCGGGGATGTTTGTGGTAATTTTCGTCTTCCGTCTCTTTGATATAAGAACCAAACAAAATCCCGACGGTCTGGTTGTTTTCAATCACATTATCAAACACTTCGACATCGCTGTTTGCCATGATCAATACTCCTGTTCCAGACGGCACTAGGCCGACAATATTACCTTCGGGAGCAAAGTTTGTTGTGTTATTGGCGAAACTGCGATTGTTGAAGACCCGCACGTGATGGCCTCCTTGTTGAGGAATATCGGGCAGATCAAAGACCAAAATACCCCCCGTATTATCAGTCAACACATTGTTGTAGACATCCGCGAAATGGCAGTTTTCAATCTCAAGCCCCGCTACGTTAAAGGCCGCTTGGCTATTGCGTGCAATGATATTCGTGGATTGGCCCACATAGATCCCCGCATCACTCGCCCCGATGGCCACAACACCATCGAGCAACACATTGCGCGAAGACACAGGATAAAACCCGTAGGCTCCGTTGTTGACATCCGGCCCGCCGGTCCACTCTACGCGCATCCTCACAAAAGCGATCCCATCCACACCTTTGGATTTGATCGCGTCACCTTTGGTGTCCTCAATGGCAAAGTCACGCAGAATGGCGCCGTTTCCTGTGACAAGAAACCCTTCTGAGCCGCCGATTTGTGAGGCAAAATTAAGGATGGTTTTATCCATCCCAGCGCCTGTGATGGTGAGATCATCCACGGCAAGGGACAATTGATTTTTGATTGAATAAATTCCTTCGGCAATGACGATCTCATCGCCCGGCGATGCAAGGATCATAGTCTCTTGTAGTGCCTCTTCGGCGTCTTCACCGGGAAAGATTTCAAAAACCTCCGCCATCAATGTTGTTGAATGCCCGATCACAACGGTCCAAACGAGTGCCGCCCTTTTCAAGTTTTCTCTGAAAATCATTTATGCAATCCCTAGTTTGATGATCCTAAATGTAAAATAGTCAGCGATTTTAGATTAGGTGTCAGATATCAAAAATTGCCGATGATTTCCTGTCAGTCCAGCTTTACCTTGCGCAAATTGGGCATAAAAATCAGGCCGAACATTCTGTTCGGCCTGTTTCAGTCTCGTCTCGTATCTATAAATAAGGCTGGGATTTTTAGCCTAGCTTAAGGCGTCATTGCACCTTGCGCAGGTTTGGGCATGAGTGTGTGCTCCGACATCTGGAAGGATTTTCCAGCAGCGTTGGCATTTGTCCCCATCTGCCTTCGCAAAGACCACAGCAATCGATTGATCTGTACCCTCAAGCGTAAAGGCGTCTGAAGGCGCCTGTGCAACCTCAACAGAGATAGAAGAGGTGATGCAGATATCTTCGAACGGCACAGACGTGAGGATATCCTTCATTTTTTGGTCTTTAACAAAGACTTTGGGCGCAGCCTCAAGGCTGGCTCCGATCACTTTTTCGGAGCGCTGGATTTCAAGCGCCGCTGTCACAACACGACGTGCGGCACGGATGGTTGACCATTTTTCAGCCAGCGCTGCGTCCTGCCACATGCCCGGAGTGGGTGGAAAATCTCCGAGATGAACGGAACTGTCCTCTCCTCCAAAGCGTTCTAGCCAGACTTCTTCCATGGTAAAAACCAACACAGGCGCAAGCCATGTGGTCAATCGATGAAACAGAAGATTCAGCACAGTGCGCGCCGCTTTGCGTTCATCTGTATCCCCATCACAATAGAGAACATCTTTTCGAATATCGAAGTAAAAGGCTGACAGGTCGACCGTGGCAAAAGTAAAGACCGCCTGAAATACCCCTTGGAAATCATAAGCCGCATAGCCTTTGCGCACCACTTGATCCAATTCTGAAAGACAGTGAAGCACCCAGCGTTCCAGTTCTGGCATGTCAGAGGGGCTGATACGATCAGCTTCGCTGAAGTCGGCCAGTGATCCAAGCATGAACCGCATGGTATTACGCAGCCGGCGATAGGCATCAGCGGTATTTTTCAAAATCTCGGGTCCAATCCTAAGATCGGCCGTATAATCAGACTGAGCCACCCAAAGGCGCAGGATATCAGCGCCATATTGTTTGATCACCTCTTCAGGTGCGACCGTATTGCCAAGCGATTTGGACATTTTCATGCCCTTTTCATCCAGCGTAAAACCATGGGTCAAAACGCCCCGATAGGGGGCACGTCCTTGGGTTCCACAGGATTGTAGCATGGAGGAATGGAACCATCCGCGGTGTTGGTCTGTACCCTCAAGATAAAGATCGGCCATCCCGTCTTCTGATCCGTCTTCTCTATCACGCAGGACAAAGGCGTGGGTTGAGCCTGAATCAAACCACACGTCAAGGATATCAAACACCTGATCATAAGCTTCTGGATCAACTATCCCATTAAGAAAACGTTCCTTTGATCCCTCTTTGTACCATGCATCAGCACCTTCGGCTTCGAAAGCCTCAAGAATTCGCGCGTTCACCTCTTTATTGCGCAAGAGGAAATCGCTCTCTGTGGGAAGAGCCCCTTTTTTGGTAAAACAGGTGAGCGGCACTCCCCAAGCACGCTGACGGGAGAGCACCCAATCAGGGCGGGCTTCGATCATTGAATAAAGCCGGTTGCGCCCCGTGCGCGGTGTCCATGTCACCAGTTGGTCAATAGAGGCCAAGGCGCGCTCACGGATTGTTGTGCCATATTCATCTTGGCCATCCCCAACTGGGCGGTCAATGGCGGCAAACCATTGCGGTGTATTGCGATAAATCACTGGCGCTTTGGACCGCCATGAATGGGGATAGCTGTGTTTGATCTTGCCACGTGCCAGCAAACCGCCCGTTTCCACAAGTTTGTTTATGATTGTGGAATTGGCGTTTCCTTCTTTGCCCTTAGCGTTCAAAATCGCGCTACTACCAAAAAATGGCAGGTCCGGGCGCATCGTGCCGTCTTCCATCACGTTATATGTGATGACTTGTTCAAGCATCCCAAGATCACGATAAAGTTCAAACTCTTCCATGCCGTGGGAGGGGGCGCAATGTACAAAGCCGGTGCCTTCGGTATCGGTTACAAAATCCGCTGCCCGAAAATCGCGGATGTCATCCCATTCGCCGTTTGATCCCTCAGTGCCATGAAGCGGGTGGGTGAGTGTGATTGCTGAGAGCGTATCCTGCGTAACGTCACCAAGGCGGCGATACATCGTGTTCTCCAGACGCGCTTTGCCCATGACCTCTGCGGCAAGTTTGTCAGCGAGAATAAAGCGCTCTCCGATATCGGCCCAACATTCGTCTGGCCGATCGGTGACCTCGTAAAGGCCATAGGCAATATCGGACCCATAAACGACAGCTTTGTTTGACGGGATCGTCCAAGGGGTGGTGGTCCAGATCACAACATTTGCATTTTTCAATGCATCATCGTCGGTTTGTGCGACCTTGAACTTCACCCAGATCGTGAAGCTTTCCTTGTCTTTATATTCAACCTCAGCTTCAGCCAATGCTGTCTGTTCTACGGGCGACCACATCACGGGCTTTGATCCTTGATAAAGGGTGCCCGTCATAAGGAATTTCATGAATTCTTCTGCGATCACGCGCTCTGCATGAAAATCCATGGTGAGATAAGGTTTTTCCCAAGTGCCTGTAATGCCAAGACGTTTGAATTCCTCGCGCTGTACATCAATCCAGCCTTCTGCGAATTTACGACATTCCTGACGGAAATCCACCACGGGCACTTCGTCTTTGTTTTTACCTTTCTGACGGTAGCTTTCTTCGATCTTCCATTCGATAGGAAGCCCATGGCAATCCCACCCCGGAATATAGCGCGCGTCCTTGCCCATCATCTGCTGGCTGCGCACCACCATATCTTTGAGCACTTTGTTCAATGCATGCCCAATGTGAAGGTGACCGTTGGCATAGGGGGGGCCGTCATGAAGTGTGAAGGGTTTTCTACCCTTCTTTTCGCGCAGTTTTTGATAGATCCCGATCCGTTCCCAGCGGGCAAGCCATTCCGGTTCGCGCTGAGGCAATCCGGCACGCATCGGAAAATTGGTTTTTGGAAGGTTCAAAGTTTCTTTATAATCAGGTGTCTGGGCGCACATCTGTGTCATCCTTGGGTCATAAATTTTCGTTGGGAAAGGGCAGCGCGATGCATCAGGCGCTTTATCCCGGCGGCTCTTCTTATCAGAGCGCCGGGCAGATAATTCGATGTATATGCCACGTTATCATTCTCATTTGATCCCGCTTATAGTCGCCTCATTTCAATTGGTCCAGTCGCAAGATAGCCTAAATTTAAAAGGATGATTTCGCTCAATGGTGACGACTTTTGAGTACTTTCATCCCGTTTTTGATTATTTTTATTCCAGCATTCAATGACCGGCTATTCACGAAACAGCTGTCTCGGAAATGTCTAGACTGGCGACATAGTCTTTTACCACTTGACGTAAATCTGTTTGTCCGATGCTGCATGCCTGTTCTAATTGCCGTTCCAGTGCGCCGAGATCGGTTCTCCGGATGAGATGTTTCACTGGCCCGATTGAAGCCGCCCGCATCGACAGCGTTGTAATGCCAATCGCGGTCAGACAGAGCGCCTCAAGAGGGCGCCCAGCGTCTTCTCCACAGTATGAAAGTCTGGTGCCGAACGCATCGCAGCGGGATTTTATATGTTTTAAAAACATTATGTAGCTGCTGTTTAAAACATCGTATCGACGGCGGACAAGTTCGTTTTCACGATCGGCTGCAAAGAAAAATTGCTTAAGGTCATTTCCACCGATTGAAATAAAATCAACCTCCTGGAAAAAACTGTCTGGCGCATAGGCAAGAGCAGGGGTTTCAAGCATCGCGCCGACCTCTAATTTTTGAGGCAGGGGATGCCCGAGGCGTTTTTCACGTGCGATGGCTTTTGATAGTTCCTCTTTGGCAGCATAAAATTCGTCCGGCAAGGATACAAACGGAAACATAATCGACAAATCTCGTCCATTCGCCCCGCGCAAGAGCGCCTGAAGCTGCATCCGGAGCACCCCCGGTTTATCAAGCCCAACGCGAATTGCCCGCCATCCAAGTGCGGGGTTCGGTTCGGTGACATTTTTCATATAGGGGAGCACTTTGTCGGAGCCGATATCAAGCGTGCGAAAGGTCACTGGCAAATTCCCCGCGGCATTCATGATCTGACCGTAAATATCGCTCAATTCGCCACGCTTTGGAATTTGATTTCGCACTAAGAACTGTAACTCTGTGCGAAACAAACCAACGCCTTCGGCGCCTGAATTTTTAAGGCTGGGTAAATCTGCCATCAACCCGGCATTCATCAGCAGTTTTACATGGCGGTTACAAAGTGAAACCGCATCCTCGTTCCGGATCGCTGAATACCGTTCCTGCGCTTGCGCGGCCATGGCCATTTTGTCCATGAATGCGCCATGGACGCTCTCGTCGGGGCGTAAATGCGCGATGCCTTGATCCCCGTCGACCAGAATAGGATCACCATTTAGTGCTTCAGTCGTGATGTTTTCGACATGAATAATGAGAGGTATTGCCAAGGCACGGGCGATAATGGTTGCGTGCGATCCTACGGATCCTTCCTCTAAGACAATGCCTTTGAGCTTACGGCCATAATCCAGAAGCTCTGCGGGACCAATATTGCGCGCAACCAGAATGGGACGTTCGGGCATTTCGGCGCCGGTATCATGCCCCTGACCTGTGAGCAAACGCAAAAGCCTGTTAGAGAGATCATCGAGATCATGTAACCTGTCACGGATATAAACATCAGAGGCGAGACCCATCCGCGCGCGCGCTTCGGATTGCTCCTTTTCCACCGCGGCCTCAGCGGACAGTCCTTTATCGATGTCGGTTTCCATGCGTCTCAGCCACCCGCGCGAATGGGCAAACATCCGATAGGCTTCCAAAACCTCTCTTTGTTCGGATGCTGCCTTGGATACGCTTCGCAGCATTTTGTCGATTCCAACGCGCAACTGGTCCAAGGCATCATTAAGCCTTTTTCGTTCGTGAACCGGATCCTCGCCAACCAGATTTGTCACCACCACGCGGGGTTCATGCAGCCAAACCTGACCCGATGATACCCCTTCCTGCGCAACGGAACCTTCAAACATGATGGCTTCTTTATGACGTGCTTTGAGGGCGGCACCTTCGCCGACAAAGACGCCAAGTTCGGTCATTTCCGCAAGCACCATTGCCACCACTTCAAGGCCATAGACCTCATCGTCCGTGTATTTGCGCGGGTCCTTGGATTGAACGACCAAAACGCCAAGCCGCTGACCTAACCGCTGGACAGGCACACCAAGAAAAGATGAATAAATTTCTTCTCCGGTTTCCGGCATATACCGAAACCCTTTTTCTTCCGGTGCTACCGCGGTGTTGATGATACTATTGCGCTCTGCCACACGCCCGACAAGGCCTTCACCAAGGTTCATTCGGGTTTTGTGCACTGCTTCTGCATTCAAACCTTCGGTGGCACAAAGTTCCAGAGTTTTGGGATCGCGAAACAAATAGATCGAGCAGACTTCGGTTTTCATCGAATCTGCGATAAGATGTGTGATCTTATCGAGGCGCGCCTGACCGGCGGCATCTTCTGCCATTGTATCTCGCAAACGGCCAAGCAGTTTGCGGCTTTCGCTTTCTGAACGTTGCGCCATTAATCAGGCGACCTTTTCGTTAGAGTCAGTTTTCCAGTTCAAACGCATCATGAAGCGCTTGCACCGCCAATTCCATATATTTTCGATCAATCAGCACAGAAATTTTTATTTCTGAGGTGGCGATGACCTTAATGTTAATTCCTTCGTCCGAAAGTGTTTTGAACATTTTGGCGGCGACGCCAGACTGGCTGCGCATCCCAATGCCGACAGCAGAGATTTTTGCAACGTTTGTATCGGCAATAAGTTCTTTAAAGCTTACTTGTCCCTCTGCCTTGGCCGCCAGCAGTGCTTTTTCCGCCCGTACAACTTGGTCTGTCGGACAGGAAAACGTCATATCGGTGAGGTCTTCCTCCGCAATATTTTGAATGATCATGTCCACGTTGATGCCTGCATCAGAAAGGCGTCCGAATATTGCTGCGGCAGTGCCAGGACGATCGGCAACTGATACAAGCGTCATTTTTGCTTCGTCGCGCGAATAAGCGATCCCTGAAACGACGTTGGACTCCATGATTTCCTCCTCAGCGCAGACCAATGTGCCTGCATCTTCTCTTGGTTCTTCAAAACTGCTTAAGACGCGCAATTTTACTTTGTAACGCATGGCCAGTTCGACAGAGCGTGTTTGTAGGACCTTCGCTCCGAGTGAGGCCAGTTCAAGCATTTCCTCGAAAGAAATTTTGTCGAGTTTACGCGCCTTTTCAGAAATTCTAGGATCGGTCGTATAAACCCCATCAACGTCAGTATAGATGTCGCAGCGCTCTGCGTCAAAGGCGGCGGCAAATGCTACCGCAGTTGTATCTGATCCACCACGTCCCAAGGTCGTGATCCGACCCTCTGCGCTGATACCTTGAAACCCCGCAACGACGGCCACCTGCATACCTTCGGCGAATTTGGAATTGATATTGGCGGTTGGGATGTCTTCAATCCGCGCCGCTGAATGGCTGGATGATGTTTTCAAAGGCACTTGCCAGCCTTGCCAGCTGCGGGCCGGAATATCCATTTCCTGCAATGTCAGGGCCATCAATCCAGCAGTAACGTTTTCACCCGAGGACACTACGGCGTCATATTCGCGTGCGTCGTAAAGCGGGGAAGTTTCGTTCACCCATCCAACAAGTTCATTCGTTTTGCCCGACATGGCAGACACAATCACAATGACATCGTAACCCTTTGCAACCTCAAGACCAACACGCTTTGCCGCGCGTTTGATCCGATCAAGTGTGGCAACCGAGGTGCCGCCAAATTTCATGACTAAAAGGGGCATTTTGATCCTTCGTGTAAAATCTGGGCGGGTTTAAGATGTTCTGAGGCGTTTTACAAGCAGGATGAGGTGTCAAATCGCAAAGGTTTAACCTGCCGTCCCCCCGATCACAGAGGTCAGTTTGCTTTTTGTTTCGGTGAAAATAGCAGCGGAGTTACAGGTATCCCGTCTTCAATCAGTTTTTTCGCCTCGGCAGGATTTGCCTCTCCATAAATTGAGCGTTCAGGCGCTTTGCCTTCGTGCATGTCTCGCGCTTCTTTAACAAATTCCTTGCCAACATAATCAGAGTTCTTTTCAACATATTTGCGGAGTTCTTTAAAGGCTTGTTCGGCGGCCGAATTATCCGATTTCAAAGAGGTTGGTTTTTTCTTGGACGTTGTTACACGCGGCGCCATTATCGCCTTTTCGACCTCACAGGAGCCACAAAGTGAACAGGTGACCATTCCTGCAGCCTTAAGTTTTTCAAAGGCGTCAGCAGATTTGAACCAGCTTTCAAAAGAGTGGTTTTGGTCACATTTCAAAGAGTAATGAATCATTCTTGCAAGGTTCCATTTGACCTGTTGAAGATAAAGGTAGATCGCACGAATTCAAGAGGGATTTCTCGGCTTCGGCTGGAC
>LFER01000066.1 GCA_001510135.1 Alphaproteobacteria bacterium casp-alpha6
CCGCCAACGGTGGGCATAGCATCCGAGACAAGATACATCCGATCCGAGACGGGCCTTGCGCGAATGGCCATTGCGACCATTTCATCGGCAACATGTATCCCGTCACAAATAATTCCAGCGAAGGCGTGCGAGTTGATCGCCGCGCCCACCACACCGGGCTCACGGCCCGCCATGGGTGGCATCGCGTTGAAAAGATGTGTGAAGCAACTCGCGCCGGCTTCTAGCGCGCGGCGCACTACGTCCGCTGGGGCCTTTGAATGGCCGATTGAGACCACTGTGCCAAAGTCGACCAAACGGCTAATGTTTTGCGGTGAAACGACATCTGGAGCGAGAGTGAGCATCGTTGGCACATCAGCGCTCCTCAGTTTCTCGACAAGCCGGATAGTGTCTTCATCCAAGGGTCTGACAAACTCTGCCTTATGCGTGCCACGCCTTTCTACCGATATGTGCGGGCCCTCTATATGCAATCCCAAGATGCCATTTTGGCCTACGGCCTCCATTACCGCATCAACGGCCCGGCTTAAGACTGATACTGAATCTGTGATGACTGTCGGCAAAATTCCCGTTGTCCCATATTTTCTGTGCGCTTTTGCGATGTCCCAAATCGCCTCTTTGGTCGGTGTCTCATTCAAGAGAACTCCACCGCCACCGTTGACTTGAAGGTCTACAAATCCAGGAGAAATTATACCTTCAAAATCAATTACCTGATGGGCTTTTTTAATCTGAATATCCTCGGTGAATATCTGGACCCTTCCGTTCAAAACCCCTAGTGCAGCTCCCATATGGAGCCTTCCTTTGTTGAACAAACGAGACGGACGGATCCATTGTGTAATATCAGCAGCTTCAGTCACCACGGTCCCCCAAAAAATAGGGCAACAGAGCGCCTTGAACTTCGCTTCGAACGATTGCGTGCCCGCGTGATGCTGTTAATCCTTCCGAACGCTCTAGGACGTCTGATGAAAAGCTTTTTGCCAAAATGTGTTCGGGGACTTTCAACTCATCGAAAGTCGAGATTAAGGTCTGAACTGCCTCTTTAACGGCCGGCAATGGCCAATAGTATCTGATACGATCCGCATAACTGCAGTGCCATTTAGACATATCGTCCTCTGAGTAATGCGATCTCCAGTGTTCAGGATTGCGGCGCATCGCGGCTTCCATAACCTGTGGAAGTGTAACCGTCGTCGGGTTTAGCTCCTGAACAATGTGATCAAGAGCATAAAGCGCTCGTCTTAATGCGAAAGTCAGTGCTGGACCAACTTTTTGGAATGCAAAACCCATGTTAGCAAGTTTCGCGAATGTCTCTGGTGGTTGAAAATCTGTTGAATGTGCTTCAAGGCAAATTTGCGTATACTCCGAAATAGCATCGCGAAGTCCGGTGTCTGTGCCGTTCGCCATGGTGAAGACGTGATCTGGTCCAAACTCAACACCCGGCTGAACCACAAGTCCAGAAACTTGGGGCCATGAATCTTCGATACCCTTTTCGGTGAAGGCGGCGCGGTGTGCCATAAGAGTTTTGACCGCAGCTTCAGGACATGTCGGTATAATATGTCCATCTTCGCCAAGCCGCGCACCACCTGGGGCAGGGACCTCAGTCCCGATCACAAATATCAGGTCTTTGGGCACGGGTGCGGCATTGAGACAACTAACGGCAAGAAGCGCAGCCCGTTCAGCAGCTGTTACATCGTCGAGCATTGGCGGTTCACCCGCGCAACCTTCTGAACAATCGAGATGAATCTTTTTGATGCCTGCGCGTACATAATCCGACACCAGGTCATGCGCCTTGGCCATGGCCCTGTCAGCGGTTTCTGATTTCCACACCTGTGGACCCAAATGATCACCACCAAGTTCTACCATATTCGGTGCAATTCCATATTTGGATTTTAGGTCATCAATGAACGCGACGAACGCGCTTGCATCCATACCTGTATAGCCCCCGAACTGATTGACCTGATTTGATGTTGCTTCAATAACCAGCGGTCGCTTCAGACTTGAAGCAAGCTGTAAAGAGGCGCTCAAAACCTCTGGATGTGCAGAGCAGACCGATGGAATTGCTATACACTCACCCGCCTTGTTAAGGGCAATAATATCCCGCAGCATATCAGACATGATAGGCCTCATATGCCGCGCCAAGAGCTGCAGCCGTCTCGCCGCGGGTTCCCAGCCGAATGGAAGGAAGCGTAAGTTCTCTCCAGGCAACTCGCTTTAATGCACTTTCAAGCGCTTCAATTATGCCCGGAATTTTTGATAAGCCGCCACCCAGCACGATTGTCCTTGGATCGATGGTGGTCATTATGGTCAAGATTAGGGCAGCATTTATCTCGCACCAAATTTCCCAAACGCGGGAAATGTCTGGAGTGGAGCGACCCAATTCAATCTCACGCGAGCTTAAATCGCGCCCCAAAAGATGCTTAGCCAAACGTTCCATTCCGGGACCGGAACCATAAGTCTCGTAACACCCAAATCGGCCACATCCGCATTTAAGTATGGGAAGATTGTGCGCAGAAATGATTGCGCCTGAAATTGGCATATGTCCGAATTCCCCAGATTGACCATTGCCGTTATTGATCAAGGCGCCGTCTATGGAAACACCGCCCGCAATGCCGGTTCCTAAAACGAGGCCGACGATTGTGCCTTCTGATTGCCCAGCTCCAAAAATAGCTTCGGCTTGAGTGAAAGCCCGACAGTCATTAAGCCAAGTATACCGCCCGCCGGCAGCCTTGGCGACATCCTGAACAAACGGCATTCCATTGGCTGGTAAATTTGCGGAGATCCAAGTGCCCGAGTTTGGATTTGCAAGGCCTGCCGCTGCGATCCCTACGGGCAAATTTGGGTTTTCTTTCTGTAGCCAACAAATTTGATCGACCACTGCCGCGACCAGTTCGAGGTAGGTCGTCGGTGTTTCAATGCGGCGTTTGTCGGAAACGTTCCAATCCGCATCAAACTTTTGTGCCTCAATCTTGGTGCCGCCAAGGTCTATGCCGCCAGTTCTAATCATTGTACTGGCTCAAGAGGGTGAAGTTGCACGCCCGAAACCACGCGCGTCAGCGTTGATTTCCCAACAAAAGGATCATCAACCCTAAGGCCAAGTCTATCTGACCAGACTACCGAAGCGAGCTGCGCGGGCAATACGGAAAGGACGCTGTCCCACACCGAATAACCAATTGATTTAGTTGCAAAAGTTTCGTCTTTGCCAATTGTCATTGTCGTCGCCTCTGGAAACTGTATACGCAGTTCTTCAACTAAATCGGCCTCATATTTTGTTGCGGGATACTCAGCGCTGCGCAGGACGTAAATTGCGGTTCCACTCGATATAAAGCTCTTTGGGCCATGGCGAAAACCAAGGGTACTATCCCAAAGCGCGGGGATTTTTCCGGCAGTCAACTCCATTACTTTCAGCGCGGATTCTCTGGCGGCAAAGGCCATCGGACCGGAACCGACGAAGACAGCACGTGATGGTATTTTTGATCTGAGGATTTGACTGGCAAGGACCGGTAACACGGCTTCTGCGTGTTCAGCTAAGCGGCGTATGTTATATTTCGCATCGGCATCTGTATCAAAAATGGATAGCGCTGTCAGAAGCATGGTAGAAAAGCTAGAAGTCATGGCAAAGCCAGCGTCGTGACAGGCATGCGGTAGTAAGATGGAGCGACCTAAAGTGCTTTTAGCCAGAGCGCTGTCTGAATTACACGTAATGTTTAGGGTAGGCAGCGAAGGGGCCAGAACTTCGATGGCGCTTAAGGTGCCAATTGTTTCACTTGAATTTCCAGATCGTCCAAAATTGACTATTAGAAGATCGTTTGGCGGTTTCTTGAGGTAATATCCGGCACGGGCGACAAGATCGGTTGATGGAATGGAGCGAAATCGGATGCCGGCTGCATTGGGCAGGCCAGCGGTAATGATGTCACCGATATATGCCGATGTGCCGGCTCCACAAAACCAGACCTCTTTAATGCCGAGTTGCGCAATCCAAGTTTTGTACGCCTCAGCAGAAAAATCATTCGACCAGGCGCGCCAAATGTCTGGTTGTGCGTGGATTTCCTTCCAAGTATTCGATTTCTGGATTTGGTCGATAAGAGAGTTCATGAGGTTCTAGTGACCTTGGAAAGTGTGGAGGGGTTATCTGGGTCATGCCCTAAATCAAGCGCTGTGTTAAGTACAACGGGATAAAGCATATAGAGCAACATCGCCGCCGCTGCGGCCGGGCAAAACAAAGCTTCATAAGGAGGCGCTAACCTTAAGACATCAGCGCCAGCCGCCCTAAATTTTAGTTCGGCTTTGTCCAGACTGGCTTGACTTTCGGGTTCACCGGTATCGAGCAATAGGACAAACAAGGAGTTTGTCGCTAATTGCAACGGTCCGTGCAAAACCTCGGACGCCGAATAGGCCTCAGCATGCAGTGCTATGGTTTCTTTAAGCTTAAGTGCCACTTCTTGGGCTGCACCAAACCCTGCACCGCGACCGACGACGTAGACGTGATGAGCACGCTGCAAAGCAAATCGTAATTCCTCAAGTTCTGCAAAGTCCGTTTGGGCTAGGCGACGCATCGAAACCGAAGCATTTTCGGCGAAATCCCGATACGCAGGATCCAAAGCCGACAAAAGCGACATGCCCGCCGCGATGGACCCAATTACAGATTTTGTCGCCGGAACAGCGCGTTCAACCCCCGCATTTATCGGAATAGTGACATCAGCGGCATCTTCAACAGGAGAGGCAGGTTGATTGGTCAGCGCGATAACTTTCCCTTTCGCCTTCCTGATGCCTTTCGCGCAGGCAACCAAATCATCGGAAGTACCGGATTGAGAAATCACTAATCCAGCGGTATTATCCATCCGGATACCCTGATAAATCGAGAAGATTGAAGGAGGCAGAGATGTTACCGGTTTGTGCAATCTGGACATGAACAGGTAAGACAGAATATTGGCCACGGCATCTGAGGATCCGCGCGCGATTGTGTAAAAGGCGCGCGTCTTACTCCAATCTGTCGAAGAAAGGGCAGGGCTGTGGTCCGCGATTGCAGTCGTTGCAAAGACTTCAGGAGCTTCTAAAATCTCAGCTGCCATGAACTGCCCTGGTTTTTTCTGAAAGGCAATCATTTCGCACGTAAACCAAACTTATCGAATTCGGCCCAAAATGGGCTTAGGTCGACGACTTGGCCGCTCTCGCGCGCTTCATCAAGCGCAAGAGCCGTAATCCCTGCCTCCAATGCATCCACAATGCCGACCGGTAACTGATCGAGCTCGCCACGAAGAAACGCAACTATATCAGCAACCATCATATGATCTGCTCCGTAGTGGGCACTGGCTCTTGCGCTATCCTGATTGGTGTAGTCTGCTTCGAACGCCACGGAACCATCTCGTTTTGTGACTTTGAGGTATCCGCGAACAAAATCGCCTTCCGCCATTCCATGGGTGCCAATAACACAAAATCGGCGGTGTTCGTCTGGCACATTGAGGTTGGTATGAAACGCCAGCGAGGGGCCGTTTTCGTAATCAAGAATGGCCGTTTGAAAATCGATAATATCGCCGTTTGATTGAAACGGGTCATCGACGCTGTCCCAGACAGACTTTTTTATATGGAATATCTCGGCTTCAATGTTTGATGTAGGGGCATTTTGGGGGACAAAAGAGCGCCGTCCGCCAAAGCTCGCAACCCTTTTGGGGCGCGAACCCGTTATCATGTTGTAGATGTCCAGATCGTGGCAGCATTTTTCCAGCATGAAGCCGCCCGAATGTCCGACCATGCGGCGCCAATCGCGCATGAAAAACGCGCCATGATAAGGTCCTATATGTTCATTTCCCTCAATAGAGACAATTTCGCCCAGATGACCGTTCGTAATTGCTCGACGCAGGTCTACCATATGTTGTGAATGGCGCAGAACCAGACCAACCATGACGCGGTCAGTACCAAATTCTGCCAATAATTTTGCGAGCTTTAGCGTGTCTTCCTTATTTGTGACGACGGGTTTTTCAGTGAAAACCCGAACACCCGCCCGCAGACCTGCTTCGATCTGTTCCAGATGAAACGCATTTGGGGAACAGACAAAAAACAGGTCAGGATTGGTTTCCGAAAGCATCTGTTCAATTGAGCCAAACCGTGGGGTGTCGGTTCCGATCATCTCAACGTGGCTGGGCTGGGGGTCAAAGTATCCCACAACTTGCGCCTCTTGCATCGTTTCCTTGACGATTGAAAGAACGTGTCCAGCACGCAGACCAATTCCTGATGTTACGATCCGCATCAATACCTCCTAGCCCGAAATTTCAGGCGCCTGAAGACGGCGCATAACGGTGCCAGAAGCGTCAAAAACATGGCAGTCGTTGGGGTCAAGTGTCAGTTCAGTGGTTTCCCCTTCACGGACATTTGCCACGCCGTCCAAAGCGGCACATATGCGCGAACCGGCGTCGGTTCTTCCATAAGTGATTGATGTGCCGCCAAGGCGTTCAACAACTGACACGTTCAGTTTCAGGCCCTTCGGACCTTGGGTTATATTTTCCGGCCGAATGCCGATGTCCACATTTTCGCCGATTGATGCGGAGCCAGTTTCAACCGGTATTTTCAGTTGAAGGCCGTCCTCTGTCTTGACGGACAACCCATCTGCATCTGTGTCGGTCACCTTGGCAGGCAAGAAGTTCATGTTGGGCTGACCTATGAATGACGCTACGAATTTGGTCGCTGGATGATGATAAAGTTCCATTGGAGTCCCAAATTGTTCGACGCGACCCTGATTAAGGACCACGATACGGTCAGCCATTGTCATGGCTTCAATCTGGTCGTGCGTCACATAAACCATCGTCGCCTGCAGGTCACGGTGGAGCTGAGATAGCTCGACGCGCATATCGCCCCGAAGTGCGGCATCAAGATTAGATAGAGGTTCATCGAAAAGGAAAATCTTAGGCTCTCGAACAATGGATCGTCCGATGGCCACTCGCTGCCGCTGGCCACCCGACAGCTGAGCGGGTTTTAGTTTCATTTTGTCATTCAGTTGAAGAATGTCGGCCGCCCTTGCAACACGTTCTTTCAGCTCTGCCTCCGGCATCTTTGCAACCCGAAGGGGGAAGGCGATATTTTCAAACACTGAAAGGTGCGGATAAAGAGCGTAGGATTGAAAGACCATTGAGATGCCGCGATCAACTGGATGAGACAAGCTCACGTCTTCGCCATCAATCACAACGGAACCGCTAGTTGCCTCTTCCAAGCCTGCTATAATGCGTAACAGAGTGGATTTTCCACAGCCAGACGGCCCAACAAAGACAACGAATTCTTTATCCCTGATCGACAGTTGAATGTCATAAAGCACCTGGGTCTCGCCGAATGACTTGCTGATGTTATTGAGGTCAAGCGTGGCCATGATGGGTCTTTCTATATCCTAAAATTGGTGCGGGGGCGATTGCTGGCCCCCGCGGTTCGCTTGAGTAAAATATTATAGAGCGTCGTCCAGCTCTTGGGCTGCAATCTCAACCAGTTCGTCTACCGAACCTTCACCCAGAATGATGCCCTGGATCATGTTGGTGAACGCAGACTGAAGACCTTTGAACTCTTCAACCAGAGGTTCTGGCCCGCCGATGCCGATGCCACGAACAAAAACCTGCCAGTAGTCATCGCCTTCGTAGTATGGGTTTTCAAAACCCAACTTGGCATAGTCAAAGATTGGCGTAAGACCCCATTCGGTATCTAGTGCATACTGGGATTCACCCGTGGTTAGCATGCCAGCAAGCTTATGTGCCAGTTCTTCGTGACCAGACCCTTTGAACACAGCAATCGAGTCAGTAATCAGAAGTGTGCCATTGCCACCCTGTGGACCGGCAGGGACCGGAACAGTGATTTCCTTTATGTTTGCGTTGTGCTGACCGCGACCCCAAGGACCATCGATGTACATACCGATTTTGCCGTCGTTATAAAGATCTTTAAGCTGTGAACGTTCCCACGCAGTTGGGCCTTCCTGTGCGACGCTGATAAGCTTTTCATAGAACGCCAGAGTTTCGCGGGTGTTAGAAGAATTCAGCTTGTTTTCACCCGTTACGGGATCGATCACAACACCACCATTGGAGTACAGATAGTTCAGGAATTGGTGCATCGTATTGTCGAAGTCTTTACCTGCAATACCGACGCCTGCTGCGTCCGTGTTATCGTTGATGGCTTTTGCCATGTTGTACATGCCGTCCCAAGTGCGCGGTGCCACACACTGCAAGCCCGCTTGTTCCACCAAACCACAGTTAATGAAAAGCGCTTTGGTCGAAAACGCACGCGGATAACCCCATTCCGTGCCTTCAACCGTAACTGTGTTCAGAATTCCAGGTTGATAGGCACCACGGGTCTCATCGGAAATCTGAGCTGGGACGATCAGGTCGTTGTTTGCCAGCTGACGCAGTGTCCGAGAGCCCATGTAAGCGATGGATGGTGGATCACCCGCTGACGCTAGTGTCAGAGATTTGTCCTGACATGTGCCCCAAGGAACAGCCTCAATATTGACGGTAACGCCTGGATTTGCAGCTGTGAAGGCATCCACAACAGTTTGGTCTGCGTCACGGATTTCACCGCCGCACATAATAAAGTGAAGCTCTTGCGCCTGGATCGACAGCGTCGAACCCGCCACCATCACTGCCCCTAAAGCTAGTGTTTTCAAGTATCTCATTTGATTTCTCCCTTGGACATTGAGATTGTTGGTTTTGTTACTCTTTCACCGCACCTGCGGTTAAACCGGCGATGAGGTATTTTTGAAGGAACAAGAAGATGACCATTACGGGCAGCACGCCGGTAAGCGCTGCGGCCATCATCTCGTTCCAAGTCACCGACTGGTAGCCGATGAATTCGAACAGACCTGCGGGAAGGGGTTGGTATTCGCGTGTCTGATTGAATGTGATTGCGAACAGGAATTGCTGTGCATAGGCGCCGATGAATACGGCTATACTCACAACAATTAGTCCTGGTAAGGCAAGCGGTAGTACGACGCGGCGCAGCGTGTATAACCGAGACGCGCCATCCACAAAGGCGGCTTCTTCTAACTCGACTGGAATTTTTTCAAGATATGATCGCAACAACCAGATTCCAGTTGGTATTAAAAAGGCCACACCGGGAACGATCATCGCCCAATAGGTATTTAGAATTCCCATAGTTGCCATCACTCTGTAAAGCGGGATCAGAAGGACAGCTCCTGTAAACATATTGACGCCCAAAAAAATCGAGAGACTGATGTTTTTGAACGGAAAATCTAGGCGCGCATAGGCATAAGATGCCGGTATTACAAAGATCAAAGTGATCATTGTTACGGCAGTGGAAATGAATATCGAATTCAAGATATATCGACCTAGCAACGGAACGGTGTTCCACATATCTTGGTAAGCCTTAAAGCTAAAATCATCAGACCAAAACTGGTACGGGCTGCGGAAAAGGTGCTCCAGTGGGCGCAAAGATGCCATGAACATTTCGAAAAACGGGAGCAGCAGGAAAATGAGGAACGCTGCCATAGCAGCGTAAATCCCGATTATTTGCCAGATTGAATATCGATCCATCATGTTACTTGGTCCCATAATGTTTGGAGACTTTGTTCAGCAGCCAAATATAAGCCACAGAAAAGATCCCAAGAAGACAAACAATTACGATTGTCCGCGCTGCTCCTTCGCCAAACTTTCGGCTGGAAAAAGCGGTCTTGTAGCTGTCTATGATCATTGTCGTCGTGGCTGATCGTGGCCCACCTTCGGTGAGAATCCAGATGATTTCAAAACTGTTGAAGGTGAATATTGCCGACAGAAGCGACATTGACACGATTACTGGCATGATTTGCGGGATAGTGATACGGCGGAAGCGATACCAGCGTGAAGCGCCATCAACCCAAGCGGCCTCATACAGATCGCGGCTGACCCCTTGCATCGCTGCCAGAAAGAACAGCGTTACCATGGGTACACCAACCCACACATCAGCAACCACAGCGGAATAAAATGCCGACTGTTTATAGGCGAGGAATTCAAATGATTTGTCGACAATTCCAACGTATTGCATAACGCCAGAAAGCAGCCCGAAGGCCCCATTATACAGCCACAGCCAACCGATCATTCCGATCGCAATTGGAATGACCCACGGTGGTAGAACAAGAATCCGGAAAAGAGCACGCCCAGGTATAGCGGCGTTCAGAAGTGTGGCGCCGATTAATCCCAACACCAGTTTCAGACCGACAGAAAGAAACATCCAATAGAAAGTACGCCAAACTGTCTGTTTGAACTTTCGGCTATCGGCGAGATCCTGGTAGTTCTCTAAACCCACATAAGCGAAATTGGGGCCGATCCTCGTATCGGTAAACGAAAGCCGTAAAGTTTCGGCCAAAGGCCAGGCCACTATTGTGGCAATGAACAACATGGCTGGTGCGATGAGAAGCCAGGCAAAGGCACCCTGAGACAGCCTCTTAGGGCTTGTTTGTGGTGCATTTGTAGGCGCTTTCAAGGCCTATCCCCTCCGCAGTTCGATCTGTGTCGAAATGATTCTTTTTCCCTATGTTACCCAATTTTTCAAAAATACTACCAATTAAATACCAAAATTTTGTGAGGACACATTATTTACTTTTATTCTTCGTAAAAAATGCCTTAGATCAGCTTAATATGACGTCGAAAGGAAAAATTGGTATTTTTAGGATGATACCAAATTGAGGGCAAATGACTGTGATGGTATCTAAAATTTATTCGGCTGAGCGATGGTTCGAAGCTGGACAAGGACCGCGATATCAACAATTGCGTCGTTACCTCAGGGCGTCCATACGTTCTGGTGAATTGGCCGCAGATACTCAGCTCCCACCTGAGCGCGTCTTGGCCGACTTAACGGATGTCAGCCGAGTAACAGTTCGCCGAGCAATTTCTGCGCTTGCGGACGAAGGGCTGGTCGAACAGCGACGTGGAGCGGGCACTTTCGTCCGACAGCAGATTGAAAAATTAGAACAATCTCTGTCTTCATTGGTTTCGTTCTCTGAGAACATCCGTTTGAGGGGCCAGAATCCGTCGTCACGGGTTTTGCAACGGGGCCTCTTTATGCCGGACAGAGATGAGTTTCTCATACTTGGACTGACCCAAGCGTCCCGTGTAGCACGGATTAAACGTCTTCGTTTCGCAGATGATACACCTCTAGCGATTGAAACTTCCACCGTACCGGCCGATATTATTCCCAATCCTGACGTTGTGGAAAGTTCCCTCTACGAAGCCTTGCGTGCTCGTGACCGAGCGCCAGTTCGCGCGGTTCAACGTGTTACAGCTTGCAATCTGGCGCACAAGGAGGCCGAGTTATTAGGGTTGACGGTCGGGGATGCAGTGTTATCCATTCAGCGCACTGCGTTTTTGCGTGATGGTCGAATTGTGGAACTGACCACCGGGTACTACAGATCGGATATGTATGACTTCGTTACCGAATTGCGACCGGAGGCTGATGAATGAGTTTGTACAGATTTTTGGCCGAAATTCGTGGTGCTGAAATTCATTGTTCAATTACATCTGATGGGCCATTGGACGCACCCATCTTTTGCTTTTCGCTTATGGCGCCACCGGAAGTCGTTTCTGGCGGAACTTTGATACGGACAGACGGCGGCTACGGCGAGGTTCAGTTGCCGGATATAAAGGCAGGCATGACGCATCATTTCATTTTGCGTTACGCTAATCCGACTTACAAACCAAAGAACAGAGCGTGGCTTCCACTTGGCGCATACTTGCGCTGTGGCGAAGATATTGTTGAGCTTCCCAAGCTCCCTGCAGGCGTTACAATCCCGGCACCGGGGCCGTGTCCGCAAGTCAAGGATCTATGTTTGGTACCAAAACCATATTCTTGGACAGCAAGCGACGGATATCTTCCTGTTCGATCGGTTAAGCAAAAATCTCCTCTCTGGCAGTCCGTTGACGCGCTGGCGTTACGGTGCAACTTGCCGTCCTTGCAGGATGACCGAGGCGTTCTGACAACCTTGGAAAAGGATGAAACGATCCCGACTGATGGCTATCGCATTGAAATCACACCCGAAGGGCTCAACGTAAGGTATGGGGCTGAACAAGGTGCCCACTATGCCGGTATAACGTTATTGGTGCTGCGCGAAACCCACAACGGCAACATCCCGTGTGGCGTCATAGAGGATCATCCAAGGTTTGAATGGCGCGGTCAGCATCTGGATTGCGCGCGCCATTTCTACAAAGTTGGCTCGATCAACAAGCTTATCGATGTGATGGCATTGCTCAAGATGGATCGCTTTCACTGGCACTTTTCAGATGACGAAGCATTTCGCTTAGAACTGCAATCTGTTCCGGACTTGGCAAAAAAAACAGGCCAGCGCGGTGAAAATCAATTGGTGCCCGGCGTTTTCGGTGGCGGTCCAATATCGGGTGGGACTTACAGTAAAGAAGATGTCAAAGCTGTTATTGAACATGCGCAAAGCCTGTTCATCGATGTGTTGCCAGAAATCGAATTTCCAGCACACGCCTTGGCGTTTACGCGGGCATTTCCTGAAACTCGAGATGCAAATGATACTGGAACAGAGGCTAGTGTCCAAGGTTACTTTGAAAATGTCCTGAACCCTGCAATTCCTGAGACATGGCAGATTATCGAGTCAGTCGCCGAGGAGGTGAGCACTCTGTTCCCGTTCGCAACACTGCACTTGGGCGCGGATGAACTTCCCGAAGGGACTTGGTCAGGTTCGCCCGAGATAAATCGGTTGAAGGCAGAAGAAGGTTTGGAAAGCTCGGATGATGTCCTTGGTTGGTCTCTGCATAGATTGGCGGCAAAACTTGCGCTAAAAGGGATCAGATGTGCCGCCTGGGAAGAAGCAGCGCGTGGCAAAGGTGGTGGAATTGGTAACAATGCCTTACTCTTCAGCTGGAAAGGTCAGCAGGCCGGTATTGAGGCTGCAAAGTCTGGGTATGACGTAATTATGTCTCCGGCGCAGCACGTGTATTTGGATATGGCGCACAGCCAAGACGTAAAGGATTGGGGGGCGACCTGGGCTGCAATCGTGGGCCTGACAGATACCATTGATTGGGAGGTCATTCCTGACGCAGAAATTGCCGACCGGATTCTTGGCGTCGAAGGCACTTTTTGGTCGGAATTCACAACACAAGATCAAGAAATGCAGCCGATGATCGCACCCCGCATTATTGGTGTTGCGTCCAAGGGTTGGGTTGACGAACGACTTAATCACGAGGTGTTCTTATTGAGCGCCCGTCGGTTTTGCGAGATCCTTACGAAAATGGGCTGGTGTTGGAATACGACATGCTTTGATGGTTAGTTGGCTTTGTCAGAATAGCCCACCGTGCCCAAAATATTCACCACACTTGATTTTCGGCCTATTCTACGAGATCTCCCGTCAATGGAAGCGTGTGACGGTTAACTGGATCATATTCTTGGAGCATGCTTCGATGCTGATCTAACCATTCCACTCCCGATCGAACACTTTCATCAAAGACAGAGGGGTCTCTTACACCGATCACAACAACTTCGGTGGCTGTTTTCATCAGTTTGAATTCATTCACGCCACTATCGCCACTATTTCTTTTTGTAAGAGTTGCGATCAACTCATCAAAGTGTTCTGTCTTTGGTTTTGAAACATACAATCGATAGCTTCTTGGTCATGTTTACATTCCTTCAATGATCATTAAATCTGTATCGCAGCCTGTGTCACGAATTGCCTTTGCAGCTTGATAATCCTCGCTGAAGTAAAACTTTTCGACAGCTTCCTTGCTCTCGAATTCAAGCATGGTCACGACACCAGACACATTGCCCTCATGACGATCGGCATGAGGGCCGCGTGCAGAATTTTACCCCCATATTGTTCTATGATTGGCAAAGCGGTTTGCGAAAATTTCTTGAAAATTTCCGGATCTTTCACGCGTATGTTGGCGACTAGATAACCTTTAGGCATATTCATTCTCTCCCGTATTATGGCGTTCATTTTATTGGTGTAGAGCCAGTTTCGATTTTTCGCATAAGTCCGTCTTCTTTTTGAACATAATAGAGAACAGCATCTTTTGTTCCGTTTGGAAATGACATGATAAAATGCATGATCATGACATCATCATTCTCATATAAGCAGCGCCTGCTTTCTGGCTCAAATTTTTGGATAAGCGGTCCTACACGTGCGATATACTCTGATTTAGATACAACGGTGCCGAAGAGTGCATCACCATCTCAAAATCTGGGTGACATAGGCTTTCTAACATATCCACGTTTTTAGTGTCCCATGCCTGAGCGTATTTTTCGTAAAGCATGCTCGTCCTCCGATTTCTAAATTGATCGCATCCTTAAAGCTTATTTCTCGACTGTTGCGACCAAGTCAGCATCAATCATCAGGTTTTCATGTTTGAATTTGTTGCGTATTGGAAGAACGATGGATTTGCTCCATTCGTTTACAGCCAGCATTGCATCTTCCCCTTCAATAGTAACAAATGCAGTCATTCGCAGTGGGTTATTTCTGTCTTTATTAATATCGACGGAGATTTTTGACGGGCTGGTCGGACCACTCCAATTGTTCCACATTTCAGTTAATGCAGCGATGAACGCATCATTATCTTCTTCGGTGGTGAAGGTATTTACGTTTAGTCTTTTAATTACTGTCATTTGTCATCAATCCCCCAAAAGATGTTTCGTTTCACATCGCTGAGACAGGCATGATGTCATAGTTACCAAACTTAAGGATCGGCTCCAACGCTTTATCAACATCGTGATAGTCTGCCGCCTCTAATATCCAGATGCGCGTATGACGGCCTCTGTTATTATAGGTGGCTAAGATTTGCACATTGTTTGCAGCTGCAGCCTCTATGAAACCATCATTAAATTCATTTCTAGCGTCTTCACGATGAGCCATGCATGTTTGGTAGTCGTGAGTGTGTGTTACGTGAAATAGCATTGTTTTTTCCTTATTATTTTCGTTCCATTACCGGCGTTACCTCAAAGTTTCCGTAGTCCAGAATTGGGCTGAA
This sequence comes from Alphaproteobacteria bacterium casp-alpha6, assembly GCA_001510135.1. GTDB lineage: Bacteria > Pseudomonadota > Alphaproteobacteria > Rhodobacterales > Rhodobacteraceae > LFER01. The sequence continues at coordinate 14,928 of LFER01000066.1, forward strand.
GCCGGCATCAAGTTGTTCCATGCTGTCTGCTTCACAGACCACAAATTGGGTATGTTCCAAGCGGTTGGAATACATGGCATGAACCTTAATTCCGTGATCTCCCAACTTTGAAAATGTATCACGGTAGTGTTGATTGTTTTCTGGGTGATTAGCTTGACATGTTGAATAATCATGCTTGCAAGTTATCATAAAGAGCATTTGATTTCTCCAAATTGCAATCGGCGTGTCCCTGTTTGGGCGTCCGTTAAAATTGTTAGGGCATTGTGCGCCTCCGGTCTACAGAAATGAATCTTTGTCAAAATGATTTGCCTGCGCAAAGACATCCGGGATCTAATTAATTGGCCGAAAACTCAAACGAACCAGTTGGACGAAAAGCGCGCGAGATGGAGCGCACCAGGCAAATGCGAAGTTTGCAGGAATTTGCCTCTGTCCACGCTTTGGTTTTTAATCATTTCAAGCAAAACCGTACCGCTGCTCTTATTGAGTGGCGTGGCTTGCTAGCAGGGTAATAAACGGCATTTTTCGGAAAACAGATTGGAGTGCCCGTTTGTTTGACAGCACCCGTTTGAATGCGAAGATTGAAGAAAGCCTGTATAAGCGGATCAAGATGAAGTCTGTTTAAGAAGGGCGGTCAATATCGTACATCCCTCGCGATTTATGGTCTGAGTATTTGAGTAAATGAGCAAATTATGCTTGGTAGAATAGGATCAATTTTAGCTTTTGTAACCGCAGTAGTACATGCTCTAGTAGGTACATACGATACCCTGTTGCCTTTTTTAGCGAGTGATCTTTCTTTAACTGTAATTGGTACATTTCATGCTTGTTGGCATTTTGTGACCGTGTTCTTGTTTTACTCCGCATGGGTATTCTGGAAGAAATTGAAAATTAGTTCCATCCTAGCGACGCTTTGGGGAGTGTTTGGCATTATTTTCTTAGTAGTTGCTTTTTATCATGTTGGAATAAGCGGACTGCTGATTTTGCCTCAGTGGATACTTTTGGGTGCTGTTTCAGCGTTAATGCTATGGGAGATCAAAAACTCAAATGAGTAAACGCTCAAATATGATTTAAAGTTTCATCAGGTTTATGTCGCATGCTGTTGCGTACCCCATAGCCCGTTTAACGTTTGGAAGAAGAGCCGCTCCGCTCATTGCAAAAGAAATTTCGATTAAACCTTTTTCACCAAATTTATCCTGAATGATGTTTCTTGCTTCTGGGTTATCTATTCGTTCACTTGTCACTGACTTCGCAAGCTGTGCAGTAGCTATGATTTCAGGTGGAAAATCGTTTATATCAAAATGAAGAATTTTTGATATGATTTCATTTTCCATCCCTGCATTCTTCGCGAGATTTATTTCAGCTTGCACACAAGTTCCACAATCTGCCGACAAAGCGCCTGTAATTCGTGCTGTATGATACGCAAGGGGAGGTACTTTTCGATTTGGATCAAGAAAGCCAAAGATTTTGTTGTATCGGGATAGAAGGCCTATATCCGTTTCAGCTATTTTATGGACGTAATCGAATATAACACCAATTCGTGCTTCTGAGCGTTCGATCAAGTATTTAACTATCTTTACTATCATTTTTCCTCAATCACTTAAATGAGTAATTTTGCCTTTCCGTTTCGTTGTACATAGTTTTGCACATAGTTCACAATTGAACCACTAGGATTTTGTGGGATGGATTGCTTACTACCAAGCATGTCCCGCCTTCACGTTCCAAGAAATAAATGTCGCAGCCAGCAGCATGTTTTCTGGTGTTGCGATATGCCGTGTCTGGTAGCCGAATTTGGTCAATTGCTGCAACTGTTTCAGGTTCAGCATTGATATCTGAAAACTCACTGCGTGGTCGGATTATGAACAGATCATCTTGCAGCTCGAATGTGTAATCTGGGATGTGGTTCTTCTCGTTGTTCGTGTCCACGATAGCCTTGACCATGCGGCGAACCGGTATTGTCAGATTAAACGAGCTTTGAGCGAAAAGTAGCCTCGCTCTAGGGGCTGCACCATGACAGAGCACAGCCCATTTCGTTACTTCAAAACCAGCCCCGAGATCATCCGCCTTGCGGTAATGATGTATATCCGGTTTCCACTTTTCCTACGTAATGTGGAGGACCTTCTACACGAACGCGGGATCGACATCAGCCAGGAAACAGTCCGGTTTTGGTGGAATAGATTGGGCCCACTGATGGCAGAGGAGATTAAACAAAAACCCATTCTGCAATTACGAACTTATTCTAAACGGAAATGGCACATAGATGAGGTCTTCGTGAAAATAAAAGGTGACCGTCATTACCTTTGGTGGGCACTCGATTATGAGGGCGCGTTGCTGGAAAACTTACACAAACCATTCCGAAAAAAGGAGCGCGCGACGCTGCTCTTACTGAGTGACGTTCTCTTATCGCCTTGTTGAATGCACACTTTTCCGGCATCTGATGCTTGAGCCGGTTTGTCTAACGGCACCACTTGGAGGCTCAGGTGAAGGTCAAATCTGCAAAGTAATATTTGTTCTACTTTCTTGTTTTTTATGTTGAAAATTCCATTGGGTTTCCCAGGGTAATTCGACGTAAGTTCTGAGTGGTAATCTGTGATGACAAAAAAAAATTTTAAATTTTGTAGTCTGATTGGCGCAATGATGTTTGCAAGCTTTGGCAATCCAAACGCAAATCAAGTGTCAAAAGAAGCTTTGGAATTTGTAATCCTCGGCGACACTCAAAATCAATTTATTAAGGACGTTAACTTTAAAGGGTGCCCGTCCGAAATTGTAATAGATTCAATTTTGTTTGGCTGGATCACAGTGTGAAACGATTGGGACGAAGCAATCTGGAACTCAAAGGAATACGTCATCAATGATCAAGGTAAATGGGAATTAAGACTTGCCTGTCGTGATGTTTGTTCGACGTTTTCGGGAGACGAGGGAGTAACAGGATTATTATCACTTGGAGCGGTTTTAAGCGGTATTGATCTAAGTCGTACGATTTCACTTGAAATTTCAGCATCAACGGCACGCGTGGATAAAGCCTTGGATGACATAAGGCGTCAATGTCCCGGCGTAAAAAGTAAATATTAGGACAATGCCGTATGAAGCTTAAACCTTTGTTTCTGCGAAAGGCAGGTCAGGATCGTCTTCGCTTTTTATAAAGAGGGCATTTTGCGTTGAAATGAGTAAAGGAGTAGCGTCACTCGGTCTGTATTCTGCTCCAGAATTTCACTCTTCTACCGGCTATCGACCTAAAGTTGCATCGTATCTCTGGTGGAACAACAGCAATTAAGAAATCTGGCTTTATTGTACTAAATTGAAAGAGTGTAAGTAAGAAGCTCCATCTGGCTGGGCCTAGGTGGTATAGTCCTTTATTACAACGTTGGAGGTGCTGTAAGATCGGTATCAGAGCTTGCTTGGATAGCTATAATAATTTGGAAAAAACCTTATCCCGAATTTCAGTCTTTACGGAAAAATGCGTATCCGTCTGCCAGCGCCAAAATATTGATTGTGTATGCTCGGACAAAAATTTTCGGCAATGTCAATTAGGACTAAAAACAATAACCTCGCATCATTTTCGATGAAATTCGACCAACCGAGAAGACCTCTGTAAAACAAGCGTTTAATTTCCATTATTCGAAAGGAATATTTTTCCGCTACAGGCAACCTGCGAGGTCAAAAAACTTATTGATAATCGTCAGAACATTGGTCATGCACATGGACCGCACCTTCTATCGTGGAATGATTTTATGTTCGAAGAACTGGGTTTTGAAAGTCTAAGCGCAGCACGTGCAAGTCTGTCTTTTGCAATCGGGCTTGGTATATTGTTTGGCATATTCAGTGAACGGTTGAAATTTTGCTTTCGCCGCGCCCTGATTGGCGAGGATCGCAGACAGGCCGCGGGGATTTGGGCGATGGCGGTGCTGATAGCTGTTCTGGGCACTCAGTACTTTGTCGCAATTGATGTAATCTCCTTTGACGATCATCGGTTTATGAACAATTTTTCGTTAGCAGAGGCTGTCTTGGGCGGTCTTGCATTCGGAGCGGGCATGGTTTTGACCCGCGGTTGTGTTGGGCGATTGACAGTGCTGGCGTCTACTGGGAACCTTCGCGCTGTCACCGCCCTCCTGATATTTGCGATTACTGCTCACGCAGTGTTGAAAGGCGCCTTTGCGCCTGTGCGAACCACTTTGTCCAGCGTTGGTCCCACATTTGATGCGGTTTCGTTGGCGTCGGTCATCGGCAGCGAAGTGAGCCTTTTGGCAATTGCTGCTGTGAGCGGAGTAATCATCTGGAAGAGCGGGGTGTCACTGATCAGTCTTCTCGGAGCCGCCCTTATCGGTGCGCTTGTTGCGATAGGCTGGGTTGGGACCGGATTTGTCCTATTTGATGACTTTGATCCAATTGCATTCGAAAGCATCGCGTTTACGTCACCTTGGACTGACAGTATTTTCTGGACATTGGCAGCAACCGCCGTGGAAGCAAAGTTTGGCGTTGGGTTGGTCGCAGGCGTTGTTTCAGGGGCATTTCTATCCGCCGCCCTGTCACGCCGTTTGTCGTGGCAGAGCTTTGACGGGCCTTCGCATTTTGGGCGCGTTGCGCTTGGGGCAGGGTTAATGGGGATCGGTGGGGTGCTGGCAGGCGGGTGTACGATTGGCGCGGGCCTATCAGGCTTTTCAAGCCTGAGTATTTTCCCAATAATTTCCCTGTTTTCCATTGCGATAGGTGCCTTGGTCACTCATAGAATGGTAGATGCGAAGAAAACGGGGTTGGCCTACGTTCAAACGGGTTCCAAAATACATACACAGCCGGCAGAGTGATAGGTGAACCTCATCCGTGCAAAGTTGGTAAGCTTAGTGAACATTTGTTTTCTGGAGAAATATCCCAGGAGATACGTTAGCGAGCGTCTGAGACATCACAAATCAGCTTAGACGAGATTTAAATTCCTCTATAATGGCCTGCACCGACCCGATGGTGTCCTGCGTTTATATCACAAGGCTATGAAACGTGCTTGTCACCCTGCAAGCAAATGTGTTTGGCTGACGTAACGATCACTGCGTTTTGGAGTTTTAGGATGAACTTGGCCCGCCTCGCACAAGAAGCCGCCGAAAAGAGAACCCCAGTACGGGTCGGTCTGATCGGAGCAGGAAAATTTGGCTCAATGTTCCTAAGTCAGGTGCCCACGATAAAAGGCCTCGAGATATCAGCAATCTCTGATCTGGAATATGACCGTATGCAAAACGCCTTCCGTTCAGTTGGCTGGGATGACGCGCGGATTGCTGCGACGGCATTTGAACCAGATGGGGCTGAGCTCGCCAAGCGCGACGATGTAGATGTGGTGATCGAGGCCACTGGAAACCCCCGTGCAGGTATCATCCATGCTGAAGAAGCGATTGCGGCAGGTAAACATGTCGTGATGGTGAATGTTGAAGCCGACGCAATGGTAGGACCGATTCTGGCAAAAAAAGCCAAGAAAGCCGGCGTGTGTTATTCAATGGCTTACGGAGATCAGCCGGCACTCATTTCGGAAATGGTTGATTGGGCGCGCGCCGCTGGGTTCCGTGTAACGGCTGCCGGTAAAGGAACAAAATATTTACCTATCTATCACAATGTTACACCGGATGACGTTTGGGTTCACTATGGGCTGAGCGCAGAAGAAGCGCGTAATGCGGGTATGAATCCGCAGATGTTTAATTCCTTCCTTGATGGCACGAAAAGTGCGATTGAAATGGTGGCCGTGGCAAATTCTTGTGGTCTAGATGTGCCGTCTGATGGCCTTTCTTTCCCGCCTTGTGGTGTTGATGATCTCGCCCATATCTTGCGCCCAAGAGACCTCGGCGGACAACTGGAAGGCCATGGTATGGTTGAAACCATATCTTCTCTCGAACGGGACGGCCGATCGGTTTTTCGCGACTTAAGGTGGGGTGTTTATGTGGTCCTAGAGGCCCCGAATGAATATGCGGCGGCTTGTTTCAAACAATATGGGCTACCGACTGATCACACCGGACGGTTTGCGGCGATGTACAAACCGTTTCATCTCATTGGACTTGAGCTTTCTATTTCAGCTCTCAGTGTTGCATTGCGTCAAGAGCCGACCGGGCAAGCGCAAGAAATGCGCGGTACTGTGGCTTCGGTGGCGAAAAAGGACATGAAAGCCGGAGAGATGCTTGATGGTGAGGGCGGTTACACAGTCTGGGGAAAGGCACTTCCCTTTGCCACTGCGCGTGAGACGCTCCCGATCGGTTTGGCGCACGGCATAACGCTGCGGCGCGATATAAAGGCAGGAACAATTTTACGCTTGGAAGATGTCAATTTATTAAGTGACAAGGCGACGTCAATGTATCGTGAAGCGATTGGTGGTCAATCGTGACGTTATATTTCATAAATTCCAATCTCTTTTTTGGGTTTTTGAATGTTGACCTGTGTTCGTTCCCCTCGACATAGACGAATTGCTGCTGACGTCCTTTCGATTTAATCTTTCAAACATTTCGACCAGCACAGCTGCTCTCATCAGCCTATAGCGGCATCTGATGGGTTCAGCGGGTTTGTGCGGCGCAAGACCTGTCGTGAAAATGTCTCAAAGCTTTTTTAAAGCATTGCCACAAAGCTCTGTTAGTGCTCTCTTTCCCGTTAAACAGTATAGGGAGGGAAAGCTTCTGATGACCTATTCAATCGTCGCAAAACTGCCTGAGACAAATCAAATTGGCGTAGCGGTGGCGAGCAGGTTTTTTGCCTGTGGGGCACTCGTCCCCTATATTACCCAAGACACGGTTGTCGCTTCACAAGCATTCGTGAATCCGCTTTGGGGGAGCCGAAGCCTAGACTTGCTGCAGCGGGACATTCCTTTTGAAAAAGTATTATCGATTTTAAAAGAAGAGGATCGCGCAAGAGAGACGCGGCAGTTCCATGGGATATCCAAGTCTGGAGAAATCGTTCAGCATACGGGTGTGCACTGTGAGACTTGGGCGGGGCACATCAAAGGGGAAAATGTTTCAGTTGCCGGCAACATGTTAACCGGTCCCGAGGTGATAGAAGAAACACTGAATGCTTGGCATGCAAATCCGAATATCGAATTTGCCGAGCGGCTTCTTCTCGCGATGGAGGCTGGAGAGGCCGCCGGCGGTGATAAAAGAGGGAAACAGGCCGCCGCAATTAAGATCCATCACGGGCAACCGTATCCAGATTTGGATTTGCGGGTGGATGATCATGCTGATCCGTTGCGTGAACTTCGCCGGTTACTGCGTGTCGCGGATGAGAGATACACAATTTTCAAAACGGCATTGCCCACAACCGATAACTTTTCCGGTATGATTGATCGCCGACCTCTTGACCAAGCTATCGCGGAAGCAGACGAAGAAAGACGGCAGAAGGGATATGTCAGCCCCTCTTACGCAACCTGAGGATCAAAAGATGAAAATCAACAACCACCACCATTATCCCTCTCGCCGGTCACCAGTTATCGCCGGTAATATGGTTGCAGCCAGTCAGCCCTTGGCAGTTCAGGCAGGGTTGCAAATGTATCACAAGGGTGGAAACGCGGTTGATGCCGCACTTGCAACAGCAATTATGCTCACGCTTGTTGAACCGACGGGATGTGGACTTGGATCGGATGCCTTCGCTATCATTTGGGATGGAACGCAGCTGCATGGCCTGAATGCGTCAGGGCGGTCCCCGTCCGGCTGGACTTATGAGCGTTTTGAAAAACGCGGTGGCATTCCGTTTCGTGGGTGGGAAAGCGTCACTGTGCCGGGTGCAGTCGGTGGATGGGCCGAAATATCTAGAAAATTTGGTAAACTGCCCTTTGAAACGCTCTTTGAAGCGGCGATCAAATATGCATCTGATGGTTTTGCTGTCTCCCCCGTAATTTCACATCTCTGGGCAAGAGGGGGCGCAGAATTGAAAGATCAACCCGGATTTGCGCAGAATTTCCTGCAGCAGGGAACAGCGCCAAGTGCGGGCGCGCTCTATCGTAATCCTTATCTGGCAAAAACCTATGAACGGATCGCAGAAACCAAGGGGCGCGCGTTTTACGAAGGGGATCTGGCCGATCGAATAGAGGGGTTTGCCATCCAGCATGATGCTGCGCTGCGCGTTTCTGATCTTGCAAATTTCAAACCGGAATGGTGTGGAACATTGAAAAATAATTTTGATGATTTCGATTTGCATGAGATTCCACCGAACGGACAAGGCATTGCCGCCTTGATCGCTCTTGGCATTCTAAGACACACCCCAATCCGTGATCTGGATGGAGATGATCCAATGGCTCTTCACTTTCAGATTGAAGCGATGAAATTGGCCTTGCGTGATGCGGAATATTACGTTGCAGACTTGGACTATATGACGCCTGTAACACCGTCACACTTACTGAACGATGAGTATCATTTGGAAAGAGCAAAACTGATAGATCCGAATAAAGCGACAGATTTCAAAGCGGGGGCGCCCAAAGTCGGCGGGACAGTATATCTCTCTACCGCAGATGAAAACGGCATGATGGTTTCTTTCATTCAATCGAATTATGCGGGATTTGGATCTGGGGTTTGCGTGCCAGAAACGGGTATCCATTTGCAAAACCGAGGAGCCGGATTTTCCATGGATCGAATGAGCCCTAATGTTGTTGGACCTTCAAAAAAACCCTTTCATACGATTATCCCCGCCTTTCTGATGCAGGGCAACGATCCATTGATGAGTTTTGGTGTTATGGGCGGACCGATGCAGGCGCAGGGTCATGTGCAAATGGCACTTCGAACGCAGCTTTGGAAACAGGATCCCCAAATGGCGATAGATGCGCCTCGCTGGCGGGTCACGACCGGAGTCGAAGTGGCCTGTGAGACCAGTATGGATCCTAACATTCTGGAAAGGCTCGAAGAAATGGGGCATCGGGTTGTTCTGGAGGCCCCTGATAATGCGTTCGGGTTCGGCGGCGCACAGCTCATCTTAAAAACGGAAAATGGTCTCTATATGGGAGGATCTGAGTCACGGAAAGACGGCTATGTTGGCGGCATTTAACGGCCCTACGGTTTTAAAGATATGGATGCTGCAAACCTTCAGCATTCTTTAAAAAGCGAGCCAACGATTTCATAGACAAATATGAGATTTTCCTTGAGGATCGGCCAATGTGAGGAACCAAGGCCGTCAAAAAGTGCAGATATCCAAGACAATAAAGGATCCATAAATGGTGTCTTCCACGTTGAGGGGTGCTGATTGCGCAAGACCCTAGACGGCGAATGTCAATCATGCCAAGGTTACCCGAGAGGCAGGAACCCAAACTGCGTTTTATGGCTTTCTTGGACCGGTGAAATGTAGGCGATCATGAAAAGCCAGAACTATATTACTCAAGCCGCAAGCGCATTCTGGAAAAACAAAACGCCTGTCATGCGCGGGATAGCTTTGATGTGTTTGTCCACTCTCGCTTTCGCAATCATGCATGGGTTGGTACGGTTTGTCTCAGAAGTCCTGCATCCTTTTCAAATAGCCTTCTTCCGTAATGTTTTTGGCTTGGCGTTTCTTTTACCACTCCTGCTGCGTTCCAAATTTGCAATACTTCGCACCAATCAAATCGGATTACACGCATTAAGGGGCGTAATCAATATCGCAGCGATGTTGATGTTTTTCACCGCGCTGTCGATAACGCCTCTTGCAAAAATTACCGCGCTAAGTTTCACGGCACCTATCTTCATGGCTGTTCTCGCAGTCTTGGTCTTAGGCGAACGGTTTCGCATCTACAGATGGGGTGCCATTTTATCCGGCTTTTTGGGTATGTTAATAATCTTACGCCCCGGCCTTATTTCAATCGACACAGGCGCACTTTTAACCACCGCTTCAGCAGCGCTTTGGGCTGTGGCAATGATCATTATCAAGATCCAGTCGCGAACAGAGTCTAGTGTAACTATTGTTGCCTACATGGGAATTTTTTTAGGCCTTTTCTCACTTTTGCCCGCGATATGGGTCTGGCAACCATTTGGAATTCAGACACTGGGTTGGCTGGCGTTAATCGGTTTATCCGGCACTATTGCGCAAATGGCGATAAGCCAATCCCTTAAGGAAACCGATCCAACGGCCACCATGCCTTTTGATTTTCTAAAACTTATCTGGACTGCAATGATCGGGGCGTGGTTCTTTGCAGAGATCCCAGATATATTTACATGGATTGGGGCTACGGTCATATTTTTATCCGGATTTTTCATTGCATTGCGTGAACGACGCGCAAGCAGTTCCGTTTCTCAATAACCCGATCAAGGGGCCAAGCTCGGGCATGCGCTGGATGTTTCTTGTCAAAGGATCTTTTGATCTACAATTGCAGCATCCAAGCACAAGTTACCTAGGCTTAAATTTAACACGGAAAAACAAGGAGGGCTGAAAAGTTATCACTGCAACCCCAATAAGGATCACGAAACCTCCATAAAACTTTTGAAAGGTTAAATTCTCTCCAAGGAAAATAACGCCGCCGATGACAGAAAAAACAGGGAGCAAAAGAAGAAATGGGGCGATAAGGCCGACGTCATGACGACGGATTAAAGTATTCCACAGAAAATAACCGAAGCAGGTCATGATCAGGCCCAGATATAATACGGCCCACCAAACCAACGGTTCAGCGGTTTTAATGGCATCTAATTGCCCATGCTCAAAAATTGCTGACATGATAAATAACTGAGGAGCCGCAAATACAGCGACCCAAGCGGTGACCTGCATTCCGGCTACATTTTCAAGTTTGCGCACCATTACCTGACCGACCGCCCATGAAAAGCAACCTGTTATGACCAAAATTATCGAGACAGCACTTCCGCTGAGTTCTTGTTGCTGCGTCATCAAAGCAACTCCGCCAAACGAAATTGCAATTCCAATCCATTTCCGCCATCCCGGTTTTTCGTGCAAGAAAAGTGCGCCTAAAATCACTAAGAGTGGAACTTCAAGTTGGACAATCAGGGATGCAAGACCGGCTTCTAAGCCTTTCAGACCGGTAAAGGTCAGACTGTATTGAATAGCTGCAGCGACAATAGCAATTTTGAAAATTTGTTTTAAGCTTCCTTTTGGAATCTTTGCGAACCAAACAAGTACAATTGCGGTTAGAGAAAAGCGTAACGCCATGAGCAATATTGGCGGAAAATGATTTATTGCGCCTTTTGCAAAAACAAAGCCCATACCCCAGACCAATGGAATCGTTGCAGCCATAACTATTTCGAGCGGACTGAGCTTCACAATGCAAAACCCTAAACGTGTTGAAGAGACTATTCGACAAATGAAATCAAAGCGTCACACTGGCATCGGTATCAGTGATTTGGATTTGTGGATAGTCCCTTAAATTGAAAAAGTCTTGGCATTGATGATGGTGATTTAGCATTTTGGAAAACTGTCTGTAACAAATTGTATTTTTAGTGAATTTATGGACTCTGATTTTATATGAGGATGGGCGTCACTTTCCATTAGCTCCACATCTTTACAAGCAAATGGATGCAAAAAGTCCGAAGGCATCATGGTTTTTAAGTAAAGAACTTTGGATGGTTCAATCCGCTTGACGCGGAGCAGTCAAAAAATGTTAAAATCTACGCTCTTCATTTCATCTCATAGCATGCCGTGCTCAAAAGGGGTCAGTTGCCACCTATCTATCGGTCTCAGACCATCCTCGCAGTGTTTGGGGCATTATATTCAATTTTGGTTTATGCTAGTGAGAATTGGATTAAATGACCCATGTGAGTTGATCTTTGTTGGCATCCAGTGGCGTCATGGCAGAAAATGAAATCGAAGATATCGTTTTGGAAAATCAGGGGGAAAGACAATGGCATGCAATCACACGATTCACAAACATAATCATCATTTCGGGTGGGATAATTCCATCGAACCTACGCTCAGCGTTGTGCCTGGTCAAACCGTTGAAATAGAAACAATTGACAGTTCAGGCGGACAGTTGAACGCGGGATCGGTGCTTAGCGATTTGTCTTTGCTGTCGTTTGAAAAGGTGAACCCTGTTACCGGTCCGATCTTTATTGAGGGGGCAAAACCAGGAGATGCGGTGGCCGTCACATTTTTGGATTTTCAACCCTCAGGTTGGGGCTGGACGGCGAATATTCCAGGGTTTGGTTTATTGGCGGATCAGTTCACAGATCCCGCTCTTCATATCTGGAAGTATGACACTGTTTCGATGAAGCCCGCCCTTTATGGACCTGGGGGCAAAGTGCCGTTGAAACCCTTTGTGGGAACCATCGGTCTTGCCCTGCAAGAAAAAGGCCTGCATTCGGTCGTACCGCCGCGTCGTGTTGGGGGAAACCTTGATATAAGGGACAATTCGGTTGGAACGACCCTTTATCTTCCGGTGGAGGTGGCAGGTGGCCTGCTTTCCTTGGGTGATACGCATGCGGCTCAAGGAGACGGAGAAATCTGCGGCACTGCAATCGAAAGCCCGATGACAGTCGCTGTTAAAATTGATCTTATTAAGGAGGCAAACTTTGCCTTTCCGCGGTTCGAGACTGATGGCCCTGTGACCCGACATTTCGACGAAAAAGGTTATAAGGCGACAACCGGCATTGGTGAGGATTTGATGCAAGCAGCAAAAGACGCGGTATCTGGCATGATTGACTGGGTTTCTACGACGACAGGTATGACCGCGCTTGAAGCCTATATGTTATGTTCGGTTTGTGGCGATCTGAGGATCAGTGAAATCGTTGATATGCCAAATTGGACGGTGTCCTTTTATCTACCGAAATCGGTCTTGGAATAAAGGAGACAGTTAGATGAGAAAGTCCCCGTAAGATAATATTTTTAATAGTAAAAAGTGATATTGTCTTGAGTGGATCTTCGCATCTTTAGTGCTTTTCGCGTGAGTTGAGAAGCATAGTAATTGCATTGCCAGAGTAAATGGCAGTGCCCCATCAACATATGTCAAATCGAATTAAACTGCGTTATTTTAAATCAGCCCATGGGCCAGCCTTCTCTTGAGGCGATTAAAATATAAAAACCGCGAAAATTGAAGCGGTGTTATTATTCAGACAGGTTAGATTAAGAATACCTTCGGTCGTCAGTATACATAGCTGTTCCATGATATGATGACCCGATTGTGCATAGTTCATCCCAAATTTGCGGTGACAGTTTGTTTTATTTGATTGACGGATAGCTTTAGTTTGAAACAATGTATCAAAGGGACAGCTTTGATGACGGGGCAGGCTTTGGAGGAAAACGGTCAATTTTATTTGTATGACCTGAAAGTTGAGGTTGTCTTGGACGGCCGCGTTCCAGTATGTCGCCATATTGAGGGCGAAACTTTTCTGGTTGAGGGTGAAAACCTTGTTTTTCATGAGGGCCAGAAAGTATCGATGTATGCGCTGGCTGCGGTTTTGCCATTATTACCTGCCAAGCAGCGCGAAACAGAGCAGAGTGACTGGATGTCGACCGATGCAGAGGTTGCCTGTCCTGATCCACATTGCGGGGGACGTTTTCGCATTACTAGGACCCAGAAACGGCGCTTTACGCATGCAGAGACCACAGGCCTGCCGGATGCCCGTGAAACACCATATTGGAAAAAGGACTAATAGTCTGGAGTTATGATGGCTTCAGCTTCAATTTCGACAAGGTAATCGCCAGCCAACTGCTGAACCGCCAAAAGTGTGTTGGCGGGCCTAATGTCCCCAAATATTCTACCATGTGCGCGGCTGACTGCTTCGGTATCGTTGATGTCTTTGAGGTAAATCCGCGTGCGGCAAATATCAGTCAGCTTCCCGCCTAAAGCTGTCACAGCCGCTATGATTTTGTCCAGAATGTAAGTGGTTTGTGCACAAGCATCACCGGATGCAACAACCTTGTCCGATCCGGAAGTTGCGGTGGTTCCGGAGACAAGAATGCGGTCACCGATCCGACGTGCCCTGCAATAGCCAGCGATTTCTTCCCATTTGCTGCCGGAATGCGCCCTCAAAATATTGGGGTTTTGGGGCATATGATCAATTTTCAGTGCTGAAGGTATTTCGTTCAAATGATGGCTGAGGTCGCCACTGGCCGTTAAAAATGGAGGTTTACGGTATTCATCCCCACAATCGCCAGGAATCGGTTTACAAATAGAAAAAGCCTCTTCAAGCATATCATAGTCTTCACGATCCAGTTCAAACGAAAACAGTTTCGCATTGTCAAGACGGTGTTCATTTTCACCAAGTCGCGCGCCTATGATTATTCCTGCAACTCTTCGTTGCTCCAGCACCCAACGGGTTGCCACGTTGGTTACGGAGACATCATGTTTAGTTGCAATTTCTGCTGTTGTGTGCAGTAGGGTTTGAAACGCTTCCCAGCCACCGGCGGCTTCTATAAAGCGGTAGTATTTCATCTTGCTCCAGTCTGTAATGTTTTGGGCATCGCCGGAGTTTAACCATTTTTCCGAAAGGAAACCGCCACAGACTGTTCCATATGCAAGGAGGTGGACATCATGCTCTTCGCAGATTTGGCTAAGCCCACCCGTCGCACGCCGATCAATCAAAGAACAGCTGATTTGATTGGTGCAGATGGGAACACCATCTGCGAGTGCAAGATGAAGATGGGCAGCATCAAAATTGGTGACGCCGATTTCTTTGATCAATCCCTTCTCGCGTAAAGACGCCAATTCATGCAACGCATCCAACCACGCAGGATGCTCAAAGCTCCACCAGTGAAACTGGAGAAGGTCTAACTGTTCAACGCCCAGTCTATCAAGTCGTTCTTGGACACCCGCGCGGACAATTTTTTGAGTCATCTCGCTAGGCTTGGGACACCATTTTGTAAAAGCCAAAGGGCGCTCGGATCCAGCATCGAAGCGCTTCAACATACGTCCAGCGATAATTTCGGCACTTCCATAGTGATCAGCCATATCAAAAGTTGAAAACCCGTCCCTAACATACGCAGAAAGCTGGTTTGCGGCTTGATCTGGATCTAAATCTTCATCGCTACGCTCCATGTCCGCAACTTGCCACAAACCTGTCAGGACCCTGCTAATGGTGAGAGTATCTGAGATCTTTTTTTGGGGTATGCTCAACTTTGACATTTCTTCATTGTCTTATGTATGGGGATTTCTGTGGTCATAACCGGTTTCTATTGCTGACTTGATCAGATCTAACTCAACTACATGTGCCGCGATCAAAGAATTCCAGCGAAGATCGTCCATGTCTTTTGTTCGAAGGGCAGTCATGGTTAAACCGCACTCTTCATCTACACCGCCCAAATTTGAGCCTGCCACAATACGTACAAATATGCGTGCAACGAGTGCATCCGGTTCGGGCCCTAACAAGTAATCGATCAGTCCAATGTCTTTGTAAGGCTGAATTTTAAGGTAAATTTTGCTTCCGTTTTTCATTGACCAGCCTCGCACAATACCCGTTTCTGGAATGAATTCGGTTTTCCATGTGCCAAAGGACCAGAGGCTGAGCTTTGTGTGGTCCGACATGAATGCAAAAACTTCGTTTGCCGGTCTTGAAATGCGGATGAAGTCTGTATGTGCGTTCATTGTGCGCCTCGAGATACTGGAGCGACCACAACAAGAATTGTCGCTGTGTCTTGGCCCGACTTCAGATAGGCATGTTTCATTTGCCCCTCGAAATAGACACTGTCCCCAATGTCTAAAGTCAGGGGGGCGTAAAGTTCTGAGTGCAATTCAATAGCGCCTTTCAGAACGTAAAGGAATTCCTGTCCCGGATGTGACCATAGTCCTCCGACTTCTTCCAAAGTTTCTGCGCTGACATGATTGATTGCTGGATGCATTTCTTTTTGTGAAATATCCGAACCGAGCACTTCGGACAAATAGCGCCCAAGTTTCAATTTCTCGCCTTGGCCGTTTTTTGTTACGGAGCGCATACCAACTGTCAGGACTTTTGCATTATCGTCAAAGAATTCTGCTATGTCGATCTTGAATTCAAGCGCCAAAAGAAACAAATGATGCGCTGAAATATCTGTCTTTCCGGTCTCAATGCGCGACATCGTTGCTTCGGAAACTCCACAAATTTGAGCAATATGAGCCAGCGTCATGTCCCGCGATTTACGCAGCTCTGCTATTTTTCGCCCAAAGGGCGGTCTTATATTTGAATTGGGCAGAGTGTTTTGTTTAGCCAACGATAATCTCTCCCGAGCCACGAATAGCTTCTACTTCTATTTCAACATGCGCACCGGAAACCGCGAGGGGGGAGCAAACGGTTGTATTTGCGGGTCTGGTAAATCCAATTCTGTCCTTCAAGACAGAGGAAATATCCAATACATGATCCGGATTTGGAACAAATACCCTTACGCGAACAATGTCGCACAAACCTGAACCGGCTTCTTTTAGGGTTGTTTCTATTGTGTCGAGCGCTGTTTCGGTTTGAGCGCGAGGGTCTGGCGAAAGGTTTCCTGTAGAGAAATCAATGCCGACCGTGCCAGAAACATATATTCTGTCATCGACAATGACCGCACGCGCATATCCGGCAAGTTCTTCGTAAACTGATCCACTAAATATATGGCTACGCTTATTTGCCATGAGGATCCCCTTTTCAAAAGGCAGGGTATGTTCAGATACCCTGCCTTAATTTCATGTTCAGTTATCGAGCTTTTCAATCAACTCTGCGACTTCGGCGGTGGACATGTAGCCAGTTTCCACATTCTTGTCGCCATCAAGCTTCCACGTCATTTTGGGGGCCTGAACGTCTCCGTTTTTGTCAAAAGAAAGCGCTCCTGTGGCGCCGACATAGCGGATGGTTTTGCCCGCCGCGAGGAGTTCTTTCGCTTTCTTGAAACCTTCTGGACCAACCACGACCTCAACCCCATCCGGCGAGGTCACAGCGCGGATATTGTCGCGAATATTTGTGCCCGTGATATCACCGGAAGCTTCCATCGCCAACAGAACGACGGAGACGGCATCGTAAACCGAATGCAGGCCTGGACCGTTGGGTGGACCGTCAAAGCGCGCTTCAAACATTTCGTTGAATGATGCAACAGAGGGCAGGCGAGGCTGAGCACTATCGTAGCCCTGAAGATTTTGCAGATATTTTGACCCTACAGCCTGAAAATAATCATCCGAGCGCAGTGAATTATTTACGATCAAATTGTCTGTTCCGCCAAGTGCAAGCCATTCCCGAGTAATGGTGGCGCCATCCACTGGGAAGGCCACAAGAAACAGTGAATCGGGATTGCCTTGAAGTGCCTTTGTCACTTCAGCGCGATAACTCTGCTGACTTTCATTATAGGCAACCATTGTCGAGATTGAGCCACCAAGTTTCGCGATGTCTTGTTCAAACCGTTTGGCAAGTCCGACCCCAAAGTCAGTATTCACATATATAACAGCTGTATTTTTAAAGCCACTTTTTGTGGTCAGATAAGCGCCCATGGCGGATTGGCTGCGGTTGGTCGCATATGTGCGAAACCAGAAACCGTCCGTTTTTCCCTCTTCCGCGAGCGCAGTAAAGCTTTCGGAAGACGAACAGCACGAGACCTGGGTGATTTTTGAGGGCACGGCGACTGAGGTCAGAATTGGTAGGCTCACACCAGATGAGACCGCTCCGATCAGCGCTTGCACACCTTCCAAATCGACAAGACTTTTTGCAGCATCTACGCCGACCGTTGACTGGCCTTGTGTATCACGCAACACATATTCAACTTTACATCCCTTGACGCCACCGGCCTCATTGAATTGATCAACTGCGAATTGACCGGTGTTCGCGATCCTCTCTCCGACTTGTCCCATCGGACCGGATACTGGCAGCACCGCACCAAGTTTTATGGTGCAATCAGACGCCAACGCTCCGGTTCCTAGGCTCATTGCCGCGACACTTAGAGCCGCAAGGCTTAATTTCTTTAACATGTTTTCCTCCTGTTACTCCCCTTGAGCTTTGTCGCCTATCTTCTCGTCGGGGTACATTGTGGCATTTTGTTTGGCAGTTTCATCTGGCGACAAATCCTTTTTGTATTGATCGTTTAGTCGTTCAAGGATCGGGCATGGCGCGATACTTGCAATTCCTCTCCTATTAATCCGCGCGGACGAAGAAGGAGCATCACGACCAATATTAATCCGATCAAGATTGCTTGCATTGCGCCTCCTTGCGCCTGAATTTCACTCGGCACTACGTTTGAGATTACATATCCACTCATTGTCCACACACCCCAAACAATCAAAGCGCCGAGCAGCGCACCACGGTTGTTTGCGCTGCCACCGACGATCAGCATCGTCCAGATTTGAAACGTGAGGATAGGTAGAAAATCCCAAGGGCTCACATAGCCGATAAAGGAGACATATAGCGCGCCCGACAGCCCCATAGCCATACAGCCAAGGACAAAGGCTTCCAAGCGAATGCGCGCAGGATCTTTGCCCAGAGATGACGATGCAATTTCGTCCTCTCGTATGGCTTTCAGCATACGCCCCCAAGGTGATTTGACAATGTTCTCTATTGCAATGAAGGTTATCAGCCCAAGCGATATCACAATGCACAAGAAAAGCGCGTTCTGCGCAAGCGGTCCTTCAGCGAGATCTTTTGTTGGATTTGGAATGCCAATGAGCCCAAGCGTGCCACCTGTCAGATATTCCCAGTTCAGGCAAACAAGCTGGATGGTAACAGCGATTCCGAATGTGGCAACCGCCAGATATTCATGTTTGAGTTTGTGCGTGACAATCCCAACTGCGAGGGCTGCGATGCCTGATACAACCATCGCCCCTATCAATCCAATGACAAACGGAAGCTCAAATCCTCCAAAGACAGCATCGCGGGATGGTCCAGTAAGGATCGCCATTGTATAGGCTCCGATGCCGATGAACCCGGCAACTCCAGCATTAAACAGTCCCGTAAACCCCCATTGAAGATTTAAACCGAGCACAGCGATCCCGAAGATCAAAGAAAGGATTAGGAAGAAGACGAGATAGGATACAAGACCAATCATCTTTTTCGTTCTCCGAATATACCATCTGGTCGGATAAAGAGAATGAGAAGGATCAACAGAAATGGAACTGCAGGCTTGTAAGTGGTTGGAATAATCATAACAGAAAGATTTTCTGAAAGCCCCACAATCAAACCTCCAAGAACGGCGCCATAAAGGCTTCCTGCGCCACCCAGAATGGCGGCCGCAAATAATGGCAGGATCAGGCTGAAGCCAAGTTCAGGGCGCAGTTGAATGGTCATCCCGTAAAGCACTCCTCCCATTGCCGCACCGGATGCACCAATAATCCAGACCCACAAAATAATGGCGTTTACGTTCACACCCGACACTTGTGCCAGACTTGGCGATTCCGCCACGCCGCGCATCGCGATTCCGGTCCTTGTGCGTGTCATGAATAAATGAAGAAAAATAACCGTGAAAATGGTGAGCCCAAAAAGGAAAACCTG
Source organism: Alphaproteobacteria bacterium casp-alpha6 (assembly GCA_001510135.1). Classification (GTDB taxonomy): domain Bacteria; phylum Pseudomonadota; class Alphaproteobacteria; order Rhodobacterales; family Rhodobacteraceae; genus LFER01. Next base: position 34,190 of record LFER01000066.1, read on the forward strand.
ATCGGGCATTACTCTTACGCCACCAGGTAGCAAAATGGCAAATTGCAATTCGTTACTATAATAAATTGGATCTGATCCCCAAATTAATGTCACCAGATGACGCAACACAAGCGCGACTCCAAAACTGGCGAATACCATTGTCATATGCCCTGCAGAACGGCTCAGGCGATCAAAGACGTAGAGGTGAAGAAACATCGCAATCAAAGATGTTGTGATGCACGCGCAGGCCATTGCGAACAATAGGGGTAGCCCAAAAGAAAATGGGCCAATTGTCTGATCAAAAAATCCACCAAACGTTGAGAAAAATGACAGAAAGACGAGAGCAGCATATGCCCCCCAAGTCAGCAGTTCAGAATGAGAGAAGTTGGCGAATCGCAGCATTTTCATGGTGAAACTCAGACCAATTGCGCCGAGTGAAACGATCGCACCGCTCAATATTCCATCGGCTAAATGTTGCAAAAACATCAGGCCTCCTCCTTTTCAAGAGGTGTATCCCGACGCATCCCGAGGAATATTTCTCCAATCTCTTTGTCGGCCAAAAGAGTATGCGCCGCCCCATCAATCCGGTTTTCGCCTTCGGCCAGAACATATCCGCGGTCCGAATTACGAAGCGCTGCTTTTGCATTCTGTTCCACAATTAGAACTGCAACGCCATCGCCCGAAAGATCACGTATCAATGCAAAAAGTTCAGCTGCCGCTTTTGGTGACAACCCAGCCGTGGGTTCGTCCAGCAGGATAAGATCAGGCTGTGTCAGCAAGGCACGCGCCACAGCCAATATCTGTCTTTGGCCGCCGGAAAGAACGCCCGCTTTCTCGCGCCTGCGCGACTTTAGGACAGGGTAAATCTCATAAAGTTCTTCAATTCGCCGTTCGGCTTTTCCACGATGCAGCGACGCGCCCCCCATAATCAGATTTTCATGGATGCTCAGGGTGGTAAAAACATTTCCCGTCTGCGGCACATACCCCACACCCTGTGTTGCGCGCTGATAGGCTGGGACATTGACTATGTTTTTCCCATTCAGTTCGATACTGCCTTGTGAAACGGAAACCAAACCTGCGACAGCTTTTATCAATGTTGATTTGCCTGCGCCGTTTGGCCCGATAATTGTGACAATCTCTCCTCTATCCACATAAACGGAAACGCCATGGAGAATTGGTAGATCTCGGATGTAGCCAGCAACCAGATCTTTTACTTGGAGGATATGTCCCGCAGCACTGGCCATTAAGGAAGATCCCCCAGATAGGCATCCAAAACTTTAGGATCTTTGCGCGCACCGGACGCAGTGCCAGAATACAAAAGTTTACCTTGCGCCATGACCATGATGGGCTCACAGATGGACATCACAAGTTCCATGTTGTGTTCAATGACAAGAAATGTATGCCCGCGTGCGTTGAGCTCTTGAATTTTTTCCACCAAAGTCACCATCAGGGATGGGTTGACCCCTGCGGCCGGTTCGTCAAGGAGAATGATTTTGGGGTCAGCCATAAGAACTCTGGCAAGTTCGAGAAGTTTCAACTGGCCTCCAGAAAGAGATCCGGCTTGATCTCCTTTCACGCGCGTCAACCCGCAGAACTCTATGATGTCTTCTGCCTGTTCTTTTGCCTGTCGCTCTTCCTGTGCAACTTTGCCGGGTCGAAACCAATTGTTCCAAAATTTTTCACCAATCTGTCCTAATGGTACCATCATCACGTTTTCGAGAACCGACATTTCGGGAAAGGGGCGAGGTATCTGAAAAGTACGCGATAAACCTGATGCGCATACCTTATGTGGGACAAGACCATGAATGGGGTGGCCATCCAAGTGAACGGATCCTTCGTCTGGTCGTAGCAGGCCGGCCAGTGTGTCAAACAATGTCGTTTTGCCGGCTCCGTTTGGCCCGATTAAACCTGCAATGACGCCTGAATTCAGATCAAATGACATCCTATCCACAGCGGTGAATTGACCAAAACGTTTGGTCACCCCTTGGATGGATAATAACGGGGCAGCGCTCATTGTGAATTTTCCACAAGTGGTGTGGCTTGGAATTGGCTTTCGTCTCCCTTGTTGAGGTTATATTTCATAATCCTTCCATGAGGTCCCGTGATATCGCGCTCCAGCTCGTAAACAGGTCCATTCGGCCCTTTTCTCTGGCTTAGAATGGCGTCAAGGCTTCCATGATCAGCATCTGAAAGTTTCAAATCAAATGCCTTTAAAGTCTGGTTCATCCTGTCAGCATATCTGGCCCCGACAATCACGGCGCCCACATCAGAGCTTTCGAGTGTGGCAGATAATGCAATAGAAGCGATGTCGCATTCATGATTATCAGCAATTTTACGAAGACAAAACAGGAGTTCCTGAAACAAGGACCACCCACCAAATTCATCAATTATTAGGCGGTATTTTACTAACGAGCGATTGGTAAAGTGATAGCCCGGATCGGATCGCCCCAACCAGTCATCAGTCAGGAAGCCGCCTGCCAGCACCCCGTAACAGAGCAGTGTTATTTTGTTTTTCTTCGCAATGTCTGCAAAATCCCCCGAAGCGCGCCGATCCAGCAACGAAAATTGAACCTGCGCCGAAGCGATATCCACCTCGCTATTAAGCTCTTCCAGACGCGTGCCGTCAAAATTAGTGACACCTATAAGAGCAATTTTACCTTTTTCGCGAAGTCGCTCGAGATGCTGCAGCGTCTCTATATAATGGGGCACGCGATAATCCCACCAGTGGAACTGAACCAGATCCAACTGCTCTTGGCCAAGGCGGCGAAGTGAACGGTCAACGATTGCTTGGACGTCACTGAACGTCATATGCGCAAGGTGATCTCTATCGGGCACAAATTTCGTGTGAATCCGTATATCGCGCAGAGCGTCTGCACCATGTTGACGGTAAAGTTCTACGCGAAAACGACCGATTAATTCTTCAACGCCGTTATAAATATCCGCACAATCAAATGCGGTCACACCCGCTTCGACAAACCTTACCATATCTTGAACGGCTCTATCCGCCTTGACCTCGCCGTGATCCCCTGAAAGCTGCCAACCACCCTTAATTATACGCGAAATGCGATATGACTTATTCAGCGAAATCGTGGGCAGCATCGTCAAAAATTCTCTCCCAACCAATTTTGGTCATTTAATTTTCAGTCACAGTCCATTGCATTCTGGGGCATTTGCTTCACCCACGGTCACATCAAGGTGTTGGAAGCTTAGCCTTGGTCTGTGTAATTGCAAATCATTTCTTGGAAAACATTTCAGTTTTGCAATTTACTTTCATATCTGTCAGTGTTTGGGGGATACTGACTTGCTGAAAGTACGCTTCCTTGTAATTTGAAAGCGATAGGACTGTGTGATGTCTACGAACACGAACCATTCGGGTTATTTTCTATATCACTCTATCGGGATGTACCCCGGCAAAGAGGAGGATCTATCTGCCGCGATGGCAGATTTTGCAGAAATCTGGGCGGCACCGAATGATAAACAATGGGGCTATGTCCTTCTCAAAAGACAAGATTTTATAGATTTTTGGCGCCGTATCATCAATGTGCCGAAGGGATCAGCCACCACTTGTGAAAGTGTAACTGAGGGGCTCTATAAACTGATGCGGTCTCTGCCTGAGGGAATGCTCAAGGGCAAACGTGTTTTGGTTTCTGCGGATTGCTTTCCTTCTTTGCATTTTCTTTTAACTGGCTTGGCCGGAAAAATGGGATTTACGCTTCATACGGTGCCTTTAAGTGAGGGGAAGCCTTGGGTCGAAGCAGACGATTTTTTAGCGGCTTGGGGTCGGGATGTTGCTTTGGCGCTTTTGACTTGGGTTACCTCAACTGCATCGGCGCGCATCGATCTGGAACCGCTTGTCGCACATGGCCGCGAGATGCGCAGTATGATTGGTGTCGACATAACTCAGGCGGCAGGCTTAATCCCATTTGACGCCACCAATCCAAAGGTTGATTTTGTCGTTTCCACCAGTTTGAAATGGATGTGCGGAACGCCAGGGGCAGGGATTTTGCATGTGGACAAAACGCTGGCCCTAGAACTGGAACCTGAAGGGCGGGGGTGGTTTTCCCAAAATAACCCCTTTTCGTGGGATCTTGATAAGTTTGAATATTCCCCTGATATTCGCCGTTTTGACAGTGGGACACCTGGTTCCGTTGCAGCACTGGCTTCTTTGCCGGCTCTGAAATGGCATTCAGAACAAAATCACTCTGACCTTGCGGCATGGAACCGCAAACTTGTGGATCGGATTATCAAACGGGCGGATGCGTTGAACCTTCCGCTTCATTCCCCGCGTGATGCCGAAAAAAGGGGCGGTTCCGTAATGTTGCGTTTTCCGGATAAACCCGAAGCATCCGCCGTTGTTGGCGCTCTGGGGGTTGAAGGATATTCAGTCGATTTTCGCGGACCCCTTATGCGATTATCACCTGGTAATGTGACGGAAGAGGCAACAATTGACACGGTTTTTGATATTGCAGAACAAACCATCAACCGCCGCCGCCGCAGATATGCGGGCAGGGGCGATCAAATGCGGGTTACAACACAGGGTGAGGAGATATCAATGACCCCCTCCGGTATTCTTGGAGCGCTCGGGGAGATGCTCCTTTCGGGCGAAGTAAAAGTCGTCGATTGTACAGCGACGCTGGGCCCCAATACCCCTATCCTCAGGTTGCCAAAAGATTTCGCAAAAAATACCCCAAAAGTCGAAATTCACAAAATCAGTGAATATGATGCGGATGGACCGTTCTTTGCATGGAACTGGATGAAACTGGGGGAACATTCGGGAACCCATTTCGATGCGCCCCATCATTGGATTTCCGGCAAAGACTTTGAAGATGGCTACACAGACACAATGGACATGCAACGAATCATTGCACCGGTCAATGTGATTGATTGTTCTGCAGAATCGGCAAAAGATCCAGACTTTTTGCTGACACCGGAACATGTGAAGGCTTGGGAGGCGCAGCATGGGGAAATTAACCCTGGAGAATGGGTCGTTATGCGCACAGATTGGGACAAACGCTCACATGACGAGGAACTGTTTTTAAACGATGATCCAGATCCTTACGAAGATGGATCACATTCTCCGGGGCCAACGACGGAATGCATTGATTATTTGCTCTCCAAAGGTATCGTGGGATGGGGGAGCCAATGTATCGGGACCGATGCCGGCATGGCGGGTAAATTCAGCCCCCCTTATCCCGCTCATAATTATTTGCACCGTGACAACTGCTTTGGTCTGGCAAGCCTCGCAAATCTCGATCAATTGCCCCCCAAAGGCGCCATACTCATGGCGGCCCCACTTAAAATTGAACAAGGAACAGGATCCCCCATACGGGCATTGGCGTTAGTTCCACACGCTTAAACAAAAATTTTCTGGCTGGTGTCTAATTGGGGGGTATTTTACAGCTTTAAGGTATCACGGCTCTTGTTGTGAGCCGCGTCGCCCAGTCTTTGAGGTTTCAACCAACAACGAATAATAACTTTTCGTATGAGATGGGTATCAATATTTCTAAATCCATCAGTCTGAATGCGCACGATGGCGGGGCTTACAAATTAAAATTATGAGTTCAGGTCTTTCAACGCCCGCATCTTTTTTTAAAGAACTATTTTGGCGAAGGATGGAGAAATTTTGAAAATTACAGCTTTTTTTGACAGGTCATGAACAGAGTGACGCGGTATATTTTAGGCTAACAATGTTATGTTTTTGGTTAATTTTGCACCTTGTTTGAAAATAACAACGCCAGACGAAATCTGTTGAAATTGGATTGAAAATAATCAAACTCCCACAAAACACATTTGGAAAGCGGATATGCCAAAGATTGTTCAGCTTGAGACATTTTCGAATGAATTTGTTTGCTTTGTAAAAGTGACCAGTGAGGATGGGTATTCGGGATGGGGACAAACCGCGCCATATAATGCCGATATTACCGCTCAGATATTTCACCGTCAAATTGCTCCATGGGCACTTGGCCATGATTGCCAAGATATACCACAGCTGATCGACCGAATTCAGAGGCGTGAACATAAATTTCCCGGCAGTTATCGGGCCCGCGCGATCGGTGGTTTGGATACGGCCCTTTGGGACATGGCAGGCAAACGTGCCAATAAACCTGTTGTTGAGCTGATCGGGGGCACAACGGGTACGCTGCGTGCATATGCAAGTTCAATGAAGCGCGATATCACGCCAAAAGACGAAGCTGAAAGATTGACGCGTTTGTGTGATCAATATGGGTTTGATGCCGTGAAATTTCGCATTGGCGCAGAATGCGGCAATGACATCGACGAATGGTACGGACGCACAGAAGACATCACAAAGAGCGTTTCAAGCGCCCTGAAGGGGCGCGCGGAGCTTTTGGTGGATGCAAATTCCGGTTTTAGTGTTTCGCGTGCCATTGAAATTGGAAAGATGCTGCAGGATTGGGGCATTACGCATTACGAAGAACCTGTGCCATATTGGGATTTGGAAGCAACTCAAATGGTCACAAACGCCCTTGAAATTGATGTGACAGGTGGGGAACAAGACTGGGACTTGGCAATTTGGAAACGTATCATTGAATTGCGCGCTGTCGACGTGATCCAGCCAGATATCATGTATATGGGGGGCATCTGTCGGACGTTACACGTAGCGGATATGGCTGCCTCAGCGGGTATTCCCTGCACCCTGCATTCAGCAAACCTTTCCCTCGTTACGCTGTGTTCCATGCACGTTATGAAAGCGATTCCGAATGCGGGCAAATATCTTGAATTTTCAATTGAGGGAGACGATTATTATCCTTGGCAACGCGATCTATTTGTGGACGATCCCTTTGGTGTTCAGGATGGCCGGCTGACAATAAAAGACACGCCGGGCTGGGGAATTGAAGTAAGCCCAAATTGGCTGGCCAATTCTGTTCATAAGGTTTCTAATCTAAGCGATTGGCAACCAAGTGCGTATGGTGCGCTCTATGACAATCCTAAACTGACCTGACAGATGACAGAGCAATATGATTTTATCATAGTCGGAGCGGGTTCTGCCGGCTGCGTTTTGGCGGAACGTCTTTCGGAAAATGGCAGATATTCAGTGCTGCTTCTCGAAGCTGGAGGGTCAGATCGACGCTTTTATGTGTCGTTACCACTTGGATATGGCAAACTTTTTTACGACAAACGCCTAAACTGGTCGTATCAAACAGAAGTTGATCCGGGACTGAACCATAAGCCAGATTACTGGCCGCGCGGCAAAATTCTCGGCGGATCTAGTTCCATCAACGCCATGGTCTGGATACGTGGTCACCCGTCTGATTACGAAGATTGGGGGCGGATTGCCGGTGACAGCTGGGGCTGGGAAGCCGTGTGCAGGGCGTATAGGGCGATTGAGGACAATGAAGCAGGTGGCGATACCTATCGGGGATCTGGCGGTCCTTTGTTCATTTCCTCCAATAAGCGCGATTTGCATCCATTGGTCGACAGGTTTCTTGCCGCAGCGCAGACGGCTGGACATAAATTTAATTCCGACTTTAACGGCGCGAACCAAGAGGGTGTTGGCATCTATCAAATGACCATCAAAAATGGGCGCCGCAATTCAACAGCGCGTGCATTTTTGAAACGTGCGATTAAGCGAAAAAACCTGCGCGTGATAACCAGAGCGCATGTCACAAAAGTGGTTTTGGAAAATAAACGCGCTGTCGGCGTTGAATATACGCTTGATGGGCTCAACAAAACAGTATTTTCAAAACGTGAAGTGGTTTTGGCCGGTGGCGCGATCAATACCCCTCAGCTGCTGATGCTGTCGGGAATAGGACCGGCGGACCACCTCAAAAACCATGGAATTACAGTTGAACATGACAACGCAAATGTTGGCAAAAATCTGAACGATCACATCGGCATCAATTACACTTGGCAGGTCAGTGTTCCTACATATAACGATATTCTACGGCCTTGGTGGGGAAAATTGTGGGTTGGACTGCAATATGCAGTGACGCGAGGCGGCCCTCTGGCAAAATCCATTAATCATGCGGGTGGGTTTTTTCGAACAACGGCCGATCATGCACGACCAAATATGCAGCTCTACTTTCAAGCATTTTCAACAGTTATTCCCCGCGTGGGTGAGCGTCCATTATTGACACCGGATCCCTTTTCTGGAGTTTCGATTGGACTGTCAAACTGCAGACCGACCAGCCGTGGGAAAATTGAGCTGCGCAGCGCCGACCCCTTTGAGGCGCCCAAAATAACCGCGAATGCATTATCGACGGAACAAGATGTTGCAGAAATGTTGGCTGCTGTGAAAGAATTAAGAAAGATCGCAAATCAGACGCCATTTAAAGACATAATCGTGAAGGAACTTCGCCCGGGGATTGAGTTGCAAACCGATGAGGCGATGATACATGACCTGCGGGAAAGATCGGGAACAGTTTACCATCCAAGTTGCACAACGCGCATGGGACAGGACCCCAATCAATCCGTCGTCGATCCGAGCTTGCGTGTTTATGGCGTCGATGGGCTCAGAGTATGTGATGCCTCCATCTTTCCGACGTTAATCGCAGGAAATACAAATGCTGCGAGTATTCTGGTCGGCTGGATAGGTGCAGATAAAATTATGGAACATTAGAATTATTCTATTCCCGATCAACGCGATCGCTCAAACAAACTGTTCTCTTCGCAATAGTGCAATGCAAGATAAAGAGGAACAGATCCCGAATTTGACCGTTTCGTGGAAATTGATTGCACCACCGCCTGCGCCAGAAAGGATGTAAGGCGATTTCAAGCAAAACGCATTGGCTCCGAATTTTCCAAAGGAAGATCTTGTTGTCTCGCAGCAGCATCGCATTGTGGTAAATTCAAAAATCATTG
>LFER01000067.1 GCA_001510135.1 Alphaproteobacteria bacterium casp-alpha6
ATGGCGCACCCGACAGGATTCGAACCTGTGACCTCTGCCTTCGGAGGGCAGCGCTCTATCCAGCTGAGCTACGGGTGCGTCTGATGCGAGCTATATCGCCTGAGCTTTGGCCTCGCAATGGAAAACTTTCCTGTTCATCCAAAGAGATCATTGGCAAGACGCAGACCATCGACCAAAGCGTCTACCTCTTCAAGCGTGTTGTAAAACGCAAATGACGCCCGACAAGATGCATGAATGCCCAAGTGATCCATCAAAGGACCCGCGCAATGTTGACCGGCGCGCACCGCAATCCCTTTTTTATCCAAGATCGTTGAAATATCATGGGCATGCGCCGCGCCATCCATAGTGAATGAAAATATTGCGCCTCGTTCTGGCGCACTGCCTTGCACCTTGAGCCAATTCAACCCGCCAAGCTGGGCAGAGGCATATTGCGTGATCGCCTTTTCATGGGCGGCAATCTGATCCATGCCGATGTCCATCATGTAATTCAGCGCCACGCCAAGCCCGATCGTTTGAACAATGCCCGGTGTGCCTGCTTCAAAGAGATGGGGAACATCGTTATAGATCACCTGATCTTTGTGGACTTCACGGATCATGTCACCCCCACCGATAAAGGGGCGCATTTCGCTTTGGCGGTCTTTTGAAACGTAAATCGCGCCCGACCCAGAGGGTCCGCAGAGCTTATGTCCGGTGATCGCATAAAAATCACAGCCTATATCACCGACGTCAACAGGCATATGCACCGCCCCTTGCGATCCATCGACCAATACGGGCACCCCTTTGGCGCGAGCGCCCACACAGATGGATTTCACGTCCACAATGCTTCCAAGAACATTGGACATATGGGTGACCGCGATTAACTTTGTGCGCGGCGTGATTGCGTCAAGCATCGCCTCCGGATCCAAGACCCCGTTTTCATCGATATCGACCCATTTCAAGACAATGCCGAAGCGTTCACGGAGGAAGTGCCAGGGCACGATATTGGCATGATGTTCCATCACACTCAGAACAATTTCGTCCCCCGGTTTCATTACATTCATCGCCCACCCGTAGGCCACCATATTGATGCCCTCGGTGGTGCCCGAATTCATGATGATGTCATTTTCATCCGCGACATTTAAAAATTTCGCAACAGTGCCTCTGACAGCTTCATATTTTTCAGTTGCCAAATTGCTAAGATAATGAAGCCCACGATGGACGTTCGCATATTCATGGGAATAGGCTGTGTTGATGGCATCAATGACAACTTGCGGTTTTTGCGATGACGCCCCATTATCGAGATAAATCAGAGGTTTATTGTTTACCATGCGGGATAAAATCGGAAAATCTGCACGAATTGCGTTGACATCAAAACTCATCTCTAAAGCCCCATCCCCATAAAAGAGATCATGAAAAACAATATAACACCCCCCAAACCGATACCGAGCACTGAGACAACGGAGGCTTTCACCATATTGTCAAACTTATGCGCGGTATCGACAAAGGCCACAAAGATCCAAAGCGACCAGAAAATAATGGCTATTTGCGCAAATCCGGCAAGCGCCGCCACCAGAAACAAAAGGGCATATATTAACACCTGCAGTAAAAGCTGAATGACCTGCAGCCAAGCCACCAAAGCAAAGATCGTTTTAAAATTGGCCTGCCCATCAAATCTCTGTCCCGTCCAAGTGATTGTTGCACAGACCAATAACGTCATCCCCCCGACCATCATTGCAAAGATCCAAGGACTGCTCACATCGCTTAATGTCGGACCATCTGATTTCATCATGGCATCAACAAAAAACTGCATTGCCGTAGTCAAACAGATGGAAGCTACGAAAACAGACCATATCACATCATAGGAAAAGCCACGCGAAATAATGGTTGATGCGGCATCTTTCGGATTGGTAAAGCTGTTTTTCAACAAATCGACAAGGTTCACAGTGCTACCCATCAGACCCTCCGACTGAGCGCGCGAAATGCGCAGACCAAAAACCACAAGAACACTCCCAGCCAGAGTACCCCAATAAGATTTGTCAACACACCCCGCCCTAAAAACCCGCTCACGAGCCCATAAATCAGCATTAATGGTGCGGCGGCCAGAAAAGACCAAAAAAGTGATAACCGCAAAGGCAAACCAATATCGCGCAACCCGCCGATAAATAACAGAAGGGTCAAAACTCCCGTCAACGCGTAAAATAAAAGCGGCGCAATGAATATCCACGCAAACAGCGCAGCTCCCAGCAGCATATCAAGGGCCTGATCACTGAGATACGCATCCCGCGCCGCCGTGGGCCAGCGGGAAATGAAGGCCAATAGACAGCCTCCAGCCAAAAATCCAAGGGCAGTTTTTTCTTCAAAGTGATCCGTGACAAAACTTTGATAAACCGTTGCCGGCCTTCGGTAGCTGTCGTAGATATTTCTCATTACGGACATAGGTCAGCGCCTTCTCTTCAGCCAACCTTCAAGACGGGCATTGATAAGCTCCGCGATGTCTTCGTTTTCCACTTCGCTCAAAGCTTCGGATAAAAAGGCAAGCGTCAATAGATTGGTCGCCTCATCCGCTGCTACGCCGCGTGAGCGGAGATAAAAAAGCGCTTCTTCATCGATCGCCCCTGAGGTTGACCCATGTGAACAGGCCACGTCATCGGCGTATATTTCAAGCTCTGGTTTTGCAAGAAACTGGCTATCATCATCCAACAAAAGTGATTGGCTGATCTGATAGCCATCGGTTTTCTGCGCCCCAGGCTTGACAAGGATTTTTCCTTGAAACACACCTGTCGCCCCGTTGCGAAGAACCTTCTTAAAAACCTGCCGGCTTTCCCCACGCAGTGCATCATGAGTAATGAAAACCGTGTCATCGTGATGGAAATCACCATCCCCCACGCTCGCACCAGCCACATGGGCGATACTATCATCACCGCGCATATCAATGACCGTTTCATTTCGCGTCAAAACACCGTTCATGGTCAGCGTAAATGATTTAAATTGGCTATGCTCTTCCAGTTGGGCAAAGACATGTGTGACGGCGCGCCGTTCATGATCACGCCCCTGAGCACGAATGTGATTGAGCTGTCCACCTTGCTCAATTTCCGCCTCGATCACCGTATTACAACGCGCAGCCACCGCGCCGCTTTCCAGAATAGTCGCGCGCGCACCCGCATCGACTTTGATCACATGATGCAGGATCACATCCGAGGTTTCAGAACCGTGGATGTAATGAAGGCTAATGGGTTTTGACAGCGTCTCTTTGACGTGCAGCAAAATCCCTTCTTCGGCAAAAGCGGAATTAAAGGCAGCCAAAGGACGCGCAACAGGGGTCTGCCCGTTTTTTTCAAGGGATCCGTAAAGACTTTTCGCCCAGTGAATATCAACTTCCTCTGTCGTTGAAAGTAATTCAAGAACGGCCCCGGTCAGAGACAAACCGTCCGAGAGCGTTTCTGAATAGACGCCGTCCACAAAGACCAATTTATGGCTGTCCAGTTCATCAAAAATGGGACCTTCGCTGTCTTTTTGTACCGCGGCAGGGATGGCTTCGCCAGACGTCAGCGTATCAGGACGGGTATATTTCCAATATTCATCTCGCCGCTGGGGCATCCCCATTTTCATCAGCCGGTCGTAAGCTTCCTTGCGCGCGGGCGCACTCCAGCCGGATTGCGAAACCTTCATTTCGGCAAGACGTTTTGAGACGTCTGTTTCTTTCGTCTGGGCAAGCGACATCAAGCGACCTCCGCCAGAATATCTGCATATCCATTATTTTCAACTTCTAGCGCCAGCTCCGGTCCACCCGTTTTCACGATGCGCCCATCAGCCATGATGTGCACAACATCTGGTTTGATATGATCAAGTAAGCGCTGGTAATGGGTGATCACCAAAAACCCACGGTTCTGAGATCTCAGAGCGTTCACACCCTCTGCTACGAGTTTCATCGCGTCAACGTCAAGTCCGCTATCCGTTTCATCCAAAATGCACATTTTGGGTTCCAGCATCGCCATTTGCAGAATTTCATTGCGTTTTTTCTCGCCACCGGAAAATCCGACATTCACTGGACGTTTGAGCATATCGGCATCAATTTTCAGATCTTTGGCTTTGCTTCGGACCTCTTTAAGAAAATCGGTCGCTGACATTTCCTCTTCTCCGCGCGCTTTACGCTGGGCGTTCACCGCCGTACGCAGAAAAGTCATATTCCCGACACCGGGAATTTCCACGGGATATTGAAAGGCCAAGAAAAGGCCAGCCGCAGCGCGTTCTTCGGGTTCCATATCAAGGATATCTTCCCCCAAAAGCGAGGCACTGCCATCCGTGACTTCGTAACCGTCACGGCCCGAAAGAACGTAAGAAAGTGTTGATTTCCCAGACCCGTTTGGCCCCATGATCGCGTGCACTTTGCCTGCCTCAACCGTGAGATTGACGCCCTTGAGGATTTGCTTATCCTCCTCTTCCAAGGATACACATAGGTTTTTTATTTCTAACATTTCGTCTTTCCTTACAACCCGTTGCCGACCCACGCGGGATCAGAGTTTTCAATTCAAATCACGACCGCCGTCCCGCTAATGGAGACCATCAGCATAGATTGACCGACAACCTCATAATCAAGGTCAATACCGACAACTGCATTCGCGCCGAGCGCTCGTGTCTTTTCCTCTAATTCGCTCATGGCCGCTTCGCGGGCATCAGCCAGTTTGCTTTCGTAAACGCCAGATCGCCCCCCAATCACATCTGTGATAGAGGCGAAGAGATCTCGCACGACGTTTGCTCCCATAATGACTTCGCCCACAACCAGACCTTTGTAGTCTTTTATGGGATGGCCCTCGATTGTAGGGGTGGTGGTGATAATCATGCCGCAGCCTCGTTTGTCAGAAACGTGGAGATCAACTTAACCACAAACTCTGCCATGCCCCCTGGCCCGCTTGCGCGGTCCTTCAGGTGAATGGTCACATCTGGGCGCGCGGCAGCGATCACGGCGATCAGACGTCCGCGTGTCTCGTCATCCAAACCTGCGCCCATAGCGGCCAAACGGATATCGGGATAGCCTTGCAACGCTTTGAGAATATCCACCTCAGTCCCCGCCTCAGCCCATGTTACCGGTTGCGGTCCAAATTTCTCATGAACAGCCTCAACAATCCCAGGCTTGCGTCCCATAACCAAAACGCGCGGGGTCATCCAACACTGCCCTCAAGCGAAATGGCAACCAGTTGCTGTGCTTCCATTGCAAATTCCATAGGGAGCGCCTGAAGCACATCCTTGCAAAACCCGTTCACGACAAGCGCGACAGCCTCTTCTTCGTCCATCCCTCTTTGGCGGCAATAGAACATTTGTTCATCATCCACCTTGGATGTCGTCGCCTCATGTTCAACGCGCGAAGAATTATTTTTAACCTCAATATAGGGCACCGTATGTGCACCGCATTTGTCCCCGATCAGCAAGCTGTCACATTGCGTGTAGTTGCGGCTGCTTTTGGCTTTGGGGTGCATGGACACCAATCCACGATAGGTGTTTTGCGCAACGCCGGCAGATATCCCTTTGGACACAATGCGAGATTTTGTGTTTTTGCCAAGATGCACCATTTTCGTACCCGTATCGGCCTGCTGGTGATTGTTGGCAATCGCAATGGAATAAAATTCCCCTTGGCTATCGTTACCGCGCAAAATGCAGGAAGGATATTTCCATGTCACCGCAGATCCAGTTTCCACCTGTGTCCACATGACTTTTGATCTATCCCCCCGGCAGTCAGCGCGTTTGGTGACAAAGTTGTAAATCCCGCCCTTGCCATTTTCGTCACCTGGAAACCAGTTTTGGACCGTGGAATATTTCACCTCTGCGTCCTCTTCGAGAACAATTTCAACCACGGCAGCATGTAGCTGTGCCGTGTCACGTTGAGGCGCAGTACAGCCTTCAAGATAACTCACATAAGAACCTTTGTCGGCAATGATCAAAGTCCTCTCAAACTGACCCGTATTTTCCGCGTTGATGCGGAAATAGGTGCTCAGTTCCATCGGGCAACGCACACCAGGGGGAATATAGACGAACGAGCCGTCCGAGAACACCGCACTGTTCAAGGTCGCATAATAATTGTCTGACACAGGCACAACCGAGCCGAGGTATTTTTTGACCAGTTCGGGGTGCTCTTTGATCGCCTCTGAGATAGAGCAGAAAATGACGCCTGCCTTCTTCAGTTCGGCTTGGAAGGTCGTACCTACGGACACACTGTCAAAGACAGCATCAACTGCAACCTTGCGCGCTTCGACTGGTGCCTCGTCTGCGCCTTCGACGCCTGCAAGGATCATTTGTTCTTTGAGGGGAATGCCGAGCTTCTCATATGTGGCCAAAAGCTTTGGATCCACATCTTCCAGAGACTTTGGCTTTTCCGCCATCGATTTGGGCCGCGCATAGTAATATTGATCCTGAAAATCAATCTTTGGATAATTCACCATCGCCCATGAGGGTTCTTCCATTTGCAGCCAGCGTTCAAACGCAGACAACCGCCAATCCGTCATCCACTCAGGCTCACCGTTCTTTTCAGAAATCAACCTTACGATGTCTGGGTTCACACCCTTTGGGGCGTATTCCATTTCGATCTCTGTGTCCCACCCATATTTATAGGTGCCGCCGACTTCACGAACGGCATCAACCGTTTCCTGATCCACGCCGTCTTTGACTTCGATATCGGTGACTGCTGACATGTTGTTTCTCCTCTGCGCGCTTTTAACCCGCGCGGCGCAATCCCATTTTTTGTTTCTTTTCCGTCCAGCGGTCGATAAACCGCTCTATCTCTTCTTTTGTCGTTGTTGTCGACAGGCTGATCCGGAGCCCACAGCCCGCTGTTTCCCCGTCAAAACCCATCGCCCTTAGGACACGGCTTGCCTTGACCTTCCCGCTTGAACAGGCAGAGCCCGCTGACACTGCGATTCCGTCAAGATCCATCTGCATAACCTGTGTATCCCCTTTCCAACCGGGAGAGACAATACAGCTTGTGTTGGGCAACCGTTTCACCGCCTGCCCTAAATATATAGAGCCGAGGGTGCTTTGGACAATTGCTGTTTCCATGTAATTTCGAAGTTCCGCCACCTGATCCCAAAGACCGTTGACCAGATCGTTTTGTGCTGCTTTGGCGGCGGCAGCAAACCCAGCAGCTGCAATCACATTTTCCGTTCCAGATCTACGCCCCATTTCCTGCCCGCCACCTTTGATTTGAGCCAAAATATCCGTGCCACGTTTAATAACCAAGGCGCCTATCCCTTTAGGTCCGCCAATTTTATGGGCCGACACGGCGGCGGTTTGCGTGTTTAACCAATTAAAGGAAAGCGGGATTTTTCCAAATGCTTGGGTCATATCCGAAAACCAAAGCCCTTCGGGCAGGTTTTGCATCACTCCCGTCTCACTATTGGCAAGTTGAAGCGCAGAATTGTCAGGGCTCTCAAGGGCGACGATACCATTTTCATCCACAGTCAAAGACGCCTCACAGCAGGCAACAACCGCATCATGTTCGATGTCAGCACAATAAAAATGGCCCTGCGAAAGTGCCAGAGATGCCGCCTCAGTTGCACCAGAGGTAAAGATAATATCTGCCCCATTTGCCCCAAGCGCGTCGGACAGCTCTTCGCGTGCTTTCTCCAAAATAGCTTTTGCCGCGCGCCCTTCCGCATGCACGGAGGACGGATTTCCAACAACATCCATCGCCGCAATCATGGCTGCACGCGCATCGCTTCGCAGCGGCGTTGTGGCATTATGATCCAGATAAACCCGCGCCATCATTCATCCACCACAGTCAATAAATTTGGCAAGGCCGGACAGGGCACGAGGTCATTTTCGATCACATCCGACAACCGTGTCTGATGTAAAAACACATACATCGTTGCACTCATGCTTTCCCAAAGACGATTGGTCAAGGATTGCGCTTTGCTGCCCGACACGGCCCCAGATGCTCCAGCGCCTTTGTGCATCGCATCCAGCGTTTCATCGACCGCGGAAAGAATATCGATCACGCGAATTTCATGAACAGACCGGCCAAGCTCATAGCCCCCGCTTGGACCGCGTGTCGACTGCACCAACCCGCTACGGCGCAACTTGACAAAAAGCTGTTCGAGATAGGGTAGCGAAATATCTTGACGCTTGGAAATCTCCGCAAGCGATACGCGCTGACCTTCAGGCTGAAGAGCAATATCCGTTAGCGCAATCATAGCGTATCGCCCTTTCGTGCTGAGTTTCATGCGCTCATTCCGTCAATTGATTGCCGTTATCTCATTGACCTATGCCGCGCCACGGCTTATCTGCAACTAAACGACAGCTATTTTCGCAAAACTTAGAATCATTCTAAATTGCGAAGACCCCACTGTCAAGAACGCTCCATACCGTTTTTGAGGAGAGAAATTATATGCCCGAGGTTATATTTCCCGGTCCAGATGGTCGCCTTGAAGGGCGGTATCACCCACAAAAAGACAGAGACGCCCCTATTGCAATCGTATTGCACCCCCACCCACAGTTTGGGGGCACAATGAACAACAAGGTTGTTTATAATCTGCACTATGCTTTTTACAACATGGGCTTCACTGTCCTGCGGTTTAACTTTCGCGGCGTCGGACGCAGCCAAGGGGAGTATGATCAAGGCATCGGCGAGCTGAGCGATGCGGCCTCTGCGCTTGATTACCTGCAATCGATGAATAACAATTCCAAACATTGCTGGGTTGCAGGATTCAGCTTTGGCGCATGGATCGGAATGCAACTTTTGATGCGCCGGCCCGAGATCACAGGATTCATTTCCGTATCGCCTCCTGCAAATATGTATGATTTCTCGTTTTTGGCGCCCTGCCCATCGTCCGGATTAATCATCAACGGCACAGAAGATCGCATCGCTCCTCCTGCTGACACGGAAAATCTGGTGGAAAAACTTCACGAACAGCGTGGCATTACAATAACCCACACTCAGCTCAGCGGAGCCGGCCATTTTTTCGAAGAACCGCATATGGACAACCTAATGGATCATGTGACCGGTTACGTAAAAAGGCGGCTCACAGAAAATACGCGCTAATTCTTTGTTCCGGTGCGAATCAACAGAACGTAAGCTGAACAGATAAAAGAACATACCGACCCGCAGGACATAATCAGGTTAACCTGCGGGCTCATTCATTGTTTGGATCAAGCATGCCTGCCGCCGCAGCCAAATCTCGGGCAATGGCGAAGGCGCCTTTGATTTTGTCGCTGTCTTTTTTCCAGTCGCGCCGCACGACGATTTTATTGTCCTTGACCTTTGCAAGACCGCGCTGGTTTTCGATAAATTTCACAAGTCCTGATGGTGAGGCGAATTTGTCGTTGTGGAATTGAATAGTCGCCCCTTTTGGGCCGCCGTCAAGCTTCGCGATGCCGGCTTTCTTACACATTGCCTTGATGCGAACAACGAGCATCAAGGTATTGACCTCTTTTGGTAATTTTCCAAATCTGTCAATTAATTCCGCGGCCAACCCTTCCAATTCTACTTTGCTGCTTAGTGAAGATAAACGTCGGTAAAGCCCAAGACGCACATCCAGATCACGAACATAATTCTCAGGTATCAGTACTGGCACACCGAGGTTGATCTGAGGCGCCCATTGATCGTCAACTTCGGCGAGGCCCTCCATTTCCCCAGCGCGGATTTTCGCAATCGCCTCTTCAAGCATTGATTGATACAATTCATAGCCGACATCGCGCATCTGACCGGATTGTTCTTCGCCAAGCAAATTGCCCGCCCCTCTGATATCAAGGTCCTGAGAGGCAAGCAAAAACCCTGCGCCCAAGGTGTCCAAAGATCCTAAAACGCGCAGCCGTTTTTCCGCCGTTGGCGTCAACTTTGCGCGTGGTTTTGTCGTCAAATAGGCGAAAGCCCGAATTTTGGACCGCCCAACTCGGCCCCTGATTTGATAAAGCTGTGCAAGGCCAAACATATCCGCACGGTGGATGACCATGGTATTGGCAGTTGGAATATCCAACCCGGACTCGACAATCGTCGTGGCCAATAAGACGTCATATTTCCCGTCGTAAAAAGCGTTCATGCGCTGATCCAACTGTCCAGCGGCCATCTGCCCATGGACGACCACATAAGTCAGTTCGGGCAATTGATCTTTGAAAAATTCTTCGATTTCCGCAATCTCGTTGATACGCGGCACCACAAAGAAAGATTGCCCGCCCCGATAATGTTCGCGCAAAAGCGCTTCACGAATTGTCACACCGTCAAATTCGCTCACGTAGGTGCGAATGGACAACCGATCCACAGGCGGGGTTGCGATGATTGACAAATCACGCACACCAGAAAGAGACAGCTGTAACGTGCGTGGGATCGGTGTGGCCGTCAGAGTAAGAACATGCACATCCGAACGCATTTGTTTGAGCCGTTCTTTATGCTGCACTCCAAAGCGCTGTTCTTCATCGATGATCAAAAGCCCCATATTTTTGAATTTGACCGATTTTGCCAAAAGCGCATGGGTACCAATAACAATATCCACCGTGCCATTTTCGATCCCGTCCCGCGTGATTTGCGCCTCTGCAGCCCCCACAAAGCGGGACAGTTGACGCACTTCGACAGGAAAGCCTCGGAACCGTTCTGCGAAACTCTGCGCATGTTGGCGCGCAAGCAAGGTCGTTGGTGCAATCAAGGCCACCTGCCCACCAGACAATGCGGCAGCAAATGCTGCACGCATTGCAACTTCTGTTTTCCCGAACCCTACATCACCGCAAATAAGCCGATCCATGGGAATTCCCGACATGAGATCCCCCATCACGTCTTCGATGGCAGTGAGCTGATCATCCGTTTCCTCATAAGGAAACCGCGCGCTGAAGGCATCCCACATCCCCGTTGGCGGCTCAAGGATCGGCGCGCGGCGCAAAGCCCGCTCAGCTGCGACGCGAATCAAACGATCCGCCATATCCTTGATACGCTGTTTAAGCCGAGATTTCTTGGCCTGCCACGCCCCACCGCCAAGCCTATCCAGCAGTCCTTCTTCGTGCCCATATTTGCTGAGCAGCTCTATGTTTTCCACAGGCAGATAGAGACGCGCATTTTCTGCATAAACAAGCAAAAGACATTCATGCGCCGCCCCCGCAGCCGTAATGACTTCTAGACCTTCGAACCGACCGATCCCGTGATCAACATGAACCACGAGTTCGCCAACAGCCAGACTTTGGGTTTCGGTCAGGAAATTTTCGGCTTTGCGTTTTTTGCGCCCCTGTCGGATCAGACGATCACCCAATACATCTTGCTCTGAAATCACCGTGAACTCGGGTGCTTCAAATCCGTGTTCAAGCCCCCAAACTGCCAGCTGCACACCGGCGGCCGAAATTTCCTTGATCGAAGAAATTGGCCTTGGATTGACAAGGCCCTCATCTTCCAAAAGACCCTGTAATCTCTCTCTCGCCCCCTCAGAGTAGCTGGCAACAATGACTGGCCCTTTGGATAATTTTGCATTAATATGATCCGCCAGAGAACTGAAAAGACTTATTTTTTCAATTTGTCTTTCCGGAGAGAAATTTCGCCCGATACGCCCGCCTGCATCAATAACGCTGGGCCCAGTTGATTGGGGTAATGGATGAAATTGCAACACGCGATTTACGCTGGTCTTGGCTTGCCATGCCTCATCATCAAGATAAAGCTGCGAAGGCGCGATAGGTTTATAGGCCACATCCAGCTTTGTCTTTTGATCCATCGCCAATTTGCGTGTTTCGTATTGATCGGCAATACTGTCCCATCGCGCAAGGCGGACCGGGGTAATCTGATCATCCTGAGTAATCGTAACATCGGACACATAATCAAAGAGCGTTTCCAAGCCATCATGAAAAAATGGCAACCAATGCTCCACACCTTGATATTTGCGCCCTGCACTTACAGCTTCATAAAGCGCATCATCCGTTCGAGCAGCCCCGAATTCAATGCGGTAATTCTGGCGAAAGCGGGTTATGGCGGTCTCATCCAATATGACTTCGGACACAGGTGAGAGTTCTATATGGGATAATTTTTCCGTGGTGCGTTGAGTTGCCGGATCAAATCGGCGAACCCCGTCAAGCACATCACCAAATAAGTCCAATCGCACGGGCCCACCCTCACCAGGTGGATAGATGTCAATGATCCCGCCACGAACCGCAAAATCACCGGGTTCCATCACTGTGGGCGTTTGCACAAAACCCATACGCGCCAAAAATGACCGAAGTGCGCCCTCATCAATCCGGTGCCCGACCGTTGCCAAAAAAACGGAATTTTTCAAAACTTGACGCTTAGGAATTTTCTGCGAGGCTGCGTTGAGGGTCGTGAGCAGCACATAATTCTTGGGCGGCTTGTGTACCAATGTTGCCAATGTTGCCATGCGCATAGCTGAAATATCAGCCTGTGGAGAAATCCGGTCATACGGGAGACAATCCCAGCTAGGAAACCGCAAGATTGCAACATCAGGAGCATAAAACCTCAGCGCCTCTTCCATAGCGGCAAGCCGTTTGTCGTCGCGTGCGATATGCATCACCGGACGATCCCTGCGTCTCATCTCATTCAAGATAAGTTGAGCATCGTACCCTTCGGGCGCACCCCCGACCGTGACATGAGTTACATTTTCCATCTATTTGTTTTCAAACATATTATTTGTGATCTTTAAAAAACGGAGTACTCCCTAAGGATAACCCTAACCCCCCAGAATGTGGACATCAAGATCGTCAAGAAAGAGCTAAGTAATGTCCAATAGCGGATGGTACGTATCTGACGAAACACCGCCTCAAAGTCCGGTATCTCTTTAGCCAATCTCCGCGCCAGTCGCCAGCGTAAAATCAGACTTGGGCCAAGTGGCACGAAGAGAAAGAAAAACGCCTGCAAGATTTCCACATTGTAAAAAAACGCAACGACGGACCAAAAACTCAGAACAAATGCGCAAAGCCCCGCAACAAATGGGCCAATATTGCTCACAGTGCTCCATCTCATGCGTTCCAAGTAGAGTGCTAAAGCCCGAAGAAGAACGCCTTGGCGTTCGGGGTGACCCTGCCGCGCAAGGCGCAATTGATGGTAGGACATCCCAAGATACAACTGACAAAACACCGCCCAAATGGCGATCAAAGCAAACCAGTACCAAGCACTGGAAAAAGAATGAAACTGGATCAAGTCCATGTCGTTGCCTTGCCTGATGGATCTGCAGAGTGACGCGCATATGTACCCCCTCTCTCGCGCGGTGCAAGTCAATTTCAACATAGTCATTGCGAAACTTGCCCCAGAGCAGGTTCCGTGTCAGACTGTGAAAAATTTTCAAGGTCCTGGAAACTATGAAATCACCGATTGTTGCCCCCTATCCTGCCGCGCGCTTCCGGCGCGCGAAACATCGCCCAGAAACCCGTGCTTTGGTGCGCGAAAACACCTTGACGACCGATGACCTGATCTGGCCCGTTTTTATATGTGACGGGGAAAACGTGGAACAGCCGGTCACCTCGATGCCGGGCGTCGTGCGGCGCAGCGTTGATTTAATTGTTGAGGCCGCGAAAGAAGCCGCAGATTTGGGTATTCCTGCCATCTGCCTTTTTCCCTATACGGACCCAGCGCTAAAGACGTCTGATTGCGCGGAGGCCTGGAACCCAAACAACCTATCCAACCGCGCGACGCGCGCGATCAAGAAAGCCGTCCCAAATATTGCCGTGATGACCGATGTGGCGCTTGATCCCTATAATATCGATGGACACGATGGTTTTGTGGTGGATGGTCAGATACTGAACGATGAAACCGTTGACGCACTTGTGAAGCAAACGCTGTCTCAGGCAGAGGCAGGTGCAGACGTTATCGGCCCTTCGGATATGATGGATGGACGCATCGGGGCAATGCGTGAGGCATTGGAAACTCATGGGCACGGGAATGTGATGATCATGAGTTATGCTGCAAAATACGCCAGTGCGTTTTATGGCCCGTTTCGGGATGCTGTCGGGGCCTCGGGTGCGCTGAAAGGCGACAAAAAAAGCTATCAAATGGATCCGGCCAATACTGACGAAGCCCTGCGCCTCGTTGCACGCGACCTTTCAGAGGGGGCTGATATGGTCATGGTGAAGCCCGGCATGCCCTATCTTGACGTCTGCCGGCGGGTTAAAGATCAGTTTGGGGCGCCCACTTATGCCTATCAGGTATCGGGTGAATACGCGATGCTTCAGGCAGCAGGGCAAAACGGGTGGTTAGATCTGGATCGGGTGATGCTGGAAAGCCTTATGGGATTTAAGCGCGCAGGCTGTGATGGGATACTGACCTATTTCGCCCCTGCCGCCGCGCGCGCACTTTCCAAAAGATGATTGTTTGAACAGAAGCTAGTGACTTCCTAAAGCATACGCGCTATACTAATGAGGACATGGCAAAGACCGTGAGTCAGCAGAAATACGCATGTTTTGATCGTGCTTTGAACGCATACAGGTGCCACATGAAAACGTTTTTTATGAAAAACATGGCTATTGTTATCGGCCTCGCAATGGCGATATCTTTGAGCGCATGCGCGCGCAGCCCTGTGAGTACAGATTTTCTTAAAGAGGATGCCGAAAAAATTGATGCCCGTGTCGACCGCGCGCTTAGTCAACTTTATGCGCAGCACCCGAATTTAGAAGAACTGAGCAAAAAAGCCGCCGGCGTGCTGGTCATTCCCTTGGTCACAGAAGCAGGTTTATTCTGGGGCGGGTCCTACGGTCGTGGAGCGCTGCGCGTGAACGGGGTCACCGAAGATTATTATTCGACCGCCTCTGCCGGTTATGGTCTCCAGATAGGAGCGCAACAATATGGGCACGCACTTTTCTTCATGACACGTCAGGCGCTCAATGACTTCAAAAACTCCCAAGGCTGGGCGCTGAGCGGGGATGCGGAGTACACGTGGCAGGGCCGTGGTGAAAACGTACGCGCAGAAACAACTACCGCGCTGGCCCCAATTATTGCGGTTATATTTGGTCAGTCAGGGATGAAAGTGGGGGTAAGCCTCGAAGGACAGAAATATAGTCGCATTATTCCTTAAAAAAGAGAGGCATAACGCCAAATCGTGAGCTTTGGCGTTGCACTACATATAGTAAATTTGCTATGGATCTTCTAACTAAATGTTGGTTTTTTGAAGGATAATAGTGACCCTTGGACGATACCTCTGATACCGCCGATCCAAACAACGAAACGCCCTATTCCGGATCAGCCCATAAAGGGCCAACCGTTTCGATAACGGATGAGCTTCGCACGTCTTACCTTGACTATGCAATGAGTGTTATTGTCAGCCGCGCGATCCCTGATCTGCGCGATGGACTGAAGCCAGTGCACCGGCGCATCCTCTATGCCATGCATGAAACCGGCAATACCCATGACAAGGCCTATCGAAAATCAGCCCGTCCTGTGGGCGAAGTGATGGGAAAATATCACCCGCACGGGGACGGTGCGATCTATGATGCCTTGGTGCGTATGGCGCAGGATTTTTCCATGTCGCTTCCCTTACTTGACGGACAGGGCAACTTTGGCTCTATGGATGGCGATAATCCTGCCGCGATGCGGTACACCGAAGTGCGTATGGACCACCCTGCCGCCTATGTGCTCGCAGATATCGACAAAGACACGGTGGATTTTCAGGACAATTACGATGGCAAAGACCGCGAGCCCACGGTTCTGCCGTCACGGTTTCCAAATATGTTGGTCAATGGGGCCGGCGGTATTGCTGTGGGGATGGCGACGAATATTCCGCCCCATAACCTTGGCGAAGTGATAGACGCCACATTGGCATTGATTGAAAACCCTGATCTCACAAGCGAAGATCTTATAGAATTTGTGCCTGCCCCTGATTTCCCGACCGGAGCATTAATCTTGGGAAGATCGGGTGCACGCAAAGCGTATCTTGAAGGACGCGGCAGCGTTATCATCCGCGCAAAAACGCGCATCGAGGAGATTCGCAAAGACCGCTATGCGATCATCATCGAAGAAATTCCCTATCAGGTGAACAAAGCAGCGATGATTGAAAAAATTGCGGAGCAGGTGCGCGAGAAAAAGATCGAAGGCATCTCCCATGTTCAGGACGAAAGCGACCGGACAGGTGTGCGTGTTGTCATTGAACTCAAACGGGACGCAACTGCAGAAGTTGTACTGAACCAGCTCTATCGTTTTACTTCTATGCAGACGTCTTTTGGCTGCAACATGCTTGCATTGAACGGCGGACGCCCCGAACAGCTTACCCTGCGAAGCTTTCTGAGCAATTTTATTGCATTCCGTGAAGAAGTTGTTGCGCGAAGGGTGGTATTTGAACTGCGCAAAGCGCGCGAACGCAGCCATATCCTGTGCGGTCTGGCGGTGGCTGTGTCCAATGTCGACGAGGTGGTTGCAACCATCCGTGCCTCAAGCGACGCGGCAGATGCCCGCGAAAGACTGATGACGCGTGCCTGGCCGGCCCACGACATCGCAGAATATATAGCGCTTATTGATGATCCCAGCCATAAGATCAACGAAGACGGAACCTATCACCTGTCCGAAACGCAAGCGCGCGCTATTCTGGAGTTGCGTCTGCAACGGCTCACCCAGATCGGCGTCAAGGAAGTCACCGATGAACTGCGCGAACTGGCCGGAAAAATCCGCGAGTATTTGGAAATTCTCGGCTCCAGAGCCCGTATTATGGAAATAATTTCTTCTGAATTGATTGAGGTTAAGGAAAAATTTGCCGTTCCGCGTCGTACAGAAATCACCGATTGGGCCGGTGATATGGAAGACGAAGATCTGATCGAACGCGAAGACATGGTCGTGACCGTCACATCTGGCGGGTATATCAAACGCACGCCTTTGACCGATTTCCGCTCACAACGGCGCGGCGGCAAAGGGCTGTCTGGAATGCAGACCAAAGACGAAGACGTAGTGACCACGCTTTTTGTCGCAAACACCCACACGCAGCTTTTGTTTTTCACGACCGACGGGATGGCCTATAAATTGAAAACATGGCGCCTTCCTCAAGGGGCGCGGGTTGCCAAAGGCAAGGCTATTGTCAACATCCTGCCCATTCCGCAGGGCGCCTCAGTCGCGGCAATCATGCCAGTCGATGCGCCAGAAGCAGAATGGGAAAATCTTCAAATTATTTTCGCAACATCCGCCGGAGATGTCAGGCGTAACGCTTTGTCTGATTTCACAAATGTGCGCTCAAATGGCAAAATCGCCATGGATCTTCCTGAGGGCGTAGAGCTCGTGAATGTTCGCGTTGCCACCGAAGATGACGATGTGATGCTTGTGACCAATTCTGGACGGGCAATCCGATTTGCTTCAAACGACGTGCGGGTCTTTAAGGGACGAAAATCGACCGGCGTACGTGGGATCAGATTGGTCGGGGATGACCGTGTGGTGTCTATGTCGATCATTCGTCATTTTGTCGCCACCCCTGATGAACGCGCCGCCTATCTTAAAATGCGTCGTGCCGTTGCAGGTATGGTTGACGACGACGTCGCCAGCGACGAAGACGAGACAAATCCCAACGCAACAATCAGTCAGGAACGATATGCGGAAATGTCTGCCGCAGAAAACCTAATCTTGACCATAAGCGTATCGGGATCAGGTAAATTATCTTCGAGCCATGATTATCCTGTGCGAGGACGGGGAGGAATGGGTGTTGCCGCTATGGATAAGGCAATGCGAGGCGGCGATCTTGTGGCAAGCTTTCCGGTGGAACTGGACGATCAGATTATGCTTGCCACCTCCAAAGGCCAATCAATTCGTGTGCCTGTGGACGGAATTTCTTTCCGCTCGCGCAGTGCAGGAGGCGTGCGGGTCTTTGCAACGGGATCTGGTGAGGAAGTTGTGTCTGTCGCGCGCATCGCGGATCAAGGGGATCAAAGTGATGAAGACGAAAGCATCCCTGACACAGACGGATAGGCCTTGGGATTTCATTATTACACGGCATAAAATCTCCGGCGCAGCCTATGCCGTTGGAAACGTTGATCAGCAGCCAGAATATGAACCTTGCCCATTAGGAACGCAATTTCCGCGAGGGGTCGCTGTTTTACAAGGGGTTGGACCAATATCGGCGGGAACAAAGCTTTATTAAACGCAGTATTATTACCCTATTTGAGGTATTTTAGTATTTTTAATATACCATATTGATTAATAATGTCACAGATTTGAAAATTACTAATGGCTCATTTTCCAATATATTGGGGAAATGCATAACACCTTATTCAAATTAGTGGCGTCGGCGGCAACCTTCACAGTTGTGCTGGATCATACCTGTCGCGCATTACAACGCTCTGTGAGCGGACAATCAATCTTTATTACTTTTGATATGTCACTGGATATTTTTATTATTATCACTTTCACGATATTTATCTGGTTCATTTGGTACGACGTACATTCATTTTCATCTACTGTAATCCTTCTTACAAGCAGCACAACGTACCTTTTTCTTTTAGTTTCGTCGCGAGAAGGATGCATCCCCTTAATGACTTGCATCTTAATTTACGCGCATTTGGTCGTCAGCGATACCTACCGCGCACTCTTGAAAGAAACCGATCTCTAACCATTTTATGAATCATAATTTTTGTATTATTTAACCAATTTCGAATTTTTTTTTCATTTTTGCAAAACCGTTTTCATAAATTTTACCACAAAACTGATCTGGCAAAATACATGATGCCATGACAGTTTTCCAAGAGTTGAGGATTAAAATATGATTAACTCGCTCCTAAAATTCGCAGCCGCTGGTAGCATCCTGAAAGTTATTTACGATAAGATGCACCCTGTGCTTTCACTTTCTAGATGGGAAGACATATCAAATTTGATGCGATCTCATTCAATCATTACAGCGGAAACTTTTGTTTTGGGTGTCTTGCTCTTTATGACTTTGCTGATCCAAAAGACTGAAACACTCGGGTTTTGGGGTCTTATCACGGTCAACTTCATCATTGCGATCTGTCTGCTCACGCAAGCCGAAATCTCACAATGGCTGTTTTGCACAACTATTGTTTACGCCATGATGCTGCTCAACGCTATTTTTGAAAATATCCAGAATGAAACGCAGATTTAAAGATCGTAGATGTCGGAAAACTTGCGCTTTATGTAGTTGACAAGCGGACCGACACTAGGCTCTTTCCCGCAGGCTCGAGACATGAGTTCTCTCGCGGGATAGCGGCTGCCATGTTGTTGTAACGCATCTTTCAGCCAGCTTGTCGCGCGCGAAAGATCCCCTTTTTCAAGGTCACTCTCAAGATTTGGAAAATCTTCTGTCATCTTCTCATAAAGACAGCCTGCATAGACGTTACCCAAAGAATAGGTTGGGAAATACCCAAAAAGCGCTTCTGACCAATGGACATCCTGCAATACACCGTGAGAAGCCCTGTCCACCTTATAGCCAAAATCCGCCTCAAAGCGGTCATTCCAAGCAGCCTCCAAATCCTCAACGATGAGATCCCCCGCGACCAAGGCGCGTTCCAAATCATAACGCAACATAATGTGAAGATTGTACTGCAGCTCATCAGCTTCTGTTCGGATGTAGCCATCCGACACGCGGTTTACGATTTTATAAAATGTGTCTTCCTCGCTGACGCCAAAATCGCCGTAGGCGTCTTTCATCTGACGATACAGAAATGAGGTAAAGCCGCGCGACCGCCCGAGTTGATTTTCATAAATACGGCTTTGGCTTTCGTGGATGCCCATCGAACATCCCTTGCCAAAGGCACTGAAGGCATAGGATGGATCAATGTTTTGTTCGTAGGAGGCATGCCCAACTTCGTGAATGGTCGAATAAAAACAATTCATTGGATCACGTTCATTGGTACGGGTGGTAATACGCACATCAGAACTGCTGCCTGAGGAAAACGGATGCACCGCTTTGTCAATACGGCCTCTTGTAAAATCATATCCAAATTGCTCCGCAAGGATATGAGCGATCTGCATCTGTTTTTCCGCCTCAAAGCTATGATTGAGCGCGGGCGGGGGTGAGCGATCAAGCACTTCTGAGCGCAGATCAACCAAATGCGGACGTAAGCCACGAAACATCTCGGAAATAGCTTCCGACGACCCATCAGGTTCATATTCCTGCAAAAGCGCGTCATAGGGGCTACCATTTCCCCCCTCAGCAAGAGCTGCGCCTAAGTCACGGGTTAACATTACAACCTCAGCTAAAACAGGTTTGAATATGGCAAAATCATCCTTTTCCCGTGCTTCAACCCAAATCTTGTGCGCTTTGGGGGTAAGGCGCGCCAATGCAATTGCGAGGTCTTCGGGAACTTTCTTTGTGCGTTCAAACGTCCGCCGGATCAATTGGACCTGACGCAACTCATTGGCAGGCAAGTCTTCAGCTTCTGCTCTCTCCAGAAGTGTCCCTAATTCTGATGAAGACCTGCGTGCATGAAGTATTTTTTCAAGAGCTGCGAATTCTTCGACCCTGTCGCCGATGGACCCAGAGGGCATCATTGTTTCCTGATCCCATCCCAGTCGACCCGCGATATGTTCTAGGGCAACCGTATCTTTGTGAAATGTCGCTAGATTTGAAAATGCACTCATCATTTATACTCGTCTTACATGTTGTTGGGGAGGGTAACCGGATAAAAACCGCGCCCTTAAAATCAAAACCCATAAAAATACGGCACCCAGTTGGTGTAGAATAGCCAATGTCCAAGGGGCGCCATACATCACTGTCATCACTCCGAGAATGACTTGCAAGACCATCATAGCCATAACTGCGTTAAAGGCAAAACGCACTTGGTCGTTGCCGGATGATTTTGATTTCCGCCATACCACAAGACCAAAGAGGAATAGAATATACCCCGCTATACGATGCATAAATTGAACAAGCCCGTCATCTTCAAAAAAATTGCGCCAAAGGGGCGTGATCGAAAAAGGTTCAGGCGGGAAAAATTCGCCCGCCATCAAGGGCCAATCCGTGTAATTGCGCCCCGCATCAATGCCTGCCACAAGTGCACCGAGCAATATTTGCAGAAAGGCCAGATGCAAAAGACCGGTTGATATCGAAAATAACTTAACCTCTCGTGCGCGGCGCTGCTGCATTAGATCGCTTTCAGACCGCCCAAGTAAAAAAATAAACCAGCTCAAAAACCCAAGTATAATGAAGGCAATCCCAAGGTGGGTCGCCAATCGATAACTGGCCACATCCAGCATCTCACCGCTCAACCCGCTGGCGACCATCCACCACCCAATAGCTCCTTGCAGGCCACCAAGCGCGCCAACAAACAATAACCGCCCCGTCCAGCCTACAGGGATTGTTTTGCGCAACAGGAAAACCAAAAAACCCAATGCCCAGACCAGACCGATTGCGCGCCCCAATTGTCGGTGACCCCATTCCCACCAATATATAACTTTGAATTCACTCAGGCTCATACCCAGGTTCTGCAGCTGATATTCGGGTATCTGTTGATATTTTTCGAATTCCGTATCCCAAGCAGCATCGCTGAGAGGGGGAATGGCCCCAGTCAAGGGGCGCCACTCTGTAATGCTTAACCCGCTATCGGTAAGCCGCGTTAAGCCCCCTACGGCAATCATAAACCCGACAAGCACGAAGAGTGCTATCAACCAAAGCCTTATGGGGCGCCGCGCAGCGGCATTTTGCCCTGCACCAATCGACCCGATTGCGCTCTTTTCGGTCTCAGAAGATTTGTCGCCTACGTCTTCAAAAATTGATCTTTTCGAGCTCATCCAAACGCCTTTTTGCCGGTCAGTTTTTTGACAACCTATGTCTTTACGACGAGACCTTCAAGCTAAGGACCCTTTTCTTTCCAACGCACCATTTGACGCAGCATGCCATGAAACATTTGCACATCAGCGCGGGTCAGCGGCAGGCGGGACCACATGTTGCGCAGATTGGTTTTCATGCCCTCAACTTTGGTTTCAGGGAAAAAGAAACCTGCTTCTTCAAGCCTTTCTTCAAAATGGCGGGCAAGATGGGTTGTTTCTTCGCCTGTGGCCCAGTCAGATTTGGCCATTTCCATATGGGTTGTTGTCCCCTCTTGGGAGGCACGACGCCATTCATAGGCAAGCAGCAAAACACATTGAGCAAGGTTTAAAGAGGGAAAATCAGGATTGACAGGAACAGAAACAAGGGCATTGGCCTGTGCAACGTCCTCGTTTTCAAGCCCAGCTCGCTCTGGGCCAAAAAGGATAGATATTTTTTGACCCTCTCGGATTTTTTGGACGGCCAGCTTCATCGCATCCTCAGGAGAATAAATCTGTTTGGTCAATCCCCGCGCGCGTGCAGTCGTCGCGAATGTGAAATGACAATCGGCTGTGGCTGTTGCAACATCTTCAAAATGCCCAGCCTCATCCAAAAGCCGTCCAGCACCACTGGCCATTGCAATGGCTTTCTGGCTCGGCCAGCCGTCGCGCGGCGCCACAACACGCATCCGATCCAGCCCAAAATTCCACATGGCACGCGCAGCCGCACCAATATTTTCACCCATTTGAGGGCGCACAAGAACGATACAGGGTTGTTTAATTGGGCTTTTCATAGTCTTTCTCTGGTTGCTCCCTGTCTCTAGGCGAGTTGGCAGATAATGAAAAGAGGGCTTGCCAAAGGGATTGTGCCTCACGTACGAGATTGGCATGCGCATTAGCGAATAAGACAGGATACCCAAGCAGATGACAGATACCGCTGATCCCAAAATTTACCTCATAACTCCACCAGAAATAGATCTTCAGGGAGAGTTTCCAGACAGACTGCGCACCGTTTTCGAAGCCTTTGACATTGCTTGCCTTAGACTTTCGTTGAGCAGCTCAGACGAGCGCGTTTTAGGGAAAACGGCAGATCTTCTGCGCGAAGTTTGCCATACCCATGAGGTCGCAATCGTGATTGAACGCCATATGCTGCTCGTTGAACCCTTTGGCTTGGACGGGGTGCATTTGTCAGATGGCGCAAAAAACGTGGCCAAAGCGCGTAAACTCTTGGGAAAGGATGCCATTGTAGGCGCATATTGTGCAGCTTCGCGGCACGCCGGAATGAACGCCGCAGAAATTGGTGCTGATTATGTCAGTTTTGGTCCAGTGACGGTCTCAAACCTTGGTGATGGAGAAATCGCAAAAGAAGACCTGTTTGAATGGTGGTCCCAAATGATCGAAGTTCCGGTCATTGCCGAAGGGCGTTTTGACCAACAAAGCGCTGCCGCGATTGCGCAACATGTCGATTTTCTTGCCTTTGGTGATGAAATTTGGAGTAGCGCTGATCCAGTCGCAGAATTGAACACAATGATGCGGGCTAAGCGCCCTTCATAGATTGCGTATGCGCCTCAGCAACTGACGCTTGCAAGGCGGCCGCCAGAGCTTTGCGGTCCTTGAAATCTGACACAGCCACAGGATCGCAAAACCTGATCACGACACGCCCTTGTTTTAGGACAGAAAGCGTTGTGATCAGATGGGCCGCAAAAGACATATCCCCCCACCAACAATAAAACCGCGCATCTTTTCCTTCCGGAGCGAGATAATGAAGGGATACGGCCTGAATAAATGTCCTATCCCGAAGCTCTGGGTCAAAATAGGCGGCAAGGAGCGTCGGTTTGAAAGAGAGCACCTGCTGACCATCTGTTGAGGTGCCTTCCGGAAAAAACAGCAATTTATGTCCCGCCTGCAGTCGCATGGTGAAAAGTTCTCGCTGTTCTGCAGCTTTGGCTGGATTGCGTTCAATAAAAACAGTGCCAGTCGCCTTGGCCAGCTGTCCGATAAAGGGCCAAGAAGCGACTTCTGACTTTGACACAAAGTAAACACGCTGAAAGGAATTCAGCGCAAATATATCAATCCACGAACAATGGTTCGCAACAATGCCCCCACCCTGCTGCATCGGATGTCCCTCTACACGGTAGTCAAGTCCGATCAAGACCAGTGAAAGACGACAGACTGCCTGCGTGATATAAGGCGTTATCGGGCGAGTTTGACCAAAGAGTGGATATTCGAGCAATCGAAGCACAAGAGTGAGACATAACCCTAGGCTCACAATAAGACCAATAGGTATCGCCCTCAACAGCACAATAATCCAGCCAAAGGGAGACATTTGGCTATGAGGTGGTGGAGTCGAACTTTCCCAAATCATACTGAAGTTTCACCTTTTGAAGCATAGATTTGTTTTTGCCTTGCGTTCAAGTTTTCTACGTCCACAATCATGCACACATCAACCGTGTTAAACGCCTGATCCACAAACGCGCCCTCACCGACACAGCCACCCAACCGCAAATAGGCTTTGATAAGCGCGGGAACGGAGAGCATGGCACGTTTTTTATCCATATCTAGCAGTTCGACAAGGTTCATGGACTGATAATTGGGCCCTTTGGCACGTACACGCAAATCGCGCGGCGCAAGGTGGTTATGATGCAAAAGGCTTAGAGGTTCTTTAATTGCAGATATATCAGTTCCATGAAAACTTGCCACACCAAAGAGGATTTCGATATTTCTATCAAATATATATCTTGAAAGCGCCTGCCAGAGATACAACATTGCGCTTCCTCCTCGGTAATTCGGGTGAAGGCAAGAGCGCCCTAATTCCATTAACCTGCGTCCAGACGCTTTGAGAACGTCTAAGTCATATTCATCTTCCGAATAAAACCTACCAATTTTCTTTGCATTTTCGGAGGTTAAAATGCGGTAGACCCCCACAACCTCACCTGTCTTACCGTGCTGACATGCGAGGTCATAAAGAAGCAAGTGATCGCAATAAGGATCATATATATCGCGTTCCAATCGGACAGCATGATCCACCATAGGACCAGCGCCGCCAAGTTCTTGGACAAAAACATCATACCGCAATCTCTGCGCTGCACGGAATTCCTCCGGTGATGCAGCAATTTTGGTCATAAATTTTGGCTCAGGATGCGTCAAATGTACCCACTTCTGTTTTTAGTCTATTATTGATACTAAATTGTGTCATAGTTGGTTCAGATTGATTCAAATATTATCAGTCTCCGTTGCTGAGTTTGTAAATGTTGCGTTTACCTTTGTGAAATAACTTGCACCAATGCAACTTTGGATCCGTCAATGACAACTTTTCCGACCTCTGTAAAATTGACTGTAACCTTTCCGTTTATCCGTGACTGTACTTGTCCGATCCCCCAATCAGGTTCGGACGGATGTCGCACGAGCATGCCGGGTTCCAAAAATTCGTTCAAATCTTGCACTGCACTCACCTTACTCAGGAAGGAATAGGAATGACCCAGTCCCAACAAATGTTGGCAAACCTCATCGGCTCGCGGATTTGCCATGACCTCATAAGCCCAATCGGGGCAATTCACAACGGTATTGAGCTATTAATCCTGACTGCGCAGGATCACTCTGACCCAGAAGTTTCTCTGATTGCCGACAGCTGTAAAACCGCCTCTGACCTTATAAAATTCTTCCGGATCACCTTTGGTCAAAATGGTGAGGGTAAATCCCTCTCTGCACTTATGGCGCAGACAATTTTGGAACCTCTTTTGTCTGGAGAACGCAAATCACTCCAGTGGAATATTTCAGAAGATTTATCCCACCAAGAAGTTCAAGCAATTTTTCTTTCGGTTCTTTGCCTTGAAGCTGCCATGCCGCGGGGTGGAAAATTTGTGATCACCCAGAAAGAAAACACCTTCTGCATCGAAGGATACAGTGACTACATAAAGCACGGCGATAGAGCCTGGACCCTTCTGGACTCGCAGACAGAGGACACTCAAGTAGCCCCCTCCATCGTTCAATTTCTTCTTTTGCCACAAGTTGCCAAAACAATCGCGCGCAGGGTTGATTGTTCCAGTTCATCAAACCGCATCACCATTGACCTTAGGCCCGTGTCGTCCCATTCCCGCTCACAAGATATTTAAAACTGGTCAATTGCGCCGCGCCGATTGGCCCACGTGCATGCAGTTTGCCCGTCGCAATCCCAATTTCACCACCCATTCCAAATTCACCCCCATCAGCGAATTGGGTCGAGGTGTTATGCATCAAAATGGCGCTGTCCACCCGTTCGAAGAACCGCTGTTTTGACGTTTCATCTTCGGTCATGATGCAATCTGTGTGATGCGATCCATAGGTCTGGATGTATTCAATTGCCTCATCCACATCTGCGACAACCCGCGCCGCAATGATGCTGTCCAGAAATTCTTTGCCCCAATCTGCGTCCGTCGCTTTGACAGTTTGCGTAATATGCTCCAAACCTTCGCCCGCGCGCACTTCAACACCTGCACCAATCAATGCCTGAACAACCTCGGCTCCTAATCCATCAACAATATCCCTGTGCAACAAAAGACATTCGGCCGCACCGCAAATACTCACCCGTCTGGTTTTTGCATTGAGCACAACCTCGAGCGTCTTGACAGGATCGGCAGATTTATCGACGTAAATGTGAACAATCCCTTCTAGATGCGCAAAGACAGGCACGCGGGCTTCTTGTTGAACCAACCCGACAAGCCCTTTACCCCCACGAGGGACGATGACATCTACATATTCTGTCATCCGCAGAAGTTTTTGCACAGCAGCACGATCCCGAGTAGGGATCAACTGAATAGAAGCTTCAGGAAGGTCAGCTGCACTGATCCCTTCAACCAGACAGGCATGAATAGCTTTTGAACTGTGAAAGCTTTCAGATCCGCCCCGCAGGATCACGGCATTGCCGGATTTAAGCGCTAACGCGCCCGCGTCTGCTGTCACATTCGGGCGACTTTCATAGATCACGCCTATCACACCGAGAGGGGTTGCAACCTTTTTGATATGTAAGCCGCTGGGCCGGCTCCATTCGTCCAATTCCCGCCCGACAGGATCCGTCTGTTTTGCCACATCCCGCAAAGCTGTACAGATGCCTCTAATCCTGTCACTGTCCAACATTAGACGGTCCATCATGGGATCGCTGAGCCCTTTGTCGCGCCCAAAAGCCAGATCTTCAGCATTGGCCGCGATAATCTCTGCGCTTTGCCGTTGAACAGCATCCGCAGCAAGCATCAGGGCTTCCTCTTTTTGTTCAGAACTTGCATAGGCAAGACGCGCGGCGGCAGCTTTGGCCTGCATCCCGATGATATCCATCATCCCATCAATTGAAGAATCCATCTGAAACCTCTTTTCGTGTATCAATCTGCCATATCATTTCTGTGAATTAATGCTGCGCGCCCAGTATAGCCCAAGACGCTTTCAATTTCACCGCTTTTAAGCCCTTTTATGGCTTTTGCTTCAGAAGCGCTATATCCGCTCAGCCCCCGTCCGATCTCGCGATCATCTGGCGCACGGATCACAACGGCATCACCTCTCAAAAACTGACCCTTTATCTTCACAACGCCGGCCGGCAAAAGGCTTTTACCCTTTTGCAAAGCCGTCACCGCGCCCACATCCACCCAAATCTCCCCCATCGGTTTGATCGAGGCAATCCAGCGTTTTCGTGCGGTTTGGGGATCAAGTTGTGGGGCAAACCAAGTGACAGGTGCGCCCGCGTCAATGACCGCCAACGGGTGCATCACGGACCCTTTGGAAATGACCATCGCACAGCCCGATGTGGTGGCGGTTTTGGCTGCCATGACTTTGGTTTTCATACCACCTTTGGCCATGCCAGTCCCTGCATCCCCTGCCATTTGTTCAATCTCGGGTGTGATGTCTTGGATAAAATCTAAGCGTTCGGCCGTTTTGTCCATCTGCGGGTTCGCAGTGTAAAACCCATCCACATCAGACAAAAGAACAAGCGTATCCGCCCCGACCGTCACAGCCACTTGTGCAGCCAGCCGGTCATTGTCGCCAAAACGGATTTCGTCTGTGGCGACTGTGTCATTTTCATTCACGATGGGCACAACGCCAAGGGACAGCAAGGTTTCCATCGTCGCACGCGAGTTGAGATATCGGCGCCGGTTGGAACTGTCCTCAAGCGTCACAAGGATCTGACCTGTTGTGATCCCGTGAGGGGCCAAAACTTCTTCATAGGCGCGCGCTAATCTGATTTGCCCCACCGAGGCAGCCGCCTGAGATTGTTCGAGCGCGAGCGGACCATAACCCAAATTCAGCACCCGCCGCCCCAGCGCGATAGATCCGGAAGAGACAATCAACACATCCGTACCAGCGCTTTTGAGCGCTGCGACATCCTCTGCCAGAGTAGAAAGCCAATCTTTGCGCAACCGCCCGTCCTCTGCCGAGACAAGAAGTGCAGAGCCAATTTTGACAACAACCCGTTTTGTGCCCTTTAAGGTTGCCATGGCGTATCATCCTCATCTTGCTTTTGCGCCGCGGCATGGGTTTGATCAATCACGCGACGAAGCGCGCGCAGAACCTCTGGCACGCCCTCTCCGCTGACGGCAGACAAGAGCAACACTTCTGCATCGCTTTGCGCTTCGAGTTCTTCTTTGTAAAATGCGCGTTCTTCGTCATCCAGCGCGTCAACCTTATTCAAGGCCACGATTATTGGCTTTTCTGAAATATGGCCCCCATAGGCCGCAATTTCGTGAATTATGGTTTTGTAATTGTCGAGAAAA
This sequence comes from Alphaproteobacteria bacterium casp-alpha6, assembly GCA_001510135.1. GTDB lineage: Bacteria > Pseudomonadota > Alphaproteobacteria > Rhodobacterales > Rhodobacteraceae > LFER01. Next base: position 28,339 of record LFER01000067.1, read on the forward strand.
TTTCCGTCTGTCGCATCGATCAGGTGCAACAGAACCGCGCATTTTTCTACATGCCCAAGAAATAAATCGCCAAGCCCGCGACCTTCGTGTGCGCCTTCGATCAATCCCGGAATATCCGCCATCACAAATTCAGTGTTATCAATCCCAACAACTCCCAGATTGGGGTGCAGTGTCGTAAAGGGGTAATCTGCGATCTTGGGCCGCGCATTTGACGTTGCCGCCAGAAAGGTCGATTTCCCCGCATTGGGCAAACCCAACAGCCCTGCATCAGCAATGAGTTTCAGGCGCAACCAGATGGTGCGCTCAATCCCAGCCTGCCCAGGATTTGCGCGCCGTGGTGCTTGGTTCGTGGAGGTCTTAAAGTGCAAATTCCCAAAACCGCCGTTTCCCCCTTTGGCGATAACAAAGCGCTGGCCAGTCTCGTCCAGTTCGGCAAGAACTGTTTCCTGATCTTCGTCCAAAATTTCTGTGCCCGCTGGAACGCGTAGAATGATATCATCGCCCCGTGCACCGGTGCGCTGTTGACCCATGCCAGAGCCACCATTTTTTGCAAAGAAATGCTGTTGATAGCGAAAATCAATCAATGTGTTTAAACCATCGACACATTCCGCAATGACAGAGCCGCCATTGCCCCCGTCCCCGCCATCGGGACCGCCGTATTCGATGAACTTCTCTCGGCGAAAACTCACGGCCCCCGCGCCACCCGATCCCGAGCGGATATAAACTTTGGCAAGATCAAGAAATTTCATAGCGTTCTCATTTTCGGCTCACTTAGCGCAATAGTGAAACTTTGCACCAGCCTCAAGCCTTCGTGTGATTGTGATGCTGTTCAAATGCAGTGCGTGACAGGCCGTATTCAATGATCTTTTCGGGTTTTGCCCGTGCGCGAGATCCTCCCATGCCTGTTCCTATTTCTTCAAAACCCAGTTTTTCCAAAACACGCCCCGATGCGGGATTGTCATGAAAGCGATCTGCGTTAAGGCTTTGAAAGTCATATCGTTCAAAACAATCAACAATAAATGCGCCAACGGCTTCTGTCGCAATCCCGTTCCCCCATCTGTCAGGATCAAAGAAATAGGCAATGCTTGCATCCGGCCCTAAACCCACGCACCCCAAAAGGCGATCTTTTGCGTCATAGACCCCAAGGCGATAGCCCGGGCGCCCTGTAAAGGCGCTTTGCATGAGCACCTCGGCCGCATCAGGAAGCGGCCAAGGGGTTGTCGCCCTTAGGATCATCGGCGCCACTCGGGCATCTCCGCCAATACGCGCAAAATCGTTGAGGTCCGTTATGGAAAGGGATCGAATGATAAAACGTGCTGTTTTGATCACAGGGGCATTATTTTGTTCCCAATCCGAGCGCGGGATAACAAATTCTCGACATTTCACCGATGTCTGGCGGGCCAGCGGCCAAAGCGCAATCGGTTGGATTTCATAGGCCCCGATTTTTTGCAATACGCGTACAGAGGCTGGATTGTCCGAAAACACGCCGCCTCAAGACAGGGCCAATCAAACCGGTGAAAAGCATAGCTGACCATCGCCTTTGCCACCTCTGTTCCAAAACCCTTTCCCCAGCGATCAGGGTGCAAAGAAATCCACAACATCCCAGATGCAAGCCCAGCAGTGCCAATCAATTTCCCCTTTTCAAAAACACAAAGCGCAACGCCGTGCTTATCATTGCGCGACATGCGTTCCCTCACTTGGGCCCGTTCAGGGGGAAAGCGCCAGGTGAGCGTATTTTTTGTGACGTCATAGATTGACATCACATCCATGACAGCTTCGAGATCACAGTCCAAAAACGTGCGAAACTCCAACCGTTCAGAGGTAAAGCGCACCTGCTTTTGCATTACCTTTAATGCGGCGTTGTCTCGTTTTTCCCAAGCAGCGCGTGTCAGGTTCATTTTTTGATGATCAAGCTCTTTATTTTGAGCCAAAGAGTGGAGCTTTGTGACCTCTCCGACAGGTTCAAATCCCAGCGCATTTAAAATCCGTTTGGATTTTTCGTTGCCCACAAAATGCCCCGATCCAAGATTTTCGTAACACTGGTTATCAAAATATTCGGAAACAACCGCCTCGGCGGCTTCTCTCATGATCCCCTGTCCCCATACAGGACGCGCAAGCCAATAGCCAAGTTCCCTTTCAATGGAAATCACCCCGACTAAGCGCCCCTCATATATGATGGCCCAAATCTTTTTCCCGTTCAAAGCACCTGCAATAAAACTGCGGGCATCCTCAAGGCGATAAGGAAAAGGAACAACCGCCAAACACTTTGAGACTTCAAACTCATTTATCGCGGGGCTAAGCGCCTCTGCATCGCTTGCCTCAAGGGGTCTGAGCCACAGGCGTTTTGTTTTTATCACGTTTTTCATAATTCTTTTCCATGTCAAATGTCTTTAAATAGGTCCAAGTCGCAACTGTGGCCTGACGTGCAACGCAATAAGCCTCCGCATCGCCAACATAATCAAAGCCACAATTGGTCAAGACCCGTGCCGAGGCTGGATTGTCCTGAAAGACGGCTGCAAAAATTGTTTTGTTTCTCATCGGATTGTGTTGAACGAGGGCGTTCGCCACTTCGGAGGCCACGCCCTTGTTCCAAAAGGCGGGCGCGACCCAATAACTCAGCTCACTTTGGTTTTTGGACAGGCGTTGCAAACTGACCAGCCCGATCACTTCGGACAGCCCAGAGCGCATTCCATCAATAACCCAGATGTCTTCGTCACGTTCTAAAGTGGTTGCGCGCGCGATCATCGCCTCTGTCGCACCCGGAGGAAGTGGGTGCGGGATAGACGGGGTCATCCGCGCCACACGTTCGTCTTTGGTATAGAACTCGACAAGCCCTGCATCTGAACTGCGCATCGGACGCAGATCAAAGCGATCGGTTTCAAAAGATGGCTGATTTATGATGTTTTCAAGTTTCATCAAAGCTCTCCCTTCAACAGCGCATAAGCCACGAAACTTACGGTTAAAATTGCAAGCACCCACATCAGATACCGCTCCGCCGGTTTTCCTGCGACCACCCGCGCAATGCGATCCCCGAAATACGTCCAAATCGGGTGACAGATAAGTTGTGTAAAAAACAAACATCCCGCAATCGTCGCTGTCGCAGCGAATGTTGACGTGCCCGGACCGACAAAATTCGTGAAGCCTGTCACAATCATCGCCCATGCCTTGGGATTGAGCGGATGAACCCATAAGCCAGCAATAAATCCCGGTACGGCGATATCGCTGCGATCCGTTGAAAGACGCATATTTGCCACGCGCCAGGCGAGCCAAATGATATAGGTCGCCGAGATATATTTCAGCAGAAGAAAAACAACGGGGACTTGGGCCGCCAATTCCATCAACCCAAAGCCAATCGGCCATATGATCAGCTGTTTTCCAAGCAAAACGCCGCCCACAAAAGGCAAAGCCGCCCGAAACCCGTACCGCGCGCCTGTGGCCATCATGGCCATATTTGCAGGCCCGGGCGTTCCCACTTGGGAAAAGGCAAATGCGGTAAAGCTTAACACTGCAACGCTCATCTATTGACCTTTCGTTAAATCCCCAAAAACGAGAAAGGGACCGGCGGTTCAGCCGATCCCCTTTTGAAAATTCGCCTTGAGGTTTTCGGCTATTCAGCGGCCTCCATCACAGGGAGCACAGAAATGAATGTGCGGCCCTTGAGGCCTTTGTGAAATTTGACTGCGCCTTCGGCTGTTGCAAAAATTGTATGATCTTTGCCTTGTCCAACGCCTTCCCCTGGCCAGAACTTATTGCCGCGCTGGCGCACGATAATATTTCCCGGAATAGCGGCTTGGCCGCCATAAAGCTTCACGCCGAGGCGACGACCAGCTGAGTCGCGACCGTTCCGGGATGAACCACCTGCTTTTTTATGTGCCATTCCTTAATTCCTTCTTAAGATTTGCTTGCCAGCTCTTTGGCCTGCGCGATCCAACCTTCACGCTCGATGCGGCCCTTAAACGACAGTTTTTCATCAAACTCGGCCACATCCGCCTCCGTCCAAGCTGCAATTTGCGCAAACGTGGTAATACCAGCCGCGTTCAGCTTTTTCAACAGCGCAGGTCCAACGCCTGACAATTGTGTCAGATCATCGCCTTCGCCGCTTGCCGCCGCCGGAGCAGCTTTGGCTTTGGGGGCTGCGGCTTTTGCCGTTGCAGCTTTTGGCGCGGTGGCGGCTGCAGTGGCAATTTTGCCAACGGCTGCTTTCACGCCGCTGTTTTCTGCGCCCTTGCTGAGAATCTCTGTCACACGGACCAATGTCAATTTTTGACGATGACCCTTGGTGCGTTGTGAGCCGTGCTTACGGCGACGTTTTACAAAGTTGATCGTTTTCTCGCCTTTGATCTGATCAATAACCTCGGCCTGCACCGCAGCGCCTTCGATCAAAGGAGTGCCCACAGTGGCCGTATCACCACCGAGCATCAAAATATCGTTGAATTGAACCGTTTCTCCGGCGTCCGCCGCGATTTTTTCGATGCGCAATACGTCCCCGTTTTGGACTTTGTATTGCTTTCCACCTGTCTTCAAGACAGCAAACATAGCATTTTCCTTCTGCTTCGCATCCTTCGGTCGCCCTAAAGTAAGGGCAGTTCAGGTTAAGTCACCTCAGATAGCGCGCCTTTTCCAGCGATAAACACAAAAAAGGGGCACTGCCCCATTGAAGCCCCGCTTATGTTTCAGCACAGCTAAAATGTCAACCACTCAAATGACATTTGATCCTCAGAGATCACGCGCTTTGCGAAACGATACAATTGCGCGCGCCAAGGCGGTTGATGTTTGGACTGAAAGGTCATTGAAAATGTCAAAGAGCGCCGCATTCAACACTTTTCCGTCAGAGGACCTTAGGAACCCCAAATATGTCGTTAAGTCATCATCATTGAGCGGTTTATAGGCCATGTAACTGAATCCCATGAGCCAATCCAGAATTTCCTGACGCATTTCGCCTTCGCTTTCCAATAACAGGGCCAAAATGTCGTCATGGGTCAGGCGCATCTCTTCCAGTTCGGCCAATTCGCTCAGAAATGCATATTGAGCAGAAAACGCGCCCGTCATATTCATTTCGACAAGTTCCAGTTCGGTAAGATTTTCCCTAAGCATCAAATACCGCTCTCGATCCCCTTTTTCAGCCTCTTTTGCCGCGCTAATCGCGGAGACTTCTACCTCTTCATAAGAAATTGCGGACCGTGCAGACGTTTCCAAAAGAGCAACTTCAGCCCCCAGTCCTTGGGCAAAAAAACCTGACAAATCTTTTGCTGTTTGGTCAGGCAATGCGTCAACAAGGCCGTCCAACAGGAACGCTTCCATCGCGTCCGCGCTGTAGATACTTTGCACGGCTTTTTCAAAAGAAGTCACATCGTAACTCTGACCAAGATAAACTTCTCCGGTCTTCAGACCGTCTTCTATACCTTCTCGACGCAAAATATCGGCAATTTCTTCTAAATGAAGTGCATCATAGAGCTCGTTATGTGCAACTGATTGCCCAAACGCCATGCTTGCAAGACAAAACCAAAACAACAGAAAATGCTTTAAAACGCGCATGAGCGGGCCTCCTTATTCATGTGATTGCCCATCCCTTTGTCCATACATAAAGCAGCGCGAAAGACAGTCCAGCCTTCTTTTGTTTCAATAAAAAACTGCCTACCACGTCACCCAATCACTTTAATTCGCACAAAGCTTGACGTGCTCTGGGTCCAGCGCCTTGAGTTCACTCCCCGTCAGCCAGTGGATTTTGGAAAACATCCCACGATCATGTCGAAATTCTTTCCAGAAGCGCTTCTCCAAATTAGGCGGATAGGTCTGCGCAAGATATACATCAGGGTCACTAATACCATTGATGTCCGGTCCGGTAATTGGCGGTCCCCAATACGTAGTCCCGTGAAACCCCAGAACCGCATTTGGGCTCACACAGTGGTTTTTGACTGCAAGATATGTTGTACAAGAAGACACGCACGTTCCGCGAATTTCCACCTTGGAACCTTTCAAATTGCGATTATTGACCTCAATCAACGCTTTGTTAAGGTTGCCGCTCCCATGAAAATAAATTGTCTCATCGTTCATGATTGGAACACAGGCAACAGACCACGTCATAAAAAATAAAATGATACTCTTTTTCATAGCCCCTCCAAGCCTGCGAAAAAGCCGCAGAGCACTTATTCGGCTAAGATAAGTACGGAGGTTTATCTTTTATTTTTAGCAACTTTTGAACGACTGTTAACCTTTTCAACCCCTCAAAAACTGCGTACTTTAAAGATTGATACGAAGGGGAAATTCATATCATATAGTATATTTTTAAATCCTATGCAGACTTGTAAAGCATCTGTTGGAAACTTAGCCCACAGGCACTTAGCTTTCATAAATAAAAACAAAGAAGTACGTGATATTAACTGCGCTGCGCCCATTACATTGGTGGCGCCAATATTTATTCCGCTATGCATCTTTACAAAATCTGGTTTGAATTTTTGCCGTCTTTGAGCAATTCGGTTAGGTACAAAGATCATTGGATGATTGAGATTTCTCGCTTGACTTACTCCCAGACAAAAAGGCAGGTTGATGAACCACATGGATGGCGAGACATGCAGCTAGATAGGGTAAATAGCTATGCTTTTGAGGCTTTTGTTACTGATCGCAGTCGCTCTGGCACTTTACATCGTGCTGACCCGAAAGCTTGGTCAGGATCAAGACCATGGTGATGGGTCACGCCCAAAGGATGTCCGGCTCTGGGTCATAGGACTTGGAATTTTGGGCGCTATTGTGGTCTTTATATTCGCAGCTGAAATTATAACGCGTCTGTAACGTTCCAGATTAAGAAGTGATGTCACTCAAACCATAATGATTAAATAAAACTGCAGAGATTGTCTGCAGCCGCTTTACCGGTCCCAAACGGTCTTGATACGATTTACCTATCCAAGATGACAAAGATCGCCCCAAAGCGCCAACACGCAAAAGCGGTACCTTTCGGGGATGATATCAGGAAAACGGCGCGACTGGGACTTTGCCCCAACCGCGCCGTCCACATCTCCCCTATTACGATGCGCTGGCGCTGTCTAAGAAGGCTATAAATGCGTTCCATGATTTTTGTTCAGCATTTTGATCGTAATCTCGTGATCCTTCGATCGTGAACGAATGTCGCGCGCCACCATAAACGGTTGCAGAATGTGCGACATTGGCCTCCGTTAATTGGGTTAGCAAACTGGCAAGATCCCCCATCCCAGAGACCGGATCGGCAGAACCATGAAGCAGAAGCACTTCGCCTTTCGTTTGGGAATAATCCTGTCCTTCGGGCGTTCCGAGACCTCCGTGGAAGCTGATAAAGCCGTCAAGGTCCATCCCCGCGCGCGCGCTTTCTAGAACTGCTGCCCCACCAAAACAGTAACCGGCAAGAAATTCTCTTTCAGCGCCTTCTGAACTTGCCGCAATCCCAGCCGCGATACGCGCTCGAAATTCTGCGCGATCGGCATAGAGTGCACCGGATTCGCGGCGGTAATCTTCAAATCCGTTCAACTGTGCCTCGGTTCCGAAAAGATCTAGGGCCACGGCGCGATACCCAAGGTCAGCCAACATGGAGGCGCGTTTTATTTCATAGTCATCCAGACCGTTCCAATCGTGGATGATAAATACGGTTGCCTTGGGGGCTGCCTGAGGCATTGCGACGACTGCTTCAAATGTTTTGTCACCGACAGTGTAACCCACTTTAGTGCTATGTGCGCCGGCGAGAACACTGGTTCCCAAGGCCGCCGCCGCCAACCAAGACACAGTGAACATTGTATTGAGGATTTTCATTATGCATACTCCTATACTAATGAGTCAGTCTTAGGCTGAAGATAGTTCGCTTCAAGGGGGCGAGCTCAGCCGGCCGTCAATTGTTTTAGACGGTCCTTTGTAATAATATTCTTCATGATATGCGCTGTACCATCACCAATTTGCAATCCTAAGACGTCGCGCAGACGTTGCTGTATCGGAAGATCCTCTGAATACCCCGCATGCCCACGGACCAAAAGGCAGGCATGAATGCTCTCATAGGCCAAAAGCGGAGGCCACCATTTGCTCATTGCGGCTTCACCGGTATGGGGAAGCCCCTTGTCCTTGAGCCAAAGCGCATTCAGGCACATCAACCGCGCTGCTTCAATCTTGGTGTCAAATTCGGCTAACTGATGGGTGATGCCCTGAAATTTGGACAAAGGCTGTCCAAACGCATGCCGTTCCTGAATATAGCGCCAAGTTTCGTTCAGCGTTTGCCGTGCCGTGCCAAGGCATTGCAAACCAATTAAGGAGCGTGAGAAATCAAAGCCCTGCATCACCTGTACAAATCCTTTGCCCTCTTCTCCCAAAAGAAACTCTGCTGGCACGCGCACGTTGTCAAACCAGATTGACCCATGGCCCACGGAATTCTGTCCGCAGTTAGAAAATTTGGATGTGGAAATACCCGGCAAATCGAGAGGGATCAAAATGGCAGAAACGCCGTGTGCTTTGTCCTCTGGCGCTCCAGTTCTGGCAAATGTCACCACTGCTTTGGCAATTTGATTCGCGGAGATTGAGGTTTTTTCCCCATTGATTACGAAGTGATTGCCTTCACGCTCCATCCGAAGACCCAAATTCGCGGCATCAGACCCACCCCGCGCTTCGGTCAATGCGATTGCGACCAATTCTTCCCCGGCCGTCACTTTGCAAAGCCAGTCTTTGGCAATCTCAGGGCGGGCAAAATTCTGCAAGATCTGCCCGTTTAAGGATCCAAGAAGCGGGGCATAGGCAAAGTTGAAATCGGCTTTTGCAATTTCCTCTATGATGACGCCAGACAGAAGAAACTTTGCACCAATTCCGCCAAAGTCCTCATTCAGTTCGGGGGCAATCAAGCCAAGCGACCCCATCTCACGCAGCAGATCCATGTCAAAATAGCCGGATTTTTCCCGCACCATATACCCATCTGCAAGACGGTGCTGCGCAAATTTTTGCGCCACCTCGCGAACTTGTATCAGATCATCATCATCAAAAACTGTGTGCATGTCAGCTTTTCCCATGCGCTAAAGCACTCTGCCTAAAGGGCAGCCTATTTAGAAAATTTGCGAAAATCTGGTTTCCTTTTTTCCCTGAATGCCACACCGCCTTCTTTGCTTTCCTCTGTATCGTAGTAAAGCGACAATCCCATCATTCCCATGCCGGAAATGCCTCGTTGGTGCTCCGTATCCATATTGAAAGATCGCTTGGCAAGCGCCAGCGCAGTGGGTGATTTTTCCATGATCTCGTCGCACCAAGCCGCGACTTCGCGATCTAAGTCCTCATTGGGGACCACTTTGTTCACGAGCCCCATCTGAAGCGCGTCCTGAGCAGAATAGCGCCGACACATATACCACATTTCGCGTGCTTTCTTTTCCCCCACGACGCGGGCGAGATACGCAGTACCAAAGCCCGGATCGACTGATCCCATTTTCGGCCCAACCTGCCCGAAAATGGCTTTTTCGCCTGCAATTGTCATGTCGCATAGGGTGGCAAGCACATTCCCCCCCCCAATGGCAAATCCCTGCACCTTTGCGATCACGGGCTTTGGGACATCACGAATGATTGAATGTAAATCTTCAACCGGCAGCCCGATTGTACCGCGCCCATCATATTGACCGTCATGAGCAGATTGATCACCCCCGGCACAGAAGGCCTTGTCCCCCGCCCCTGAAAGCACAATCGCGCCGACCGATTTGTCCCAGCCTGCACGATTGAAGGCATGGATCAGTTCTTCGCAGGTTTGACCCCGAAAAGCGTTATATTTTTCAGGCCTGTTGATGGTGATATACGCCGCACCATTTTTAACCTCATAAAGAATATCTGTGTAATCCATGGGATCCTCCTATCCATGCATCGTCAGTCCGCCAGACACTGACAGAACCTGACCTGTGATAAAATTTGCATCATCACTTGCAAAAAACACAATCGCGCCGGGAAGATCTTCTGGCTGTCCCAGACGCCCCATGGGAACAGCGCGCGCAAAGGCTTGGCGCAACTTCTCTTTGTCACCGGCCTCTTCCATAAAAGCCTCAAGCATCGCGGTTTCCGTCACGCCGGGACAAACCACATTCACTGAAATGCCGTGGCGCGCATGTTCGCGGGCGAGTGTTTTGGAAAAAGCGATTATCCCTGCCTTGCATGCCGCATAAACGCTTTCGCCGCTGGATCCGCCATGTGCTGCGTCAGAGGCAAGAGACACAATCTTACCAGATCGCCGCGCTACCATAGAAGCTAAAACAGGATGCGTCACGTTCAAAACGCTGCGCAAATTGATGTCAATAATTTTGGTCCAAAAATCCGGTCCGCTTTTGAGAAACGGTGTAAAAACATCCCACCCCACCCCATTGACGAGGATATCAATCTCGCCAAAATCCTTTTCGATAAGCGCGATCTCGCCTGCAGTCTTTGCAGCATCTCTGAGATCAACTGCGCATGCAATGGCTTGCCCGCCGCTGTTCTGGATCTTTTGAACCGTTTCCTGTGCCGCAGCCGCATTCACATCCATGACGACAACCCGTGCTCCCTCTTGGGCGAAACGCATACAGGTCGGCGCACCGATCCCGCCACCACCACCGGTCACAATGACTGTTTTGCCGTCTATTCCGCGCATGGTGTTCTCCTGCTCAAACACTTAATACCTGACCTCACCGGAGGTGTTTGGAAAAGTGGATCATATCCCCTTGAGTGAGTAAAGGCTTCAGTCCATATTTTGCGAAGGTTCGACAGCGTGACGCAGCGCAACCAAATCTCGATCGGATTATGCAAATCAGGATTTTGGATATCTCTTGTCCACCTTTTATCCTATTGAGAATTTCTTCGAATTAAAGTTAAGCTTTTTATATCGGTTCCATATTTATCGGGGCTTACTTTCTTGGAAAACAAACTTGTCAAATTCAGAGGACAGAGTCCTTATTTTCGCCACCGCGAACGCAATAAATTGATCTCAAAGCGGTTCAATGAAAAAAATGGCCGCCTGAAGATCCTTGATGACGGTCGCGCGCAGCGTGCGGGTGAACAAACCGCAGCCTTTCAGCCCCACAGCATAGAGGCTCTTGTAAAAACAGAGGCTTAGATAATCTGTGATCTTTTGAGATCAACAAATAACAAAGTTTGTGCTTCACAAAATAGGCGAAGTTGAGACACAGGCAGGTGCCACCCGACCGCCTGACCAGAGCTTAATATGTGCCGCTGAAACCTTTGTATCCAAGGAAGACGGGCGTGGAAAACTTACCGAAAAGATATTTAAAGAGCTATGCGCAATACGCATAGCGGGAAGTCCAAGCTGTCTGATGTTCTCTAAGCATTTGAATGTTATCTGCTGGTCAAGGGCCGGCACCTCCCCTCTGTTCACTCTCTCCCTTGAACACTGCCGGCTCTTTGACAAACAGGTTTTATGAAAGGAGCATGAATATGCTTAACAAACTGTATCGCGCGCTTGTGATCGGCAGAGCAAAATCTGCAGCTGTTCAAACTGCCAACTTCTTGGGTGAACGCGATTTGGCTGACCTTGGACATTCGCGCTCTTCCTTTATTTCAGCGTCAATTGAGAACATCGTCAACGAACTTGATGCCGCTGAAAAGAGTAACAAAGCGCGTTCTTTCAGGCATTCACTACGTGACACAGTTGCTGCCCTTTTCTCCACTTACGGAAAGAAAAACATCGCCTAAAGGCCGCACTGTGTTATACACATTCCCCAACCGCTTCAAATTTCGATAATGTGTCTACCGTAGCCTGTATTTGTTCCCTTTTGCGGGCCGCCCAACATCCGGCCTGCAGATGGCAGCACCCTATAAGGCACGCTGGAAGACTACCGCGATCTTATGCGCTTGCGTGATGCCTCACCAGTAATCGCAATGTCGTATGTTGAACTTTTTTTCATCTTTATAATGCTTTTAAGAGCAGACAATTAACTACAATTAAAAAACGCACTCTAAGTTATCTTTACATGCAAAGCATTGTTAAATGCCGCGTTTTACACCACCATCACTTCGAATGCTTTGGCCCGGGGGCTGTCAGACCAAGTTGCCCAATCATCAGTAATCGGATAAGGCCACCTCAAAAAGCATTACGGTAACGGCAAAAATAATATTCTTTGACCATTTTCCGCCGCAGTGGAGCTAGCACCAGCCAGTAGTTTTCTGGAAATCGTCGCTTCAATTAGACGTGGCTCCTCGCATGCATCACATATTCGTCCAGGGAAAGATAACTTAATGAAGTCATCCGTTATTGTACCAATTTTACTACCAGGTTGAAGATCTGCCACGTAGCTTGAAGATTTTAGATATACATTTCCGTCATAAACTGACATAAAGAGCGGTTCTTTTCTATCAATGTAGCCACTAAAACCATGTTTCCCGCGCGAAGCGTTATTTTCCATGAAATAGGGATCCAAGCCGATCACTTCTGACCAGTCCACTTCAATGAGATGCTGGATGGTAGGGTTCAAAAACTGACGTAAATCAAAGTCCACGGCTTGCCTAAGTTTTTCATATTCAGAAAGTACAGCTACCCTATAATCCTCAGCTCGCGCCGACGAGATGTTAGCGTTCAACTTACCAAAGCCGAAAGCATTATCAATTTTTTGGCTTTGTGACAAAGTCGTCAGAACTTGCGGTACAGCACTCGTCCAGCCATAAAAATACATCTCAGGTAAAATGTCCCTACCGTAAACGTGAGCGCTTTTGTTCTTTATTTCAGCGATCCAGTCAGATACGTTAGGGTTTTTTGATACCTGATAATGGAAACTTCGCAAGAAAATGTCATGATCTTCGGATTGTCGCTCCGCTCTCCATTGTTCATATCCCCCATAGTGATCAACATTTTCGAAGAATTTAGGTTGCTCCCCTGGCCGTTCGTTTTTCGTCCCGACATAGTAGTCTTTAGCAAGCTGAGGGTTCTTAAGCCATGCATTCGTAATTTCAATTAATTCACCAACTGTTTTTCCACTCGTGGTGTGCATTTCATAAAAATCAAATCCCACGCTTTCCAAAAGCAATGCAATATCTGATAAATAATTTGGAACATCGATCGAATATCCCAAAGAGTCCCATCCTCGTGTTGCGTAAGGCACAAATATACCATTTTTATCAAACATTCCCAACAATGCTTCGAGCTGGCGAACTCCAGAAAGATATAAGCTTTGGTCTTTAAGTCGCAAACCCAATGCAATTCGTGCGATGCTACCGCGCCACTTCATACTTCCGCAACCAGTGGCATTCCGGTGTCGAAGGTTCTTTATTTTATGCCTCTTCATTAAAAATGGATCATAAAACGGACAAATTGCTTCACCTCTGGGACGAGTACGTTCAAAACGTACTCCCCAGTCCGAAAGCCATGCATCAATAGCCGCGTTGTTGTCGAATTGTTCGTAGAATAGGGCATAAGTCGTGGTGATTTGCGCGTAGTTTTGCTGGTGAATGTAAATGTTCGTAGAATCTGTATCATCCGGGGAAAATTGCTCAACCGGCTGGTTTGCCCAATGATTTAAAACACTCTGTAATGGCTCAGGTCCTAAAACGGGCAGTGATGTTCGAAGAATAAAATTGCACCATGCAGATGGCTCAGGCGTATTATATTTTGTTGAAAATTCGTGCGTCAATGCATGGCAGTCGGCTCCTTGCGTCATCCCTATGGCATAGGGGTCTATGAGCGGCCTGCGTAAAGCAACTTTCTTGTAAGTATTCCAATCTATTCCTGTCAATTCTGCTTTTGATACATCAACAGTATGGAGTTCAGTCTTGATCAATGCATCCCAATCATTGTCAGTATCTGGGATTTTTGAAGGCATCAGTAGCTCTAAGTTAGTACCTGCGCTTCCGAAAAGAGGGAATTTCCCAAATTTTTTTGTGTACGAGTTTTCTAGATAAACTAAATGTTCTTCTGTCAGCTCTCCCTCAAATGTGGAGTCCATTTTCTCTAGATAAGTAACACGTGCGGCCTTGGTATTTTTACCCCAAAAGCCATCAATGGAGCCAACATTATAGCCTAATGCATTTAGAAGTGACTGTGCTTTGTAGGATTTTGTTTCAAAGCCAGCCATCGCTGGTGGAGCAAAAAACATAAGAACTGCTGTCAGTAAACCTAAACCACGAAACACCATTTTTCCTCATGTATTTAGTATTCTGCTAGCACCCAATGGGGGCACGCCAATGTCGACAGGACTTTTTACCTTACTAAAAGATGTATCATTGATCGCTAAAACGGCAGCCGCTTCGCTTGATGATATTGCAACGGCTTCTCTTAAAGCGACGTCTAAGTCAGTTGGCTTAGTTATTGATGATGCTGCGGTGCCGCCAAAATATGTTGTGGGATTTTCAGCGGAGCGCGAAATACCCATTATCCGAGCAATTGCGATAGGCTCATTGAAAAACAAATTTTACTACATTCTGCCAATAGCAATAATTTTAGGTTTCTTTGCACCATGGCTGATCCATCCAATTCTATTGCTTGGAGGTTTATACCTGAGCTACGAGGGGGCTGAAAAAATTCTCTCAGTCATTCTTGGAAAAGAAATAAGTACTTCTGTAAAAGATGAACAAGAAACAATAAAAGCAGCAATACGGACTGACTTTATTCTAAGCGCAGAAATAATGGTATTGGCTCTTTCAACAAC
>LFER01000068.1 GCA_001510135.1 Alphaproteobacteria bacterium casp-alpha6
ACACTTTCGACCGGCATGCTAAAACCGATCGAAGAATTGAACGCCGGAGACGAAATTCTAACACGCGATGCAGGTGTTCAGGAAATCAGGTGGATTGGGCAGGTCACGATGCGGGCGTCTGGCGCATTTGCACCTGTTTTGATAAAAGAAGGCGCTCTCAACAATGTGAAAGATCTAGTCCTTGGTCCAGAGCATCGCCTTTTTATCTATCAACGAAGCGATGAATTGGGGACCGGACGATCCGAAACGCTCGTTCGGGTGCGCCATCTGGTCAACGGCAATGATGTCAGGCGTATCGAAGCGGGCTATATCGATTACTATCAAATCTTGTTTGACGAACACCAGTTCATTTATGCCGAAGGTATACCGGTTGAAAGTCAGCTTTTGGACCAGCATTCCCTGCTCGCACTTCCAAAAGAAGCCCAGACGGGACTGAAAGACCATGATACCATCTATTCAACACTTGAGGTTTCCGAAGATATTCTGCGAACCCCTAATGCTTTGGAACTCCTGCGCAAAGCAACTGGCAGATAGTCTGAAATCAGCAAAGATAACGCATTATTTGTCTTGTCCCGCACTGGCGCCTCGCCTATAGCGCCTACATGCTTGAACGTCTTTCAAATCAAACAGATCTTCCGTCCGAAATCGCACGTCGCCGGACGTTTGCGATTATTTCGCACCCTGATGCCGGCAAAACCACTTTGACGGAAAAATTTCTTTTGTTTGGTGGTGCGATCCAAATGGCGGGTCAAGTGCGCGCCAAAGGAGAAGCCCGCCGAACGCGGTCAGATTTTATGCAGATGGAAAAGGATCGCGGTATTTCCGTTTCGGCCTCGGCGATGTCTTTTGATTTTAAAGAGTTTCGCTTCAATCTGGTTGATACACCCGGACATAGCGATTTTTCCGAAGACACCTACAGAACCCTTACGGCAGTCGATGCGGCCATCATGGTGATAGACGGCGCAAAAGGTGTAGAAAGCCAAACGCAAAAGCTTTTCGAAGTCTGCCGGTTGCGCGATCTTCCTATTTTGACATTTTGTAACAAAATGGACCGTGAAAGCCGTGACGTTTTCGATATTATTGACGAAATTCAGGAAAATCTGGCGATCGACGTGACACCGGCGAGTTGGCCCATCGGGGTCGGACATGATTTTTTGGGCTGTTATGATATGCTCAACAATCGTCTGGAACTGATGGACCGAGCAGACCGAAACAAAATTGCGGAAAGCATTCAAATCAACGGGCTGGAAGACCCCAAGTTGTCAGACCATGTGCCAGCTCACCAGAGGGAAAAACTGCTTGAAGAGGTTGAAATGGCGCGCGAACTTTTGCCGCCTCTGGACCCTCAGGCGCTTCTTGATGGAACGCTGACCCCCATTTGGTTTGGCTCGGCGATCAATTCTTTTGGTGTGAAGGAACTCATGGATGGGATCGCAAATTTCGGTCCCGTACCGCAGATCCAAAAGGCGGAACCACGCCAAATTCTACCGCAAGAAAACAAGGTCTCTGGCTTTGTATTCAAGGTGCAGGCCAATATGGACCCCAAACATAGGGATCGGGTCGCCTTTATCCGACTGTCATCGGGCCATTTCAAGCGGGGCATGAAACTCACACATGTACGGACCAAGAAACCCATGAGTGTTTCAAACCCTGTGCTGTTTCTCGCGTCAGATCGGGAGTTGGCGGAAGAGGCATGGGCCGGAGACATCATTGGTATTCCGAACCATGGCCAGTTGCGCATCGGCGATACCCTAAGCGAAGGTGAAGCTCTGCGGGTGACGGGTATTCCCTCCTTCGCTCCCGAACTTCTTCAAAATTGTCGCGCCGGTGATCCGCTGAAAGCAAAACATCTTGAGAAAGCGCTCACACAGTTTGCCGAGGAAGGCGCCGCCAAAGTGTTTAAACCCAATATCGGATCTGGCTTTATTGTGGGCGTTGTTGGAGCTTTACAATTTGATGTTCTGGCGAGCCGGATTGAGCTTGAATATGGGTTGCCCGTTCGTTTTGAACCCAGCCAGTTCACTTCAGCACGGTGGGTCAGCGGGCAAAAAAGCGATTTAGATAAATTCATGACTGCGAACAAGCAACATATGGCGACCGATCACGACGGTGATGCCGTTTACCTCACCAGATTACAATGGGACATCGACCGGGTCCAACGCGATTTCCCAGACTTGACGCTTTCAGCCACCAAAGAAATGATGGTTTAACCCATAAATTGTGCTAGAAGCTCTCTTAGATCGGTTAAAGAGGGATGCGACTGATGGTACCCGATGTATGGGGGGTTGTTGCGACGGCAAACGCTCCGCTTTTGGATATTGCTCGTTTTTGTGCCCACCATCTTTCTGAAGGGGCAGAAGTCATCTTTATTTATTTGGACAAATCCGATTTATTTGGACAAACCCGATGTTGAGGTGATTGCCGCGCTCGAAACTCTGCCTCAGATCAAAGTCATTCCCACTGACAATGCATATTGGTCCTCTAAAGGAGCGCGCCCAGAGAATATTGAACAGAGACAATCTCGCAACGCGCGCGATGCCGCCCGAAAAATAAAAGCCCAATTTCCACATCTCAAATGGCTTGGACATCTTGATATCGATGAATTTATCACAATGTCACCCTCAGTCAAAATGGGTCGACGTCTTGCATTGCAACCTCCGTATTGCCAATGCGTGCGGATTTTGCCTATGGAAAATCTGATTCCAGAAGAACATGGTTACTCTGGTCCTGAGCAGTTTAAATTTCTTAAACGCCAAGTCCCAGAACGGCGTCGAATATCGAAAACTATTTTCCCTGAATTTGGTGAAATTCTTTCAGGTGGATTTCTCAGCCATCAGGCTGGAAAAGTTTTTTTCCGGCTGTCAGGCGATAAAATCATACCCAAGATTCATTCTGTGATAATTGATGGTGAAAAAAGCCCGAGCGAACGCACATTGATAGGAATTGATCTTGCCCATTTTCATGTGAAGCCTTGGGAGGATTTTAAAAATATTTATTCAAACAGGCGAACAAAGGGATCCTATCGCGACGGACTCACATCAGAGAAAAAACGCAAAAATCGAAAATTGGGCCTTGTGACTCTTTTTGATCAATTGGAAGCTCGCGAAGGAATAGGGGGCATCAGACGCCTCTTCGATGAAGTCTGCGTCGCAACATTATCTCTTGTGGAAAGACTGACAGAGCACGATGTTTATCGGACCGTCGATATGGAGTTCAGTCGAAAAATTTTTCGCTATTTTGACCAGGCGACATTCTAGTGGCGCTCTGGCTTTCGAAATTTATCGAATTTCGCTGTTGCATTGCTAATTGAATTCAAATCCTTTAAAGACGCCTACGAGCGCTGCACCCAAGAGTGGGCAGTGATAGATATCTTTCATATTCCGACCGAAAGACGACCTTAACGGACACGTATGACACAATTTTCAGACCTGAACCTGAACCCAAAAATTCTCAAAGCCATCGAAGAGGCGGGCTACACCACGCCCACGCCGATTCAAGCAGGAGCCATTCCCGCGGCCCTTGAAGGGCGTGACGTGCTTGGGATTGCCCAAACAGGCACAGGTAAAACTGCAAGTTTCACGCTTCCCATGATCCATACGTTAGCGCGTGGACGCGCGCGCGCGCGGATGCCGCGGTCTTTGGTTTTGTGCCCCACCCGTGAACTTGCTGCGCAGGTGGCTGAAAATTTTGACACCTACAGCAAACATGTGAAACTGACCAAAGCGCTCTTGATCGGCGGGGTGAGTTTTAAGGAACAAGACGCGTTAATCGATCGCGGCGTGGATGTTTTGATTGCCACACCTGGGCGGCTTCTTGATCATTTTGAACGTGGAAAGCTTTTGTTGACTGGGGTCCAAGTTATGGTCGTGGACGAAGCTGACCGGATGCTGGATATGGGCTTTATTCCAGATATCGAGCGCATATTTGGACTGACACCCTTTACACGGCAGACGCTATTTTTTAGTGCAACAATGGCGCCAGAAATTGAACGGATCACCAACACGTTTTTGTCCTCTCCCGCGCGCGTCGAAGTCGCGCGCCAAGCGACCGCCTCTGAAACCATTGAACAGGGTGTAGTAATATTTAAACCCGGACGTCGTGAACGCGAAGGCAGCGACAAGCGGAAAATCCTTAGGCTTTTGATTGATGCGGAAGGCGCAGGATGCAGTAACGCCATCATCTTTTGCAACAGGAAATCAGACGTTGATATATGCGCCAAATCTTTGAGAAAATATGGCTATGACGCTGCACCAATCCATGGCGATCTGGATCAATCCCAGCGCACAGCCACTTTGGACAAATTTCGAAGTGGCGAATTGCGATTCTTAATTGCCTCAGACGTAGCCGCGCGCGGTTTAGATATTCCATCTGTAAGCCATGTATTTAATTTTGACGTACCGTCCAATTCGGAAGATTATGTACATCGCATCGGACGCACTGGCCGTGCAGGACGGCAGGGCAAAGCAGTCATGGTGTCCGCCCCAAGAGATGCAAAAAACTTGCAGGCCATCGAAAAATTGATTGGGAAAGAAATTCCACGGATTGAAAATCCGTTAAAAGACGAAGCCCCGGAAACAAAAGGACATGACCAAAAAGACGCAAAACAGGTCAATCCGCGCGGCACGAATAGCAAAGCAAAACGCGACCGGTCTTCAAAAGAACATCACAAAGACCGTTCAGCAACGCCAGAAGTCATGGAGACTGTTGGATTGGGCGAACATCTTCCAAGTTTTATTGAGCTCAGCTTTGAACAGCGGATGGATAGCCGGTAAAAATTTTCGGCCGTCCCGTTTTATCCCAACATCGTCTGCCGGTATATTTAACCGGATGCAAAACCGTGGATTTGATCGCTTAGTCACGCAAAAAAGAGTGCTATTCTTTACGCAACTTCGCAAAAAAATCTGTCAAAAGTCGTCGCGCGTCAGTTTCCCCAACTCCGGCGTAAACCTCTGGTCGGTGATGACTTTGGGGATGGTCAAAGACGCAGGCACCCTGCTCTACGGCTCCGGATTTTGGATCTGAGGCCCCATAGTACAGCCGCCTGATTCTCGCTGCAGCAATGACACCCGCGCACATTGCACAGGGTTCCAAGGTCACGAAAAGATCATAGCCCTCCAGTCGTTCTTGCCCAAGGCGGGCACAGGCTGCGCGAATGGCCAACATTTCTGCATGCGCTGAAGGATCGTTTAAAGCGCGCGTGCGGTTTGAAGCCTTTGCTATCACCTCTCCTTTGGCGGATACAATCACGGCACCCACAGGAATTTCCCCGAGATCTGCGGCGCTCTCTGCTTCCTGCAAGGCGATATTCATGTAGCTTTTGAACATGATGAGACAGATCCGTAGATGATTTATGCTTTTACCTAAAGAAATTATACCCTAAAGGCCACATATGGAACATGATCTTTCAAAGGGCGAACGAATTGCAAAAGTCATCGCGCGCGCAGGCATTGCCAGCCGGCGCGATACCGAACGCATGATCGAAGCAGGTCGCGTCAGCGTGAACGGAAAACTGATCACATCCCCAGCTTTAAACGTCACCCCAAAAGATCGCATCAAGGTGGATGGACAGGATATAGCGCTGCCTGACAGCGAACGTCTGTGGCTTTTTCATAAACCTCTTGGCCTTGTCAGTACTTCCCGTGACGAACAGGGACGAAAAACGATTTTTGACGTGCTGCCCGAAGATATGCCCCGCGTTATGAATATTGGTCGCCTTGATATGAATTCGGAAGGCTTGTTGTTGCTGACCAATGACGGGGCGATTAAGCGAAAACTCGAATTACCCTCAACCGGTTGGCTGCGCCGCTACCGCGTGCGTGTCAAAGGAACGCCCGATGATGCGATGCTCGCCCCGTTGCGAAAAGGGCTGAGGGTAGACGATGAAGATTTTCGCCCCATGGAGGTCACATTGGATCGTCAGCAGGGCGCAAACGCCTGGCTTACCATTGGCCTTCGTGAGGGAAAGAACCGCGAAATCCGCCGTGCGATGGAGCATATCGGTCTAATGGTGAACCGGTTGATCCGGGTATCTTATGGTCCCTTCCAACTGGGAAATCTCAAACCCGGTGAAGTGGAAGAGGTGCGCCGTAAAGTGCTTCGCGATCAGCTTGGGCTTGACAGCCCTGCCCCCAAATCCGCCAAATCCACCGGTTTGTCGAAAAAACCACAGATCACGCGACGGAAAAGAAACCGTTAAATTTCCCCGCAGTTTTCGTTCGAATCTTCTTTGTGGTCGGCTATACTTGCGCCAAATTGGAGACGAATTCATATGGCAGACCTCATCACACTTGAAAACCTTGGATCCCTTTTAATGCTTTGCTTTTTGCAGGCTGTGCTCGGGTTTGATAACCTTCTTTATATTTCCATCGAAAGCCAACGCGCGCCTGTGGCCCAACAACAGGCCGTGCGACGCTGGGGTATTATCATCGCAGTCGCCCTGCGGATTGTGCTTTTGTTTACGATGATCAAGCTCATCGATGCTTTGGCCGAGCCATTTTACATCTTTGAATGGACAGGGGTGCTTGAGGGGGCTGTGAACTTTGCCACTTGTATATTTATTTTTGGCGGTGTCTTCATCATTTACACTGCCGTCAAAGAGATTTCGCATATGCTGTCCATTCAGAATCTGGATACGGATGTAGAGGGAAAAAGCGGAAAATCTGCGTTCAAGGTCGTGATGCTAATTGTGTTAATGAACCTGATCTTTTCGTTTGATTCGGTGCTTTCCGCTTTGGCAATCACCAAAGTCTTTCCGATTCTGGCTATAGCAATCCTTCTATCCGGTCTTGCGATGTTGTTTCTTGCAGACGGGGTGACCAGATTTCTTGAAAAGAACAGGATGTACGAAGTCCTAGGTCTTTTCATTTTGCTCATTGTCGGTGTCGTGCTTTTGGGTGAAAGCGGTCAAGCGGCAGCGCATGCCATGCATGATCCCACGCTTGCAATCAGGGTATTCGGTCATGAAATCATTCCGATGTCCAAAACCACATTCTATTTCAGCGTTCTGGTCCTTGTCGCGGTTGAGATCATTCAGTCGGGCTATTCGCGCAAATTGAACAGAGAACGGAAACTGGGCCCACGCTAACGGCGCTGGTAATTCAACAAATCGAACCTTATGTATGTCATAAGGAAAGAAGTCTGAGGGATGCGATGCGACAATGTCACAGAACAGTTTTTCGAAATATGCCTTCGTGGTTTTGATTATTCTATTGATTGGGGCCGCGACCGGATGGATCGGAGGGCTGTGATCATGGGCAAGAAATTTGGCGGGAAATTTAGCCCACAGGACGAACACGTCTCTGACATAAAAGTTGCAATAAAAACAGAGGCCAAAAAAAAGGAAGCGTAAAGAGCGTACGTCCCAAACGAAACCGGCCGGATCTCGGGCTAATTTGCTCTATCTTCCGGCGCTGATCATGCTCTTTCGTTCGATAGGGGACGGGGCGGCCGATATGTCCATATCCCTTGTAATTAGCGCAATCTGGGCACTGGGCGCATACCTTACCAAAGAAGGCATCCGCGCGGAAATTGCATTTCATGAACGCCAGAGCGCCAGACGCCCGGCCATCCCACGAAAATTCTTTGCAGCTGCACTTAGCGGGCTGGGTGTGGCGTGGGCGACATATTATAACGATGGTCATGCAGTGGCGTCACTTCTCTATTCGGTATGCGCGATCGGGCTTCACATTGCCGCCTTTGGCATCGATCCCATGAAAGACAAATCCATTGAGGGGATTGACGATTTTCAACAGGACCGTGCGCAAAAGGCGATTGCCGAAGCTGAACAACGTTTGATCGAGATGTCGGAAGCTATTCGAACCCTGCGTGACCGAAACCTAAGCACGCGCGTGCACAGCTTTGCCGAAACCGCTCGGGACATGTTTGACCGCATCGCGGCTGATCCAAATGATCTGAGTGCGGGACGAAAATATCTCACGGTTTACCTTGAGGGCGCAAAAGAAGCGACTCTGCGATTTTGTGATCTTTATCTGCAGTCACGTGATGAAAAGGCAAAACGTGATTACATCGCACTGCTTGATGATCTGGAAGAGAATTTTGCAGACCGTACACAACGGCTTTTGGAGAATGATAAAGCAAACCTCAATGTAGAAATTGAAGTACTGCGCGAAAGATTGGCAGAAGAAGCCAAAAAACACTGATTTCAAAGGAAAAGGGATTAAAGAATGTCACTCAACCTCACACCGGAACGACAGACAGCATTGGAAGACGCGCAAACGCTTGCCAATACATCGCTTATCGAACCAAAAGATGCGGGAGATATTGTCCTGCTTGACAGTGCTGACCAAGCGACGAGCCGCGAAATTGAACGGATCATGGGCGAAGTCGATCTGAAGAATTCCAATTCCATCATCCATTTTGGTTCCGCGGCGCAAGAAGAACTCCAACTGATTAGCCAATCCATGTTGGTTGGCGTCAAAAACAAGGATCTTGGCCCTGCGGGCGACAGTTTGCGTGATATTGTCACGACACTGCGCGGATTTTCGGTGACTGAACTTGACCTCAGACGCGAAACAAGCTGGTGGGAAAAGCTGATCGGTCGCACCGCGCCCATCGCTAAATTCGCCGCGCGTTTCGAAGAAGTGCAAGGGCAGCTCGACAAAATAACCGATACTTTATTGGGTCACGAAACTGCTCTTTTGAAGGATATCAAATCGCTCGATATGCTTTATGAAAAGACCCTAGATTTCTATGATCAGCTCGCACTTTATATTGCGGCTGGGACGGCCAAGGTCAAAGACCTGGATGAGAACGACATTCCCGCCAAAGAAGCCGAGGTCGCCGCCGCACCTGAAGACAGTCAAGTGATCATGGCCCAAGAGCTTCGTGATATGCGCGCCGCACGCGATGATCTGGAACGTCGCGTCCATGATCTCAAACTTACCCGTCAAGTGACCATGCAATCCCTGCCCTCTATTCGTCTTGTGCAAGAAAATGACAAATCACTGGTGACAAAGATCAACTCAACGCTCGTCAATACAGTGCCTCTATGGGAAACCCAACTGGCGCAAGCCGTAACCATCCAACGCAGCGCAGAGGCCGCACGCGCTGTAAAGGAGGCAAGCGACCTTACCAATGAATTATTGACCTCAAACGCCGCGAATTTGCGCGAGAGCAACAAAATTGTGCGCGAAGAAATGGAACGTGGTGTCTTTGATATTGAAGCAATCAAAAAAGCAAACGCAGATTTGATTGCAACTGTTGAGGAAAGCCTGCAAATTGCAGATGAAGGAAAACGCAAACGCGCAGCAGCAGAGGCCGATTTGCAAAAACTGGAAACGGATCTGCGTGACACGCTCGCCTCAGCCAAAGCGCGGGCGACCAAAAGTCTTGATGAGGTTGCAGAGGCAGGTAAAGATCTTTGAAGAGCAAGGGTGGTAGGCATTTTGACGCGCGAACAACGCTGGCAGCTGCTTGTCTGGTGCTCAGCGCCTGTGCCGGGCAACCGGAAAAAGAGTTCGAGCAACCTCAAAATGTTTCACCTACCGTTTCCAAACTGTCGCAAGATTTGACGCAATACTATGCCCAGTTGGAGCGCCGTCTGATCCTGCGCGGGCTAATGCGCACTGACGGAGGCGGACCGGATACGCCGTTTACAAAAGAAGATCTTATGAGGGATTTTCAGGCCTTGGCCTTCTATGGCGAATATGTCAGTGGTCAAGGCTTTACCAAAGCTACTGCCCAGCCTGCAGACTTATCAAAATGGGAAGATCCCGTCCGCGTCAGACTGTTGTTTGGTCCCTCCGTGTCAGCAAAAACGCGTGCCTCCGACAGGCAGACGGTCACAGCACTTTTAGACAGATTAACCCAAGTGACAGGACATTCCATTACGCTTGTCGAAGAGGATAGTAATTTTGATGTGCTTGTCGCAAACGAAGACGAACGTTACGACATACTGACCCGACTGCAGGATCAGCGCCATCCTATCGGCCACCAAAGCGCAAGCTTACTAAAGACTATTCCAAAGGAATTACAATGTGTTGTGCTGGCCTATTCATCCAGCCCTTTTTCCAAAAAATATATCCAAGCCCTCGCAATTATACGCGCCGAACATCCGCCCCTTTTAAGGAAAGCGTGTTTTCACGAAGAGATTGCGCAGGGTCTGGGTCTCAGTAATGATAGCCCAAGGGCAAGACCTTCAATTTTTAACGATGATGATGAATTCGCACTTTTGACAGAATATGATGAAATCTTGCTCAATATACTTTACGATCCCCGCCTTCGATCTGGAATGAGCTTGAACACAGCCGCTCCGGTGCTGCGGCAGATCATTAATGAACGCTACCCCCCTGAAACATGAATAAAGCGGTGTAATACTATGGGAATATTTGATTTTTTAACTGGAGAATTTATTGACGTGATCCATTGGGTGGATGACACCCGCGACACGATGGTCTGGCGTTTTGAACGTGAGGGGCATGAAATAAAATACAGTGCAAAACTGACGGTGCGCGAAGGTCAGGCGGCGGTGTTCGTCCATGAAGGACAGTTGGCAGATGTCTTTACACCGGGGCTTTATATGTTGGAAACCAACAATATGCCAGTGATGACCACGCTCAATCACTAGGATCATGGCTTCAAAAGCCCGTTTAAATCCGAAATCTATTTTGTAAACACAACCCGCTTCAACGATCAAAAATGGGGCACCAAAAATCCGATAATGTTGCGAGATCCAGAATTTGGTCCCCTGCGCCTGCGCGCGTATGGGACCTATTCAATCCGTGTGACAGATCCCGCCCGTTTCCTCACTGAAATCGTTGGAACTGACGGCGAATTCACCATGGAGGAGATCAGTTTTCAGGTACGCAATATCATTGTGCAGGAATTTTCCCGCGTGATTGCGGGATGTGGCATTCCCGCGCTCGACATGTCCGCTAATACAAGTGATCTGGGGAAATTGGTGGCACGCCAAATTTCCCCCGTGCTTACAGAATATGGGCTCAGCATTCCGGAACTTTACATTGAAAACATTTCTTTGCCCCCTGCGGTTGAGGCCGCACTGGATAAACGGACATCCATGGGACTCGCGGGAGATTTGGGAAAATTCACCCAATATTCGGCTGCTGAAGCGATGACAGCGGCCTCCACCCAAGCTGGAGGAAATGCGATGAGTGCCGGATTGGGTGCGGGAATGGGAATGGCCGTGGCCCAACAGATGGCGCAATCGCCTTGGGGCGGGGCCCCAAAACA
The DNA here is from genome assembly GCA_001510135.1 of Alphaproteobacteria bacterium casp-alpha6. Classification (GTDB taxonomy): domain Bacteria; phylum Pseudomonadota; class Alphaproteobacteria; order Rhodobacterales; family Rhodobacteraceae; genus LFER01. The sequence continues at coordinate 11,209 of LFER01000068.1, forward strand.
GGTTGCAGCCCCCCCACCACCACCCGTCGAACACGTCTGGCACATCGCAGAAAACGGTAAAACCACAGGTCCATTTTCCAAAGCGGACCTTGGCCGGATGGCAAGCAGCGGAGAGCTTTGTCGCGATACATTCGTTTGGACTGCCGGTAAGGATGGGTGGCTTAAGGCCGAAGAGGTACAAGAGCTGGCGCAGCTTTTTACCATTTTACCCCCACCACCGCCCCCGATGTCATAAATCAAGATGACCGAATTACCACCCCCGCCGCCACAGGTTGCCTTGGCGAAAGAGGAAAGCCGCTTTCCTTGTGAAAACTGTGGCGCCGATTACCGCTTTGATCCCGCCTCAGGCAAAAATATCTGTCCCCATTGCGGTCATGAAGACACGCTTGTCACGTCAAGCCCATGGACCACCAATATTGCAGAAATTGATTTTGAGCGCACCTTGGACAGCGGTCAGGACACGACGGAAAGCGAAGACATCCGGGTATCGTCCTGCCCCAATTGCGCGGCTGACATCCGGTTTGAAGATGAAACACATGCGCAGGATTGTCTGTTTTGCGCAACTCCGGTGGTGGTCGACACCGGAGAAAGCCGCCGCATCAAGCCTCAGGCCGTATTACCCTTATCGATTGCGGAAAACGCCGCCCGCAAAGCCATGCAAGATTGGCTTGGCCGGCTCTGGTTTGCCCCAAACGCGCTTCGGGAATACGCGCGCCACGGGCGAAAGATGGATGGCATATATGTCCCCTATTGGACCTTTGATGCAGATACCAAAACGCGATACAGCGGCATGCGCGGGGACATCTATTACGAAACGCGTAACGTGATGCGTGACGGGAAACCCCAAACCGAACGTGTGCAAAAAATACGCTGGACCCCGCGATCAGGCCGTGTGAAACGTTTTTTTGATGATGTGCTTGTTCTGGCGTCCAGATCGCTTCCCCCGAAATATACCGAAGCGCTTGAACCTTGGCCCATGGAAGACCTCAAACCCTATTCCCCTGCCTATCTCGCGGGATTTCGTTCTGAAAGCTATACGGTTGGTTTGTCCGAAGGCTACACTCATGCGCAGGGCAAAATGAAAAAGGTCATCGAAAAAGACGTACGCTTTGACATCGGCGGGGATCGCCAACAAATCACCACGATGAATACGGATATTCAGGATGTGACGTTTAAACATGTTTTGTTGCCTGTCTGGCTTGCAGCCTATAAATTTCGCGGCAAAAGTTACCGCTTTGTCGTCAATGGACAAACGGGACGTGTTCAGGGGGAACGTCCTTGGTCACCCTGGAAAATCGCCTTTGCTGTCGCTCTTGGGCTTATTTTGGCGGGCACTTTGGGCTATTATGGCAGTCAGATGCAATAGGATGGACCCATGCGCGCGCTGTTACAAAGAGTAAGTGAAGCCTCTGTCGAAGTAGACGGAAAAATCATCGGAGAAATTAGTGCAGGGTTTTTGATCCTGATCTGTGCGATGGCAGGGGATGACGAAAGCGGCGCAGACCAGCTTGTCAGCAAAATCTGCAAACTGCGTGTATTTGGCGATGAAAACGGCAAAATGAACCGGTCCCTTTTGGATATCGGGGGCAGTGCGCTAGTCGTCAGCCAATTTACGTTGGCCGCAGATATGTCACGCGGCAATAGGCCGGGGTTTTCCTATGCCGCCAAGCCAGAGCACGGCAAACTCCTTTATGAATATTTTGCAGAGCAACTCCAATCAGCGGGCGTGCCTGTGGCCACAGGATCCTTCGGAGCAGATATGAAAGTGCGTTTGCTGAACGACGGACCGGCGACATTTTGGCTGGACACAGAGCAGACGTAAGACTGGACAAATGATAATGAGGCAGCAATGTCATCCGAGCCCGATGTAGAAAAATGGGACCCATGGCAGCCTAGGGAATTATCTCAAAGGCTTAGTGAGGCTGAACGGCATTGGTATGTGGTTGGCGGTTGGGCGTTGGACCTATGGCATCGCAAAGAAACCCGCACGCATGAGGATATTGAATTCTGCTGCCTTCGAAAAGACGCGCCGTATTTTATGGAAAAATTGAATGAATTAACCTTTTTTGGCGCGCAAAGCGGGTCTCTTTATCCTTTGAACAAAGACATGCCACTGTCCAAAAAGGTAAACCAATTTTGGGGATGGGACGAGGCGAAAAATGTCTGGTGGGTGGATCTTATGATTGATCCGGGCACAGAGGCCGAATGGGTGTTCAAGCGCAACTCAGACATTCGCTTGCCCCGCTCAGACGCGATATCCACCACCCCAGATGGCATCCCTTTCCTGCGCCCACCCCGATCCTTTTGTTCAAGGCAAAACACTGCCGGCCCAAAGATCAATTCGATTTCGAAACCGCCCTGCCGCACCTAAGCCAATCGGAGAAACAATGGCTTATGGGGTCAATAGAAAAGGAATATCCCCAGTGTGATTGGATTACAGAAATAATTGCGTACATTTCTACCTCACGCGCTAAATAACGCGTCGATCAAGCCGTAATGCTAAACAGCCCATTCGGCTTCGTTTAAGGGGGGCTTGCGTTAAGTGCCCTAGGAGTTGCTTGCTCCTCTGAAGCCGGATGGAGCACCTTTGCCACAAAACCACAAACGAATTTGACGTTAGTCCGCAGTTATCCTGTGGTGATTCTACGCCTTCTCTTGTGCATAGCAAGATGTTCCGATGTTTACGGAAACGCGAAACCCAAAAGCCTTAATCCTCAGATTACCAATTTATTTCAGATATTTAAAAGACAATTCTCACGTTATTTTTGTTACTTACGTTTCTGCATTTGTATATTTTTTCAACTCCGCTCGTGCAACTTGGCGACGGTGCACAGCGTCTGGGCCATCGGCAAAGCGCAGGGTACGGATATGGGTCCACATATGGGCCAGATCAAAGTCTTGGCTGATCCCGCCGGCGCCATGCATTTGCATGGCTTCATCGACAATTTTCCCTGCCATCAGAGGCGCAATCACTTTGATCTGTGAAATCCAGGGCTGGGCGGCGCGCACCCCTTGGGTGTCCATCATATAGGCCGCTTTCAAGCACAAAAGCCGCGCCATTTCGATTTCCATCCGCGCATTTGCGATAATGTCATAATTGGCCCCAAGTTCGGTGAGGGGTTTGCCAAAAGCCGTGCGCGACAATCCGCGCCGGCACATCATTTCAAGCGCCTTTTCCGCCTGCCCGATGGCGCGCATGCAGTGGTGGATACGACCGGGGCCAAGACGTCCTTGTGCGACTTCAAATCCGCGCTGCTCTCCTAAAATCACCGCATCTTTGCCAATTCTGACATCTGTAAAACGCAGATGCATATGCCCATGTGGCGCATCATCGTTGCCAAAAACCTGCATCGGTCGGAGCACTTCGATACCCGGGGTTTTAGGATCAAGCGCAAACATCGTATGCCGGCTGTGTTTTGCAGCATCCGGATCCGTATTGGCCATTAGAATGTATAGTGCACAGCGCGGATCCCCTGCCCCGGAAATCCACCACTTTTCTCCATTGAGGACAAATTCATCCCCATCTCGTTTTGCTTCAAAAGACAATTGTGCTGCATCAGAAGACGCAATACCTGGTTCTGTCATCACATAGGCAGAGCGGATCTTACCCTCCAAAAGATCGCCCAACCAGCGGTCTTTGTGCGCTTGGCTGCCATAGCGTTCGAGCACCTCCATATTTCCTGTGTCGGGAGCAGAGCAATTAAACACTTCAGCAGCGATCCCGACTTTGCCCATTTCTTCGGCGAGATAAGCGTATTCCACGGTGGTCAATCCATAGCCACGCGCACTGTCGGTCAGCCAGAAATTCCAAAGACCGCGCTCTTTTGCTTTGGCCTTGAGCCCGTCCATGATTTCTATCTGACGCTCCGTCAAGACAAAGCGGTCGCCCGAAGGATGTTTGCCGACCTCTGCAAAATATTCGCTGTTTAGCGGCGCGATTTCGTTTTCGATCATATCGCGCACTTTTTCGATCAAACCAGCAACTTTTTCACTGACGCCTAAATCCATATCTCTGTCCTATTCCATATCGGGAAGTTTATATTCTTTGAAATTCTGGCGCAGTGTCAGTTTTGACACTTTGCCGGTGGCGGTGAGCGGCAGTTCTTCGACAAATTCGACCGCATCAGGCAATTGCCATTTGGCCACTTGTTTCAATAGCATCTCGTCTACCTCTGCCTTCGTTACTCGCACCTCACCTTTCGGCACGACAACAAGCAAAGGACGTTCGTCCCATTTGGGATGAGGTACCGAAATAACCGCGCAATTTGCGACCTCAGGATGGCCCATCACAATGTTTTCAAGGTCAATCGAACTAATCCATTCTCCACCTGATTTGATGAGGTCTTTGGCGCGATCCTGAATGCTGAGGAATCCGTCACCATCGATGGAGGCGACGTCACCTGTTCCAAACCAGCCCTCTTTGTCCATGGCGGCGTGACTTGCCTCTTCATTATTGTAGTAGCCACTGATGATGGTATTGCCGCGCACGTATAATTCACCGACGGCCTGTCCGTCATGTGGCAAAGCCTTGCCCTCTTCGTCCACGATCTTCAGATCAACGCCAAAGGCACGCCGCCCCTGAAGCGCTTTGATATCAAGCTTTTCGTCCTGCGACAGCATCGCTTCCTGATCAGAAGACAGGATGCCATGGGTGCCAATCGGGCTCATCTCCGTCATTCCCCAAGCATGGCAAACGGTCACGCCGCTGGTTTCAAACCGCTCTATCATCGACCGCGGTGCGGCAGAGCCTCCCACGATAACCGATGAAAACCCTTCAGGATTTTTGCCGCGCCCTGCAATTTCCCCCTGAAGGCCAAGCCAGACAGTCGGCACGCCCCATGCAGAGGTGACTTTTTCACGATCCATCAGGTCATAAAGTGATTTTCCATCCAGCGCAGCACCAGGGAAAACAAGGGAACAGCCCGTCAATGGCGCCGTGTAAGGCAATCCCCATGCGTTCACATGAAACAAAGGAACCACCGGCAGCACCCTCGCGCCTTCTTTTAAAACGCTTCCAAGACTGACGGCGACCGTAAAGGCATGCAACACAGTTGAACGCTGCGAATAAAGCGCCCCTTTGGGATTTCCAGTTGTGCCAGAAGTGTAGCAAAGACCAGACGCTGTATCTTCTGGCAATTCAACCCAGTCAAATTCTGTCGGCTCGCCTTCAACCAGTTCTTCATAACAGAGAAAATCAATCTTTGACTGGGGCATATGCGCCTTATCCGTCATAAGGATATAAGTCATATCGGCGGGAAAATGTTCTGCTAGTGCCTCAACAAGAGGAACGAAGGTAAGATCCACGCAAAGTACTTTGTCTTGGGCATGCTGGGTGATATAGATCATCTGCTCGGCGCTCAGGCGCGGGTTAATTGTGTGACACACCCCGCCAATGCCCGCAATGGCGTAGTAAAGTTCAAAGTGGCGGTACCCGTTCCACGCGAGGGTTGCAATGCGATCTCCCTGCTTGACGCCAAGTTTTTGCAATGCATGGGCCAGTTGACCGACGCATTGGTAAGCCTCTGGGTAAGTGTAGCGATGTATGTCACCTTCGGTTCGTACAGACACAATCTCTGATGTCTTATGGGTTTCCGCACCAAACCGCAAAATTTCGATAATTGACAAAGGACGGTGCATCATCTGACCGAGCATATGTCATCTCCCTCTTTGAACTTTTTCGCTATAAGAAAAGGAAATGAGACAGTTTGCAAGGGAGCTGAGTAAGTATTCTATAATGCCGCTACGTTCAGTTTTATTGAATTGGATCAATCACACTGATGGATGGGCTGAATGACTTTAAAAACGATACCTTCAATCTGAGCTATAAAGCTTACTTTGAAGTGCTGAGGGTTGCGCGATGTCATGCACCGACAATGGGGTACTTGGCTTTGAGAGCCTATTGCGCACCACCCACAAAAGGCGCGATTGCGCGCGCGTTACAGCCACATAGGCAAGACGTTTCCAAAGCGGTTGACCCGCCTCGTTGCGGCCAGTACGGGCTGCTGCATAGATGTCTGGAGCGAAGACCTGAACGGTATCCCATTGGCTGCCTTGCGCTTTGTGGATCGTTACAGCAGCCCCGTGCAGAAACGCGGCCCCCATGCTTGCTGCGAAGGGAATAAAGGGTTCTTCTTCGTCGGGCTTTTCAATTTTGATGATTGAGGCGGCAGAGAGGTTTGGATCCTCGGCCCCCATTACGTGAAGACGCGAAAAGCCAACCCGTTTGCCTGGACCAAGGTAGACCACCTGAGCCCCTTTGATCAGGCCACGCGCCTCAAGGTCGAGCCTTTTTTTTCGATGCTTCAGGGGTAATTCTATCCCGTCGCATATCAAGGGTTCACCCGGCAGCAATTCGGTTTCAGGGGCCTGATACACGCTGCGAAAGGCATGGATGAGCCGAATTCGGGTTGCGTTGCGCCAGACGAGCACTGGGCTTCGCGCCATGAGGTCGACTTCAACGCGCTGCGCCCATTGCACGCGTTCATCGACTTTTGCGATATCCTGAATGTGCGCTTCAAATTGATCAAAGGTTAACTCAGGGTCGCCCAAAGCATGCGCCAGATCCAAAATAGGACTATCGCCAGATTGTCGATGGATTCGGTTAAGATGAATGACTTGGGATGGTTTAAGACCATCAAATACCATCGCACCAGATTGATTGACTGGGGCGAGTTGCGCGGGATCCCCAAACATCACAATCGTGGAAAATATGTCCTGGAGATCCTCAAACTGTTTGTCATCCAGCATGGAGGCTTCATCAAGAAACGCGATATCCAGCGGGTCTTCGCGTCGTTTCCAGCCCGTAATGAAATCCGACCCGCGCAAACCGGCAGCTGCCAATGCACCCGCAATTGATTTGTGTTCCTGATAAAAGGCAAAAGCACGGGACAGAGCGTCCTCACCCAGCCCCTCAACCGACGGTTTTTCACCCTGTCCGGTCAACCATTCTGCCAACTGTTCGTATTCGGGGTCATAGACGGGCGTGTAAAGAATACGATGGATTGTGGTGGCAGGCACGCCCTGCATGCGCAGAACGCTTGCGGCTTTGTTCGTCGGGGCAAGGATCGCAAGAGACCGTTTTTCGCGTTTTTTCCGTGGCTCATAGTCCCCTAGAATAAGCTCAACCCCCGCGCGGTGAAGGGCTTTGTACAGTTCCGCCAAAAGTCGGGTCTTTCCGGACCCGGCCTTTCCGACAAGGGCTGCGATGGATGTCCCGCGCTCTTTCGCAGGAAACAGCATGTCCTCCTCAAGATCAACACCTACGGATTTCATAAGGGCGCTGATTTTGTCAAAGGCCTCGGCCTGATCGGGAGAAAGTTCTATTTCGCTAAATGACATCCCAAAAAGGCTACACCCCCGCGGATTAAACCGCCAGCATCAAAAAAGGTTTTACACGATTAAAAGTTCTGACTGGGTGGATTTATATTTGTCAAAAAACCACTGGGCAGATTCCCGCGGTTCAACCCCCGCAATCTGGCAAATCTGCTCTCTTTGCACGGCGTCCAACGTCCAAAGACCAATTCCGACAAATTCTTTACCTTGGCCTTTTTGGGCGATCAAATTCGGAGAAGATCCAAGCAGACGGTAAATGCGAATCATACGTTGATCAAAAACACCCAGACATTGTTCTACGCCGCAGCCCAACATTACCTCACCAGCCGAGAGCATCAAACGTGCAGCAGTTTCTCGCGGGGCGTGTCTGGAAAGACAAAACCGAGTGCTTTCCCAAATAAATGGGCTTTGAATGCTACCCCCACCCAAGAGATCTGTAAAATGTTCATTAACCATGCATCGCCCAGTGGTCGGCATCAAACGCATGGAACCTGCATGACGCCCCGAAACATCTTCCCAAATCACATAGAGCGGGTTGAGAGCATCATATTCATCCATCTCATGACCGAGGTCATTCACGCTCACATCCCAGTTTAGCCGAGTTTTAAATTGATATGCACGATCAGAATACATACTGTCGCGCAAATGAGGAAAAGTATCCAATTCCGATTTATATAGATATCTCAACATTACCGCCTCCTAAGTATACACCTAGTGATTTGGCCTAATCGAAACTGGTTATCATGTTGCGAGACCAGCGCACGCTGGGGTCTAAAAAACGATCAAACCCCGACTGATGGCGGCTGCAACTGCATGAATGGTGTTGACTGCGCCCAATTTGTACCGTGCACTTTCCGCATAAGCGCGCAAAGTATGTTCAGAAATCCCCATTGTGTTTGCCGCCTGTGCACGACTGTACCCCAAAGAAAGCAACGTCAGCGTCTCTGTTTCCCTCAGAGATAGGGACTGAGCGGGTTCTGCAGATTTGTCTGGTTCAAGCTCGAGCGCTTTCTTGTTGAACATATGTGCAATCAAAATAAAATCACGCCGCGCGTACTGAATGATTTTTTCCCATTCATCATCAGAACAGGTGTGATTAACTGTAAAGAGCGCGTATTGTCCATGAGGTCCGCGGATCGGGATTGATAACCCCTGATTTCCAAGGCCAAAATCAATCGCCTAGCGCAGAAAACTGCGCGCAGCCTTGCTTGTCCAGTCCAGTTCCTTCCAATTCACCGGATGAAATTTCTGAAGACACCCGAGTATCACAGGATCGATATTTATATATCCTTGAGATTTGTATCGCTCGATCCAGAGTTCGGAGTAAGTCCCAACCCCCATCTCAGAGCCTTTTGCATTGACCCAATGATAAACTAAATGATCGACACCAAAATCTGACCTCAGGCTTTCAATGACGCTTTGCAGGTCAGTTCTGCTCTGAGCGGCCTCCAATCGAGAAAGCGACTTCTAGTAGGGCGTTATTTGGGCGTACCGGGTCAATCAAGGTTTCTTCTTGTTTCGATTCAATTTCAACCATCGCCATCAGTTGAGCATCCTCGATCCGCGAGGCAAGGGCATCCATACCGTTATCCTTAGCAAATTTGCCCAAATCGCTTAGTACGTCAATTATCCAATCTTGCTTCATTCGTGGCCTCTACGTTCGGCAGTATCAATAGATCTTAATATTATACTTTATTTGCAATGCGCTGCAGAAAAAGCGGCCGATTCATACCCCCCAAAAATAGCGGGGTAAAAGTTAATAAGCGTTTGAAATTTCGTTACCCAAAAATGAAAAAACGGCCGCGCGTGATGTTGCGGCCGTTTCTTGAAACACCAAAGTGATTCTTATTTCGTCAGCGCATCCTCAAAAGTGCGCAATCCGGTGCGCGGAGATTGAACCAACACAGCCATATTTCCCGGCTTATGTTCATTACGGCGCATTTTGATATGCGCAGCCGGAATTTCGTCAAAACCAAAGACTTCGGACATACAGGGATCCAGACGTCTTTCAACCATCAGGTTGTTCGCAGCGGCCGCCTGTTTGAGGTGGGCAAAGTGGCTACCTTGAATGCGCTTCTGGTTCATCCAGACATAACGTGCATCCATGGTAAGGTTATAACCAGTCGTCCCTGCACAAATCACAACCATCCCGCCGCGTTTGCAGACAAACGTAGAGACGGGAAACGTGCTTTCACCGGGGTGTTCAAAAACCATGTCGACATTCACGCCTTTTCCGGTGATATCCCAGATTGCTTTGCCAAATTTGCGCACCTCGGCGAACCAAGCTTTATATTCGTCACTGTTCACCGTAGGAAGCTGACCCCAACAATTAAAGTCCTTCCTGTTGATGACACCTTTTGCGCCAAGGCTTTTGACAAATTCGCGCTTGTCCTCGTCAGAAATCACTGCAATTGCATTGGCCCCAACCGTATTGATCAACTGGATGGCATACGATCCCAATCCGCCAGACGCCCCCCAGACCAAAACGTTCTGCCCAGGCTTCAATTCATGCGGATGATGACCGAACAACATTCTATAGGCTGTTGCCAGTGTCAGTGTGTAGCAAGCGCTTTCTTCCCAAGTCAGGTGTTTCGGGCGAGGCATCAACTGCTGGGCTTGGACATTGGTGAACTGCGCAAAAGACCCGTCAGGTGTTTCATAACCCCAAATCCTTTGGCTGGTCGACAACATCGGATCGCCACCGTTGCATTCTTCATCGTCTCCGTCATCTTGGTTGCAGTGGATGACAACTTCATCGCCAACTTTCCAGCGAGTCACTTTCTCCCCAACCGCCCAAACGATACCGGAGGCATCCGAACCTGCGATGTGAAAATCTGCCTTGTGAACATCAAACGGGCTGATCGGAATGCCAAGACCGGCCCAAATACCATTATAATTCACTCCAGCCGCCATCACGAGAACGAGCACCTCATGGCTGTCCAGTTTCGGCACATCAACGACCTCTAGCTGGAAACTCTTGTCAGGTTCTCCATGGCGCTCTCGTCGAATAGCCCATGCGTACATCGTTTTGGGCACGTAGCCCAAAGGTGGCATTTCGCCTATTTCATATAAATCCTTCTCAGGAGCCTCATAAGGAGCAATCCCAGTATTCGTGTCTAACGCCATTTTTGTGCCTCCAGCTGAAATTTTGCCGCAACGCAGAATCAAACTTCTCCCTTGCTACAGCCCATCGCGCAATAATGCAACATTTTGAACGCAATTTTTGTAATTTTATGTCTTTTAGAAGTGAAATCTTTGAATATAAAGAGCTTTATCCAGTAAATTGGACTTCAATATATCTCAAACATTCACCAGTTTGTTGTGATTTGGACGGTTTTAAGCAGAGCTGCGGTAAAAAAGGCCTTTATTTGAAGCGGTGAAAGATAATTTTTCTTATGCGCTGCATTGCAGCGAATTGACAACGGCATAATATTTCGCATAAAAGACATGAATTGAAATTTTATTGCCCGATGACTTGAAGGATTCGTGATGTTACAGGAAAAAGACCGCCCTTGGTTGATCCGCACCTACGCCGGACATTCGACCGCCAAAGCATCAAATGAGCTTTACAAAAAAAACTTGGCGAAGGGCCAGACAGGGCTTTCCGTTGCCTTCGACCTTCCCACCCAGACAGGCTATGACAGCGATCATGTTCTGGCGCGCGGCGAAGTTGGCAAAGTCGGTGTGCCGATCTGTCATTTGGGCGATATGCGCACCCTCTTTGATCAGATCCCGCTGGATCAGATGAATACCTCTATGACGATCAATGCGACCGCACCATGGCTGTTGGCGCTTTATATTGCGGTCGCAGAAGAACAGGGTGCAGATGTGACCGGCCTGCAAGGTACGGTGCAAAACGACATTATCAAAGAATATCTCTCGCGCGGCACGTATATTTGTCCGCCCAAACCATCGCTAAAACTCATCGCCGATGTTGCTGAATATTGTTATAAGCATGTTCCAAAGTGGAACCCGATGAATGTCTGCTCCTATCATCTGCAAGAGGCCGGAGCGACCCCTGAACAGGAACTTGCCTTTGCGCTTGCCACAGCCACCGCCGTGCTGGACGAATTGCGCGGTAAGGTCCCTCAGGAAGATTTCCCTAAACTTGTGGGGCGGATATCGTTTTTTGTGAATGCTGGCATCCGGTTTGTCACTGAAATGTGCAAAATGCGCGCTTTCGTCGATCTTTGGGACGAAATCTGCGAAACCCGTTATGGTGTGAGCGATCCGAAATATCGCCGCTTTCGCTACGGGGTTCAGGTGAATTCCCTGGGGCTTACTGAACAGCAGCCCGAAAACAATGTGTATCGCATCCTCATTGAAATGCTGGCTGTCACCCTGTCCAAAAACGCGCGCGCGCGTGCGGTTCAACTTCCGGCATGGAACGAAGCACTTGGCCTTCCCCGCCCATGGGATCAGCAATGGTCCATGCGAATGCAGCAGATTATGGCCTTTGAAACGGACCTTTTGGAATATGACGACCTCTTTGACGGAAACCCTGCGGTAGACGCCAAAGTTAATGCGCTGAAAGAGGGCGCACGGCATGAATTGGCCAACCTTGACAGTATGGGTGGGGCGATCAGCTCAATTGAATACATGAAATCGCGCCTTGTGGACAGCAATGCAGAACGTCTTAATCGGATCGAACGCAATGAAACCGTCGTGGTTGGTGTCAACAAGTTCACGACCGGTGAACCCTCTCCTTTGATGAGCGGGGATGGTGGCATTATGGTCGTGGATCCTGCCGTTGAGGAAGATCAGATTTCACGCCTCAATGTCTGGCGTGCAAGCCGTGATGAGGCCGCGGTTGCAAAGGCTCTTACAGATCTGCGCAAAGCGGCGGCAGAGGGGCAAAACGTCATGGCCCCATCCATCGCGGCAGCAAAGGCCGGTGTGACAACGGGCGAATGGGCCGCACAGATGCGCGCCGTTTTTGGCGAATATCGGGGACCGACCGGCGTATCACGCTCTGTGTCGAACAAGACCGAAGGGCTTGATGACATTCGCGCGGCAGTGGATGCGGTCAGTGATAAACTTGGGCGGCGTTTGAAATTCCTTGTCGGCAAACCGGGACTAGACGGGCATTCAAACGGTGCGGAACAAATCGCTTTCCGTGCGCGTGATTGCGGAATGGACATCGAATACGAAGGGATCCGGCTCACGCCCGATCAAATCATTGCCTCAGCGCGTGAAAAAGAGGCACATGTGATTGGGCTTTCAATCCTTTCAGGAAGCCATATTCCCCTTGTTAAGGATCTTATGCAAAAATTGCACGAGGCCAATCTTTCGAATATTCCTGTGATTGTTGGGGGCATTATTCCCGATGAGGATGCAGAGCGCCTTTTGGCGATGGGCGTGGCAAAGGTCTATACCCCTAAAGACTTTGAACTGAACAGTATTATGGCAGATATTGTCACTCTGGCTGATCCCATACGCACAGCGGCAGAGTAGCCTCTGTTCTGTGACGGATCAGACAATTAGGGCCTGAGCCAAAAACCGATGCAACATGACCTCGCCACCGAGGCGTCATTCTATTTCTATGTTGTTCGCGTTTCACGGCTAGACGGGAGAGGGTAAAATATCTACGGCTATCAGGTGAAACGCAGATCAATCCTTGGACTGGAACAAAGTCATGATCATTCGCCCCATTCGCCCAGAGGACTACGACGCTTGGCGCCCGCTTTGGTATGGTTACCTTCAATTTTACGAAACGTCAGTTGACGACGCCGTTTATGACCTCACATTTGACCGGCTGACATCGTCAGATCATCCCAATCAATGTGCATTTGTTGCCGAAATAGAGGGGGCGCTTGTCGGGCTTGTCCATTACATCATCCATCCTCATAACTGGAAAGTGGAAGATGTGATTTATCTTCAGGATCTTTTCACTCATCGGGATCACCGTGATCAAGGCATTGCCCGCGCCCTCATCGAAGCGGTCTATAAAGTTGCAGATGACAACGCCACCCCGACAGTTTACTGGATGACACAAGAGTTTAACCATACGGCACGCCGGCTTTATGACAAAGTCGCAAATGTGACACCGTTTATAAAATACACACGTTAGGGATCATACATGACAATTCACATCGGCGCCGAAAAGGGCGATATCGCAGAGACAGTATTGCTTCCGGGTGACCCCTATCGTGCCAAATGGGCGGCGGAAAAGTTTCTGAAGAACACACGCTGTGTCAATGAAACCCGTGGCATGTTGGGCGTTACCGGCGACTATCAGGGGCACAGAGTGACAATCCAAGGCTCTGGTATGGGGATGCCGTCGCTTTCGATTTACGTGAATGAACTGATCCGCGATTATGACGCAAAAACCTTGATCCGCATCGGAACCTGCGGAGGTATGCAGCCCCAAGTCAAAGTGCGCGATGTCATCATAGCGATGACTGCCAGCAGCCTAAGCACACCTTCCTCTGCGATTTTCAAGGAATTTAACTTTGCACCAAACGCTGATTATCGCCTTCTGAGCGCATCTGTGGAGGCTGCGCGCAAGCGATCCACACCCCATCATGTTGGTGGCATTTATTCGTCCGATGTATTTTACGACGAGCGCCCTGATCTAAATGAACAGATGATGCGCCATGGGATCCTTGCCGTGGAAATGGAGGCGGCAGAGCTTTATAATCTCGCGGCCCGCTATGACCGTCGCGCCTTAGCGATACTGACCGTGTCAGACCATCTGAGCACTGGCGAAGCTTTACCTTCTTCTGAAAGAGAAAAAAGCTTTGGCGATATGGTTGAGATCGCCCTTGAGGCTGCGTTCGACGGGGACTAATCTGACAGTCCATGGGTTTGATCATACCGGTTGGGCGGCGGGCTTTGCCAGAGGCTGTAATCCGCGCACGCCTTCGGAGAATATAACTCAACAAGAAGTGGATAGCATTGCGCGGCATCGCTGGAATGTTGAGAAGAACAATCGCCTCCCGGACAGGCGCTTAACCCGCCAATCAGGTCAATTTCAGCAAAAAACTCAAGGTAATCCCCCGGCCTGACTGGACTGGCCTTCATAAAATACTGCCCCGTATCACGAGTAAAGCCGGTACACATGAACACATTGAGGACGTCATGCACGATCCCCTCGGCATCCAATGGCGAAATATCATAATAACTGCTAACAGCGCGGGTCAAATTGGAGTGACAACAGTGGTGATAGTTTTGCCCAGCTGAAAGCACATGATGGGTATAAGGATCGCATCTCGTCCCAATCACGTCATGGACAGATCCGCCATGGGGGTCGATCCCATACCAAGACAGGGTGTTGGCGACAACGGTTGCCATTGGACGAAGATAGGGAAAAGAGGACCACATCTGATGGCCAATGGTTAAATGGGTGCCATGCAGGGCACGGGTTTTGCCCGAATAGAACTTTTCGTTCTTGTTGTCCCTACTCCAAAGATTCAGGTCCCCGACTTGGGGTCCCTCAATACTGGTAATACGGAAAAATCCGCCCTGCGGCACCTCAAAACACCGAGCATCGCGTGGCGGAACGATGATTTCCGCACTTTTTTCAACGTTCTCAGCACGAAAGCGTGAAAGTAGGTTCAGGTCAGGGGCTGGCAAGGTGTCTACCGGATAACAAATAACCGGAGGAAGTTTCTGATGCGCCTCACGGTCCATTTCATCCATCATGTCAGGCGCCTCCTAGTCTTTTGATCTGACACTACGTTGCTGTAGCTCTGTGGACAAGTAAAGAGCTGGCTTATTCGCTGATCGCTTCTCCACGAAATCCACCTGCAAAAACATCTGCTCCCATTTCGCCACTAAAGGCGCCTTGAACAACATCTTCGGAAATACGCCCCTGCAGATCGCCTGTCATTCCAAGATAAGAAACCGCCCCCTTTAAGTCGGTTCCAGAGATAGTAGCCGAAACACTCAGATTTTCGTCTTTTCCTGTAACTGTTCCGTTCAAAAGATCTGCGTCCAAAACAAGCGTACCGTTTTGACGTTTTTTGATACCCTGTACGTTGTAAACGCCTCCTGTCTCAATAACTGCCACATTGGCATAGGCCGCAACGGCATACTGCGTTTGAAATCGGATTTTTCCGGTCGTCGGTGGCGCGACAGCTGGCTGCCAAGGCCCTTGGGCAGCAAACGCCACCAAATTTGGACCGCTCAATCCCAAGACGTAGGAAAACCCCTGCCCGTTTCCATCAATGTAGATGCCATCAGTTCGATCGGCGAGGTCCACATCAATTGTCCCGTCAGCTTTGAGAGAAGCAAAACCACCGGTGGTAAATTGTGCGGCGTCTGGGAAACTACTTTTGGAACACGCCCAAAGCCCAAAAACCAGTATGAGCAAACCAAAAATCCGCATCGCATCCTCCTTAAGAAATTTTGCAACTTTGGTTAACGCGGCGGTGGTTAACACCTTATTAATGTCGACTTATGAGGAGGATTGAAGACGTTGCGTTTATGTGACGCCATAAAGCATCCAAAAATGAACATCACTTCGAAACTGTATTAGGCACGGAAGGAAAGTTAACGTCGAAGCTCTTAAAGAAGCCCCTGCTTCGATGACTGGTGATCGTAGCATTCAAATTTGCAAAGCGGTGTCGCAACATTTATCAAAGAAGCTCTTCGGGTAACTGAATGCCTCTCAAAAACACGCCAAGACGTCGGCGGACCCTCGATCTAAGATTGACTGGTGCGCGTGCGAGCAGACGTTCTGTATTCCGTTTGCATTCGTCATACTTTCTATAGAATGCGGGCATTCGATAATGAAATAGTCTCACATCGTTCAGTTTGGCTTGGCTGTTCAATCGATAGGGTGAGAAATTATCTAAGTCGGACAAAACTTCCACTCTCCCGCCCATCCTTGCCGCTGCCACAGGCAATGATATCTGGTCGAGCCAAGGCCTTTTGCCGCCGATAAGCGGATTGGCATCAATTTTTGTTGCCGTGTCAAACCAGACATCAGGGAACCGCATCCCAGCAGGATTTCCCTTCTCAACAAAACCCACCACTCCAGCATTAAAATACGGTAAGACAACGCGACGTCGACCTTTGATAAGTCGAACGCGCCAGTCCGGGATCTCCAAACCGAACATTTCATAGACCGGCACCCAATCCTGTTCATCTCTCCCCCAAGTTGGAACGCCCTCAGGTGTAGCAAACAACGGCGTGTTTTGGGTAATTACAGAAAAATCAGGGGATCCCAAACAAATGACATCCGTATCGAGGAACACAGATAATTCGGTCTCCCGCCGTTCCCGAGACGCAAGAATTTTATTGCCATGTGGGTATTTTGGTGACCACTTTACTAATTGGTCATCAAAACCGCGAATATCAACATTAAGGATTTCCATCATTTTTCGCGTCACATCATTGATGGCGCCCAACTTCGAATTGGGCGTGTAAGCAACAATATCTGGATACCCCCCCAAAGCACTGCGTATTGACTCCGCCAATAACAAACTAGGGGTTTCGAAATTTGCACCGTCCATCACAAAGAAATAAGTTATTGATTTATGATTGAGACGTTGAAGAGCCATTTCTGATCTTTACCCCCACCCCGAGTGAAAACAATTTGGTTTAAAGCTATATAATCCAGTTCTTTTCCAGTGATTTTTTTACGATCCAATCACTGATGTCGAGATAGTTTTAAATCAGCATATATGCTCTCTCAATGTTCGAGAAAATTTGAGTTAAGTTTATCCTAAAAGGTTTTTATACCGTGCGTTCCACCATCATTTTTTTGATCTCTGCGATGGATTTTGCCGGATTAAGTCCTTTAGGGCAAGTTTTCGTGCAATTCATAATCGTATGGCAGCGGTAAAGTTTGAATGGATCTTCCAGATCATCCAGCCTTTCCCCTGTTGCTTCATCTCGAGAATCTATAATCCAGCGGTACGCATGCAAGAGTGCTGCCGGCCCCAAGTAACGATCAGAATTCCACCAATAGGACGGGCATGATGTTGAGCAAGACGCACACATGACGCATTCATACAGACCATCAAGCTTTTTGCGGTCCTCAATAGATTGCTTCCACTCTTTAGCAGGGCGGTTGGTTTTGGTTTCAAGCCACGGCATGATGCTGGCGTGTTGGGCATAAAAATGTGTCAGATCAGGGATCAGATCTTTGACCACAGGCATATGGGGCAGCGGATAAATTTTCACATCCCCTTTGATTTCGTCCATCCCGTAAATACAGGCCAAAGTGTTGATCCCATCAATATTCATCGCGCAAGATCCACAGATCCCTTCGCGGCATGACCGGCGGAACGTCAACGTCGGATCAATTTCGTTTTTGATCTTGATCAAAGCGTCCAATACCATCGGCCCACAGCTATCCATATCCACGAAATACGTATCCACCCGAGGGTTTTCGCCATCATCAGGAGACCAGCGATAAATGGAAAATTTGCGCAGATTGGTGGCGCCTTCAGGCTTCGGCCAGGTTTTTCCCGTCCGAATGCGGGAGTTTTTGGGAAGTCTCAGTTGAACCATGATCTCACCTGTTTCTCTGATTACTGTATATAGGACGGCGGTTCATCGTCCGCCTCTTCTAAATTAATAGGCACTGGGTCCACAGGCAACCGTGACACCCAAGAGTGATCTTTTTCATAGCCAAGCGCGATTAAAGCATCACCAAATTCCTGCGCATATATTTCACCGATAGCGCGTGGTAGCTCTTTGTCCCAGCGCACAGAGGCTCCCGAAAGCACGTGCATGCTGATGCGACCATCACGCTCACCAGGGCTTGCCAGCCGTCCAAAGAGGCTGTTGTTCCAAATGATTTGATGGGCTTCTTCTGTACGGTTCTCTTTCAACCGCCAGTGCCGCAAGACGGTGTCAAAGGTTGTCATTTTTTCATCCTGAATGACATCTTCGTAACGCAGTTGTAATATTGCTGCATCAGCGGTGGATATCGCGACCATTTCGGCAACGGTTTCGGCATGCTTTTCGCGCATTTCAAAAAGCAGCTTTTCTTCATAACTTTCCAGCTGACACAAATGATTTTGGTAACTTAGCCCATTAAGATCATCTCGCGGCTCATATAAAAACGCTTCACCACCTTTGGGGGCGAAATGGTGGTATTGGCAGCCAGACAGCAACACATCTCGAGGATCGCGGATCAGATGTACAGATCGAAATTCCCGCATCTGCCTCAAATCCTCAGGAAACCAACCCGACCAGTTCACGACAAAAGCCGATCCTGTTTTGGGAAGCCGGTTGAGCGCAAACTTGGACCACATGCCAACCATGGGGATATCCCATTTGGCGCTCATATCACGCAGAATACGTTTCATCCAAATCGTGCCGCATTTATGATGCGTAACCATTCCCATCAGATGGCGCGGATCGTTTCCTTTGCTTTGCTGATCAATATGCAACGTTTTACTCATGGGATACCCATTAAACGCTTTTTCTTTGCATATGATGAAAACTAATCATCAAAATGTACGCACCTTCGGAGCGATCTTTTCAAGAGCGATGCCTCCTTGGGATTCATCCGTCAATCGTTCAAGGATCACGGGGCGATAAGTAAGCTTGATGTTATGCCCGCTTACAGCAGCCAGCGAATGCTTGCGCCAGTTTTCATCATCCCTATTGGCAAAGTCTTCATGCGCATGTGCTCCGCGGCTTTCCTTGCGGGCCTCAGCCGCCGCGATTGTGGCCAGCGCATTGGGCATCAAATTGGTAAGCTCAAGCGTTTCCATCAAATCACTGTTCCAGATGAGAGACCGGTCCGTGACTTGAAGATCTTCTTCTTTCGCAGCTATGGACTTCATCTTTTCAAATCCTGCGGCCAAAGTGTCTGAGGCGCGGAAAACCGCTGCATCTGACTGCATGGTTTTTTGCATCTCAAGGCGAAGCTCGGCCGTGGGGGTGGTACCTTTGGCGTGGCGCAAACCGTCAAAACGATCGAGTGCTTTTTCGATATCCGCGCCATTTGGCAGATCAGCCGGCGCATCACGGTCGACGATTTTACCTGCTTTGATGGCTGCTGCCCGCCCAAAGACAACCAAATCGATCAACGAATTTGACCCAAGTCGGTTGGCCCCGTGCACAGATGCACATCCCGCCTCACCCACAGCCATCAAACCGGGCACAATGGCGTTTGGATTGTCTTCCGTGGGATTTAACACTTCGCCCCAATAATTGGTTGGAATGCCCCCCATATTGTAATGGACAGTCGGCAGAACCGGGATTGGTTCCTTGGTAACATCGACACCGGCAAAAATCCGTGCGCTTTCTGAAATACCTGGCAGACGTTCGGCCAACGCCTCTGGCGGCAGATGGGACAGGTTGAGGTGAATGTGATCTCCCTCAGTCCCAACACCACGGCCTTCGCGGATTTCCATTGTCATACAGCGGCTGACATAATCGCGCGGTGCAAGATCCTTGTAATGGGGCGCATAACGCTCCATGAAGCGCTCCCCTTCGGAATTCGTAAGATACCCCCCCTCTCCGCGGGCGCCTTCGGTAATCAAACACCCAGATCCATAGATGCCTGTCGGATGGAATTGCACAAATTCCATATCCTGCAATGGAAGGCCCGCGCGCGCCACCATGCCACCACCGTCTCCAGTACAGGTATGTGCGGATGTGGCAGAAAAATAGGCACGCCCATATCCACCAGTGGCAAGAACCACCATCTTTGCATTAAAGACATGCATGGTGCCGTCATCAAGTTTCCAACACAGCACCCCCTGACAGGCGCCATCCTTGGACATGATGAGGTCGATTGCGAAATACTCAATGTAAAATTCAGCATTATTTTTCAGAGACTGCCCATAAAGCGTATGCAAGATGGCGTGACCTGTGCGGTCAGCTGCGGCGCAAGTGCGCTGCACGGCAGGGCCTTCACCAAATTCTGTGGTATGGCCTCCGAAAGGACGTTGGTAAATTTTTCCCTCTTCAGTGCGTGAAAACGGCACACCATAGTGTTCTAATTCGTAAACCGCCTTGGGCGCTTCGCGTGCGAGGTATTCCATCGCGTCTGTGTCGCCCAACCAATCTGATCCTTTAACGGTGTCATACATGTGCCACTGCCAATGGTCAGGCCCCATATTTGACAAAGAGGCCGCGATCCCCCCCTGAGCTGCAACAGTATGTGAGCGGGTGGGAAAAACTTTTGTCACGCAAGCTGTGCGAAGGCCCTGCTCTGCCATGCCCAGCGTGGCACGAAGGCCGGAGCCACCAGCCCCGACAACAACCACATCATAATCGTGCGTTTCACATGTGTAAGCGGTCATCTCAAGCCCCTCAGAAAGCTAATTTTGCAAGGGCAAAAAGCCCTGTTGCCATCGCCAGATACGATAGACATGTCACGGATATGATCAGAAGCTTCTGCGCCGTGCCATGCACATAATCCTCTATCAATACGGTAGCGCCGGACTTAAAATGTGCAAACCCCACGATAAGGGTCAAACCCGTGATGAGGGCAGGAAAGGGTTTGGCGAAGTAGGCAACAGCCACATCATGCGATTCGCCGACCACAGATCCAAAAGTGAAGACAAATAAAGGAATCAGGATCAAAAGTGCAACCGAACTCACTTTCATTTCCCAAAAATGCTCTGTGCCTGATTTTGCGCTTCCCATACCAAGCGCCCGTTTTCTATCAGTGATAAATCTCATTACATGCGCCTCAATTCTTACAAGATGACAATAGTCAGCAGCGTCAGCAGTCCAGATCCATAAACAACCGCCCATCCCAGTTTATAAGCGGAATCAAGATCAAGTCCCCGCGCGTTATCCCAGATCAGGTGCCGGACCCCACCCAGCGTGTGATACCAAAGCGCCCAAATAGACCCAAGCATAACAAGCTTGCCAAATACGCTTGTCAACAAACCATCAACGAAGGCAAAGTATTCCGGAGACGTCGCGGCCGCCAACAGCCACCAAACGACCAAAAGCGCTCCGACTATCAATGCGTTACCGGTGATACGAACGAGGATAGAGGAAATAGAAGTCAGCTGTGGGCGATAAATCGATAAATGCGGCGACAAGGGGCGCGAACCCCGGTTCATTTCGGCCATGAACAGAACCTTTCCCGATCAAGTTGACTACGTAAACGCATTATAATGCGTTCTTATCTGCTCCTGTTTAAAAACTAATTCTAAGGCCTAAAGTCAAGGAATTAGCAAAAAATAATGCCTTATCGCGGTCTTGTGATCACAGTATTTATTCTTGTGATCACAGTTTGGAAAATTGGGCCCTGAGATGACTTTCAAATTCACTGCAAATTGTGATACTTTGCAAATTAAGATCGTAAAAGGCGTTTGCCTCTCCGCAGGCCTCTACGTTAACTTCGATGTCCTGCGGAAAGCCGTAAGTTTTGTTCAGAAACTCAACTTCTCTGGCGATCATCTCGGAAACTGAGTTTTTTTCCTTGGACTTGAACTGAAGCCGCCCTTTGAGTTTTGACATATCCTCCAAGACCGGACCCCAGCTGTCAGATGCAAGTTGAAATTCATCTTCACAGCTGTCCTTTCGCTCTTCAGGCAGGTCTAGTTCGTCGGCCAACTCTTCTCTCGTGTCTACACTTCCACCGTAAAAGAGACAGACAAGATTGTAATAGCGCTGTTCATCTGGTCCATGCACATCCCAGAAATACGTACCATCACTTGCCTCAGCTTCAGCTTGAAATCCGAATGCCGCGTCATAGGCGACGATCTGGGCCGCGTCCTTTTCGAACAATTCATGGATCATGAGGACTGAAAGCACGTCAGCTGCGTCCTCTTCCTGACCAAAGATCGGCAATTGCATCAAATCAATCACCGCATGGCCAAGTTCATGATAAAAGACAGAGTTTAAATTCGACTCAACAAACCGATCTTCTGCATTGTCTATTTGCGCCCAGACAACCGTCGCCAGAACCGCCTGTGAAACCAAGGCGGCAACAGTCATTATCACTTTCAATTTTTGCTCCCTTACCTTGGAATAAAGGTCCAGTAATCCAAATCCAAAAGAATCTCTGGCAAATATTTACCATCGCCTCCCTTGATATCAAAGCTCTTTAGACCGGCCTGTGCCACCAAACGCAACCGAAGTGCCCCAATATTGGGATCTTGGGTCTCAGCTTTATCCATGACCTCTGACCAAGCACGCACCGTCATTCCAGAAAAACAAGGATTGGCATGTATTCCGCTATTAAGCGCAGCAATGCATTGTGCATTGGCAAGCCCATTAAACGACAAAGCATGGGCCAAAGAGATAATATGCCCGCCGTAAATCAACCGCTTCCCATCTGGGCGTAATGTACTATCAAAATGTACTTTGGATGTATTTTGCCACAACCTCGTGGCCAACATGTGTTCGGCTTCTTCGATCGTCACGCCATCAATATGATCAATCTTTTCGCCAATCGAATAGTCCCCCCAAACATGGCGATTGCCAGCTTGGGAAAAATCATAGTTTTCAAAATTCAATCCCTCCGGCAGGATCAAATCCTGAGCGGGTACAAACGCGTTTAGCGCTGGCAAAACTGTTTCCGGCGGCGGGGCTGCTGCATCTCTTTTTTTCACCATTACCCAGCGCACATATTCCATGACCGGTTGACTATGTTGGTTAAACCCCGTCGTACGAACATAGACATTGCCAGATTTGCCGTTGGAATTCTCTTTCAGGCCAATCACTTCCGAGCGTGATCGCAATGTGTCGCCCGGATAAACATACTTCAACCAGCGCCCTTCCGCATAGCCGAGGTTCGCCACAGCATTGAGAGATATATCTGGGACTGTCTTTCCAAAGACCACATGAAATACGATTAGATCGTCTATGGGTGACTGGGGTAGTCCACACCGTCTCGCAAAATCATCTGATGAACAAAGCGCTCTGCGGGCTGGATAAAGTGCGTGATAGAGCGCGCGCTCTCCTGATCCGATTGTACGGGGTACAGCATGGTCGATCACCATGCCAAGAGCGTAATCCTCAAAAAAACGTCCAGTATTGGATTTAGTCATTTACTGCTCTGCAAGCCTCTTGTCGGGATCATAGGGGGCATCAATTACTTTGGTCACAGCCTGACCGCAGCGCAATTGCCCTAAATTTGAATCAAAAGTATACGTTGGATTTCCATAAAGTTCCCAACCCTCAGAGAGAGCTTTGGTCACTTTATGGCAAAATGCAGAAGTATCTTCTTCGGTCAAAAATCTGTAAAGTCTGGTCATCATCGCGCCCCAAATGGATGAACACCCAACCAGAGGTGAACGCCGACCATGAGCCCGAAAAAGCCTACCGTGGCCGCAAGAAACACCCAATCTCGGCCAGTATCCACAATTTCGGGCTTTTCCCAAGTTTCCGCTTTGTTGATCAGAATAACACTCCAAACCGCCCAACCAAGCATGCTGCCAAACATCAAAACAGAGGCCAGATCCCCGTTCACAAGCAGATGCGCGACAGCCCAAGTTTTGACAGCTGTGAGCATTGGGTGTCGCATCCGTCCACTCATGCGTCCCTTGGTCACTGACATGGCCAAAAGCACCACAGCAAGGATCATCAGAAGATTGTTGATATGGGTGAAAAATGCCGGAGGCGTCCATAGTGTTATGACGGGCGCTGCGCGGTACCCAATGATCATCAGAATAAGGCCTGCAAGGATGCCCACCGCCGAAATGCCCTTTCCTGCGGGGCCCAGCGCATCGCGCCTTTCAGGCATGACACGTTTGAAAACATGAAACCCCGTCCAAAGAATAATTCCCAAAATCAGTAGTCCCATCTCATGACCCCGTTGCTTCTAACTCTTCTATAATCTGCGCCTTGCGCAGCACGCGACGCGCTGTGTCAGCATGAAGATTTTCGACAATTTTTCCATCCACAACCGCAACGCCTTGACCGGCTCTTATAATATCATCATAGGCCGCGATCTGGCGTTGCGCCAGAGAAATAGCCGCCTCGGAGGGCGCAAAAACATCGTTTGCCACGTCAAGCTGCGCCGGATGGATCAAAGATTTGCCATCAAAGCCAAGTGCCAAACCCTGTTGGCATTCTGCGCGCAAACCTGCCTCATCTTTAAAGCGGTTATAAACCCCGTCAATTGCAACAACACCATGCGCCCGTGCCGCCAAGATGATCAACTGCAGGCTCGTCTGCAAGGCAAAGCGCGCATTTTCACTGGAACACCCCAGTTCATGGATAAGATCGTTTGTGCCGGCAACGATCCCCTGAAGGCGCGGATGCGCCGCAATCTGGGCGGCATTCAGCACGCCTTGCGCCGTTTCCATCATCGCCCAAATGGGCATGTCTTTATCAATCAGAGCACCGATGTTATCGATATCCCGCGGCGTGTTCACCTTGGGCAACAGGATGGCGTCCGCCCCTACCCCAGAAAGAGCATCCACATCATCGCGCCCCCATGGGGTATCAAACCCATTGATCCGCACAATTTTATAGCGGGCTCCGAAATTACCATTCAAAAGCGCTGCCCGCATAATGGCACGTGCCTCTGCTTTGGCATCTGGGCTTACGGCATCTTCGAGGTCAAATATCAACGCATCAGCGGTCAAAGTCATCGCTTTTTCAAGCACGCGTTCCTTGGACGCAGGAATATAAAGCACCGAACGAAACGGCCGGACCAGCTGCTGCATAGGTTACCCCAATCTTTTTTGCGCCGCGAATAGGCCATGGCTGATAGAAAACTACAAGCCCCATCTTTATGAGACTTTGGTTGTGTCAGATGCTTAGGACAGCGCCACCCAAATCAGCCGCACCCCCGTTAACACCAAGAGCACATAGGTCAACAAAAAGAAAAAACGCTCGGAAATAAGATGATGCGCCCTCACCCCGAGCCAGACCCCTAAAATTGCAAACGGCGCAAGCATCAAATCGAGCTTTAAGGTTTCCCACGTGAACAGACCTAAAAAGCTGTATGGCAAGGCCTTGGCAATATTTATAACCCAAAAAACAATCACCGTGGTGGCCTGATATTCCGTTTTGCTTGGCTTTGCGGACAGTAAATAGATTGCTGCGGGTGGGCCGCCGGCATGGCTCACGAAACTGGTAAATCCTGCGGCAACTCCTGCAAGTCCACCGGCCCAAGGGGGTAGTTTTTCCTTTGCCCTAGGGACAAAACCATAGGCCTGTATGGCCTGCCAAAGCACAAACAGCAAGCTGATCACACCGATCAAAAGGCGTAACATATTAGCATCTGCAAGGCTGTAAAACCACACACCCAGCGCTACGCCAGGCATCCCGCCCAAGCAGAGATAAAGCGATTCTTTCTTTAACCACTGCCCCCAATAGGGTTTCAGGCTCGTCACATCCATTAACATCAAAAGTGGCAACATAAGCCCAATGGCTTGACCCGGGTCGATCACGGTTGCAAGACCTGCGGCGGCCACAAAGGCCGCACCCGATCCAAATCCCCCCTTGGATACGCCAGCAAAAACAACAGCCGCGGATGCTGTGATGAAAAATTCAAAGCTTTCCAAAATTGGAACCTTTCGGGGAATTACACCACCTCTTTAAAACTCTGGCCTTAGCTTCTGCAAGCCCATAGCGACGCGCAGTCCGGTTCCTTACGCCGCAAGACTTGCCTTCAACCCAAGAAAGGTCTACCCCATTGCATATTTTACAGCACTTGGAGTCACCTTTATCATGGCACGACCAAAAATAGCGCTGATTGGCGCAGGACAAATTGGCGGAACATTGGCCCATCTGGCCGCAATCAAAGAGCTTGGCGATGTGGTCTTGTTCGATATCGCTGAGGGCGTGCCTCAGGGCAAAGCGCTGGACATTGCGCAGTCAGGTCCCGCAGAGGGCTTCGATGCCTCCCTAAAGGGCACACAGTCATATAGTGATATTGCGGGGGCGGATGTCTGTATTGTCACCGCAGGTGTTCCTCGCAAACCCGGAATGAGCCGGGATGATCTTTTGGGTATTAATCTCAAAGTCATGAAATCTGTGGGCGAAGGTATTCGTGAGCACGCGCCAAACGCATTCGTAATCTGTATCACAAACCCGCTGGATGCGATGGTCTGGGCCCTGCGTGAATTTTCTGGCCTGCCACATCAGAAAGTCTGTGGCATGGCGGGCGTTTTGGATTCTGCCCGGTTTCGTCATTTCCTTGCAGAAGAATTTAACGTATCAATGCGAGATGTGACCGCCTTCGTTCTTGGCGGACATGGTGATACAATGGTACCTTTGGCGCGCTATTCGACTGTTGCCGGTATACCTCTTCCTGATCTTGTTGAAATGGGATGGACAACTCAGGATCGGCTGGATGCAATCATTCAAAGAACGCGCGATGGCGGCGCAGAGATCGTCGGGCTTTTGAAAACCGGCTCTGCCTTTTATGCGCCGGCCACTTCTGCAATAGAAATGGCCGAGGCCTACATCAAAGACCAGAAACGTCTGTTGCCCTGTGCGGCTTACTGCAAAGGCGAATTTGGCCTCGATGGAATGTATGTCGGTGTTCCAACGATCATTGGCAGTGGAGGGATTGAACGCATCGCCGATATCAAGCTGGATGCGGAAGAACAGCTGATGTTTGACAATTCCGTCAATGCTGTCAACGGATTAGTCGAAGCCTGCAAGGCCATTGACCCAAGCTTGAATTAGGCCGTCTTTCCAATTGCTTCGAAATCTTCGATGATAAATAACCATCTCTGAGGCGCGTGTTCTTTCATCGGAACGCGCGCCTTTTGTTTTTGCCGACTGTTATTTTAAAAGTTCAATTCCACACTAAGGAAACCGCATGACGCCTCTCAAAAATCATCTGAAAAGAGAGTGTTCGCTTCTTTCCGAGCGGGTTAGAAATAGTGATAATAATCGTTCGCCTTTTGCTCGCCAATAATTTGTGATCACAGTGAAAATTTTAGTGATCACATAATGGTAATTTTTTACAAATTCCCCGCTAAAAAACCAAAAACACATTTTTAATTCCAAAAATATTAGCATATGGGAATCTCAAGTCATAGCTGAACGGGAAACTAGATGAATATCCATGAATATCAGGCGAAGGGATTGCTTCGCGCTTATGGGGCACCTGTATCTGATGGACGCGTCGTTCTGAAAGCAGAAGATGCAAAAACATCCGCCGGAGAACTTGATGGTCCTCTTTGGGTCGTCAAAGCACAAATTCACGCCGGAGGCCGTGGCAAAGGGACGTTCAAAGAAGCCGATGCGGGCGAAAAAGGTGGGGTTCGTATAGCCCATTCTGCATCTCAGGCCGCAGAAGAGGCAAAAAAAATGCTCGGGCGCACGCTTGTCACCCATCAGACAGGACCGACGGGAAAACAAGTCAACCGCATCTACATAGAAGATGGCGCTGATATTTCCAAAGAGCTCTACCTTGCGTTGCTTGTAGACCGTCAAAGCAGCCGCATTTCCTTTGTCTGTTCGACAGAGGGCGGGATGGACATCGAAGAGGTGGCGGCAAATTCCCCCGAATTGATCCTGTCCTTTGCCGTCGACCCTGCAACGGGGTATCAAGCCTATCATGGACGCCGCATTGCCTTTATGTTGGGGCTCGAAGGCAAGCAGATCAAACAATGCGTATCCCTTATGGGCACGCTCTATCGCCTCTTTGTCGATAAAGACATGGAAATGCTTGAAATTAACCCGTTGATCGTGACCAAAGAGGGTGAACTGAAATGTCTGGATGCGAAAATGGGCTTTGACAGCAACGCTGTTTATCGCCACGCAGATATTTCAGAACTTCGCGATACGACAGAAGAAGATCCCAAAGAGCTTGAGGCCTCAAAATATGACCTCAATTATATCGCACTGGACGGAGAAATAGGGTGTATGGTGAATGGTGCGGGCCTTGCTATGGCGACAATGGACATCATCAAACTCTATGGTGCCGAACCTGCGAACTTCCTCGATGTCGGTGGTGGTGCGACCAAAGAAAAAGTAACTGAAGCCTTTAAAATCATTACGTCTGATCCAAACGTCAAAGGTATTCTCGTGAATATTTTTGGCGGCATCATGCGCTGTGACGTGATCGCCGAGGGCGTTGTCGCTGCGGTGAAAGAAGTTGGCCTCAAGGTGCCGCTTGTCGTTCGTCTCGAAGGAACGAATGTGGAGCAAGGCAAAAATATTATCAATTCTTCCGGTTTGGACGTGATCGCCGCAGACAACCTGAAAGATGGGGCAGAAAAAATTGTTAAAGCGGTGAAGGGATAAAGTATGGCCGTCCTTGTAAATGAAAACACCAAAGTCATCTGTCAGGGGTTTACCGGATCTCAGGGTACCTTTCACTCAGAACAGTCAATTGCTTATGGCACCAAAATGGTTGGCGGGGTGACACCGGGCAAAGGCGGGCAAACCCATCTTGATCTTCCCGTGTTTAACTCTGTGCACGAAGCAAAACATGTAACTGGCGCCAATGCGACCGTGATATACGTCCCACCGCCCTTTGCGGCAGACAGCATTCTAGAAGCCATCGACGCAGAAATGGAACTCATTGTCGCCATCACAGAGGGCATTCCAGTGCTTGACATGATGAAGGTGAAACGCGCGTTGATGGACAGCAACTCAGTTCTCGTCGGACCAAATTGTCCGGGCGTCATCACGCCAGATGCCTGCAAAATTGGCATCATGCCCGGTCATATTCACAAACGCGGCTCAGTGGGTGTTGTGTCCCGCTCCGGCACGCTCACCTATGAAGCGGTGAAACAGACGACCGATGTGGGCCTTGGACAATCAACCTGTGTGGGCATAGGGGGCGACCCGATTAAAGGCACCGAACATATTGATGTTTTGGAATGGTTCCTAGGGGATGAGGAAACCCAATCCATCATTATGATCGGCGAAATTGGCGGCAGCGCCGAAGAAGAGGCCGCACAATTCATCAAAGATGAAGCCAAACGCGGGCGCAGCAAACCGATTGCAGGCTTTATCGCCGGACGCACGGCCCCTCCCGGACGACGTATGGGGCACGCGGGTGCAATTGTCGCCGGCGGCAAAGGTGGTGCAGAAGACAAAATCGAAGCCATGCGCAGCGCAGGCATCGTTGTGGCTGACAGCCCCGCGACGCTTGGCGAAGCAGTTTTAGAAGCGATTGGGTAAATGAATATGGGGTTTGGACAGGAATCATAGCCCCTGTCCCACCCCATCACATGGAGTGACCAAATGACTGACCAATCCCCAAACGATCAGTTTCATGCCTCAAGTTTCATGCAGGGGCATAATGCGCAATACCTTGAGCAACTTTATGCACAATTTGCCAATGACCCCAACGCCGTAGATGCCGCTTGGCGGGATTTTTTCGCCGCTCTTGGTGACACGGAAATTGATGTCAAAAAAGAGGCCAGCGGTCCGTCTTGGGCCCGCAGTGATTGGCCGCCCACACCAAATGACGAAATGACCGCTGCTCTTGATGGAATGTGGCCTAGCACGGCAAATGAGGCCAAAGAAGCAGGTGCAAAAATTGCACAAAAAGCAGTTGAAACAGGCGTTGAGATGTCAGATGAGGCGATCAAACGTGCCGTTTTGGACAGCATCCGTGCGCTCATGATCATCCGCGCCTATCGCATCAGGGGGCATCTAGCTGCTGACCTTGATCCGCTGGACATGCGCGAGAAAACACAGCACCCCGAACTTGATCCGAAATCATATGGCTTCACCGAAGCCGATATGGATAGGCCAATTTTCATTGATAATGTGCTCGGGTTGCAGATTGCGTCTATGCGCCAGATCATCGAAATCGTATCGCGTACCTATTGCGGCACTTTTGCGCTGCAATATATGCATATTTCCGATCCTGAGCAGTCGTCTTGGCTGAAAGAGCGGATCGAAGGATTCGACAAAGAGATCCGTTTCACGCGCGAAGGACGTAAAGCAATCCTCAATAAAATGGTCGAAGCGGAAGGCTTCGAAAAGTTTTTGCATGTTAAATATATGGGCACCAAGCGGTTTGGCCTTGATGGCGGTGAAAGCCTCATTCCGGCACTTGAACAAATCATCAAACGTGGCGGAGCATTAGGTGTCAAAGAAATCGTGATCGGAATGCCTCACCGTGGACGTCTGTCGGTTTTGGCAAACGTCATGCAAAAACCCTATCGCGCCATTTTCAACGAATTTCAGGGCGGGTCGTTCAAACCAGAAGATGTTGATGGATCAGGGGATGTGAAATACCACCTTGGCGCGTCGTCAGATCGCGACTTTGATGGCAATATCGTTCACTTGTCTTTGACTGCAAATCCGAGCCATCTTGAGGCGGTCAACCCTGTTGTGCTTGGCAAAGTGCGCGCCAAGCAACAGCAGTTAAATGACCACGACCGCACCCAAGTCATGCCGCTCTTGCTGCATGGGGATGCGGCTTTTGCTGGTCAAGGGGTTGTTGCTGAATGTTTCGGGCTGTCTGGGCTTGTTGGACATCGCACCGGCGGGACAATTCATGTGGTTGTCAACAACCAGATCGGCTTTACCACCGCACCACATTTCAGTCGTTCGTCACCCTACCCGACCGATATCGCCCTGATGGTCGAAGCACCTATTTTCCATGTGAACGGAGATGATCCAGAAGCGGTCGTTCATGCTGCCAAAGTGGCAACAGAGTTTCGACAAAAATTTCACAAAGATGCAGTGATCGACATTTTCTGTTATCGACGCTTTGGTCACAATGAAGGGGATGAACCAATGTTCACAAACCCCCTCATGTATAACAAAATCAAAAAACAAAAGACGAGCCTCGCGCTTTATACCGAACGTTTGGTCAAAGACGGTCTGATCCCTGAGGGCGAAATCGAAGATCTAAAGGCTGCCTTTCAGGCGCGTATGAACGACGAATTCGAAGCCGGTAAAGATTACAAACCCAACAAAGCCGATTGGCTGGACGGGCGGTGGTCGCATCTCAACAAACGGAATGAAGAATATCAACGCGGGACAACGGCCATTTCAAAAGACACGTTTCACGAGGTTGGAGAGGCGCTGTGCCGGACTCCGGCGGGGTATCCGCTTCACAAAACGATCCAGCGTCTTTTGGAAGCAAAGAAAAAGATGTTTGAAACGGGACAGGGGATCGATTGGGCGACCGGTGAGGCATTGGCCTTTGGCTCGCTTTTGACGGAAGGATTCCCAGTGCGCCTTGCCGGACAAGACAGCACACGTGGCACCTTTAGCCAACGTCATTCTGGTCTTGTCAATCAAGACACCGAAGAACGTTACTATCCGCTCAACAATATACGTGAGGGTCAGGAACGTTATGAAGTCATCGATTCGATGCTCTCTGAATATGCTGTCTTGGGTTTCGAGTACGGATATTCCTTGGCAGAGCCTAACGCTCTGACGCTCTGGGAGGCGCAGTTTGGAGACTTTGCCAACGGTGCACAGATTATGTTTGACCAATTTGTCAGCTCTGGCGAAAGCAAATGGTTGCGCATGTCAGGTCTGGTCACCCTTCTACCCCATGGGTATGAAGGGCAAGGACCAGAGCATTCCTCTGCGCGTTTGGAACGGTTCTTACAAATGTGCGGACAAGACAATTGGATCGTGGCAAACTGCACGACACCTGCCAATTATTTCCACATTCTGCGGCGTCAAATTCATCGAAGTTTCCGCAAGCCATTGATTTTGATGACGCCAAAATCTTTGCTGCGCCACCGTTTGGCTGTTTCAAAGATGGAGGAGTTTACTGATGACTCCTCTTTCCACAGGGTCCTTTGGGATGATGCGCAATTCGGACAATCAGAAACCAAATTGGTCGCAGACAAAAAAATCAAACGGGTCGTCATGTGTTCTGGAAAAGTATATTTTGATCTGTTCGAAGAGCGCGCGGCGCGCGGCATTGACGATATCTACCTGATGCGGTTTGAACAATTCTACCCCTTCCCTGCCATTTCCGCGCTGAAGGAACTTGAACGCTTCAAAAACGCCGAAATGGTCTGGTGTCAGGAAGAACCCAAAAATCAGGGGGCTTGGAGCTTTATGGAACCCAACCTTGAATGGGTACTTTCCCGGATGAACGCAAAACACACACGCCCCGTTTATGCCGGTCGTCCTGCCAGCGCCTCTCCGGCGACGGGGCTGGCCTCACAACATAAAGCCCAACAAGAAGCGCTGATTGCAGATGCGCTCGACATCAAAGGAAACTAGGGACATGACCATCGAAATTCGCGTTCCCACACTTGGCGAATCCGTCACCGAAGCGACGGTCGCGACTTGGTTTAAAGCACCGGGAGATGCCGTCAAACAAGACGAAATGCTTTGTGAATTAGAAACGGACAAGGTCACTGTTGAGGTGCCAAGTCCTGCGTCAGGAGTGCTAAGCGAAATTATCGCCGCCGAAGGGTCCACAGTTGGGCTTAATGCACTTCTGGCCACGATTTCAGAAGGCTCCGACGCTGCCACGTCCAAACCCAAAAGCACACCTGTTGAATCGGCTGAAAACAGCGCCGACGCTGCAAGTGTTGACGTGATGGTGCCCACTTTGGGCGAAAGCGTTACAGAAGCAACCGTATCATCTTGGTTCAAGACCGTAGGCGACACAGTCGCACAAGATGAAATGCTGTGTGAATTGGAAACTGACAAGGTCAGCGTCGAAGTACCCGCCCCAGCGGCTGGCGTATTGACCAGTATACTGGCTCCAGAAGGTACAACTGTTCAAGCCAGTGCGAAACTGGCCGTGATCGGTAGTGCACAAAGCGCAGCGCCCTCCAGCGAAGACGCTCCGGCCGCAGCGAAACAAACCGCACCTCCGGCAAGCAAAGACATCGAAGACGCCCCATCCGCGAAAAAGGCGATGGCAGAGGCACACCTGAGCCGCAATCAGGTCACCGGAACAGGACGAGATGGACGCATTATGAAAGATGACATCGCCAAAGCAATTGCCAGCACCCAGACGACAGCTGAGGTCGCGCAAGCTCCGCGCGCGCCAGTGAGCGCAAATGATGCGTCACGCGAAGAACGGGTAAAAATGACCCGTCTGCGCCAAACCATCGCGCGCCGCCTTAAGGACAGTCAAAATACAGCCGCAATGCTGACCACATACAATGAGGTGGATATGAGCGCGGTTATGGATCTGAGGGCCGAATACAAAGATCTCTTTGTGAAAAAACATGGGGTGAAACTTGGATTTATGTCCTTTTTCACCAAAGCCTGCTGTCATGCGTTACATGAGGTGCCCGAAGTAAATGCCGAGATTGACGGCACCGATATCGTTTACAAAAACTTTGTGCATATGGGTATTGCGACTGGAACACCAACGGGCCTCGTGGTGCCTGTGATCCGGGACGCCGATTCCATGTCATTCGCGGATATCGAAAAAGCAATCGCAGAAAAAGGTTTACGTGCGCGCGATGGAAAGTTGAGCATGGCCGAAATGCAGGGGGGTACCTTCACCATTTCAAATGGGGGTATTTACGGGTCCTTGATGTCTTCTCCTATTTTGAACCCACCTCAGTCTGGCATCCTTGGCATGCATAAAATCCAAGACCGCCCCGTCGCCGTCAATGGCGAAGTTGTGATCCGACCTATGATGTATCTCGCACTCAGCTATGATCACCGTATTGTGGATGGAAAGGGCGCCGTGACCTTCCTTGTCCGCGTGAAAGAGGCGCTCGAAGATCCACGGCGGTTGTTAATGGACCTCTAAGTCGGTCTGCTGCGATATTTGAATAAAGGAAAAAAAATGTCAGCATATGATGTTATTGTCATCGGATCAGGCCCGGGAGGGTATGTGGCCGCTATACGCTGCGCCCAACATGGTCTGAAAACCGCCTGTGTCGAGGGTCGCGATACGCTAGGTGGAACCTGCCTGAACGTTGGATGCATTCCCTCAAAGGCGCTATTGCATGCCAGTCATATGTTACATGAGGCGGAACACAACTTTGCGAAAATGGGCCTGAAGGGTAAAAGCCCCTCGGTAGATTGGCAACAAATGCTTTCCTATAAAGAGGATACCGTGTCCGCCAATACAAAGGGTGTCGAATTTCTTTTTAAAAAGAACAAAATAGACTGGCTCAAAGGATGGGGATCCATTCCGGCCCCCGGACAAGTCAACGTCGGAGATGAGGTCTATTCAACAAAGAACATCATCATTGCGTCAGGATCTGTGCCCTCCTCCCTTCCCGGTATAGAAATTGATGAAGCAACGGTTGTGACGTCAACAGGGGCGCTTACCCTTCCCAAAATCCCGAAGAAACTGGTGGTCATCGGGGCTGGTGTCATTGGACTGGAACTTGGCTCCGTTTACGCGCGTCTCGGAAGCGAGGTCACCGTTATTGAATTTCTGGATGCGATCACCCCCGGCATGGACAGCGATGTGCAGAAAACCTTTCAACGCACGCTGAAAAAGCAGGGACTGAAATTCATTATGGGGGCAGCCGTATCTTCTGTTGAAAAACTGAAAACAAAGGCGAAAGTCACCTATAAGCTGCGCAAAGACGATAGCGAACATCAGCTGGACGCAGATACAGTACTGGTGGCAACCGGACGCAGGACATTCACCGATGGGCTTGGGCTTGAGGCGCTAGGTGTGGCTCTGTCAGATCGGGGACAGATCAAAACTGATAACAAATGGCGCACAAATGTGAATGGCATCTATGCAATTGGGGATGCGATCGACGGCCCAATGCTGGCACATAAGGCCGAAGACGAAGGCATGGCCGCCGCAGACGTTATCGCCGGTAAGCATGGACATGTGAATTATGGTGTCATCCCTGGTGTGATTTATACGCATCCGGAAGTCGCAAACGTGGGCCTTACCGAGGACGCGCTCAAACAAGAGGGCCGCGCGTACAAGGTTGGAAAATTCATGTTCATGGGCAATGGACGCGCCAAAGTGAATTTTGCAACAGATGGGTTTGTCAAACTTTTGGCGGATGCAAATACTGACAGGATCCTTGGGGCGCATATCATTGGTCCCAGCGCCGGAGACCTGATTCATGAAATTTGCGTGGCGATGGAATTTGGGGCCTCTGCCGAAGATCTTGCTCTGACATGTCATGCGCATCCGACCTATTCTGAGGCGGTGCGCGAAGCTGCCCTTGCTTGCGGAATGGGACCGATACATTCCTAAGCGGCAAGAGAAGAGGTTAGTCGGTCAACAAAAAACCCGCTGCCTGTCTTACAGCGGGTTTATCTATTTCAGCACTATGAACGCTGCTACGTTGGCTCAGGCGCCAAATCTGGATCCCCCGAAGGTTTACTTTTGGGTTTCGTTTTGGGAATTGCTGTTAAGGAAGGTGTACCACCACTTTTCGTGGTGTCGTCTTCGCCGTCGTCCGCTTCTGGATCTTCTCCGCGCATAACGCGTTTGATCTGATCTCCTGTCAGGGTTTCATATTCCAAGAGCCCCTCTGCCAGCCGTTCCCATTCATCACGTTTTTCAAGCAGGATTGCGTGCGCCCGATCATATGCTTCACGGATAAAGCGCCTTACTTCCTCTTCGATCAACTCTTTCGTATTCGCTGAAACAGAAAATCCCGCAGTATTGCCTGAATACCCTTCATGGGCTTCGGAATAATCCACATCACCCACTTTTTCGGACATGCCCCACCGCAACACCATTGCGCGCGCTAGCCCAGAGGCCTGTTGAATATCCCCCGCGGGGCCGTTGGAGACATTTTTCTCGCCATATTTGATGATCTCTGCCGCTTTTCCGGCCATCGTCATGGCGAGCTTTTCTTCACATTCCGATTTATGCCAATTCAAACGGTCAATTTCAGGCAAAGACACGACCATGCCCAAGGCACCACCACGCGGGATAATCGTGGCTTTATATACTGGATCACATTGTGGAAGGCTAAGACCAACAATCGCATGCCCCGCTTCATGATAGGCGGTTTTTTCCTTTTGATCCGCTGTCAACACCATACTGCGTCGCTCAGCACCCATCATCACTTTGTCTTTTGCGTTCTCAAAATCCACCATATTGACAACAGAGCGACCGATACGCGCCGCCATCAAGGCCGCTTCGTTCACAAGGTTGGC
This sequence comes from Alphaproteobacteria bacterium casp-alpha6, assembly GCA_001510135.1. Classification (GTDB taxonomy): domain Bacteria; phylum Pseudomonadota; class Alphaproteobacteria; order Rhodobacterales; family Rhodobacteraceae; genus LFER01. Next base: position 47,377 of record LFER01000068.1, read on the forward strand.
AAGATCCGCCCCAGAAAATCCTGGTGTGCCGCGTGCAATCAAACGCAAATCCACATCTGGACCCAGCGGGGTCTTGCGCGCATGCACGTTCAAAATTTTCTCACGGCCCTTGATATCGGGGTTTGGCACGGTCACCTGACGGTCAAAGCGACCCGGACGCAAAAGGGCTGGATCAAGAACATCACGCCGGTTCGTTGCAGCCAGAATGATCACACCTTCATTCGCGTCAAAACCGTCCATTTCCACCAAAAGCTGGTTCAAGGTTTGTTCGCGCTCGTCGTTGCCCCCGCCATATCCAGCACCACGGTTACGCCCAACGGCGTCAATTTCATCGATAAACACAATACATGGCGCGTTCTTTTTGGCCTGCTCGAACATATCGCGCACGCGGCTTGCACCGACACCTACAAACATTTCAACAAAATCAGACCCTGAGATTGTAAAGAACGGAACACCCGCTTCTCCCGCGATCGCGCGTGCCAGAAGCGTTTTACCGGTACCCGGAGGACCAACAAGCAACGCGCCTTTGGGAATACGTCCGCCCAAGCGCGAGAACTTCTGAGGGTTTCTAAGGAATTCCACTATTTCCTCAAGCTCTTCTTTGGCCTCATCAATGCCGGCAACATCATCGAATGTGACGCGGCCCTGCTTTTCAGTCAAAAGCTTGGCGCGAGATTTGCCAAAGCCCATCGCGCCCCCTTTGCCTCCGCCTTGCATCCGGTTCATAAAATAAACCCAAACACCGATTAAAAGAAGGAACGGGAAAAGCGTCATCAAAAAGGATTGAAGTCCGGATTGTTCTTGCTGCTCGGCACGGATGACAACGCCGTTGGAAATCAACAGATCCGTCACGTTCGCATCGCTTGGAACAATCGTGACATATTCCTTGCTGTCCGCGCCCTTGAACATAACCTTTTCGCCATCAAGCGTGGCTGCCTTGACCTCACCACCTTCTATAGCGACCACAAAGTCTGAATAATTGACTTCCCTGCTTTGCAAACTTCCGCTTCCGGAGCTGAAAACATTGAACAGCACGACGATAACGAGGAAAAGAATGAACCAAAATGCGATGTTGCGACCGTTGCCCAAGATGGACCTCCTACAAAAAACCCAGAAATAGCTGAGATGATGTGTTTTATATCAGTTTACATAACAAGGAAAGCCAAAGCTTCAATAGCTGCCAAGGTCCGGAACGAAGGGTTTGGCACAAAAAGTCACAGAAACATGCTTATTTTCAATCAAACTGGGTGCATAAACAATACCATTCTCGTTAAAGACACCCGGATGGCACTTGAGTGATCGGTGCGGAAGCTTACTGCCACTTTCGTGTCGCGCCCAAGTGGCCCCCAAAGGCCCAAGCGGTGCAATGAAAAGACCAGACAATGTTTGCCCATTCGCGCAATGAATTTTCCACCTTCCGTCCCAGATCGCTCCGTCCTCCAAATCCATTTTGGTTTTCGCGACTGCGTTAAATTCACGTGTGATCCGGATCTCATTTTTGTGCACATCCATGAGACAACCATGCAAAGATTGCGTTTTACCGCTTAGAATACTCTCCAAAGCGAAAGCCAGGGTTGAAAAGCGTGGCTTGTAAGGATTGGAAGACACCCATTTCAGTGCTGTTGCCATCAAACGATATTGCAATTCGCTATGCTGTGTTTGAAATTCAGCCCGATCAATTAAAAGATCTCCGTGCTCCGTCTTGCAAAATTTGCGGGCGAAAAGGCCAGTTTGCTGGTCCAAAGCGGCGCGCGCTCTTTGCAGATGACGTGATGTCTCAGCGATATTTTTTGCATTGATACCAAGGTCTGACAAATGCGCCAAAGCGTGGCGCATTTTTACCCTGTCAAACCGAATGTCGTCATTAGATGGATCATCAACCCACTCAATAAAGCGCTGCTTCAGGAATTTTCGAAGCCTGTCTCTTTGAAGATCCAGCATCGGACGGATAAGCCAATATCCGCCCTCACCTGCAGTGACGTATCTTTTTTCTGGGATAGCTGAAAGACCGTCGACCCCTGAGCCTCGGCGCAGGCGCAAAAGAAATGTTTCCGCCTGATCCTCCAACGTATGCCCTGTCAAAACCATGTCATGTTCTGCGCGATGCGATGCAATCAGGCGATAACGCGCTTCCCTTGCGTTCATTTGTAAATTTCCGCTGCGCTCCGCGCCGTTCCAACGCAATGTTTTGTGGGTTAATCCAAGCCCTTGGGCTGCTGATTTGACAAACTCAGCCTCTATTGCGCTTTCTGCACGAAGTGCGTGGTCTACAGTGACTACAGAGCACTTCACGCCGCGGGCCTTTGCCCAAACGGCCGTTAAATGCATCAGCGCCATGCTATCACTCCCGCCCGATACTGCTAAGAGCAAACTTTTAGCGGACAGGTCGCCAGTCAGACGAGATAAACTGTCTTCAAATTGTTTTGACAGGTCTTCGTCGGTGTCTAAAGACATTCCAGAGACTGCATGGCCTGATAGGCGTCTTCCGCAAATGGCGTTTGAGGAAATCTAATTTCCACCTGCGACAGCGTTTGACATCCTGCTTCGATACGCCCCAACTTGACCAATGCTTTGCCAAGCAGTGTCAAAGCCTCTGGTGCAACAGTTGAATTCTGATAATTGGTAAAGCTCTCTAGATAAGCACGCGCCGACCCTTTGATATCCTCATTGGCCTCCAGCGCCTTACCACGCAGGAGAAATGCCTTTGCTGCAAGCGGACTGGTGGGATAGGTCTTTCCAAACCGGTTGAACATTTCAGCGGCATCTTCGTAGCGTTTTTCTTCAAGCGCTCTTTGCGCTGTCTCAAAGTCTGCCTCTTCGCCAACGGCCAGTTCAACAGGCTTTGTTACAACTATTTCTGGTTCAGTCACATCTGCATTACCGCCCAATGTCGTCGTTTCAGACAACTTGGAGACATCGCCACCTTCCAACTCCACCAGACGGAATTCAAGATCACCGATTCTTGCGGTGCCATCTTCAATCACATTTTGCAGCTTGAATTCCAAACGCTCACTTGCATTTGTGAGACGCTGAAGTTGTGCTTCTATGTTATTTATACGCTGTAATATACTATCCTCAGCAGGCAGTCTGTTTGGAGAGGATGTCGTCGAAAGTTCGCGCTTTAACTTCTGAATTTCCACGTAAATATATGAGAGATCTTGACGGACATCCGCAAGCGTTTCTTCGCGTTCATTATCTTGCGCCTGAACCTGCGCACAAAACGCAAACATAACAACCAACAGTATCCAACGCGTCATCCCAAACCCCGATTTAGAAATTTAAGTTGTCTAAAACACTTACCGCGCGCCGGTTTTTTTCGTAACACCGTTCTGCACTGCAAATTTCAAGTGGCCGTTCCTTGCCATAGCTGACCGTTTTCAGTCGTGAACCGGCCACCCCAAGCGACACCAGATATTCTTTCACAGCATTGGCCCGTCGCGCCCCAAGGGCAAGGTTATATTCACGCGTGCCCTGCTCATCCGCGTGACCCTCGACAACTGCAACATATTCAGAGTTTTCCATCAGCCAACTGGCTTGAGCATCCAGAATGACCTGAGCTTCGGCTGAAAGACTGGATTGATCCACTCCGAACAAAACCCGATCCCCAACGGCCGTTTGAAACTCAGCCGGTGATCCCGGTGTGACAACGCCCAGTGCATTCACGTCACCGTTTCCGCCCGAACCAAACTGACCGTTATCATAGCCCCCACCATTCTTATTGCACGCGGCAAGTGCGGCCAAAGAAAGAACCAAGATAATATTTAGAGCCTGTTTACGCATTTTTTGCACCTTTGTTTGACCCGTGCTATACCATACAGCCGCGAACATTAAAACTGTTTCATAAGTCAGACGCCGACTTTATCTACCCAACGGCGACCAAGCCGCATCAGAGGCCCCATCAGGGGTTGGTAGCACACGCAGATTCCGGCCCGAAATATCAACTGTGTAAAGCTTTGAGGACCCGTTTGCCCCTTGCGTTTCACGGGTAAAGGCGATCACGCGACCATTGGGTGACCAAGTTGGACCCTCATCCAGAAAGGATGCGGTCAAAAGCCGTTCTTCGCTGCCGTCTGTACGCATTACCCCTATATGAAAGCGTCCACGATTTTGTTTGGTAAACGCAATCATGTCCCCGCGAGGAGACCACACAGGGGTACCGTATCGGCCCTGCCCAAAACTTATACGCTTTGCGCTGCCGCCACTTGACGACATCACATAAAGCTGTTGTGTGCCCGATCGATCACTTTCAAAAACGATCTGCGAACCGTCAGGAGAAAAGCTTGGCGCCGTTTCGATAGAAGGCGCATCGCTTAGCCGTTTTGTGTTTCCAGTAGACAAATTAAGTAGATAAATATCTGTGTTTCCGCCCTTTTCCAAAGAGTACACGACAGAGTTTCCATCCGGCGAAAATCTTGGTGCAAAGCTCATGGTGCCTTCGTCATTTCGCAATGAACGCTTTGAAACCGTGCCCACGTCCAACATGTAAATCTGCGGAAACCCTGTTTCATAGCTTGTGTACAGCACCCGTTCTCCCGCGGGTGAAAATCGAGGGGCCAGAACCAGATCTGCGCTGTCCGTCAAAAACTGGACGTTAGCGCCGTCCTGATCCATAATCGCAAGGCGTTTCTTGCGGGCACCTTTGCGTCCACTTTCAGACACAAATACGATCCGACTGTCAAAATAACCACTTTCACCGGTGAGGCGAGTGTAAATAACATCCGCAACCTTATGGCCCATACGGCGCCACCCATCGACGGTCCCGCTAAATTTCAAACCGCTGCCCAATTCAGCATTTGAAAAAACATCATAAACGCGAAACTTGACCACCATTTCACCACTTGCCGAAGCGCTTACTGCCCCAACCACAAGTGCCTGCGCATTAATTGCTTTCCAGTCTGAAAACTGAATGGGCGACGAAAAGCTTGTTATGCTGGATATATAAGCCTGATAGGGAATTTCACGGAACAAACCGGTTGACGCCAGGTCTTGCGCGACAAGCTGGGTTAGTTTTTCGGCAAACCCTTTACCTCCGGCATCTTCGGCGACAAATGTGGGCGCAGCAAAAGGCAGCGGTTCAACAACCCCTTCTGTGATCTTGATACGCAACGGTTCTGCGCTTACGCTTTGTGCACAAAAAGCAACGATAGCAAATATCAATATTCTAAGTTTCATCGTTTTCTCATCTCTTCCGGATCAAATTCTAGTTCAAGTACCTTCCAGCCGTCAAATGTCTCTGCCGGCAATTTAAAGGCGCCTTTCAATGACGCCATTTTTATCGCGGTTTTTGCAGCCCTGAATGCTGTTCGCACAGCCCTGTCGTTTCCACCTTCGTGGCTGATCAACTCGATACTGTCCTCTTTGACGGTACCATTTTTATCAAACTCCACGCGCACAACCAAAAAAACAAATGATGCAGGTGATCCCGGAATAACAAGCCAATTAGGGCGCATCGCATTTATAACTGTATCGCGAATTATGCCTTCTTGCTCGCCTGTCAGCCGGCTCGTTTCGATGCCTGCAACGGCATTACTTGGGGCTGCGTCATTCCCCTCTTTCAAGGCCGCATCAATCCCCTCTTTCATAGAGTTTGGCGATTGCACCGGATCCTTTAGTTCTTCGGCTAAAGCCTGTTGAGACACAGGTCTTGATCTCGGCCTAAGAGAACTGGCGGGCGCGGCTGACTTAGGGGGCTCTGGGGGCGCTTCGGAAACCTCCGGTGTGGTTTCTGTTCCTTGCGGTTGCGGTATCGTCGACTTGGGACGCAGCGAAATTTCTGGTGCCTTTGGAAGCTCTTTTGAAACTTCAGGGCTATTTTCCACAGCGGTTTCCGGCTGCACAGATGGCGCTAGATCTGTTTCTTTTTCTGGTTCCTGAACATCTGCGGGCGCATCAAGGTTCAGCGGTAAAGCGGTTTGCAGTATTTGATCGTCAAGGTTCACACTCGAAGGTGGTGGTGCTACGGCTATCGCTGAAACACGGTTCGCTGTTTGGGGGGCGTCCAAGATTTCAGGGGCCTTTAAAAGGGCAAGTTGATTGTCAGAGGGGGTACTCAAACTGGGGAGCTGATCTGCCAGTCGCGGAGTAGGAACTTTGAGGGATTCAGGTTTTTGCAGCTGCACGTCTTCGACGGTATTCACAGACACAATTGCCGGTTCCGCGGCTTTGGCTATAAGCTGCTCTTTCTCCGGCATACGAAGTGTTTCCTCCTCAACATCAGACGGTGGAACGACCTCGCTTGTCGACTGGGCTGCTTCTGGCGATTGGTCGGAGGCCATCATCGCTTCGAATTCTGAGTTGCTGATCATCGCAACGCTCACTGCCTCAAACGGAGCGGGTTCAGGCGGAGCGAACCAGCTTCCAACTAAGAGCCAGAACAATATCCCCGCATGCGCCGATCCTGAGATATAATGTCCAAAATGCATCGCTTCTGTTTACCCATCCGAAAGCGCGACACTCGGACCACCAACATCCGTAACGAGCGCAATATTTGTAAAGCCGCCTGCATTCAACATGCCCATCACCTGCACCACCGTTTCATATGTAATCGTCCCGTCCGCCCGCAAGAAAATTCGATCCCCACTGCGTTCCTGAGAAATAGCACGTAATTTATTCAAAAGTTGATCGGGGGGAGTTTCAGATTTTTGAATAAAAATCTGCCCGCTTGCCGTGAGTGTAATGGTTAGCGGTTCTTCTGGTTCTGTGGGAAGCGCGTTGGCTGTCGTTTTTGGTAGCTCAACAGGAACGCCGACCGTTAACATCGGTGCCGAAACCATAAAGACAATCAACAAAACAAGCATGACATCCACAAAAGGGGTAACGTTTATTTCGGCCATCGGGCGGCTTCTTCTACGCTGTCCGCGCCGACGGATACCATGATCAGATGAGAGATTTGCGCCCATCCTACCCGTCCAATTGCCTGCTTAGGATCGTCGCAAATTCATCTGCGAAGCTTTCGTATCCTGCAATGATGCGTTCGCTATCGGCGCTCAATTTATTGTAAAAAACAACCGCAGGAATTGCGGCCAAAAGACCGAGTCCCGTCGCCAAAAGCGCCTCTGCGATACCCGGGGCAACCACCGCAAGGTTCGTGTTCTGTTGGGCCGCAATTTCTATGAAGGCATTCATGATGCCCCAAACTGTGCCAAAGAGGCCGATGAAGGGCGCAGTGGAACCGACGGTTGCCAAAACCGACAGCCCTGATTGAAGCGCTTCGGCCTCTCTTATGACGGCCACGTTCATTGAACGTTCAATACGCGATTGAACACCCGCAATCAAACGCCCGTCTGCCCGATGACTGTGATCCCATTCCACCATCCCTGCTGCAAAAATCCGTTCAGGGCGCCCTTTGGGTTCGGGACCGATCTTATCAAAAAGCTCGTCCAGAGGCTGACCTGACCAAAATGCACGGTCAAACCGCTTTGCTTCCCATTTTGCCCTTTTGTAGACCAAAGAGCGTTGCACAATTATCGACCAAGCCCAAAACGAGCATGCAATCAAAATAATGATGACAAGCTTTACTGTCAGTGTCGCGCGTGCAAACAGCGACCAAAAGGAAAAATCAATCTCCCCTACAACCGCGAGTGTTTCTGCTTCCATTCCCCTGTTCCCTACTCTGGCACCAAGTCGTCCAACTTTACCACACGATTAGCCCAGTTTTCCGCTGAAACCAAGCACGCAGATGACTATAACCACACTTGTCAGTTCCTGCAGTAAATTACATCTGACGGAGGCGAATTTCCGCCGGCAGCCGCGTAGGCTTTCCCGTATCGCGCATGGCAATAAGGGTGACACGCGCCCTGAACAAAACGTCCTTACCACGTAAAACCTCTTGGTCCAGAACGAGGCGCGCGGCACTTGAAAGGTGAACATCTGTTACCACCTCTAAAATATCATCAAATTTTGCAGGTGATATGTAATCGGCTTCCAGATGACGCACGGCAAAGACCACTCCTCGCTCCGATTTCAACGTTTTTTGGTCAAGTCCAAGGCTACGTACCCATTCACTGCGCGCCCGTTCAATAAATTTCAAGTAATTAGCATAATAGACAATCCCGCCAAAATCTGTGTCTTCGTAATAGACCCTCAGCGAAAATGTATGTGCCATATCAAGAGACCCCCGCTTGACTTTGCAGACGCGCAAATAACCTGAGCGCGAATGAGGAATCATCTGAGTGATCCGGCAGGTTTGGGGCATAGGACGCGCGGATCAACTCCGAAATTTCAGGGCGCAAAATTGTCTTTCCGCCCTCAACCAGAGCCAAAGGCGATTGCTTCAGAAAAACCTGATCCGACCAAAGAAGAATGGATTGTACAATTTGGGAAAGACAGAGCGTTTCAGCGGAAACGGCACTCAGATGTTCATCCATGCGCAAAAAGACAAAACACGCCTTTATTCCGCCCTTTGCGTCAAAACGGAACAATCGATATTGATTGGCCTCTTTTGCCTGAAGCTTGCGGGTCAACGCATCCAAGTTGGGCACGAGACGATCCAAGTTTGGCACCTCGCGCAGTTCCTTCCAATCCTGAAAGAAAAAGAACATCAAATTGCTGCCCAGCTCGGGATCGGTTTCCGACATCTCGTGTCCGGCAAGCTGCGTGACCACTTGGATCGCATTTTTGAGGATGCTCAGGCTGCTATCCTCGATGCCAAAGGCGACAGGAGCAATGGGCCTGCCCCATCTTGCAAATGCAAACTGTCCATCCTGACGTGTGAAATACTCTCTGATTTCGTCTGTTTGCAACATAATCGCATCATTTATTGGCTCGTGGGGTCTTGGAATGCCATACCAAGACTTTTGGTGCTATGAAAGCCTCCTGACATTTTTTATGCGGTACGGAGATTTTTTGCGCTTTCAAGCCGCGCCACAAACCTGCCAATTTACACTTGATGCATTATGAAAGCTCTTAAATGCTCCTTCACCTAAATTTTCGGAAAAATCTGCCGTTTACTCATATGCCCGCCCGGAATGGAACATGCCTCCGGCAATGCTGTTTCCCCAGATCCGGATGTGCTGGATCAGACCGGGCGGCGCAATCTTGGCCATAGAGCTTATTCGAAAAGCGAGCTTTGCCCCTTAGGTGGCGCCAACCCTAAATGCGCCCATCCCCGTTGGGCCAGCATTCGTCCCCTCGGGGTTCGCTGGACCAGTCCTTGCTGCAGCAGATAGGGTTCGATCACATCCTCAAGCGCGTCTCGGCTTTCAGAGAGCGCAGCGCTCATTGTTTCGATCCCAACTGGACCACCGGCATAGTGTTCTGCGATGAGCCGAAGGTAGCGTCGATCCGCACTGTCAAGGCCAAGATCATCAACCCCAAGACGGGTAAGCGCATGATCTGCAAGTGCAAGGGTCACGCGACCATCCCCTTCCACCACTGCAAAATCCACAACCCTGCGCAAGAGCCGTCCTGCAATCCTTGGAGTGCCGCGCGCCCGACGCGCAATTTCGCGCGCGCCCCCTTCATCCGCAGGCGCCCCGAGTTTACGCGCATTGCGAGTAACAATTTCAAAAAGCTCATCTTCATTGTAAAATTGAAGCCGCGTTGGAATGCCAAATCGATCCCGCAATGGCGTCGTCAAAAGACCGAGCCGTGTTGTCGCACCAACCAGAGTAAAGGGTTGCAATTCGATGCGCACAGTGCGTGCGGCGGGCCCTTCGCCGATCACAAGATCAAGCTCAAAATCCTCCAGCGCTGGATAAAGAACTTCTTCAACCACCGGATTAAGACGATGTATTTCATCAATAAAAAGAACATCACGCGCTTCGAGATTTGTCAGAATTGCTGCGAGGTCCCCAGCCTTGGCGAGCACTGGTCCCGATGTCATTCTGAAATTCACACCCAATTCTCGGCTCACGATCTGAGCAAGGGTGGTTTTCCCAAGTCCGGGGGGACCATAGAACAGCGTGTGATCCATAGCCTCACCCCTTTGGCGGGCAGATTGGATAAAGACTTTGAGATTTGATCTTGCTTCTGCCTGTCCGACAAATTCGTCCAATGTTTGAGGGCGCAGCGCCCGATCTGAGTCTTCGGGCATAGTTTCTGGACGCAACAGGGGATCAGGTTCGCTCATCCTTTAGCCTTTCGGTGCCAGCAATTTTAACGCGGCGCGGATCAATGAGGCTGTTTCAGCCCCTTGATCCTCACCCAAGGCGCGCGCCACTGCGGCAGCAGCCTCTGAGGGAGGATAGCCAAGATTGGCAAGGGCGGACATCGCATCAGCCTGTGCATGGGGCGCCTCGGCGGGCGGCGACGGAAAGGCTGACACCGGTGCATCAGCCGGTTCAATCATCCCTTGGATTTCAGAGGGGGGCTGAACCCGCGCCGGCGCCATTGCCATTATGCTTGGCGCCTTGTCTTTAAGTTCGTTGACCACTCTCTGGGCGGTTTTGGGTCCAATACCTTTTGCCGCCTTGACCGCGTTCCAATCCCCCAAGGCAATGGCGCGCCCCACACCTTCTGGACCAAGCGCGCCCAATATGGCCATTGAGGCTTTTGCCCCAACGCCCTGAACCGACATCAAAAGGCGATGCCATTCTTTTTCCACAAGGGATAAGAAACCAAACAGCTGAAGAAGATCTTCGCGTACCACAAGATCCGTATAAAGCGATATGACCTCTCCATTGCCCGGAAGCGCCATCAAAGTCCGCTCCGAACAATAAACAAGATATCCCACACCACGCACGTCCAAAAGGATGTGATCCTCTGAGCGGTAATCAATACGACCTGACAGCTTGCCAATCATGATACGGCCTTTGCAAGTGCCGCCTCAAATCGTGACGTCGTCCCTGCATGATGGGCGTGACACAGCGCAATCGCGAGCGCATCGGCCGCATCCACGCCGGTAATCTTGACACCCGAAAGCTGCAAACGCACCATGTGGTCAACCTGTGCCTTATCTGCATGACCAACACCGACTATCGTCTTTTTGACTTTGTTAGGGGCATATTCAGCCACCTCTAGCCCCGCCTGCGCTGGGACGAGCAAAGCGACGGCACGTGCCTGACCCAGCTTTAGCGTCGCCACAGCATCTTTGTTGACAAAGGTTTGCTCTACTGCGGCTGTGCTCGGCTGCCACTTTTGCACCACCAAGGACAATTGTTCATAAAGGGATAATAGCCTTTGGGCCAAATCAGTACCTTTGGAGTGACAAATCCCATTTGCAACGTGACTCATCCGGGCCCCGTTAACATCGATAACGCCCCACCCCATATTACGCAAACCGGGATCAATCCCCAAAATCCGCATATTATCTGCCCTGTTTTATTATTTAAACCGACATAGCACGAAAGGTGAACAAAAGCCAATGCGAAAAAGAAAAAGTCTCTTTCAGACTTTGCCAGAGACGGATCCAAATCTGCTTCATGCCATTGTCCATAGCCAGTTCACAGACGAACTTTGGCATGCCCCACCGCTAACAAAACGACCTTCTTGCCCAGATGATCTACAACAGGCATAAACAAAAAGGTCGATCCCTGTGATTTTGACACTTTAAACTGCGAAATCGCGGAGTACATCCGGGATCATCAGTCAAAAAAGGTAGACATCCGAGTGACCCTGTCAAAAGAAACATTCACCAAATGACGAGATTTATTAAAAGTCTAACGGAGATCGCGTTGGATTATGACGCCTTAGTCTTTGATCAATGGGGCGTTTTACACAACGGGACATTGGCCTATGAAGGTGCGATTGAGATCGTTGAAAGGCTCTCCGCTCAGTCAAAACGACTGGCCGTATTGTCAAATTCAGGCAAACGGAGTGCTCAAAATATCGATAGAATTTCAGCAATGGGATTTAGAACAGATTGCTTTGAGAGCGTCATAACCAGCGGCGAGGCGCTATGGCAGGACTGTAAAAAGGGTGAAATTGCGCATCGGAATTTCTATCCAATCGAACGTTCAAACGGTGATGCGGCACGATGGGCAGAAGGTTTGGATATCGCCCTTGTGGACTTTGATCGCTCCGATGCGATTTTATTGATGGGTCTCCCTGACGGGACAGACAAGAACAGCTTTAAAACGCTTTTGGAAAAGGCCCACCACAGGGGCCTTACACTTTATTGCTCAAATCCCGACCTTGCGAGCCCGCGCGCTGACGAACTTGTCATGTCACCAGGCGCGCTTGCCCAAAAATACAAAGATCAAGGCGGACGGGTTATATTTTATGGCAAACCCTATCCGGCTATATTTGACGCCACGAAATCCATTTTAGGAAAAACACGCATATTGATGGTGGGTGACAGCCTAGAACACGACATCGCGGGGGCACAAAGTGCGGGATGGGACAGCTTACTCGTTTTGGGAGGACTTTTGGCAGATCGCATTGCCGGGAAAGATCTGGCCCACACACTTACAGCGCTAATAAAGGAAAAAGGATGTCCACCGCCAGATTTTGCGATGATACATCTGTCCTGATCACTATCTTTTCAAAAGGCCTTGCACGCAAAATACGTTATTCAGACAAACCAAAATGAATTGGCCTTTTCAAGAAACCAGTGTTCGACGCGGCAAATATCTCTTTCAGATCACCCGTATCAAACAGCAAATTCAGAAAATTTTCGAAGGCATATCGACGTATCGGCCGATGATCTCTGAATGAAATAAATGAATATTTTACCATTATTTATAACATGTTAAGCCAAACCCAAGCTATGACTTGGCTGCATAAGGGAAATGCAAAATCATCATTTGTAAGTTACCTCACTCATATCTAAGTGGGGCGGTGAAATAAGGTAACTCCCATAAGGACACTTGAAATGGCTGCGGTACTGTCTCAAATGTTGGCAACAACAAAATCATATAATCCATTTGCGCATTTGGCCTCTGCATTTTCCGATTGGTCGCGCGCACGCGTTACACGCAACACGCTCTCACGGCTTTCAGATCGTGAACTGAATGACATCGGCCTTTGTCGTGGCGATATCGAGCGTATCGCGCAACGCAAAAGCTAAGTTCGCCGATTTACGTGCACGGTAGAAAAGTGGTCGCCAGCAATCATGCCGGCGGCCCTTTTTTATGCCTCTCAAACGATCTCTTTTCTGGAGGTGAAGAAAATGATATTGTTCGCGTCGAAAGAAGCACCGATATTCTTGAAGGTGATCAGAGGTACGATCGGTTTCAAGGCGTTGAAGCGGATGCTTTGAATTGGAGCGATGAAGTTTTTACCTAAAGATTTCAAGCGGCGCACGCGAAAAAACAGCAACGCCGCTTTATCCCCAAATTAAGCTAGAGCATCATGGAAAATCTTACGGTTTCCTTTGCACTTTCCAATTTGTTGTGGACCTTATGTATCTTTTGATCACCCTTATGGTTTTGACAAAGTCAACGTGCTCCACTCGGCGATATCTTCGCGATGGATAAGGTTCAAACCTGCATCTTTATAGCAAATGATCACTTCTTCGGCCTGTTCGCGCAATATACCCGATAAAATCGCATATCCCCCTGAGATCAGATGGGCCGCCATAGAGGGCGCGAGTGCAATAAGAGGCGGTTTGAGTATATTGGCAAAGACAAGATCAAATGGTGCGGCGGATGCTAAGGCGTCATGGTCAAATCCGGCAGCTTCTAAGCAGGTGACTTTGCCTTCCAAAGAATTTGCTTTGACATTTGCCTCTGCCACTTCAACGGCAACCGCATCTATGTCACTGGCAAGCACGGGATTTGGCCAGATAGAGGCCGCAGCCACAGCAAGCACTGCGGTACCGCATCCAATATCTGCCACGTTTTCGCCAACAAAGCCGTCCCGTGCCAAACGGTCCAATGCCTTCAGACAGCCAAGCGTTGTTCCATGATGCCCCGTTCCGAATGCCATTGCCGCTTCGATCAACAGCGCGATACTGTCTTTGGGGACTTTGTCTTTGTCGTGGCTGCCATAAATGAAAAAACGACCTGCAATCACCGGCTTGAGATCGCGGCGCACTTTTGCGACCCAATCAGTTTCAGGAACTTCGGAAATGACAAAGGAATTGGCGCCAAAGGCCACCGAAAGAAGCGCCATTGCGACCTCATTGGGGCGTTCGGTAAAATACCCTCCGACCTCCCAAAGGCCAGATCCATCCTCCATTTCAAAGACACCGACACCGGATGGTTCTGGATTAAGGCGTTCCATCGCCTCACCCAGCGCATCCGCGGAAGCGCGCTCTCTTAATGTGGTAAAAGCCGTATAGGTGAGCATCACAGCATCCCTTCAGAGTTCATATTTAGACACGATCAGAAATTCGCAGCCCTTGCGTTGCCCAGAGCCGATGAAATTTTGGCTGTCCTCTGAATATAGCGCAAACCCCAAAATGTCACAGGGACGCCGATTAAGACCGCCACCACCGCCTGCGCATATACCACACCCGACGCGCCATAGAGCGAAGCAAACCACAAAGCCAAGGGCAAACTGATTACCCCCTCCCGAGTCCAATTAATCAGTGTGGAATAAACGGGACGACCAAGATTATTGAACGCGGCATTGGCGACAAACATCATACCTGTGAAGACAAAAGCCCCCGCACCCACATGGGTAAAGGCCCATATTATTCCTGCACCCTGTGCATCTACCCTGAAAATTCTAATTATCGTTCCATTTAGTCCCATCAAGATAGCCCAAATGAGCATCGGGTATCCAACGCAGAAAATAATCGCATCTCTATAGGTTGTTAAAATGCGGTCGACTTTTCCCGCGCCAAAATTCTGTCCGAATATACCTCCAACCGCTCCAGAAAGCGAAAAAATGCCTCCAAACGCCAGCACGGTTAAACGATTGATCACAGCCCATGCTGCGACCGCGCTATCGCCAAACCCAGCAATGACCGTGGTCAACAAATAGCTTCCAAAAGGAGTTGCCAACTGGGTCAAAATCGTCGGTCCGGCAATCTTGGAAAAGGGGCGCAGGGTTTCTTTTACGTGTTTCACCTTTGGCTTTGCCAATAAGTTATGGGTTTTAATCACGAAGAACAAAGAAATCGACGCCATCGAAAGTCTTGAAAACCAGAAGGCCAATGCAGCACCGTCAAGCTGCATTTTCAATAAAATAATAAAGAAAGGATCAAGAATAACAGCAACCGCCCCCGGGCCCATCGTTGTCAACATCGCACGAAAGGCATCCCCCTCCGCGCGCAAAGTCGCCCCCCCGATCATCCCCACAGCCATAATTGGCAAAGACGGCAAAGTCAGAAGCAAATATCGTGCGGTGAGTTCCGCCGTTTCACCTTGCGCACCGGTCAACGCGACCAATTCGTGCCGAAAGATGACCATGCTCAATGCAACCAATGTTTGTAAAAGCACGGAAATGACGAGACATGAGGCAGCTAAGCGGCGTGCCTCCTGCCTTTGGTCTTTTCCAATGGCACGCGATACCAACGCGGTTGTCGCAATCATCAAACCAATGCCAAAGGATATTGAAAAATACTGCAAGGCAAAAGCAAACCCCACCGCGGCGACAAGGCGGGTTTCCCCAAGCCATGAAATCCAGAATAGGTTCGCCGCATCCACGACAAACAAAAACGTGATCCCCGCAGTTCCAGAAAGCGTCATGCGCAACACGTGACCCATTGTAGATCCGGTTAAAAACCGTCCCCCAGTCGTGCTCATGTCGCCGTCTCCGTATGGCCGCGCACCCCCGAAAATATGGTTTCACGTCCCTTTTCAGGATGACGCGGGATCAGCAACGCCAAAATAAATGAGAGCGCAGAAAAACCAGCCGCTGCAAAAAATACACAGGCAGGAGATTGAAGCCAAATATACCCCAGTAGAATTGGCAGAAAGACAGCTGAAATATGGTTAATCGTAAACGCAACCGCCGCGGTCGGAGCGATGTCTTGGGGATCTGCAATTTTCTGGAAATAGGTTTTCATCGCCAAGGCGAGCGAAAAGAATAAGTGATCCAGTACATAAAGGACCGCCGCCAAAAGCACGCCCCAGCCAAAGTAATAAATTCCCCCATATGCCAGAAATACGCCCATCAAGCCCGCATATTCAAACAAAAGCGCTTTACGTTCCCCAAAAAACCCAACAGCCCGGCCAAACAGGGGCGCAGCAAACATGTTGATCATAAGATTAATCAGATACAGCCCGGTGATCTGGTCCACCGAAAGACCAAAATGTTCCACCATCATAAATCCAGCAAAAACCATAAAGATCTGCCGTCTTGCCCCCGCCATGAACTGCAGCGCATAATAAAGCCAATAGCGTTTGCGCAGGATCATCTTTTTTATTTGTGGATGAGGCGTTGTGAAACGGGGAAATGCAAAGACACAATAGAGCGTAAGGATCACGGTGGCAGCGCCTGCCAGAATATACACAAAATTATAAGACAAATTTAAGGTTTTCCACCCCAACACAATGAATAAATAAGCAATCAAAGTCGCACCAGAGCCCGCACCGATGAGCAAGCCAAGCTTTCTTGGGGCTTCTTCTTTCGTGAGCCATTGAAGCTGTAGTGATTGGTTCACCGTCTCATAGTAGTGAAACCCAATCGAGCTCAGCATCGTTATCGTCAGGATACCTGCCATGCTTGGAAACCATGCGGTGACCGCGGTTGCGACACCCAATAGAAACAGTGACAAAAGAGCAAGCGTCTGTTCGTGCATGAACACGATAATCGCAATGACCCCTACCGCCAAAAAACCCGGAATTTCACGAATGCCATGAAGCCATCCAATATCTGCTCCGTCAAAGCCAATCACCTCGATAGTAAAATTGTTCAAGAGCGCAGACCAGACAGAAAACGATAACGGCATCGCCGCAGTCATCACAAATAACAAAGCAATCGGCTGACGCCAAATGGGAAGGCTTTTTGCATCTGCAAGTGTGACCGAGTTTCTCATCCCCGTGCCATATCTTTTCCTTTAGCCTTTGGCGAGCGCAAAATATCAGGCAGGCGTCAGACAGCCTCCGAAGGGATGATTAGAGGAAACTCTGTGGATCAATATCAACGGAAAGGCGGACGTCAGAGGGAACCTTTAGGGGGCGCAACCATTCCTGAATAGCCTTTTGAAGCGGTGCGGATTTTTCCGCTTTAATTAACATACGTACTCGGTAGCGCCCCCGAACACGGGCAATTGGAGCAACGGCGGGCCCATAGATTTTTGCGCCGATCTGCAACAAAGGCGCCCCATGCCGCGCTAATTCATTGCCGACGCGAAATGCGTCCTCCGCATTTGAGGCGGTAATCAAAATTCCCGCAAGACGTCCGAATGGAGGCGCACCTGCAAGTTGGCGCGCAGCCGCCTCAGCCGTCCAAAATCCGATATCATCTCCCGACAGAATGGCTTTGATCACAGGATGATCCGGTTGATGTGTCTGGATCAGTGCAAGCCCCGGTTTTTCCACCCGCCCTGCCCGGCCCGCGACCTGACGGACAAGTTGAAACGTGCGCTCAGCGGCCCGAAGATCAGAACCCTGCAAACCGATATCTGTGTCAATCACGCCTACCAAGGTCAGGTTTGGGAAATTATGCCCTTTTGCAACCAACTGAGTACCAACGATGATCTCACCCTCACCGGCTGCAACGCTTTGGATCTGCTGCTTCATTGCCCGTGAAGAACTGAACATATCCGAGGAAAGTGTCACCACATTTACCGCAGGAAACAGAGACTTTGCCTCTTCCGCAAGCCGTTCAACCCCCGGACCGACAACAGCCAGACTGTCCGCTTTCCCGCAAGACGGACAGGCCTCAGGGATGGGCCAGCTATCGCCACATTGATGACACATCAAACGTTTCTGAAACCTGTGTTCCACGAGGCGTGCATCGCAGTTTTGGCATCCAATCTGCCCACCGCAGGCGCGACACAGGGTAATCGGCGCATAGCCGCGCCGATTAAGAAACAGAAGCGATTGTTCTCCTTTTGTGATCCGCTCAGCGATTGCATCCTCTAACACTGAAGAAATCCAACGGTTTGACGGCAATGATTGCGCACGCATGTCAATCGCAGAAAGTTGCGGCATTCGTGCGACACCCACCCGTTCGGTCAGTTCGATCTTGGTGTATTTTCCGCTTTGCCCATTGCTCCAGCTTTCAAGGCTAGGCGTGGCGGAGGACAGTATAATCTTTGCGCCCGCAATTGATGCACGCAAAACCGCCATGTCGCGCGCGTTATATAGAACACCATCTTCTTGTTTATAAGAACTGTCGTGTTCCTCATCGACCACAATCAGGCCCAAAGATCGAAATGGCAAAAATAACGAAGACCGCGCGCCCACCACCAATTGCAACCCGCCTTGCGCTGCCATTTTCCAAGTCCTACGCCGTTCCGTCATGGTTACTCCGGAATGCCATTCCGCAGGCTTGGCCCCAAAGCGATCTTCCACCCGCAGGATAAATTCCGAGGTCAGCGCAATTTCCGGCAATAGAACAAGCGCCTGTTGCCCTGCCGCAAGACAGTTTGCCACCGCTTCAAGATATACTTCAGTCTTCCCAGATCCTGTCACCCCGCGCAGCAAGGTCGTGTTGAATGTGGCGCTTTTCATCTGCGTCAGCAAAATATCGCGTGCTTTGCTTTGCGCATCAGTAAGTCGTTTGCCCCGCAGCGTTGGATCCAGCGTCATAAATGGCATATCTTTGGGCGTCTGAATTTCCACCAGAGCGCCAATTTTTGCCAGTCCCTTAACGACCGACGTCGACACACCGGCAAGGTCAGCCAGTTCTTTGAGAGTGAAGGGCGCTCCGCCATATTCACGGATCACGTCCAATACCCGCCGCCTTGCATCCGTCAGTTTATCAACCGGCTTATCGGCCAATTGATAGACAACCCGCATAGACGGCGGATCCCCCAAACCGGGAGCACGGGTCGCAAGGCGCAACATTGATGAAAGCGGTGTTAAGGTGTAATCTGCCGCTTTTTGTAGGAAAGATTTTAATTCATCCCTGAGCGGCGCTACATCAAGGACCCGAAGAACTGAGCGGATTTTGCTTTCATCAAAATCTCCCGTCCCCTCGCCCCAAACGACGCCCATCACCTTGCGGGGGCCCAAGGGAACTTCAACAAATGCGCCAAGGAAACATCCCCCCTCAGGCGCCTTATAATCCAAAAACCGATCAATCGGTTGCGTCGTGAGCACCGAAATCAAATCACCCTGATCAAAAAATTCTTTCAATTTAAACGGTCGCTTCTGGATTTTTCGGGTTTTCCAAGCGCACGTCTTGGAGTACATCGCATCCAAGCTTAGAATATTCCATCAAAGGATCAAAGAGATGAAATTTTTCGTAGACACGGCGGAGATTGACCAAATTGCCGAGCTTAACGCGCTTGGCATGGTGGACGGTGTGACCACCAACCCGTCGCTCATCATGAAATCAGGACGCGATATTATCGGGGTGACACGAGAAATTTGTTCCATTGTTTCTGGTCCAGTGAGCGCCGAAGTCACCGCGACTGAAGCAACGGCCATGATCGCTGAGGGTCGTAAACTTGGCGAGATTGCGGACAACATTGCTGTGAAAGTCCCCCTAACATGGGATGGGCTGAAAGCGTGCAAAACATTGCGTGATGACGGATTTATGGTCAATGTTACGCTTTGTTTTTCTGCCAATCAGGCGCTTTTGGCAGCCAAAGCAGGGGCCAGCTTTATTTCCCCCTTTGTCGGGCGGCTTGACGACATCAACCTTGATGGCATGGGGCTGATCGAAGATATTCGCATCATCTATGACAATTACGGGTTTGAAACGGAAATCCTCGCGGCGTCCATACGCACTGTGAACCATGTCCTTGAATGCGCGCGTATTGGCGCAGATGTGATGACCGCCCCCCCCGCAGTGATCCGCAGTCTGGCAAGTCATCCGTTGACCGACAAAGGTCTAGCGGCCTTTCTGGCGGACATCGAAAAAACAGGTCAAAAAATTCTGTAACCTGTGTTAGGGTGCGCCCGTTCAAGGGACAGGAAGTTATGAGCGGCAAAAGTGACTTAGATACCGATCTTCGAAAGAAGATTTTGGCGCGACCAAATGTTATTTTGGACGATAAAGACCTTATGCGTGCGCTTGTGGGTGCCAAAGAAGAAGCCATGGGCGGTAATATTGTCGACATCCGCGGGATCGCGATGGAACGACTTGAACATCGCCTTGACCGTTTGGAAGATACACATCGCAGCGTGATTGCAGCCGCCTATGAAAACCTTGCAGGCACAAATCAGATACACCGCGCAATATTGCGCATGATGGACCCTTTGGACTTTCCATCCTTCCTCAGTAATCTGGATGAAGACGTTCGAGAAATATTACGTGTGGAATACGTCGCCTTGTTTCTCGAAACCCGAAAACGGGATACCCGAAGCTTTGAGTCAGTTCTGGGAGCACACAATATCGTGAAACTGGTACCGGCAGGATTTGTAGATACATATCTGACCTTGGGTCGGAACACACCAGTTCGAGACGTGATCCTAAGAGAAATTCCGAGACAATCTGACAGCATATACGAAAGTGATCTGAGCAGTATAAAGTCAGAAGCCCTGATGAGACTTAAGTTCGGCGCAGGCCGGCTTCCGGGTATGCTCGTTCTTGGGGCGGAAGATCCGCATCAGTTTTCCCCCCATCAGGGAACTGATCTGCTTGCTTTTTTTGCCGGTGTTTTTGAACGCATAATGCGGCGCTGGCTTGCGTGACGATGATTTCTCCGGGTGTTCTGGATATCTTGAACGATTGGCTTGCGATCAAGAGCGCTGTACAAAGTCGCGCTGACAACACGATCAAAGCGTATCAACAAGACCTTCTGGATTTTTTCGGTTTCCTGACCCACCATCATGGGGCGAAGCTGGGAAAATCTGCACTTTGCACCATAGCATTATCAGACATGCGTGCTTGGATGGCCCATTTGCGCCGTGAGAAAATAAGCCCAAGATCATTGGCCCGAAAACTTTCAGCTGTCAAAAGTTTTTACAGGTGGTTTTCGGAAACAGAGGGATTTGATGCAACCGCAGTTTTATCGGTCAAATCGCCCAAATTTCAGTCCCGGCTTCCCCGCCCCGTAAGCGAGGATGCAGCACAATCAATCTTGGAGTGCGTGCAAATGCAGTCCAACGAAACATGGGTAGCCGCGCGGGATTTGGCCGTTATTATACTTCTTTACGGATGCGGTTTGCGCATATCAGAAGCTTTGTCTTTAAAGGGCAAGGACACACCGTTCAGCCGATCCTTGCGCATCAAAGGAAAAGGGGGCAAAGAACGCTTTGTCCCAGTGCTCAAGATTGCTGCTCAGAGCGTGCAGGATTACATCCGCCTTTGCCCTTTTGAACTTGGCGGCAATGATCCGCTTTTCCGTGGCATCCGTGGAGGGGGATTGAACCCCCGTCAAATTCAAAAGGTGCTCGAACAAACCCGTCATCAACTCGGATTACCATCGACTGTAACGCCCCATGCATTCAGGCATTCTTTTGCAACGCATCTTTTAAACGCCGGAGGAGATCTGCGCAGCATTCAGGAGCTATTGGGCCACAGCAATCTTTCCACAACTCAGGCCTATACCGCAGTAGATACGGCAAGGCTCATGGAAGTTTACCAAGACACCCACCCCAAAGCGCAATAGCGCATTGCAATTTAGACCTAATTCCGTCAAGACGCCGTAATGACACCTCAAGCCAAAGCACTTTTAGTTCACCTTTTTACCGCGACCGGGGCTGTCTTTGCGATGCTCGCGATGCTCGCGGCCGCGGAGGCAAAATGGAGCCTGATGTTTCTTTGGTTGATCGTGGCTTTTGCAGTTGATGGAATCGACGGACCACTTGCACGGCACTATGATGTTAAACAAAATGCGCCACGCTTTGACGGTGTGCTTTTGGATTTGATCATCGACTACCTGACATATGTTTTCATTCCCGCGTTTGCCCTTTTCAAATCGGGTCTTCTGCCTGGTTGGACAGGGTGGGTTGCAATCATCATTATTACCTTTGCCTCAGCCGTATATTTTTGCCACGGCAATATGAAAACGAAAGACAACAGCTTTAGCGGTTTTCCGGGATGTTGGAATATGGTGGTGATTGTGCTCTTTGCCCTCTCCCCAAATTTCTGGGTGATTTTGGCACTTGTCAGTTTGATTTCCGTAGCAATGTTTTTACCCCTCAAATTCATCCATCCCGTTCGCACCGAACGTTGGCGGAGGGTATCACTTCCTATGGCGCTGGCATGGGTGTTTTTTGCCGGCTGGGCGGCTTGGGTGGATTTTCACCCCCAAAGCTGGGCACATTGGGGATTACTGATCACCACGCTTTATTTGCTTTTTGCGGGCATTATGCAGCAGTTAATACCCGCCCGCGACTGAAAAGCGCGTAAAGACTCAGCTAAATATCAGACATTGTGATTAGAATTGAGCGATTTCTTTTTGCGTGCAGCCTTGTAACTCCCACGGCTATGGGTAAAATGAACCCTTGATCTTAATTTGGCGCAGGCGACCCATTATAGGTCGTTTCCTTGTGAGGGTAGTGAATGTCGTGGACGGATGAACGGGTAGAGCTGTTGAAGAAGCTCTGGGGCGAGGGCCAATCAGCAAGTCAGATTGCTAAAGAGCTTGGCGGGGTTACCCGCAACGCGGTTATTGGCAAAGTACATCGGCTTGGGCTCTCCAATCGCGCATCCTCAAGCTCAAAAACCGAAACCAGCCAAAAGGTTGACAAAAAACCTGAAAAGGTTGCTCCGAAAAAATCCGAAGCTGTTACAAAAGAACCAGAACCAAAACCTGTTATGCAATCTCCTGCGCGTCGACAGATAATTCCGGCAGGACAACCTCTTCCACCGCAGCCCTCGGCAAATGAAATCAGCCCAGAAGCTTTGGCGCGAGTGTCAGAGATTGAAAAAAAGGCGAAAAAAATAAGCCTGTTGGAATTGACTGAACGCACCTGCAAATGGCCGGTTGGGGATCCCGCCACGCCAGACTTTTGGTTTTGCGGACTGCCTACGCAATCAGGAAAACCTTATTGCGAGGCACATGTCGGTGTGGCGTTTCAACCAATGAACTCGCGACGCGACAGACGTCGCTAACGCAGTTCAAAGACGGTTTTTGCGTCTTTCGGCAAACCAGAGCCACGTGGCTGCGGGCCGGTGTTCTGATGCGGTTACAGAGATGCCCCCCCTGCAACCGCGCACAAACGGATCACTTTCCGAGTAAATTTTTAAGCCCCTTTGCCAATTCATCTTTTGCCTTCATTTTCAGGGCATCTTCAATCGATTTGGTATTTTCGACGTCAACGCCAAGTTTTTTCGCAGCATCCTTCTTGGCCTTCTCTGTTTCTTTATTGATGCGATCTTTGACGTCTTTTTTGATCTTCTCTTCTGCGGCTTTAAGCTCTTTTTCAAGATTCTTTTCGACGGCTGCTTCCAAATCAGGCAGAATTTGAATGTTGTCCCAAGACCCTTTGAGCCGCACGGGCACGGCAAAGCCTTTGAAGTTCCCAGCCTTGAGCGACTTTGGCGTCACGAGATAATCAAGCGACCGATCGCCAATGTTCACAGTCCCTGCGCCCCGCACTTCGCCGTCGGGCAAAGAGAGAAGAAAATCATCATTTGTCAGAACACCTTTGACCATTGAATAGCTTGCGCTGGCCCTGTCAAAAAGCGTGGTCCCTGTTTTCAAGTCACCAGAGCGAAGGATTTTATCCAGATCAATTCCGGTATAACGACCCTGATCTATACTAAGTTGTCCCTTACCGCCAAGCGAACCCATAAGTGCAGCCATTGAATTCCCCGAAGCCGAGAAATTGGAAGTCAGATTTAATTCTCCCTCTATCAGATTCGTGTCCGAAAAAGTTCTCACAAGATCATTGGCGTTCAAACCAGTGGCAACGATGTTACCGT
Organism: Alphaproteobacteria bacterium casp-alpha6; assembly: GCA_001510135.1. Taxonomy (GTDB): domain Bacteria; phylum Pseudomonadota; class Alphaproteobacteria; order Rhodobacterales; family Rhodobacteraceae; genus LFER01. The sequence goes on from LFER01000068.1 coordinate 71,137, forward strand.
CGACGCCCAGAGATTTTCGCGTGTCTAAAATGACATTACCTGCAATATCCCCTCCAAATGTCGACAACTGCGCGATATTTGCAGTTAGGATACTGTTTTTCAAAAGCACCGCAGCCTGAATTGCGCTGCCCCTGTAGGGACCATAAGTTAGGCTTTGGGCCGTGATGGTCAGATCTGCAGTTATGAAATTAAGTTTTGGAATGGAAACGGGGTCGGTTGACCAACCGCTGGTAGCGGCATTTGCAGTATTTGAGCCTGCAGAGTTTTGAGCTGACGTTTCCCTGCCCTCAGGCCATGAAAATGCCCCCAAATCGAGGGCGCCAGAAAGACGGAGCCCGTCAGAAAATCCAAGCCGCAAAGCTCCGCGCACCGAATTTTTGGCAAAGTCAAACTCTACCGATTTGGCCTCCACCACGCTGTCGGTGACATGCGCATCTGCTTTAAGCGAAAAACTATTGCCCAAAGATGCAGGCCAGTTTTGCGAGGATTGCTCCAAAACAGTCAATAGGCCTGCGATATCGTTCACCGTCGCATCCAGCTCTATATCTCGCTCCATGCCAAGGGGCTGCTTTGCCAAAAGAGCGATTCTGGCAATTGGACTTTTAAAGAGGATATCAGCAGACCCTTTCTTGGCCATAAGAGCCGAGAGCGACGGCACTCCCACCCGCAAATCAAAATTCATCTGAAGATATTTGGCATTCAGGTTGAATTTCAAACCATCTGTCTCTGCGATGGGCACCAAAAGCGCATTCACGTCATTGAGCGTATAGGTTTTTTCCTGCACGCCTGTCTGATACCGCACCAGTGCATCTTTAAGCTCAACCGCTTCAAAACTTATGCCGTCCAAGATCTCCTTTTGATCGTCATGATTGTCATCGGCTTCATTGACCTTATCGGAAGCCTGATTGTCTTGATCCGCCTCAGATGTGTCCCTGACAGCAGCAGCCTGTAAAAGGGTGATGTCGGCCCCATCCAACAAAAGCCGGTTCAATTCGATATTCCCCGAGATGAGCGGTAAAGTTTTAACCGAAATATTCAGCTCTTTGGCAGTGACCTCTCCGAAAGGAAGACCATCCTTTGCCTCGGATACGATAACGTCGCGTGCTTGAACCCCCAAATTCGGGAAAACCGTAATGCGGCTTCCTCCCTGAACTTGAATTTTACGCCCAGTAGTATTTTCAATCCGCTCAAGAGCTTGGTTCAGAATTCTCTCATGCGGGATTAAAAAAAATGTGGCTCCAACGACAAGCACCAGAACGACAACGACAAGGGATAGTATTTTTAGTATTTTCACAATGACACCTTCGCTTTCCTTACCGGGCTGACATAGTAATGCCGTTACAAAGGCTCAATGCCCCCCTTCCGCGAACCGCAGTGCTCGGCTATATCCCGCCTATGGCAACGAATCCTCCGCAACTGCGCCCTGATCTTTCATCGGCGCGTATCACTGAAACAAAACGATCCGGTCAACCAACCATTGGTATGGTGTCTTTGGGATGCCCCAAGGCCTTGGTCGACAGCGAACGCATCCTTACAAGGTTGCGCGCTGAAGGCTATGGAATTTCGCCTGATTACGCAGGCGCAGATGCAGTGATCGTAAACACCTGCGGGTTTCTGGACTCGGCCAAAGCCGAAAGCCTTGAGGCTATCGGCGAAGCGATCGAATCCAACGGACGCGTGATTGTGACCGGATGCCTTGGGGCAGAGCCGGAGTATATTTCTGGTGCCCATCCCAAAGTGCTCGCCGTGACGGGACCCCATCAATATGAACAGGTTTTGGACGCCGTTCATAAGGCTGTTCCGCCAAGTCCCGATCCTTTTGTGGATTTGCTTCCGGCCTCCGGCGTGAAACTCACCCCTCGACATTACAGTTATCTCAAGATTTCAGAGGGTTGCAACCATAAGTGCAAGTTCTGTATTATCCCAGATATGCGCGGACGCTTACAAAGCCGACCCGCCCACGCCGTCCTGCGGGAGGCTGAGAAGCTTGTCGAAAACGGGGTGAAAGAGCTTTTGGTCATTTCGCAGGATACCTCGGCCTATGGTGTGGACATCAAATACAAAGAGGACTGCGGCCACCGCGCCCATATCGTCAATCTCGCCCGTGATCTTGGAACGCTTGGGGCTTGGGTGCGGCTGCATTACGTTTATCCATACCCACATGTCCGCGATCTCATCCCGCTGATGGCAGAGGGTTTGATCCTGCCTTATCTTGATATTCCTTTTCAACACGCTCACCCTGATGTGTTGCGTCGCATGGCCCGACCGGCGGCAGCGGCCAAAACGCTGGATGAAATCACTGCATGGCGTGGCGTTTGTCCTGACATCACCCTGAGGTCGACCTTTATTGTCGGATATCCCGGTGAAACCGAGACCGAATTTCAAATGCTGCTGGACTGGCTTGATGAGGCACAGCTGGATCGCGTCGGATGCTTTCAATACGAAAATGTTGCAGGTGCGCGTTCAAATAATCTTCCTGATCACGTCCCAGAAGAGATTAAGCAAGACCGCTGGGACCGTTTTATGGCCAAATCCCAAGCCATTTCAGAAGCCAAATTGGCAAAAAAAGTTGGCAAAGGGCTTGAGGTCATTGTCGATGAGATCGACGAAAATGGTGCGACCTGCCGCACATGGGCGGATGCCCCAGAAATTGACGGCAATCTTTTCATAGACGAAGGGTTCGACACCCTATCAGTGGGCGATATTGTCAAGGTCACGGTTGATGAGGCCGGTGAATATGACCTTTGGGCGAAACTTACCTGATAAAGGCGTGCGTATCGCCAAGCTTCACAATGACGCATGTAATCCCCGCTGCCGAAGGCTAAGTGATGGATATGAAAACACGTATCCTTTTCAACGCGGAGTGTCCGATTTGTAACGCAGAAATCTGCCATTATCGCAGCTATGCGGATCGCCGCGGCATTTTGATGGAATTTGATGACCTGATCCAGACGGACTTGTCTTTTTATGGAGTGGACCAAGAGGACGCGGCAAGACGGCTTCATGTATTTCATGAGGGAAAGGTTATTTCGGGGGTTTCAGCCTTTGCGGTGATCTGGGCGCAGTTGCCGCGATACAGATGGCTTGCACGGATGGTATGCTTACCGATCATTCATCCGATCAGCACTCTGGTCTACGACCATATTCTGGCACCGATCTTATACGCGATGCACCTGCGCCGACAGCGTAAAAAAACGGGATGATCCAACCTATAGGTCGCTCAGCCTGCGTAACTCGACCCCAAATCTTCAACAGCGCGGGTGATCCAATGCTCTTTAAGCCATGGGGCGGCTTTGGACCAGCGCAAGAGCGACCCGCGATAGCCTTCTACCGCTTCGCTCATTTTGGGACGCCCGTGGAAGCAGACGACACGTGCCTTATCAGGCAAGCGCGGCGCGCGTAAATAATTCATCGGTGGCAGATCGAGACAGCCGTGTTTGAAACTCACGACCAAGTCACCCGGAATATACTCGAAATCGCCCCGATCCATCGCTTTATGAGAGGTATAGCGCTGCTCTGATCCGCGGGCTTTTTCCACCTCTTCATAGGGGTTTCCGGCAAGATCGTCATAAAGATACCCATGACGGGAAGGATCAAAGCGAAAGACGGAGCCATGACCCGTCGGGCGGCCTTTGCGGGCCTCAATCCAATCGTGGCGCATGACAATCTTACCAGGGGCCATGTCCCAAATTGGGGTCAGGTCACCGGTGATTACAACATCTAAGTCAAATCCCAGCAGTGGCCCTTTAAGATCGGGAATTAACCCGTTGCGAAAAAGGGATGTTTTTCGCATTGCGCCTTGCCGATTGGCCACAGCAAGGGCCGCATTCATCGGATCTGCAAAGGGTTCAACGGGCAGCGGGAGAACTTCTATATCAGAATGTAACCCTTCCGCATGTTCGGTCATACAGAAAAACCGGACTTCGGCCTTTATGTTGCGGCGCACGCCAGAATAAAGCCGGTTCACATATTCCGGTCCAAAAAGCGTTCCCCATTTGATGCAGATTATATTTGCCTGACCCATTTCGCCTCCTGATATGGGCCTGTCCTATCGTTTTTTTGTACGCTGTGAAAGGAGGGATTTAACGGGCGAGCGGCATCCGTTGTTCGGCAACTTCAGAAAACCAACTGCATCCTGCGGGGATGATGTCATCGTTGAAATCATAATGTACCGTATGCACCATTTCACTCTTTTCACCGTTGCCAAGCAGTATGTAAGCACCTGGCCGCTCTTCGAGCATATAGGCAAAATCTTCGCTGCCCATAATCGCTTCAGCCTCTGAGCAGTTCCCTGCAACATCTTTCGCAATTTTTGCAGCGAACTCAGTTTGCGTTTCACTGTTCACCATAACTGGATAGCCCGGCATATATGTAATTTCCGCAACCGCACCATAGGCTTCCGCGGTAAGGCGGGCGATGTCCTTGATCCGCTGTTCCGCGAGTACGCGCACGTCTGAGGCCATTGTGCGAATTGTACCGCGCAGTTCGACCTCTGCTGGGATCACATTGAAGGCTTTGGAGGAGGTTTCAAAAGAGGTCATCGACACAACGATATGCTCCATCGGATCCACATTTCGGCTCGCAATCGATTGCAGGGCAAGGATAATATGACTGGCAACAACTGTCGGATCAACGGTACTATGGGGTTTTGCAGCATGGCCGCCCTGCCCTTTGATCAAGATCGACACCCGATCTGCCGCCGCAAAAAATGCGCCTGAGCGGATCGAAAATTGCCCTTCTGCCATTCCTGGCCAATTGTGCATGGCATAGACTTCTTGAATGCCAAAGCGCTCCATCATGCCATCATCACACATTTCTTTTCCACCACCTCCGCCTTCTTCGGCAGGTTGGAAAATTACCACAACTGTTCCGTCAAATTGTCCGGTTTCGGCAAGATATTTTGCAGCACCCAGCAACATCGCGGTATGTCCGTCATGCCCACAGGCGTGCATTGCCCCATCTATTTTGCTGGCATAAGGCAGATTTGTCGCCTCTTGCATAGGAAGCGCGTCCATATCCGCGCGCAATCCGATAACGCGGCCCGACTCAGTTTTTTTACCATGGATCACACCCACAACGCCCGTGCGTCCAATACCTGTGACCACTTCGTCCACACCAAACTCTTTTAACCGGCTTTCCACAACGCCAGCGGTGCGGTGGGTTTCGAACATAATTTCAGGATGTTGGTGGAAATCCTGCCGCCAAGCACGGATTTCATCATGCAGCTCTGCAAAGCGATTTTTGATAGCCATATTTCTGTTTAACTTTCTAAACGATCCAAGAGAGAAACCATAAAGTCCTGCCCCGCTTTGAATTGGGAAATTTCCATGAATTCATTAGGTTGGTGGGCCTGCGCGATATCCCCCGGACCGCATATCACTGCAGAATAACCCCGTTCCTGAAATTGCCCTGCCTCGGTTCCGTAAGACACAACATGGGTACCATTGTCCCCAGTGATCTGGCGAACAATCATTTCGGCTTCACCTTCTGCCTCAGGTCTGAGGCCAGGCACAAAATAGCCCGGCGTAACATCTATGCGGGCTTCGGGTCTAACCGCTTTCATTTCCTGTTCGACCGCGTCGATTTTGCTCTTGAGTCTATCATACCACGTTTCAGGGGTCTCATCAGGCAAAACCCGAAAGTCGACGCTGAAATAACAGTCCTTTGCAGTAATATTACCCGCAGTTCCACCACTTATCGTGCCAACATGTGCGGTTGTATAAGGCGGATTAAAGAGCGCAGCAACGTCACTTGGCTGGGCAACACTGCTGGCTGAATTCGTTTGGTTCGCCCAGTCAATTATTTTTGCCCCTGACATGATTGCACTCACGCCCGTATGCATCAGCGAAGAATGTACTTCGTAGCCAATAACATGAAGCCGGTACCCGACGCCCCCTTTGTGTGCGGTAACCGGCTGCATGACCGATGGCTCCCCAACAATCACCGCACTGGCCTTTGGCAAAACTTCAAGCATCCTGTCAATCATGGGCGGCGCACCGCGACAGCCGACCTCTTCGTCATAACTCAAGGCCAGTTGCAGGGGGCGTTTTACACCGCGATAATGAGCTTCAACCAGAGCCCAGATCGCCAAGGCGTCAAAGCCTTTCATATCACAAACCCCGCGCCCGATATATTTGCCGTCCGATTCGATTACTTCCCAAGGATCGCTGTCCCATTCCTGACCATCGATCGGCACCACATCTGTGTGACCGGAAAGCACGATTCCTCCCTCAATCAGAGGGCCAGCGTGTGCAAAAAGCGATGCCTTTTCACCGGTTTCATCATATTTTCTATGTGAGTCAATTCCGTGAGAGGCGAGATACTCTTCCACCCATGCGACAAGGTCGAGATTGCTGTCCCGACTGACCGTCGGAAAAGAGACCAGTTTTGTCATAAGTTCGAGGGGGCTCAGGCGCTCTGCTGCCATATCAATATCCGCTATCAGTTGTAAGAACAAAATGGCCATCTGAAATTTTAGAATATTCCGACGGTTCCGGCACATAATCCAACCCGTGCACCGGCGAGGGGATGGGTTTGAAATTAAGATCCTTTTCTGATTTTCTTTGTCTTGGATCTGCGATGGGCACAGCTTTCAAAAGCGCTTGTGTATAGGGGTGCTGCGGATTTCGAAACACCTCTTCGCGCGGACCAATTTCAACAATTCGACCTAAATACATGACAGCAACATCATGGCTAACCCGTTCAACCACCGCCATATCATGGCTTATGAAAAGAAACGAAATTCCGAGCTCGGCTTGCAATTCCATCATTAAATTAAGAACTTCGGCCTGCACGGAAACATCCAGTGCGCTGACGGCTTCGTCTGCGATAATTAGCTTTGGGTTGAGCGCAAGAGCCCGCGCAATGGCAACCCTCTGACGCTGACCTCCGGAAAGTTCATGCGGATAGCGCCGCTGAAAGCTTAAGGGCAGTTTCACCCGATCAAAGAGCATGTCGATTCGTTCTTTAAGGGCCGCGCCTTTGTACTTATCAAAATTTGTCATCGGCTCCGCAACCTGATCGGCCAACAACATTTGAGGATCCAGAGACGCGAACGGATCTTGAAAGACCATTTGCATATCGCTTCGCGCTGCCCGCATGCCTTGCGGCGACAGTTTGAGAACGTCTTTGCCGTCCATTAGGACTTCACCAGACGTTGGCGTCACCAGTCGCAAAATTGACCGCCCAACCGTGGATTTTCCACATCCTGACTCTCCGACAAGCGAAAGTGTGCGCCCCTTCATGAGCGTGAATGAGACGTCCTCGACAGCATGAACATTGGACACAGTGCGACGTAAAAATCCCCCTTTGAGAGGAAACCGTGTGACAAGATTTTTCACCTCTAACAAAGGTTCCTCTGTCCCTTTCAACGGGGGCAGAGCCTTGTTTTCATATCCAATTAAACGCATAGGTTCGGGATATGGTTTACCCGTCATCTCACCCAGCTTTGGAACGGCGGCCAAAAGCGCCTTGGTGTAATCATGTTGAGGGTCTTCGAAAATTTGTTCAACTGTGCCCTCTTCGACCTTTTTGCCGCGATACATGACGACGACTCGGTCCGCCATTTGCGCCACGACAGACATATCATGTGTGATGAACATGACGGCCGTTCCAGTTTCACGCTTCAAACGATCCATAAGGGCAAGGATTTCTGCCTGAATTGTAACATCAAGCGCCGTTGTCGGTTCATCCGCAATCAACAGGCGTGGTTCACAGGCAAGTGCCATGGCAATAACCACGCGCTGACGCATGCCACCAGAAAGTTCATGGGGGTATTGGTCCAAACGCTTTTCCGGTTCGGGAATGCGCACTTTGCGCATCAGGTCTAGTGCCTTTGCGCGCGCAGCTTGCCGGCTCATTCCTTTGTGTACCTGCAAGCCTTCGCTCAACTGGCGCCCAACGGTAAAGACGGGGTTCAAGGCGGTCATCGGTTCCTGAAAAATCATACCAATTTCATTACCGCGCACAGTACGCATGAGGGATTGATTGCTTTCGGCGACGTTTAAGACGCCCCTTTTTTTGCGATCAAAAAAGAGTTTTCCGCCCGAAATCGTTCCACCGCCAAATTCCACCAAGCGCATCATTGAGAGAGAGGAAACAGATTTTCCTGACCCGGATTCTCCAACGATACAGACTGTTTCACCGGGATTCACCGAAAAACTTACATCTTCAACGCCGACAACTTTTCCGTCTTTTGTTTCAAATTCAACGCGGAGATTTTCAAAACGCGCAATAGGCTGAGTATCATGATCAAGCATTTACGCCCCCGTAAAATACGTAAAGGTGTAGCGAAGGGCGCATTTCATTGTCAATTGTGCATTTTCTTTTTTTGCAAATCGCGAAAAATTTAGAGGTTTTGAAATGTTAATGTTGCTTTTTTTAAAAACTATGCTTCGATAGACAGGGTTGGTGGGAAGATTGAGTAATGAAGGGGCCCTATGCTAAGTCATGCTACTTTCCATCTGCAATCGCAAAACGCGCACACATTAGGGGTGATAGCTGAGCGCAAAGAAATGCGATTTTCAAAAAGGAGGATAAAAATGAAAATGAAATCACTCATGCTGGGAGTGGTGAGCACCCTTGCTTTCACCTCAGCACTGCACGCCGAAAGGGGATCTGACGGGAATGTCGGGATCATCTATTGGCAAGCTCCATCGATTCTCAACCCTTATCTGTCAGGCGGGACCAAAGACATTGAGTCTTCCAGCCTGGTTATAGAAGCCTTGGGGGGATATGATCCGACTGGTGCGATGTATGCGCGGCTTGCTGCGGAAATTCCAACTGTAGCAAATGGCGGAATCAGTGAAGACCTCACATCCATTACTTGGAAACTAAAACCTGGCGTGCTGTGGTCAGATGGAACGCCCTTCACATCTGCGGATGTTGTGTTCACGGCTGATTATTGCATCGGGGAACCGGGCTGTTATCAAGAAGCGAAATTTGAAGGTGTCAAAAGTATCGACGCGGTGGATGATCTGACGGTCAAGATTACCTTTGAAAAACCTATGCCCAATCCGTACGGTCCATTCGTTGGCTCTCAGACCCCGATTCTGCAAAAGGCGCAGTTTCAGAACTGCACCGGAACTAAGCGGCAGGAATGTACAGCTGAGAATTTCGGTCCAATCGGGACCGGCGCGTTTGTGGTCACTGACTTCAAACCCAATGATGTTATCCAGATGAAAGCGAATGAAAATTATCGCGAAGCCGGTAAGCCCCGTTTTGCGACCTTGGTTTTCAAAGGTGGTGGAGACGCTGCCGGTGCCGGTCGGGCCGTCATGGAAACGGGGGAATATGATCATGCGTGGAACCTCCAGCTGGCACCAGAAGTGATCAAACAAATGGCAGAAGGTGGTAAGGGCAAACCTGTGTCAGGCTTCAGTACTGCCGTTGAACGTCTTGAAATGAATATGACCAACCCATCTGCGGATCTTGATGCTGACACGCGTTCTACACGCAAGGCGCCGCATCCTTTCCTGACGGATATTGCTGTTCGCAAAGCACTTTCTATGGCAATTGATCGGGTGCTTTTGACCGAGATCGGATATGGTGTTGCGGGCCGGCCGACATGTAATTTGGTTCCGGGGCCCGATGTCTATGCATCAGACAATACAGAATGTCTAACGCAAGATATTGAAGGCGCAAAAGCGCTCTTGGAAGGTGCAGGTTGGGTCGCTGGTGCAGATGGTGTGCGGAGCAAAGACGGTGTTCGTTTGTCCATCTTGTATCAAACTTCAACCAATGCCGTGCGTCAGGACTATCAAGCTCTGATCAAAGAGTGGTGGTCACAAATTGGCGTTGAAACAGAATTGCGCAACCTGAATGCATCTGTCTTCTTTGGCGGCGATCCTGGCTCTCCGGATACGTTCCAAAAGTTCTATGCAGATGTGGAAATGTATACCAACTTGTTTGATGGAACTGACCCCCAAGCCTATCTGTCAGCCTATCGCTGCGGTAATGAACCCAGCCCCGCTAACAACTGGGCAGGTGAAAACATCAACCGCTTCTGCGATCCAGCTTATGATGCGCTTTTGGATGAATTGGCATCGACATCTGAAATCAATAAGCGGGGCGAAATCGGTCGCAAGCTGAATGATATGCTAACCAAGGACAGCTACACCATTGTACCTTTGACATGGCGTGGACGGGTATCAGCCATTTCAAATACGCTTGGAGGTTTTGAGTTGAATACTTGGGACTCCGAATTATGGAATGCTGCGGATTGGTACCGCATTAAGTAATCATCATTTAATAGATTAGCGCCTTCCAGTATCTGTTTGGCGCTAATCTTTCTTCTGAAAGTTTACCTAAAATGTTAAAGTATCTTGTAAGGCGGCTGCTGATTTCTGTGCCTACCTTGCTTATTATATCTATAGTGATATTCCTGCTTCTCAATCTCGCACCAAATGACCCTATGGCGCAGGTGCCTTTGACGATACCGCCCGAAGTTAAGGAAAAAATGCGAGAGGCGCTCGGTTTAGGACAACCCTTATATGTACAGTATGCAAAATGGTTGGTTCAATTTATGTGGGTTGAACCACAAGTTTATCTTGATCATGTTTTAGGAACAACAATGTCAGAAGGTCAGCAAAGGATATTTAGCTGGCAAACCCGCAGCCCCGTAATGGACATCATTGTACAGCGGCTTCCACAAACTTTGTGGGTGGTTGGAATGGCCTATGTTGTCGGGGTCCTGATTGCTCTGCCGATCGGAATATATTCAGCCTACAAACAATACTCAGTTTTTGATCAGGTGGGTACATTTGTCACGATGATAGGCTATTCCGTGCCACCGTTTTTTAGCGGTGTCTTCGTTATCATATTGTTTTCCGTGCAACTTGGGTGGTTTCCGTCTGTTTATGACACACTGCACGAAGTGGTCGACTGGGAAACGTTTAAATTTCAACTTCGGCAAATGATCATGCCTGTTATGGTTTTAGCCCTTCAGGTTACTGCACAGATAAGTCGTTTCATGCGCTCCTCAATGTTGGACAACTTGAACCAGGACTACGTACGTACCGCCCGTGCGAAAGGGTTGAGCGAATGGACAGTGGTTGCAGTTCACGTTGTCAGGAACTCAATGATCCCCGTTGTCACCGTGATTGCCCTGAATTTACCTTCCATCTTTGGTGGCGCGATCATCACAGAACAGGTTTTCAAAGTGAACGGGATTGGTCAGCAATTGATCATTGCCATTTACGCGAACGATTTACCAACTGTCCAAACAATAACATTTATGTTCGCCGTATTAATCGTGGTGTTCAGCCTGATTGCAGACATTTTATATGGCATTTTAGATCCGAGGATTCGTTATGACTGATGCATCAACACATCAACTAAAAACCAATCCTCGCAGCAAGTGGCTGGACGTATGGAGAGAGTTTAGGAACCACAAAGGTGCTGTAGCTGGAGCCATAATATTCTTTGGAATCGTGCTGCTGGTTCTCGTAGGACCATTCCTTTGGCCCTTTGAGCCAAACAGCATCGATATTCGCAACAGAAATCAAGGCCCTTCGTTATTGCACCCCTTGGGGACGGATCAATTGGGTCGTGATACTATGGCACGCATAATGACTGGAGGTCGCACATCAATTTCGGTTGGATTGGCGGCTATGCTGCTCTCGTTATCATTGGGAACGGCAATCGGCATATTGTCAGGATATTTCAAAAAGCTAGACGGCATATTGATGCGTTTCACCGATTTATTCCTGTCACTGCCCTTATTGCCGCTGCTGCTTGTCATGATGCTGCTTTTCCGAGAGCCCCTAAGCGGCACCTTTGGACCAGAAAAAGGTATGTTTATTCTGATTGTGGTGTCAATCGGTGTCACCAGTTGGATGCCAACAGCGCGGATCGTGAGGGGTGATGTCCTTGCTATAAAGGAAAGAGAATTCATTCTCGCAGCACGGTCGATTGGCGGAACGGACGCAAAGATTATATTCCGCCACATTCTTCCAAATGTGTTTTCACCGATAATGGTTTCTGCAACGCTGGGCATCGCAAATGCGATTATCACAGAAAGTGCTCTGTCCTTTCTTGGCCTCGGGTTTCCTCCGGATTTTCCAACATGGGGGCGACTTTTGAATGACGCTGTCGAATTCATTCAACTGCATCCTGAAAGGGTATTTTGGCCGGGCTTGGCCATTTCGCTTACAGTGCTCAGCATTAATTATTTAGGTGATGGATTACGTGATGCACTAGATCCACGGATCAGAGGAAGGTAATCATTCCATCTGCTTGCGGATGCGGCGGATGGCCCACCAAACAAGCAAAAGAATTGGCAGAGTGACCAATGCGGTCAGCGTGCCTTTGCTCATCTGCATAATATCGGCGAACGGATAAAGAATATATGCCGCAAGCGAAACAGCGTAATAGCTGATAGCCACAACAGAAAGACCTTCGACGGTCCTTTGAAGACGCAGCTGTAGACCGGCACGACGATCCATACTTTCCAAGAGGCTTTGGTTCTGTGCAGAGCGTTCAACATCTACACGGGTGCGCAATAAATTTCCAGCTCGCGTCGCCCGGTTGGTCATCGCGTTCAACCGTTCCTCGGTTGACGTCACGGTCCTCATGGCAGGATCATAACGGCGCATCATAAATTCGCGAAACGTTTGTCGTCCTTGAAATCGTTCCTCCCGAAGCACTTCGACCCGTTGATTTACAATCGCCGCATAAGCTTTGGTCGCCGCAAATCGATAGGCCGAATTCGCAGAGAGACTTTCGAGTTCAGCCGTGACCTTCAACAAGGCGTTTAACGCTTCACCAGCACCATGACCAGCTTGGGGCATTTGTGAAATGAGTGACGTAAGCTCCGCCCCATTTCGATTCAGATCCGATGCCATTTCTTTTGCCTTGGCAAACCCCAGCATCGACATCGTTTTGTAGGTTTCTATTTCACAAATGCGCTGAATGACCCGACCTATGCGTCGGTGGCCGGTGCCTTTGCTCACAAAGAGAGCAAATCGCAAATGACCCGCAGTATCTATCCGAAAATCGCCGCCTGCAACGACAGCCCCGTCGAGCATAGCGCTCAGTGCGACGCTTTCAGGAACAAACCATTCTTGCACCTTTTCTTTAATCTCGTCGTCACTGCCACGTGGTTCAACACGCACGATCAATGATGTCATCCGTAAATGGTCGATCGCGCCCATCCAATCTGCAGGGAAAGCATCAAAGTCCACTGGATCAAACGCACGCTCTGACAGCCCGTCACGAAATAATGTATAGGTGACAAATTCCGTATGTTGTTCCCACTTTAAATAATGCTTCCCAAGCGCGCCTGAATAATGGGTCGCCTCCGGTTGAGGGTGTTTTGCCCCAAATCGATCCAAGAGTTTGATCAATAAGGCACGATCTGCATCAGCATCCCTGCCAACTTCAGTGGATTGTTTCAACGCCAAAAATACGACTGTTCCAGGGGCTGCCATGGACGGAAACGGGCGCGTATGAAGCTCATTGGTCAATTCATAGCGTAAGGGGTGATCTTGTAATTGGCTCATCGCTCGGTCTCTTGGTGTCTTGCTATCAGAGGCACTCTGGTGCAGCATCGCAGATTTTCACACCCTGCGAAAGGGGCCGTTCATTGGCTGCACATGGACGAAAAAATCGAGAATGTCACGATAAACCTCTGGCCCCCGATCGGGGGCCAGAGCGTAAGTCAGGAAAACTAGGTGATCAGTGTCAAAAGCTTATCCAAAGAGGCTTTTGCGTCACCGTAAAACATTCGTGTGTTTTCTTTAAAGAAGAGCGGATTTTCTATGCCAGAATATCCAGTTCCCTGTCCCCGCTTTGACACAAAGACCTGTTTGGATTTCCAACACTCCAATACAGGCATTCCTGCAATCGGGCTGTTTGGATCATCTTGCGCCGCAGGATTTACAATATCATTTGATCCAATGACGATGGAGACATCAGTTTCAGGAAAATCTTCGTTGATCTCATCCATTTCCAATACGATATCGTAAGGCACTTTCGCCTCGGCCAATAGGACATTCATGTGACCCGGCAAACGCCCTGCAACGGGGTGGATTGCAAACCGCACCTCTTTGCCCTTCGCGCGCAGACGCCGTGTCAGTTCAGCCACGTTTTGTTGGGCTTGCGCCACTGCCATACCATAGCCCGGGATGATGATGACACTGTCGGCTTCTTCCAATGCAGCCGCGACGCCATCTGCATCGATAGCAATCTGTTCACCCTCAACTTCCATTTGTGGCCCAACCGCGGCGCCAAATCCGCCAAGGATAACGCTCACAAAAGATCGGTTCATGGCCTTACACATGATATAAGACAGGATCGCCCCTGAAGACCCGACGAGCGCCCCCACAACGATAAGCAAATCGTTTCCGAGACTAAATCCAATGGCTGCAGCGGCCCAACCCGAATAGGAATTGAGCATCGAGACAACCACAGGCATATCGGCCCCACCGATCCCCATGATCAAATGATACCCGATAAAGAGTGCCATGACCGTCAGGATCAACAATGGAAGCAGACCGCCCGAATTAAGATATCCAATCAAGGAAATGATGGATATTGCCGCCGCGCCGGCGTTCAAAATATGCCCGCCAGGCAGTTTCGTCGCCGCTGAGGTGACCTTTCCCGCCAATTTGCCATAAGCGATCACCGAACCTGTAAAGGTAACAGCCCCGATCCAGATCCCAAGAGATGCCTCAACCCTTAAAATATTGATCTCTACCGCAGATTTTTTCGCTAAAAGTGCTGCAAAGCCTTCTAGGGATTTCTTTGCCGCCTCATCCATGCCCGCGACGTTACCCAGTTCGAAATGGGCATTGAACCCTACAAAAACAGCAGCCAAACCGACGAGAGCATGCATCCCTGCCACCAGTTCGGGCATTTGCGTCATTTCAACCTTTGAGGCCAATTGGTAACCGATAAGCCCGCCTGCTGCGATCAAGATTGCAGAGAGATACCAGAGCCCGCCACCTGGCCCAATCAATGTGGCAAGAACCGCAAGCCCCATGCCCACAATGCCATACCAAACGGCTCTCTTGGCGCTTTCCTGTCCGGACAACCCACCCAAAGACAGAATGAACAGTACAGCCGCAACAACATAAACGGCAGTCGTAAATCCTAATTCCATTGCTCTGGCCCCCTTAAGATTTCTGGAACATGGCGAGCATGCGCCGCGTAACGAGGAAACCGCCGAAAATGTTTATCCCTGCGAAGAACACCGAAATGGCGGCCAATATAATCACCAACATGCTGCCCGAACCAATCTGCAGTACAGCACCCAATATGATGATCGAAGAAATTGCATTGGTCACTGCCATAAGTGGTGTGTGCAAACTATGGCTCACATTCCAAATTACTTGGAAGCCAACAAAGACAGAGAGCACAAACACAATAAAGTGCTGCATAAAGCTTGCCGGTGCGTAGGCCCCTACCAAAAGCATCAACGCCCCACCAATGGCAAGCATGCCAACCTGATTGCGGGTTTGAAGTTTAAAGGCAGCCATTTCTTCGGCTTGCAATTCTTCTCGTGTCTTTTCTTTGGCTTTCTCTTTAGGTTTGGCAGCGATAGCCTGCACCTTCGGAGGTGGCGGTGGGAATGTCACCTCACCCGCGTGGGTTACCGTAGCACCGCGGATCACATCGTCTTCCATATCATGATTGACGACGCCGTCTTTTTCTGGCGTCAGATCAAACATCATGTGACGGATATTTGTCGAATACAGCGTAGAAGACTGTGCGGCCATCCGGCTTGGGAAATCGGTATAACCGATGACCGTAACGCCATTGTCGCTCACGACTTTCTCATCTGCGACAGTCAGATCACAGTTTCCACCACGCTCTGCAGCAAGATCCACAACGACCGACCCTGGCTTCATCGCTGCCACCATATCGGCAAGCCACAGTTTGGGCGCGTCCCGCCCGGGGATCAGCGCAGTGGTGATCACAATGTCAATATCGGGCGCCAGTTCACGGAATTTCTCCAGCTGCTTTTCGCGGAACTCCGGGCTTGAAGGTGCAGCGTAGCCGCCTGTTGCAGCGCCATCTTGCTGGGCCTCTTCGAAATCAAGGAAAACAAATTCCGCACCCATAGATTCGATTTGCTCGGCCACTTCGGGTCGCACATCAAATGCGTATGTAATAGCTCCAAGAGAGGTTGCTGTCCCGATGGCAGCAAGCCCAGCAACACCAGCCCCGATGACGAGCACTTTTGCAGGTGGAACTTTGCCCGCCGCAGTAATCTGTCCCGTAAAGAATCGACCGAAATTGTTGCCCGCCTCAATGACGGCCCGATAGCCCGCGATATTGGCCATCGAGCTGAGTGCATCCATCTTTTGAGCGCGCGAAATCCGTGGAACCATATCCATCGCGATCACACTGGCCCCTTGTGCAGCGATTTTGGACATTTGCGTTTCGTTTTGCGCAGGATAAAAGAACGAAATCAGTGTTTTACCTTCTGTAAGGCGCTTCGCTTCCGTTGCATTTGGTGGGCGGACTTTGGCAATGATATCCGCGCCTTTCCATAGCGCAGCAGCGGTTTTAACGACCTCGACGCCAGCGGCCTTGTAAGCCTCATCAGAAAACCCTGCAGCAAGCCCTGCGCCTGCTTCCATAAGGCATTCATGTCCAAGTTTCTGAAGCGCGCTCGCGCTCTCGGGCGTCATGGCCACTCTGGCCTCGCCCTCACTTATTTCTTTGGGTGTTCCGATCTTCAACGTATCCGCCCTCTTTGAATTTAAAGTCTGATCCCCACTCGCGTGGTCGGTGTTTCCTATAGGTAACAAAACAAAATGTGAATTCGTCAAATCCATATACGCTTTGTTTCACTGGATTTAGTCTCTTTCTCTGAAAAATAAATCCCTTATTGAAAATTGTCCGGCATCAATTAGTCTTATGTTTTTTTATTATTTATTTTCAATAACTTAAAATTCATCTCCAAGGGTATGAACGCAACCTCACAGACAACTTCAGTGTGCAGAGGGGAAAAACGGCCTCCCGCGTTGCAGATTTTTATTTTTTAAAGCCACACCAAGAAAAATTTAAAGGAACAAAAGACGCAACTGTTCTGACATCATCAATCGATCGGCAAAGCGACTTGCGGTTCTTATCTAAGCAGGTCATCTTGATCCCCAAGAGGACACGATCATGATATTAACGAACAGACATGCCCTGATCACGGGCGGAGGAACCGGAATTGGGCTTGCCATTGCGCGCACCCTTGCGGCGCAGGGCGCACAAGTAACAATTACAGGCCGGCGGCGAGATATTTTACAGAGCGTGGCAACCGACCAAATTCACGCTTTGGCAATGGATGTGACTGACGAAGCCCAACAAATTAAGGCGATTGCGCAAGCCGTCAGCGAACGCGGAGCAATCAATATTTGCGTGGCAAACGCCGGTATTGCGGAAGGGCG
Source organism: Alphaproteobacteria bacterium casp-alpha6 (assembly GCA_001510135.1). Taxonomy (GTDB): domain Bacteria; phylum Pseudomonadota; class Alphaproteobacteria; order Rhodobacterales; family Rhodobacteraceae; genus LFER01. Next base: position 88,521 of record LFER01000068.1, read on the forward strand.
CAGTTTACAGAAAACAACCATGGACTTCTGGCGCCAGATCATGGCCACGAATCTGGACGGCACATTTATAACGATCCGTGAATCCTTGCGCTCTATGCTGGAAAGCGATTGGGGTCGCGTCATTGCCATTTCATCGATTGCCGGTGTGCGCGGGTTGAAAGGGGGGGGCGCCTATTCTGCAAGCAAACATGGGGTCATCGGATTGATCCGGTCGTATTCCGAAGAATATCTGGGGAGCCATATTACATTTAATGCGATTTGTCCGGGCTATGTGGATACACCCATCATTGACCATAATCTTGAAGTCATCCAGAAACGCGGATTTAGCAGAGAAGATGCCATGAATATGATGGTCAGCGCCAATCCGCACAAGCAACTGATTCCACCTCAAGACATTGCAGAGGCGGCTTTGTGGCTCTGCTCACCCTACTCAGGAAGTGTGAACGGTCAGACCCTTGAAATCGCGGGGGGCCAAGTGTGAGTATAGATTTCAAAGCCACAAAAGCGCTTTTCGATCTGCCTGAAGGTATCATTTACCTTGATGGCAATTCGCTTGGTCCTTTGCCTAAAACGGCTCAAGAAAAAACACAAAACGTGATAGCTGATCAATGGGGAAAACTGCTGATCACAGGCTGGAACAAGGCAGGCTGGATGCAGCAGCCATCCGATCTGGGAAACCGCATCGGGAAGCTAATCGGTGCAGCCTTAGACCATGTGATTGTCGGTGATACACTTTCTATCAAGGTCTATCAGGCTCTGGCGGCTGCGCTCTCGCTCAGGCCAGAGCGTAAAGTGATCTTATCGGACACGGGCAATTTTCCATCAGATCTTTACATGGCCGAGGGGTTGATAAAGGCACTGGCAAAAGGGCACGAATTGCGTGTTTGTCCACCAGATGAGGTCATGGCGCATATCGATGAAACGGTCGCAGTGACCCTTTTGACCGAAGTCGATTATCGCACCGGTCGACTTCACAATATGGCAGAAATAACTGAGCGCGCGCATCAATTTGGTGCACTGACCATCTGGGACCTTGCCCATTCAACTGGCGCAATCGAAGTTGACCTCCAAAAGACTAAAGCGGATTTTGCCGTCGGGTGCACGTATAAGTACCTAAACGCTGGTCCAGGTGCACCGGGTTATATTTATGTCGCTCCTCAGCACGCAAATATGGTGGAACCCATTTTGTCCGGATGGCTTGGGCATGCGGCTCCATTTGCCTTTGAACCCTCCTACCGTTCAGGTGCGGCTATAGAACGTATGCGGGTTGGTACGCCTGCGGTTATTGCTTCCGCTTCCTTAGAGGCCGCATTAGACATCTGGGACCAGATCGATATGGCGGAAGTTCGAAAAAAGTCGATCGTGCTCTGTGAGCTGTTCATTAAATGCGTCGAAGACACCTGCCCCATGCTGAGATTGGCCTCCCCTCGCGATGCAACTGCGCGCGGATCGCAAATATCCTTCGCATTTGAAAATGGTTACGCTGCGATGCAAGCCTTGATTTCCCGGGGTGTGATCGGGGATTTTCGCGCACCTGACATCATGCGGTTTGGCTTTACACCTTTATACATTGATGAAAACGATGTGCTGGACGCCTGCGAAATCATTTCAGAGGTCATGAACGAAAATCTCTGGGATCGCCAAGAATATATGGTCAAAGCACGGGTTACGTGATCCCTTGCAGTTTGAACAGAAGCCTATATTCGAAAAATACCACCAATGGCCCAGAGCAGTTTAGCATAGGCGATTCTCTGGAAATGGTGCGTTGCTGCGCGCGTGTGCTGCCCTGACCTGTGCGACGTAATTCTTGCTATCTTATTAAGCAACGGCACGCGCAGTACTGTTCCTAACTGCCAAAAGAACCGAGATCATCTATTTTGCGAACTTTTCGGTTTCTTCGCCCATTGCATCTACACTTCCATCAATTTCACCCAGCGCGAGACCTTTGCATCTTTAATCTTTCATCATGATCAAAGCTTCGGCTGCTGCGCGGGCTTCCGATGTGATCGTATCGCCGGAAATCATGCGTGCGATTTCACCAATTCTTGATGCTGGATCAAGATCTTCGACCTGTGACAAAGTTTCATGATCTGATTGGGTCTTATGTACTTTGAAATGCCGTGAAGCAAAGGCCGCAACTTGTGGTGAATGGGTCACGACCAATACCTGCGCATTTTCTGCAAGGGCAGACAGGCGCCGCCCAACCGCATCGGCTGTCGCCCCTCCCACGCCACGATCAATTTCGTCAAAGATTACAGTGCGGGTGTCTTCAGAGGTTCGCAGGCAAACCTTCAAAGCCAAGAGGAACCGGCTGAGTTCCCCTCCAGAGGCAATTTTTGCCAATGGTCCGGCTGGCGTGCCCGGATTGGTTGAAACCAGAAATTGGACCAGATCCCAACCTTGAGAACCAGCCTCTGTCTTTGAGATATCCGTTTTAAAGACAGCCCGATCCATTTTCAGCGGAGAAAGCTCCTGTTCCATCGCCTGATCAAGCGCTTTCGTTGCAACCTTCCTCGAATCACTTAACATTTCAGCTGCCACATCATAGCGTTCTTGCGCCTTCAAAAGGCGTTTTCTCTTTTCAGAAACCATGCCTTCCCCCGCATCAAGCGTATCTAATTTCCGTGAAAGGCTTTCTGAAAGGTCCAGTAGATCGTCAGGAAGAACATGATGCTTGCGCGCCAGAGCCCGGATCGCAAATAGCCGCACTTCTGTGCTCTCCAATTCCTGCGGATTAAATTCCAAATCATCCAAACATTTTTCTATTTCAGAAGAAGCGTCATAAAGGCGGCTCAATGAGGAGGAGAGCGCTTCAACGGCGCCATCAAGCTTTCCATCAATTTCTTCTGAAGCATCTTCCAGCCAGCGCAAGGCATCGCTCAGCATTCCCTCTGCTGCCTCACGACCAAGTGCCTGTAAGGCCTTGGCGATGTCAACCTTCAACCTTTCTGATGCTTGCATAAGTCTGCGCTTGCTGTCTAATTCCGCCTCTTCTCCAGCTACGGGCCTGAGTTCATGGAGTTCACCAACAGCGTGACGTAAAAACTCCTCTTCTTTCTTTAACGTCGATAGAGCCTCCAATTCGGCCTGCAAATCTGCCTTAGCCTGAGCCAGTTCTTTCCACGAAAGGCGCGTCGTCTCCAGTAGCTCTTCATGCCCTGCGAATTGATCCAATAATCCACGGTGACCTTTGGCGTCCAACAAACCCCGATCATCATGTTGCCCGTGAAGTTCCAACAAATGCGCTGAAATAAGCCGCAATAAATCGCCGGACACCCGCCGGTCATTGATCCATGCAGTTTTGCGACCGTCCTTCGAATTCACGCGCCGTAAAATGACATCTTGTCCGTCCGCCAAACCTGCCTCCTGCAAGGGTTGCAGTGCGGGATGATGCGCGCCAAGCTCAAAGGAGGCGCTGACTTCCCCCTGTTCAGCACCCCGTCGGACAAGTTCTGCGCGCCCTCTCCATCCAAGAACAAAGCCGAGACTATCAAGCAAAATGGATTTTCCGGCACCTGTCTCACCTGTGAGCACATTCAATCCACTGGAAAATTCGAGTTCCAGTCGGTCGATGATCAGCATATCTCGGATTGTCAGATGCTTCAGCATGCGCCGTTTTGACCTCAGCTCTTAGAACCACTGGCCCTTGATGACTTGCCGGTGGACGCGGGCCAACCATCCTGTTCCTTTCGCCCCGGGTGATAATCCGCGACTTGTCAGCAAATCGTAGCTGCTCGCGTACCATTCGCTGTCTTTGTAGTTGTGACCAAGTATTGCAGCCGCGGTTTGTGCGTCGTCTGTCAGGCCAAGAGAAAGATAGGCCTCAACCAAGCGATGCAATGCCTCGGGCGTATGCTTGGTTGTCTGAAAATCTTCAATGACGATGCGAAAACGATTGATTGCAGCGCTGTAGTATCCATCTTTAAGGTAATAGCGACCAACTTCCATTTCCTTACTCGCGAGATGATTAAAGGCGAGATCAAATTTCAGCTTTGCCGGTTCAGCGTATTCGCTGTTCGGGAATTGTTCAAACAAGACACGAAATGCCTGAAGCGCATTGCGCGTTACACCCTGATCACGGCCCACATCGTCAATCTGGTCGTAATAGCTTAATCCAATAAGGTAGTAGGCATATGCGACATCATTATCAGCGGGGTAAAAATCGACAAATCGTGATGCGGCCCCTCGGCTAGATTGGTAATTTTTATCCTCATGAAACGCAAAGGCCTGCATGATAAGGCCTCGCTTTGCCCATTCAGAGTAAGGATAAAGTCGCTCTATTTCACCAAAATACTCAGCCGCACGCTTATTTTTGTTTTTGCTTAATTCCAATTCGCCCTTTTGGTAAATCTCCGCCGGTCCCATGTCTTGAAGCGATATATCCGAAGACTGGGAATTAAACCCGTTACAGCCAGAAAGAGCGATCATCGCGGCAAAAGCGATGAACCACATTTTGCAAAACATGCCAGAGCGCGTCATGAAGTATCCTTGTGATAAAAAGCGTTGCGTGACGTTGCAACGTTCCTAGACGATCTACCACACAAAAATAAACTGCAAAACGGGTTTACGCAAAACTTTGCTGCATTTGGCTCTATTTCAGCGCTCACGCAACGAGGGAAAATTCATCCAAACCCACGTTCACGCCCGGAAGAATGTCATTTATTGCATTGTCGACATCTAAATATTCAAACGCATCTGGATTGGCAAACAGCGCGCGCAGCAAGCCGTTCGTGATCCCGTGCCCAGCGCAATGACCGACATAATGTCCAACAATAGGCGCCCCCGCTAGGCACAAATCCCCAAGTGCATCCAGCATTTTGTGGCGTACCGCTTCGTCTTCATGGCGTAACCCGCCCGGGCTGAGCACCTCTTCTCCATCGACGACCACTGCATTTTCGAGTGTCCCGCCAAGCGCAAGTCCCTTGGCCCACATATCTTCTACGTCGCTGTTCCGACAAAAGGTCCGGCTGTCACATAATTCCCGCACGAAAGACCCGTTTGACAGGCACATAGTTTTATCCTGCACGCCAATTATTTTTTCGTCGAAATCTATGTGAAAGCTCATCCAGGGCGTGTCACTGGGCACCAATTTCGCCCATACTTCACCTGAACCGAATTCAACCTCTCTCAGGATGCGAATAACCTTCAAAGGTGCATCCTGTAAGCACAAGCCACTGCGCACAAACTCCAAAGCGAAGGGGCGCGCGCTTCCATCAAGAATAGGCACCTCTGGTCCGTCAATTTCTATACGCGCATTATTGATGCCGCATCCTGCAATCGCCGCCAGAAAATGCTCGACGGTCTTTACGCTGACACCATGGGAATTCACAAGCTTTGTACACAAAGGCGAGAGTTCAACGTTATTCCACTTTGCATCGATAACAGCCGTCTCTTCGGAAACATCTGTTCGGACAAATTTTATCCCATGATCAACAGGCGCCGCATAAACCGTCATATTGGTATACTCACCCGAATGGAGTCCACGGCCAGAAAATTGAAGCGGTTTTGACAGAGTTTTTTGCAATTTTGTCCTCGAAACAACAAGTTATCGAGGGCATCCCCGATATTCCCATGTGTATGTAGTTACAAAGCATTACTCAATTCAAACTTTGTAACGAATTGTTACAAGATTCCCCATAGTAGGCAAACTATCGCCACTTAGGAAAAAAATACACGTTTTACAAACACTTAGGCCACCAAGAACGGTGGCCTTTCGCGTAATTTAGATCAATGACTAATTCAGATTTCAGTTCGCTTGCCGGCGCAAAAACGCGGGTACTTCGATGCGCTCTTGCTCTGGGTCTGCTGGCTGTGTCTCTTCAGCGGGAGCCTCTGAACGTGTGGAAAAAGCAGGAGGCGACGGTTGTTTGCGCAACCCAAAGCGAGATTTATCTGCATCATTTCCAGACATCCGGTTAATCAGAGAGCCAATACCAAACCTTGGTTTTTCCGCCTGATCCTGATCTTCTTCGGGTGCCGCGCTAGAGGTGTTATAACCTCCAGAATTTTGCACTGCAGAACGCAGACGTTCCATACCCTTTTCAGAGGGTGTCCCCGCAAGAGGTGGTTTGGGGGCCACAAAGGCTTCTGGTTCTGGTTCTTCAGCCACCGGTTCAGAATAAAGTGGTGGCGGCAAGTCATCGTCAGGCGCGTGATAGGCTTCTGGTTCTGGGTCAAAACGCAGATTTTCCTCAACAGAACTATCCTGTACCGGCATGCCATCGAATGCGTCTTGCGTTTCAGCCGCGATTGCTGGTTCTCTTGCCTCCGGCTCGTCAAATTGGCCGGAATCTTCATCTATTGATGCCTGAACATTGCGCCTTGGCAAAGGTAATTCGTTGTGCACTTCAGACGCATCGATCCCTGTTGCAACCACGGAAACCCGCATAAAGCCCTGCATTGTTTCATCCAGAGTTGATCCAACAATGATATTGGCATCCACATCGACTTCTTCTCGAATTCTGTTTGCCGCCTCGTCGAGTTCAAAGAGCGTCAGATCGTGTCCGCCCGTGATGTTGATCAACACACCGCGTGCACCTTTGAGGCTGATTTCATCAAGCAATGGATTTGCAATTGCCTTTTCTGCAGCTTGGATCGCGCGATCTTCGCCCTCAGACTCTCCTGTGCCCATCATTGCTTTGCCCATTTCATCCATAACAGCGCGAACATCAGCAAAATCAAGGTTTATCAATCCCGGACGCACCATAAGGTCGGTCACCCCTTTAACCCCTTGGTACAATACATCATCCGCCATGCTGAAGGCTTCGGTGAATGTGGTCTTTTCATTTGCAAGCCGGAACAAGTTTTGGTTCGGAATGATAATAAGCGTATCGACCATTTTCTGTAAGGCTTCGACGCCTTCTTCCGCTTGGCGCATACGCTTTGCCCCTTCGAACTGGAAGGGTTTTGTAACAACACCGACCGTTAGAACACCAAGTTCTCTGGCCGCTTGTGCGATGATAGGCGCGGCACCGGTTCCTGTCCCTCCACCCATACCGGCGGTAATAAAACACATATGTGCTCCGGCAAGGTGATCAACGATTTGTTCTATGCTTTCTTCCGCCGCCGCTGCGCCAACCCGGGCACGCGCACCGGCACCAAGACCTTGGGTGACTTTCACACCCAACTGAACTTTTTTGCCTGCACGATTTTGCGCCAATGCCTGCGCGTCAGTATTGGCGACGACAAATTCAACTCCGTCCAATCGCTTTTCGATCATGTTGTCGACCGCGTTTCCGCCGGCCCCGCCGACTCCGAAAACCGTGATACGTGGTTTCAGTTCGTCTTGTTCTGGAACATAGAGATTAAGTGTCATTTTCGCGTCCGCCTGATTGATGCCCGCTCATTAGGCTGTTCTTGGTATAATTGCATGTAAGCATAGACAATCCAGCCAGAAGCGTCACGTAAAAAAAGCATGAACTATACTAAATATAGACGAAATTCCGCTCAATTACGCTTCATCTTTGGTATTTCGGACGAACTTCGCCTACCAATTCTCTTTGAACCACCGAACCGCGCGCTTCAAAGAGCGAGTCGGATAGCGTTCCACGGGAGACTCGAAATCCCACCACTCATCTTGAGGATGCGCAGCGAAGAGACTCAGTCCAACAAGCGAAGCACTGCTTGGCCCAGAATAGGCCTGCGGGAGACGATGGATGCGTAGTGGTCGCCCCAGTCGCACTTGTTGACCAAGGATCCTACTTGCCAGACCATCAAGACCCGGGATTTGGCTGGATCCTCCGGTTAAGACAATTTGCTGGCTCGGCAAATGATCAAATCCCGCCGCGTCAAGATGGGCGCGCACTTCCTCAAGGATTTCCTCGACGCGCGGACGCATAATTCCGATCAATTCCGTTCTGCTGACCGTGCGACGGTCACGTTCCCAATCCCCTGTGTCTCCGCCAACTTCGATCATATCCCGATCATCCATGCCAGTTGCAAAAAGACCGCCGCTGCGCGTCTTGATGCGTTCTGCAGTGGTTTCCGGAACTTGCAGACCCATTGATATATCCCGTGTAACATGATCACCGCCCAAACGGACTGAGTCACAATAAATCATGTGCTTTCTAAGAAAGATCGAGACACCTGTCGCCCCACCGCCAATATCGATACAGGCTGCACCCAGTTCTTGCTCGTCCTCAACAAGCGAAGAAATTCCTGCGGCATAAGAAGAAGATGCAACGCCAGCGAGCTCCAAGTCACAGCGTTTTACGCAATATGCGAGGTCGAGTATTACCTTTTCCTCAACGGTAACCATATGCACATCAGTGGAAAGATGTTCCCCTATTTGACCGCGCGGATCCAAAAGACCGCTGCGATGGTCGAGGGCAAAATTCACCGGCTGTGCATGCAGCACCTCTCGCCCCTCACCATATTCCGGGACATCACAAGCGCTTAGAACGCGCGCGATATCATTTTCTGAGACAATTTGCTCATCAACTCGCACATCCCCGACGAGCCCATATGAGCGCGGCCTTCCACCTGAAAAACAGGCAATGACATGATCAACCCGCATATTGGCGAGTTTTTGGGCAGATTGAAGCGCCGTGCGAATTGCTCGCTCCGCCTCTTGCATGGAATATATTTCCCCAAAACCAATACCGCGGGACCGCGTGGTCGCGGATCCGATCACACGAAACCCCGATTGCCCTGCCAGTGGCCCGACACCGTCTGCCTCGTCGCGATAGGCCAAACCATCAAATTTCAAAATCAGACAACTCACTTTTGTACTGCCGACATCCAAAACCGCGATGACCCCACGTTGAAGAGCCGCTTGTCGCATGGCACGCATGGCACGTTGGGATTGGTAGAAGTCTGTCATTCTGATGGCCTCAATTGCATTAATTTGATTTCTTTCAACTCTTCCATTGCCCCCTCTTTCAGGTGGAGCGTGGGGCGATTCCTGATTCTAAAGTCAACCACTCTTATGTTGCGTGCCAAAAGCTCTTCGGCGTCATCCATGACGATGATGCGTTCCAGTGCACTTGCAGCGCCTTCTTCGGGCAGCATCAAGACCTGCCCTCTGTCCAAAACCACATCCCAGCGCCGTTCTCCGACAAAGACTAGACCGCGCAAACGATTTTCCAGTGGTTGCGCCGCCTTCAGTAATTTTTCAACTTGCAAAATTTGAAGGTCCGCCCCCTCTCCTGCGATCAAAGGTAAACGGGGATAGTCTAGGCGCGATCCCACATTTTTTACGTAGGCGCCCGTTTCGTCCAAAACTTCCAGCCCCGCCTCCCGCCGCCAAAGATATGCGGGAATGCGTTCAATGACTTTGACCTCCAACACCCCACCCGAGCTGATGCGCAGTTCCGCATGCTTCACAGGATCAAGGCCAGAAATTTCTTTCTGCATGTGATCAAGATCAAGTGAAAAGGAACTGATAGGAAAATCGACAGAGACAACTTCACGGATGTCCTGCATCACCTCATCACTTGCACCGGTAATTGACATTAAATTCACCATAAACTCGGGACGTTCGACCACAGAGAGATAAATTTCGTCATAGAATGCGCGCAATTGATCGCGTCGATTTTCATCGTACAGATTGATCGCCGTGACGACCATGAGCAAAAATACAGGAACCCCGTAGAACACCAAGCGGCGCAGAAACGGGGACAACATGAGCCGCAACAATTTGTAAGACCAGCGCGACGGTGCGGGATCATTCGGGATGTTTTTACGCGCGCCTATCTCAAACATGACGCATCCTCCACCATCCAACGACAGAAAGCACCAAAGCTGATGCCCTGTTTTGCAGCCTGTTCGGGGCTAAGAGACGTCGGTGTCATCCCTGGCTGTGTATTCGTTTCCAAAAGATAAAGCCCAGACAGCCCCTTCGTGTCATCCCATCGGAAATCTGTGCGTGAAACACCCCGACACCCCAAGACGCGATGCGCCCTGCGCGCATACTCAAGACAGGCTTCCGTTATGCCATCTGGAATATTTGCTGGAACAACGTGATAGGATCCACCGTCTTTGTACTTTGCATCATAATCATACCACCCGTCGGTGACAATTTCGGTGACAGCCAAGGCCTGATCACCCATGACAGTTGTGGTTAATTCGCGGCCTTTCACATATTGCTCAACCATCATCTGATCGGGCAAATCGTCATGAAGCTGTGCAGGACCATTTGCAAACTCATGCACAAAATAGATCCCGCATGAGGACCCTTCATTATTTGGTTTCACCACATAAGGCGGTTCCAGAAGATGGCTTTTGGATATTTCTCTGCGATCCGCAAGAAGGCTGTCAACAACAGGCAGCCCTGCGGCACGATATGCCGCTTTGCTTTTCTGTTTGTCCATGGCAAGTGCGGAGGCAAGAACCCCAGAGTGAGTATAAGGAATCTTGAGCCATTCAAGTATGCCCTGCACACAGCCATCCTCACCCCACCGCCCATGCAGGGCGTTAAAGACGACATCGGGGCAAAGCTCAGACAGACGAAGGGCAACGTCCGGACCAGCGTCCAGTTCTGTGACATCATATCCTTCGCTCCTCAAAGCCGCGGCACATTCGCGCCCAGATGACAGAGAAACTTCCCTTTCAAAGGAAATTCCGCCCATCAACACTACGACTTTCGGGGTTGCCCTGCTCGACATTCCCACTTCGCCTCAAATAAGTGGCCCTTTGGACCTTTTAAATTGCACCTGTTGCTCAGGTTTTTTCTGGGTTCGGTTCTCCGACCCTCATGATTTCCCACACTAACTCAATTTGACTGTGTTTGAAAACCCTTTTTCGGACTAATTCCCCTAATCCTTCAAGATCAGCGGCGGTTGCATCACCGGTGTTTATGAGAAAATTGGGATGTTTCTCGCTCATCTGCGCCCCGCCCAAACGAACACCGCGCAATCCGGCCGCGTCAATCACCTTCCATGCCTTCAGATCATGGACGTCATCGGGCCGTCCCGTGCTTGAAAATCCGGCTGGGTTTCGAAAAGTGCTACCGGCGCTTAACTCTTTGGTGGGTTGGGTATCATCGCGTTTTTGAATTTGATCCGACATCCGCTGGACAAGCGCAGCTGGATCGCCGCTGGCGGCCTCAAAGACGACTTCGACAATGACGGCACCCTCAGGAATATCGCATTGCCGATAGGCAAACGACGCATCTTCTTTGGTTAGGATAATTTGTTTCCCGGCCCGTGTAATCATCCGCGCTGAAACAAAATGATCCGCCACATAAGATCCATAGCAGCCAGCGTTCATGCGCAGGGCGCCGCCGATGCTTCCCGGAATGGTGCGCAGGAATGTCAAGTCAAGCCCCGCATCGGCGGCTTTTTTGGCCACATGCGCATCCAAGGCGGCGGCCCCTGCAGTCACACGATTTCCCGCAATATGTATGTGATTAAATCCGCGGCCAAGCCGCACCACCACAGCCCGCACCCCTCCATCGCGCACGATAAGGTTGCTGCCGACCCCCATCGGAAAGACGCCTATCTCAGGTGAAAGGCCCGCCATAAAAGTTGCTAAATCCGCTTCATCTGCCGGCTGAAAAAGATAATCCGCACTGCCCCCGACCCGCAACCAAGTCAGCGAAGACATGTCCCGATCTGGTATCAATTTCCCGCGTGGTATGGGCAGATTTGACAAAAAACCGTCCTTTACAATGAACCTGAGCACCAACTGCCGCAAAGCAGCAGCAAATTACAAGGATGTTTATTCAGAATTTTACACCATGTAAGTCGTCTTAGCCAGATTTGAGCAAATAACGGATTTCCGCCCTCAGTCCCGTCAGAGAATGCAGAATAATGATAAAGATCCACAAAAAACCTCATGATATAAAAGAATTAAATCGTATCCAAATTTTTATTTGGATTTTCTAAAAATCTTTCACTGTTTCAGATGTTCCTTAATTGTCCAGACGCACCCAGACCGGCACATGGTCAGAGGGTTTTTCGCGGTCGCGCACGTGCTTGTCGATTGCGCATTCGACCATCATATCGGCACAAGAAGGTGTCATGAGAATATGGTCAATTCTGATGCCATCGTTACGGTTCCATGCCCCCGCCTGATAATCCCAAAAACTATAATGCCCGGGGCCGGCATGCGTGGCGCGAAAGGCTTCGGTAAGGCCCAGAGCAAGAATCTTACGAAACGCCTCGCGGCTTTGTGGAAGGAAAAGCGCATCCTTGGTCCATTGCTCGGGATTTGCGGCATCTTCTTTTTGCGGAATTATATTGTAATCTCCAGCCATTAGCGCAGGAGTTTCATCTTCCATAAGCGCTTTCGCACGGTGATATAACCTGTCCATCCAAGCCAATTTATAATCATATTTCGGCCCCGGCGTCGGGTTGCCATTGGGAAGGTAAAGACCACAAACACGCACCGCCTGTTTCCCCACAACAGTAGCCTCAATCCAGCGCGCCTGTTCATCACTGTCATCCCCGGGGAGCCCTGTTGTCAAATCCTCAATCGGCAGTTTGGACAAAATCGCCACCCCGTTAAAGGATTTCTGACCGTGGGTTGCCACATTATATCCGCGTTCTTCAAAAAGCTCTTGTGGAAAGGCCTCATCCACAGATTTGATTTCCTGCAAGAGAGCCACATCCGGTTGCGCTTCGTCCAGCCAGGTACAAAGTGCATCAATTCGTGCCTTTATCCCGTTGATATTAAAGGTGGCAATTTTCATTTTGCTCCTATGTCCCCTCACTGCAGAGTTTTTGATTGCCCCTGCTGGACTTGATATGTCTTTAAATTGAAAAGCTTGTTCCGCAGCCACAAGAGCTTGTCGCATTGGGATTATTAATCACAAAGCGCGCACCGATAAGTTCTTCGGAAAAATCGATGACGGCATTATAAAGAAACGGCAAAGACGTGCTGTCCACAATCACGCTTTCCCCCTGACCTTCGAGCACAAGATCATCGTCGTTTTTCGTATCAAGCGCGATCTCATACTGAAAGCCAGAGCACCCTCCGCCTTCGACCGCCACCCGCAGCGACTTACCACTTTGGGCCGCCCCAATTTCCGCCAATCTTGTAAAAGCCCGCTCTGTCACACTGGGTGGTAAATTCATCGCTCTTTTCCAGATGTTTCACTCTCGTTACAGAATGAATATATGTCTCTTTAAGAAAGATAACAAGAAAGGTGCACAATGGGCAGCCCATATTCTTCGAACCCCAAAAAAAGCCGTGGAAGGCTTTTTTTTGAAGAGGAAAGCGCGTTTCGCTCTGCCTTTCAACGCGACCGCGACAGGATCATTCATTCAAGCGCCTTTCGCCGCCTGAAACATAAAACCCAAGTCTTTATTGAACATGAGGGGGATTATTTTCGCACCCGCCTGACCCATTCGATTGAAGTGGCCCAAGTGGCGCGCACAATTGCAGGCGTATTGGGTTTGAATTCGGCATTAACCGAAACCGTCGCACTTGCCCATGATCTGGGCCATCCCCCCTTTGGCCATACGGGCGAAGATGCTTTGAACGATCTTATGGCGCCTTTTGGCGGGTTTGACCACAATGCGCAAGCCCTGCGCATTGTGACCATGCTGGAACGCCATTATGCGGATTTTGACGGGTTGAACCTGACATGGGAAACGCTGGAAGGAATTGCAAAACACAACGGCCCTGTGACCGCCCGGCTCCCTTACGCATTGGCCGAATATAATGACCAACATGATCTGGAGCTAACAAGTCACGCCAGCGCCGAAGCTCAAGTGGCAGCTCTTGCTGATGACATCGCCTACAACAGTCACGATTTGCACGATGGGTTGCGCGCAGGGCTTTTTTCGCTTGAGGAACTTTCAAAAATGTCGATTCTCGAAGATTGTTTTAGGGAGGTTGACCGGAAATATCCGGCTCTGGATGAGGAACGGCGTGCACACGAAACCTTGCGGCGGTTTTTTGGCGTAATGGTGGAAGACGTCATTGCGCAAAGCCAACACAACCTCAAAGACCTCTCCCCAAAATCAGCTCAGGAAATCCGTTGGGCGGGGCGGGCGATGATCCGGTTTTCAAACAAAATCTGGTCAGACCTGAAGGTGATACGGGAATTTCTGTTTCACCGCGTTTACCGTGCGCCGAGCGTTGTTGAAAAACGCCGTGAAGTCACGACTGCCGTTCACGCACTTTTCCCGCATTACATGGCACATCCCGATCAACTGCCGAGACCTTGGTGCGGGCCGGACGCTGCCGAAGAAGGCGAAACGGCACTTGCGCGATTGGTGACCGATTACATTTCGGGCATGACAGATAGATATGCCTTGCAGCAATACGACCTTATTTTTAAAGAACGAAGCTAGCCCAAGATTGAATCTCTGCGAAGTTCGGTGTATCGCGCGCTGTGAACCAACATCGCCAGAAACTCTGATTGACCTCACAAACGGGCATGCTACACCGTGCCGGAAATCTGGAGCCAGTAAATATGAACCTATTTTCCGACATACACATGCGTGTGATAGAAGCTTTGGATGTATTGGTACGTGCAGGTGACCTTCCTGGAGGTCTTGATTTTGCCAATGTCACGGTCGAGCCGCCGCGCGACCCGCTTCATGGTGATATGGCGACGAATGCGGCGATGGTGCTGGCCAAACCCTCAGGTCAGAAACCGCGCGATATTGCGCTGAAATTGGCCGAGCAGCTGATGTCAGATGGGCGCATCATCGCGGCAGATGTGGCAGGTCCCGGGTTTTTAAACCTGCGCCTCGCCAACGATGTCTGGCAGGGGTTGATCGGTCAGGTTTTAAACATGGGTCAGCAATACGGCACGTCCTCAATGGGGATCGGCAAGAAGGTCAATGTTGAATTCGTCAGCGCCAATCCTACGGGTCCCTTACACGTCGGCCACACGCGTGGTGCAGTTTTCGGAGACGCCCTGGCCGGGCTTTTGGCCTTTGCAGGATATGATGTGACGCGAGAGTATTACATCAATGACGGAGGGGCACAGGTTGATGTTTTGGCACGGTCTGTCTATCTGCGCTACCTTGAAGCCCATGGTCAGCACGTCGCTTTTGAAGACGGCACATATCCCGGTGATTACCTGATCCCCGTGGGCGAAGCCCTTAAGATGAAGGTTGGCGATGCCTATGTTGGCAAGGGAGAGCAGTTCTGGCTTTCTGAAATACGTGAATTTGCAACCGATCAGATGATGATGCTCATCCGCGAAGACCTTGCGTCCTTGGGCATCACAATGGACAAATTCTTTAGCGAAAAATCGCTCTTTGGAACCGGTGTTATCGAGAAAACAATTGAAGGGCTAAGGCAAGATGGCCTGATTTACGAAGGCGTTCTTGAACCTCCGAAGGGCAAAACTCCAGAAGATTGGGAACCTCGGGAACAAACCCTGTTCAAATCCACCGAGCACGGGGATGATGTAGACCGCCCCGTAATGAAATCAGACGGCAGCTGGACCTATTTTGCGCCAGACATCGCCTATCATGGCGACAAAGTGAACCGCGGCTTTGACCAGTTGATTGATATCTTAGGCGCCGATCATGGTGGTTATGTAAAGCGGATGAAAGCAGCGGTCTCTGCGCTATCTGGTGGAAATGTGCCACTGGACATTAAGCTGATGCAGCTTGTGAAGCTGTTCAAGAACGGCGAGCCGTTCAAAATGTCCAAACGTGCGGGCAATTTTGTGACACTGCGGGATTTGGTGGAGCACGTCGGAGCGGACGTTACCCGTTTTGTCATGTTGACACGGAAAAACGATGCGCCGCTTGATTTTGACTTTGACAAGGTGCTCGAACAATCCCGTGAAAACCCCGTTTACTATGTGCAATATGCTCACGCACGCGGGTGCAGCGTGATGCGCCGGGCAGCGGATCTTGGAATTGATGTTTCAGATGCTGCACTTTCCATGACGGATCTGACCTCTGTCCAGCATGACAGCGAAATCGCAGTTGTGAAAAAAGTTGCAGAATGGCCGCGGCTTGTGGAAATTGCGGCCCGCACAAATGAACCGCATAGAATTGCTTTCTACCTGTACGAATTGGCAAGTGACCTGCACAGTTTGTGGAACAAAGGAAACGAAATTCCCAGTTTGCGCTTTTTGCAAGAGGACGATAAGGCCACATCATCGGCAAAAATCGCCCTTGTGCGCTCTGTTTGTGTTGTTATTTCCGCAGGTCTTGGTATTCTTGGTGTAACGCCTGCAGAGGAAATGCGCTAATATAAAGCGCTGCCATGCAGGTAAGAGGCGAAAAAACCGTGCGATCACGATATCTGGTCGACAACGGAGGGCAGTATGGCACAAGGTTATGGGACATCAGACATGTCCTCCCCAGAGGCGTATCCTGAGCACCCGACTGAGGGTCCCGGGTTTGCGCTGATAGCGCAATTTATAGGCGCCTTTTTAAGCTTGGCTCTCGCGATTGGGATAGGGGTCTGGGCATACAAGCTGATAATGCGCGATGTGTCAGGAATTCCGGTGATTGCGGCCTCCTCGGACCCGATGCGGATCGCCCCAGAAGATCCCGGAGGGACTTCAGCGCAAAATCAGGGGCTATCGGTAAATGCCGTGGCAGAAGAAGGAAGCGTTACCAACCCGCAAAAGGTCACGCTTGCCCCCCGCCCCGTCGTACTGGTGACAGATGATCTCGCCTCAAAAGAGCTGAAACAAAAAGCGACCGAGGCCCTTCGAGTATCCAATATTGAAACAACTTCGCTGGATATGAATGTGCTTGCAGACGAAATTGTTGGTGACAGCCCTGAGCCAAGTATCGCCGACGTTCAGATAGATGGCAATCAGGTTGAAAATGCGCTTCGACTGGCGCTGAGCGGCGAAATTGAGCAAGAGGCGGAAGACGAAAGACAAAGCGCAGCTTCTTTGCGTCCCAGAGCGCGTCCTTCGGATATATCTCCAGCGCCAAATAGCGTTGAACTTGCCAGTGTGCAAGAAATCGCTCCTGAAAATATCCCGGCTGGAACAGCGCTTGTTCAGCTTGGTGCCTTTGACAGCGAAGCAATCGCTCGCACAGAGTGGATGCGCTTAAGCCAGAAATTTCCAAGTTTCATGGCGGAACGCTCTCGCGTAATCCAGCGGGCCGATCGGGGAGGACGTATTTTTTACCGTTTGCGGGCCGATGGTTTTGCCGACCTCAACGATGCACGCCGCTTTTGTGCCCTCCTTGTGGCCAGTAACGCAGACTGTATTCCAGTGACCGTCCGGTGAACAAAAATCATTCGCAAGGCAAAGGTGCCTATATTCTTGGCTGTGCCGCTACCAGACTAAGTGACAGCGAAAAAGATTTTTATCGGGACTGTGATCCTTTTGGTTTTGTCCTGTTTGCAAGAAACATCGAAAGCAAGGATCAACTCAGCGCCCTGACTGATGCTCTAAGATCGGCGGTGGGTTGGTATGCACCGATCTTCATTGACCAAGAAGGCGGTCGCGTGCAAAGGCTGCGTGCGCCCCTTGCGCGGGAATGGCCAGCGCCTTTGGATCATGTTTTGGAGGCTGGCGCACAGGCAAGAGACATCATCTTTGCACGATACGCTGTAATCGCGAACGAACTGAAAAGCTTTGGCATCACCGCCAACTGTATCCCTACCGCAGATGTTGCCAGAGACAGGACGCATCCGGTTTTGAAAAACCGTTGCTTTGGTCAGAGCGCAGAGATTGTGAGCGAAATGGCCCTTGCCGCCGCTCAGGGGCTTTTGGAGGGTGGTGTGCTTCCTGTAATGAAACATATGCCAGGTCATGGTTTGGCAGAGCTGGATAGTCACCTGCAAGCCCCACATACAGATGTCACTTTGGACAGGCTCGAGCAGGTTGATTTTGAACCATTTCGCGCGCTCAATCAGCTCTTGATGGGGATGACCGCCCATGTGATTTATGAGGCAATTGATCCAGAACGGCCTGGCACTATATCCCCTGACGTCCACAGATTAATCCGCGGCTCGATCGGGTTTGATGGTCTGCTCATGAGCGATGATTTATCAATGGAGGCACTTGGCGGCACCGTTAAGGACCGCGCCAGCGCTGCGATCGCAGCGGGTTGTGATATAATTCTACATTGCAACGGCAACCTAGACGAAATGCAAGACGTTGCAGAGGCCGCACGCCTGATGACGCTCAAAGCCCGTGAACGCGCGGCAAAAGTGATCAATTTGCACGAAACCCTCGCCCAGAGAGAGGTTGACATATCCCGCTTCACAGCGCAGCTTGATGCGATGTCCCAAATCTGAGCCAGAATGACTGAAAACCCGTCAACATTCACACAAAGCCTTGATGTTGCTGAACGCCTCTCAGCAGAAGAACTTGTTGTTGATCTCGAAGGTTTTGAAGGACCGCTTGATCTCCTTCTCACGCTCAGCCGAACTCAAAAAGTAGATCTGCTCAAAATCTCGGTGCTTAAACTGGCGCAGCAATACCTTGCCTTTATCGAAAAAGCCAAAGAACTGCGGATCGAACTGGCTGCAGATTATCTTGTTATGGCGGCATGGCTGGCCTATTTGAAATCCCGCCTTCTGCTGCCGCCGGATGCGACGGATGAAGGTCTGTCGGCAGAAGAGCTTGCCGCCCACCTTGCCTTTCAATTGGAACGGCTTCAGGCAATGCGAAATGCCGCCGCCCAACTCATGGCGCGGGATCAAAAGGGGCGAGACTTTTTTGTCAGGGGTTTGCCTGAAAAATACGAAATGGTTCGCCGCGTGACCTATACCGCCAGCCTCTTGGATTTGATGCAAGGCTACGCGCGGGTGCGCACACGCGACGAATTTCGCCCCTTTGTGATGGATCGTGAAAATGTCTTTACCCTGGAAGAGGCGCTGGACAAAATGCGCCACCTGATCCGCTTTGCCGGCGAATGGACGGATCTGGCAAGTTATATTCCCAAAGAATGGCGCCTTGATCCGGTGCGCAGACGCGCCGCAACCGCCGCCCATTTTGCAGCCTCCCTTGAACTTGCAAAATCCGGTCATGTTGAATTACGACAGTTTGACACTTTTGGGCGTATTGAACTGAAAAGAAAGACCCCCGGATGACACCGACGCAGGAAAATAACCAAGAGGGCGCAAAAGAAACCCTTTTCGAAGCCCCCCCGATCAATGAACAGGAACGCATGGTCGAAGCAATCCTATTTGCAACGGCAGAACCCATGACAGTTAAGGCGCTGAATGATCGGATGCCCTTTGGGTGTGACGCGGCCGAAGCTTTGGTTTATTTGCGCAAACGCTATGAAGGGCGTGGTGTGAATGTGGTCAAAGTCGGAGATGCCTGGGCGATCCGGACCTCCGCTGATTTGTCCTTTTTGATGCAAAAGGAAATGGTGGAAACCCGCAAATTGAGCCGTGCTGCGATTGAAACACTGGCGATTGTTGCTTACCATCAACCCGTCACCCGCGCCGAAATCGAAGAAATTCGTGGGGTCAGCGTATCGCGTGGCACAATTGATCAATTAATCGAATTAGAATGGATTCGGTTT
This sequence comes from Alphaproteobacteria bacterium casp-alpha6, assembly GCA_001510135.1. Lineage (GTDB taxonomy): Bacteria > Pseudomonadota > Alphaproteobacteria > Rhodobacterales > Rhodobacteraceae > LFER01. The sequence goes on from LFER01000068.1 coordinate 107,885, forward strand.
GGCCGCCGCCGCATGTCCCCTGGGCGCCCTGTGACCTTTGTGGTGACGCAGGAATTTCTGGATCATTTCGGTCTGGAAAGTGCGCGCGACCTGCCCGGTCTTAAAGAACTCCGTGCCGCTGGGCTTTTGGAAAGCCAACCTGCCTTAGGACCTCTTTCTGAAACTGCAGAGGAGGACATCGAGGCAGGCGACGAGGGTCAAAGCGAAATGTTCGAAGAATAATTATCGTGCCATCTCTTTGACTGAGATGAGACATATGGGCTTTTCCAACAAGGCAATTGATCTCCACGGCACGAAAGATGCGGGATATTTTATCGAGCCCCAACCTGAGCTTGAAGAAGATCAGCCGACCTGATAGCCTTTTCCATGGTTGGTAGAATCCAAGACGTCGCTGCTCAGTTTGAGTGCTAAAACTGCCAGATACTATACGATGACAACGCATACTTTGGGCGTCATTCGTGAAGACAGCGACAAGCGATCTGGCACAACGCCCATATGGAAAACGCATGTCAAAAACACCTTTGTCCCTCCATCTTTCTGATCTCAGTGATTTTACTCGCGCTTTGGCGCGAGAATTGAAAACTGATCGTCATTCGCATTTGACATTGATGAACATGATTGCCCGCGCCGCCGGATATCAGAATGTCCAACATTTGCGCGCCTCAACGGCCGCAACACGCCGGCTTAAGAAAGACGAGGACACGCCAAGCAAAGATGCACGCCTTGTCGAGCGCACTCTGACGCAGTTTGATGCAAAAGGACGGCTCAGGCAATGGCCAGCAAAACGGGGGGTGCAAACGCTCGCGCTTTGGGCATTGTGGTCAGTGATGCCTACGCAACGGCCTGTTTCGGAAAAAGAAGTCAATGCCTGCCTGAATAACGAACATCTGTTCCAAGATCCCGCAACACTGCGTCGCACTATGATCAGCAATGAAATGCTGGCGCGCGAGACCGACGGGAGTGCTTACAACAGGCTGCCAAAAACGCCACCACAGGATGCGGTGGTCGTTATTCAAACCATTGCCAAACGGCGAAAACTGAGGGCATCGAATTCCGGGGCCCCAGTGGCAACTGCCTTGAGCGCCTAACCTTCTTCTTGTGTCCAGCCAGAAGCAATCAGACAAACCATTTCCATCAACAGTGTCGCCCCCGCAAGAGATGTGATTTCTGCGTGATCAAAGGGGGGAGACACCTCAACCAAATCCGCACCGATCAAATTTACGCCGGAGAGTTTGCGGATCAATGAGATGGCTTGCCAACTGCTTAACCCGCCGCTGACCGGTGTGCCAGTTCCCGGTGCAAAGGCCGGATCCAGCGCATCAATATCAAAACTGAGATAGGCTGGGCGATCCCCGACAACCTTTTCAATCTCTTCAATTGTCGCGGCAACGCCCATTTCATGGACAAATTCCACACTTAAACGGTGAAAACCGTGCGATTTCGGGTTAAAACTACGCAGGCCGACTTGAATGGAATGTTCCGGATCTAGAATACCTTCTTGGGCCGCATGAAAGAACATGGAACCGTGATCAAAGCGTTTTGTGCTTTCTTCCCATGTATCCGAATGCGCATCAATCTGTATCAATGAAATGGGTCCAAAGCGTTCCGCCTGCGCTTTCAAGATGGGGTAAGTGATCATATGATCTCCGCCCATAGTCAGAAGAAAAGCGCCACTGATGAGGATATTTTTTGCCTCTTTATAAATGACTTCAGGAATTTCTGTCGGAAACCCCGGATCAAAGGAACAGTCGCCGTAGTCCACCATTCGCAAGATTTCAAAAGGATCAAAATCCCAAAACCAAGGCCCACCATCCCAAGCAACATTCGTTGATGCAGCCCTGATGCCGCGTGGCCCAAACCTGCAGCCCGGGCGATTTGTCACGCTCAGATCATAAGGAACGCCCCATGCGACAATATCTACGCCTTCAAGGTCGCGTGAATATGGTCTTCGAAACAAACTGGTCGCTCCGCTATAGGTCGGTTCGTACCCGATCCCTTGAGTATGGTGCCCCAAAAAAGCGCGGTCAGTTGCGTCTACCATTCGTCTGTCTCCTTTTTTAAAATAAGTCGAGACCTGCCATCCGGTGTCCGGCAGTACCCTTGATGGATACTCTGTGCATCAGGGCAGACAGAAAGAGCAAATCGAACTTTTAAAATCGTTGGATAGACAAAGCCGCAGCACTTGAGCCCGTAGAACAAGGTTCTGCAAATTATTACGATTTGGTCATGGTTTTGACGTATTTGTGCGGATACTGCGCAACTGCCGCACAGCCTGTAAGCTCTATGAGGTAAAGAATGAATGTAAATGGTTTAATTTCGATGGTCACTCGGATGGTTTTACGCCATCTCGTCCAAGGAGGCATCAATGGGGTTGTCAACAAAATGGGGCAGCGTCACGAAAAGCGCAACAAAGCCGCTGGTAAATAAACTCAGAACCCATGGACGGCTGAAAACAAAAAACGCGCTGATCAAGCAGTGAAAATTGCACGGAAAATCAACCGTTTTTAAAATGCTTAGACAGCTTTAAGCGCTGTCCCTGATAATTGGACGCAATATCTATTCCATAAAGCTGTTGAGGAATTTCGCTCATCTTTTCATAGACCAATCGTCCCACGATCTGACCATGTTCAAGAACAAAGGGGGCTTCGTGACAGCGCACCTCAAGCACGCCCCGCGATCCCGCTCCGCTGGAAGAATAGCCAAAGCCCGGATCAAAAAAACCTGCATAATGCACTCGAAATTCTCCAACCATTGCCAAATATGGGGCCATTTCAGCAGCACAATTTGGAGGAATGGTGATCGCCTCTTGACTGACAAGAATATAAAATGCACCCGGATCAAGAATGATACGGCCCTCATCCGTGCGAATCTCTTCCCAAAATTCAGAGGGTTCATAAAAATTTAGTTTCGATAGATCAATTACACCTGTGTGAGGTTTGGCGCGATAACCAACCAAATCGCCTTGCGGCGGTTTTAGATCAACCGAAAACCCCAACCCCTCTGAAATCACTGCATTCCCTGAAACAATCGGAGTTTGACGGTGCAAATCTTCAAGGGCTTCGTCCGTGAGCATTGTCTGACCCAGTCGAAAAATAATCTGGTTCAACATCTGACCGGTTTGCACCACAACTGAAAACGACCGCGGGCAGATTTCAACAAATAGCGGGCCGGAGTATCCCGCAGGAACACGATCAAATTCCACACCCTGATCCGTTATCACGCGGGTTAATAAATCCAGCCGACCGATAGAGGATTTGGCCGAAGCTGCTCCGCTAATTTCTTTGGGTAAATTCAGAGCTTCCAGCAGCGGCACAACATAAACACAACCCTTTTCCAGCACCGCCCCCGCGCGCAAGTCCATTTCATGCATCATAAATTCATTGAGGCGATCTGAAACTGTGGCGGATCTTCCTGGCAAAAAGGACGCACGCACCCGATAGGCCTTGGCCCCAAGTCTAAGGTCAAGCGATGCGGGCTGCACCTGTCCTTCCTCGATATCCCATTCGGACGTGATTTGACCTGTCTCAATCATCATGCCCATTTGGCGATCTGAAAGTACGCCGTCAGCGATGCCTGTTATCTGCATATTGATGCGCCTTCATGCATAAAACGTCCGTTGCCGTCACGGCAAGCGGACGTTTTATATATTTGGTCGGGCTAGCAGGACTCGAACCTGCGACCTCCCGTCCCCCAGACGGACGCGCTACCAGGCTGCGCTATAGCCCGAATATTCCCAGTTGTCTTACTAAATCTGATCAAATGAGCAAGTCCAAAAAGGCATTTTGCACATCTGATTTAAATTCACGCCTGCACGCGGTCAGTGTCACAACTTACTGCGCCGGTTTCTAATGGCCTTTTCCAAATTGGAAAGATTGGTTTTTAACACCTTTGATTTCAAAGGGCTAAGCGAAGGCGTACTCGCAAGGTGATTTTCAATGGACACCCGATTGGGGAGAACCTTACGATTTTGTGCAACTGTGTCTACGGAATCATCCCTAGCCGTTTGAATAACGCTCATATGCTCCGAACCGTCGTCTTGTTCGGCCGTATCCCTCGTCGCGGCGTCAATGTCTTGCTCGCTCTCTTCATCTGTTGGGGAAGAGCGCTGTTCTGACACCTCATCGACGGGCACGGCGTCCGCGAATTCGGCGGCTGAACGAAACGCTCCTATATCCCCGTCTTCAAGCAGCTCATCTCTTTGGTCAACCGCGTCGTCCAATGTGTCGGCGTTCCCCGCATCCTGTTCAACTTCATCATCCGCCCAGAAATTTAACATGGGCTGGTCATCATCGAGCAAGCTTGCAGATTTTTTCTTTGCTTTTTTGGCAAAGGTTGTCGGTTTCTCAGAGATCGTAGATGCGGTTTGTGTAGCAGCAGCGCCTTGATCCTTTTGATCTTCCACTGCGGAGAGTGCGTCTTCCACTGCCCCCTCATCCAAGGCAATCGACAGGTTGGACCCATTGTCAGGCAGTAATGCCGCTATGTCTGTTTCATAAACCTCTTCTTCGGTTTTTTCCAAAGCATGAAGTTTTTCCAATGCGACATCTGGAAGCTCTCGCTCTTTCGGATCCGGTTCGATCATCTGACCTTCGGGCCCGAGATCCTTCGCTATGGACGTAAGGCCCATTGGCTTCCAATCCAGTTCAGCCCCGCCAGATTGCTTTTTATTTACTCGCTCATCCCCTGAAGGCCTTGTGAGCGTGACCTCTTCTGAAGGAACCTTTGTAACGTCCAAGGGTTGCGACAGGGAACATACGTATTTTTGCCCGTGTTCGCGCAGTATTTTTTGCGCGCCTTTGATGGTCAGCCCATCATGGTGCAACAATTTTTTGATACCACCAATAAGCAGCATGTCCTGTGGTCTATAATATCTACGGCCCCCAGCCCTTTTGACCGGCTTGATTTGAGAAAACTTGCTTTCCCAGAACCGCAAAACATGGGTCGGGGTATCCAGCCAGTCTGCGACCTCGCTAATGGTGCGGAATGCGTCAGCAGATTTAGTCACGGGTCACCTCAAGACTTGTTGCCTGCCGCAACCCGTTCTTTCATGAGATGAGAGGGACGAAATGTCAGCACCCGCCGCGGCGTAATAGGGACTTCTTCGCCAGTTTTGGGGTTTCTACCCACACGTGCGTTTTTATCTCTTACACTGAAGGTGCCAAACGAAGATATTTTCACCTGTTCGCCGCGCACCAAAGCTGAAGACATAAGCTCCAAAACCGTTTCGACCAAATCAGCACTTTCATTGCGCGAAAGGCCAACTTCGCGAAACACCGCCTCGCTCAGATCCATACGCGTCAGAGTTTTATCGCTCATAGTCCGTTCCCCCCGTTTTTATGTGACCTTAAAACTTCGGTCTTTTGTAAGTCAATATGAATGCTCTGTCATTGAGCGAGTATTTTTAAGCTTTGTAAGAATTTGTTAGCTTTTTTGTGTATCACCACCGAATAACCAGAGCACCCCAGGCCAAACCTCCACCAATTGCCTCAGTGACGATAAGGTCGTTTTCTTTAAGTTGCCCGTTTTGCTTTGCTACGGACAGAGCCAATGGAATTGACGCCGCAGAGGTATTTCCATGATCCTGAACAGTTGTGACAACTTTGGTCATCGGCACACCCATTTTACGCGCTGTGCTATTTATGATGCGAATATTGGCCTGATGTGGGACGACCCAATCAATCTCGTCAGCTCCCACGCCAGCGCGCGCCATCGCTGTCTCGGCCGTTTCCGAGAGCTTTTCAACGGCATGGCGAAAGACTTCTTTGCCTTCCATGCGCAGATATCCTGTCTTCCCTGTCGACACCCCCCCATCAACATAAAGGATATCTCGGTAGCTTCCGTCAGAATTAAGATCCATTGAAAGAATACCGCGATCTTTCGATGTGCCCTCACCTTCGGCAGCTTCCAGCACCAAAGCCCCAGCACCATCCCCAAACAAAACGCAAGTGGATCTGTCTGTCCAATCCATTAAACGACTAAAGGTTTCGGCACCAATCACAAGAACGCGCTTTGCTTGTCCAGAGATGATCTGCGCATTGGCCGTAGACAAAGCATAGACAAATCCCGCACAAACCGCCTGCACATCGTAGGCAAAGCCACGCGTCATACCGAGCCCAGTTTGCACCATCGTTGCTGCGGAGGGAAACGTCAAATCAGCCGTTGAAGTGGCCAAGATGATCGCATCAATGTCTTCTGGCGTGAGGCCAGCATCCGCAAGTGCTGCCTGCGCTGCTGCAATTGCCATGTCTGACGTTTTTTCCCCTTCAGCTGCAAAATGACGCCGCTTTATTCCTGAACGGGACGTGATCCAATCATCTGAGGTGTCGAGGCTTACTTCGAATTCCTTGTTTTCGACGACCCTTGCGGGAAGGTAATGTCCCACACCCTTGACCACTGCCCGTTGCGCCATCGGTTATTCCGTTCCTCGTAGCGAATTTTGTTCTGCATCCTGCGTTATAGGATGCACCGACGCAACCCGTGCCGCAATTTTTTGGGAAAAATCAGATTTCACAAGACGCACCGCAAGCCCGATTGCTGCGCTGACACCGGTTTCATCTGCAGACCCATGCGATTTGACCACAGTGCCGTTCAGCCCCAAAAATACGCCACCGTTGACCCGCCGTGGATCGATCCGCTTGCGAAAACGTTGCAGAGAGGTCATCGCCAGAAATTTTGACAAACGAGAAAATTGTGAATAGTCAAACGCCTGTTTGAGCAAATCCGCAATCAGAGATGCGGTTCCCTCCCCGGTTTTAAGAGCAACATTACCCGTAAACCCATCCGTCACAATCACATCCGCCTTATCGCGTGGAATATCGCTGCCTTCAACAAACCCGACAAATGAGTATTCGCCGCGTGCTTCATACTGTGAAATCAAGCCGTGCGCTTCGTGCAGCTCTGGTCGACCTTTGTGTTCTTCTGTTCCCACATTTAACAGACCCACGCGAGGAGTTTTGATTTCTAGGCCGTTTCGGGCGTAAGATACCCCCATCAACGCATATTGCATGAGATCATTGGCATCTGCTCGAACGTCGGCACCGACATCAAGCATGATGTTGAACCCCACTTCATTTCTTGATGGCCAAAGCACAGCAATCGCCGGACGGTTCACACCAGGCAATTTACGCAGTCTTATCATGCTCAGCGCCATCAAAGCGCCAGTATTGCCGCAGGACACACAGACCTCTGCCTCCCCATTGCGGACCGATTCGATGGCTGACCACATGGACGTGTCTTTACCGTGCCGCGCCACTTGGCTCGGCTTGTCCGTCATCGACACTGCGGCCTGTGCATGCCTGATCTCACAGCGACCTTGAAGCACATTGCGACGCTTTACGAGCGGCTCAAGCTGCTCTGTTGGGCCGTGAAGGATGAAATGTAAATCTTTGTTCTTTTTCGCAGATGCACTCATACCGGCGACGATGGGTTCAGGACCTTTGTCCCCACCCATCGCATCAATACTCAGCACGGTCCGCTGATTCGATCTTTCTCTCTGATTCGCCGAACCTTGCATCCACTATACCGCCCAGACTGGGTTAGGCGGCGTCTTCGTCCAGATCAATATCGCTGGCCAAAGACACAACCTCACGGTCACCATAGTGTCCACAGGCAGCGCAAACATGATGTGGGCGCTTCAGTTCGCCACAATTGCTGCACTCATTCGGATTGGCGGCAACCAGACCATCATGTGCACGACGATTGTTACGACGTGATTTCGATACTTTGTTTTGTTGAACAGCCATGCCTCAACCCCGATGATTACGGGGCCCAGCGCCCCTTCTGTTCCATAAATGCATTGCGGATCATTAGAACACTATAGGACCCGCAAACAACCTCATTCGCTAAGAACGCGGAAAATACTCGTATATTCTTAATTAGCAAGAGCAAAAACTAAAAAACCGGCGCTATTTTTCTAATTTTGCTCTAAGTGCGGCCAGTCCTGCAAAGGGCTTGGCATCTTCATCGCTCATCGGCACAGTGCCGTCGGCACTAAATATTGACGTTTTCAGGACGGCCCCCTTAGATCGGGGATACGCCGGCAATTCTAAAGCCAGCGATTCTGTCAAGATAGTCAAAAGATCTACACCCTCTTCCAATGGTTCAATTGAGTCATCTTGATCCATCTCAATTTCTTCGTCTTTTCCGTCGTTATCAAATGCAGGATCGGATAGCGGTATAAATTTTCTTTCAACTGTCACATCTATCCGTGTGCTGACCGGATCAAGGCTGACAACACATGGCTGAATGACCCGTGCGCCGCAATGGGCAGTCAATTCCCAGCCCTTGCGCCCGACAGCGCGCAACTGACCATGAAATCTTACCTTTGAAAGACCCAAAAGCTCCAATTCTGTCACCAGTTTCTGGATTATCTCCGGAGTGGGACGAAAATCAAAGTCATGCACTTTCTTTGGATTAAGATCGGAAAAGCAAATTTTCGCCTTATCCTCGCTTTGCTTGGCCATTTCTGACAGTTCAACCTTTCTCGATTGTGATCTTTACGCTATGAACATGACGTACTGCGCATTTTCCGGCGATACAAGACATCGATCAACGAAAGAAGATTACGACAAAAATGAAGCAATTTTGCAAACAGCTTGCACTTGTTCTGGTTATGGCAACTTTAGCGGCCTGTGGGGGACAATACCGAAATCATGGTTACATGCCTTTGGCCGAAGACGTCGATGCTTTGATCGTGGGCGTGGACACCCGTGACAGTATTATTGAAGTTATGGGGGTGCCAACAACTGGCGGCGTCTTGACCGAGGAGGCGATGTATTACGTCCGCAGTCGCGTCCATCACAAAGGGTATGTGAAGCCAAATGAAATCCAGCGCGATGTTCTGGTCTTGAGCTTTGATAAAAACCAAATTCTTCGCAACGTGGAAAGATTTGGCATAGAAAAGGGGAAACTCATTCGCCTCGAACACCGTGTGACCGAGGCTCCAGGCGGAGATCGCAGCATTTTGCAACAAATCATCGGCTCTATTGGCGGGTTTAACCCCAATGGCATCGTTAACAATTAATAGCGGTGTTTGCCCTGTGACGCGAGAGTGTGCTCTGGCATCAGCCCATCCAGAAAACGGAGACAAAACTCGGGCCGTTCTGCAAAAGGGTAAATATGTGTCACGGTTGGCGCAATCGACCGCAGATATCGCAGCAGCGCAACATTTGCGCTATTTGGCCTTTGGATTGCAAGACGGGTCCGGCCTGGACAGTGATGCCTTTGACAGCTCTTGTGAGCATTTCCTGATCGAAGAGCGTGTCAGCGGCACATTGGTATGCTGTTTTCGCATCATGCATCTGCAAGGCGGAGGCGAGATCGAAAAAAGCTATTCGGCGCAATATTACGAACTCTCAGCACTACATTCCTTTGGCGGCAAACTTGTGGAAATGGGGCGGTTTTGTGTCCACCCTGATGTCAAGGACCCTGACGTCCTGCGCGTAGCATGGGGTGCAATGACAAAATATGTCGATGAAAACGGAGTTGATTTGCTCTTTGGATGTTCGTCTTTTCCAGGCACGGATGCACGCACCTACGCCGATGCCTTTGCGATGCTGCGCGATAATCACCTTGCGCCCGAGCGCTGGTTGCCGCGGATCAAGGCTCCAAATGTGGTGCGATACGCAGCCCGCCTCAGGCACAAACCAGACATGAAACAAGCTCTGCAGCGCATGCCCCCACTTCTAAGAACCTATCTGATGATGGGAGGCTGGGTCAGTGACCATGCCGTTGTGGACACGCATATGAACACGCTGCATGTTTTCACCGGCGTAGAAATCGGAATGATACCGCCTGCAAGAAAACGTCTTTTGCGCGCGCTTTCTTGACCTTTCGCCTTGAGCATCGTAAGCGCCGGATATGGCGCGGACCCCACTTTTACAACTTTCTGATATCTCGCTCACGTTTGGGGGAAATCCGGTCTTTGACGGGCTGGACCTCATCGTACACCCCGACGACCGCGTCGCACTCGTCGGGCGTAACGGATCAGGGAAATCCACCCTGATGAAAGTTATGGCCGGTCTTGTAGAGGCAGACACAGGCACCCGAATTCTTCCTCCACAGACATCTGTCGGCTATATGGAGCAGGATCCGACCATGGCAGGTTATGCCACATTGGGCGATTACGCCGCGAGCGGTTTGGAGCTTGGCGAAGCATACCGCGTCGAGCGCGCAGCAGAGGGTCTGAAGTTTGACCCCTCCCGCCCCGTTGCTACTGCATCAGGGGGCGAACGCCGCCGCGCAGCACTCGCAAAATTAATGGCCGAAGCCCCCGAATTGATGTTACTGGACGAACCCACGAACCACCTTGATATTGAAGCCATTGCATGGCTCGAAGCAGAATTAAAATCGACCAAAGCAGGCTTTGTTCTCATCAGCCATGACCGCGCGTTTCTAAACACGCTCACACGTGCCACACTTTGGATTGACCGCGGCATGGTGCGGCGCAACGAAAAGGGCTTTGACGCATTTGAAGCATGGCGCGACAAGCTATGGGAAGAAGAAGACATTCAGCGCCACAAAATGGAGCGCAAAATCAAATCCGAAGGCCGCTGGGCCGTGGAAGGCATCAGCGCCAGACGCAAAAGGAACCAAGGCCGCCTGCGCGCACTCCAAGACCTTAGGGCAGAGCGCGCGGCCATTATCCGCCGCCAAGGCACCGCCGCCATGGAACTTGCCTCCGGCCCGAAATCGGGGCGCAAGGTGATCGATGCTATAAAAATAGACAAATCCTATGAAAATCAGATCATTACAAAAGGTTTTTCTCTGTCCATTCAACGCGGGGATCGGGTTGCCTTTGTCGGTCCAAACGGGGTTGGCAAAACCACGCTTTTGAAAATGCTGATGGGGGAGGTCGCACCGGATCAGGGCGAGGTGAAACAGGGCACAAACCTTGTCCCCGCTGTCTTTGACCAGACCCGCGAACAGCTTGACCCAGAGCGCAGCCTTTGGGAAAATCTCACCTCCGATCCTACAATGGGGGTCTCTGGCAAGGCGGATCAAGTGCTCGTGCGGGGCACGCCCAAACATGTGGTGGGGTATCTGAAGGAATTTCTGTTTGAAGACGCCCAAGCACGCGCGCCGGTGCGCGCCCTTTCGGGTGGGGAAAAGGCACGCTTGCTGCTCGCCAAACTGATGGCGCGGGAAAGCAATCTTTTGGTGCTGGACGAACCGACCAATGATCTGGATATCGAAACTCTTGATCTGTTGCAGGAACTCCTCGACGATTACGAAGGAACCGTCCTTTTGGTCAGCCACGACCGCGATTTCCTTGACCGCGTGGCAACAACCACCGTGGCGATGGAGGGCAACGGCAAAGCCACGGTCTATGCCGGCGGGTGGAGCGATTATCAGGCCCAAAAACAGGCCGACACCCCCACCCCCACCCGGAGCAAGGAAAAGATTAAGATAGCACCAAAACCTACTCAAAAGAAAGAGAAATACGGCCTTAGCTTTACGGAAAAACACCGACTAGAAGCTCTATCAGGCGTGATTGAACGCCTTGAAAGCGAAATCGCCAAGCTTGAAACATACCTCGCCGCGCCGGATCTTTATGCCAAAGAACCGCTGAAATTTCAAAAGGCGACAGAGGCGCTGGTTGAGCGCCAATCTGTGCTTAGCGCCGCCGAAGAAGAATGGTTGATCCTAGAGGAAAAAGCAGACGGGTAGGCAAAGCGCGTGTTGCTGAACAATATTCACAGGTTTCATCACACTTATTTTGAGGGTCTTTATTTGACTTTGAGAGGGGCATAGGCACCTACACATCGGCCTTCGATGGGCCGGCACAGGGTTTTTGCCTCACCCTGCCTTTGTAGGACTTCGCTGTTTTTCTGCACCCTCTTGCG